>CACDPV010000008.1 GCA_902554885.1 Paracoccaceae bacterium
TTGGTAAAAACAATGTTGACGCATCTTCAAAGGTCGGAAAAATGCTGGCGGATCGTGCAAAGAAAGCTGGTGTAGTAGAATGTTATTTTGATCGTGGTGGTTTTTTGTTCCATGGTGGAATTAAAGCTCTAGCAGATGCTGCCCGTGAGGGCGGCCTGAAATTTTAAGGAGAGGTTAAAGTATGGCAAGAGAACCCAATAATAAAGGCCGTCGCGATGAAGCCGCTCCGGAGTTTTCAGATCGTCTTGTGGCAATTAATCGTGTTTCAAAAACTGTGAAAGGCGGTAAGCGCTTTGGTTTCGCAGCTTTGGTAGTTGTTGGTGATCAAAAGGGTCGGGTTGGATTTGGTAAAGGTAAGGCAAAAGAAGTGCCGGAGGCCATAAGAAAAGCAACTGAGCAAGCCAAAAGGAACATGATACGTGTTCCATTGCGAGAAGGTAGGACCTTGCATCATGATATGGAGGGTCGCCATGGCGCCGGGAAAGTTGTAATGCGTACTGCTCCAACTGGTACTGGTATTATTGCTGGAGGTCCAATGCGTGCTGTATTTGAGATGTTGGGCATACAGGATGTGGTAGCGAAATCAATCGGGTCGCAGAACCCTTACAACATGATCCGTGCTACATTAGATGGTCTAAGAAAAGAGGCTTCACCGAGGATGGTTGCCCAGCGACGTGGTAAGAAAGTTGCAGATATTCTTCGTCGTGAAGAGGCCCCTACTACAGAAGCAGTAGAAGCATAAAGGAGGGCTGAAATGGCTAAAACAATAGTTGTTAAACAAATTGGGTCTCCTATCAGGCGCCCGGCTAAACAGCGACAAACATTGATAGGTTTAGGTCTTAATAAAATGCATAAAACCCGTGAGCTCGAGGATACTCCGTCGGTTCGAGGTATGGTACGTAAAATACCACATTTAGTTGAGATTGTTGAGGAAAGAAATTAAAGGAATCCAGAGATTGTCAACCAGTTAGATATCCTGGCCTATTAAGGTATAATTACTTTAGGTAATATTAATTGAAGGCTGTGTTTACCTCTTTCGTCGCAACCGGGAGGTAATTCCGGCAAAAAGGAGAAGCGACATGAAACTTAACGAATTAAGAGATAATGAAGGCGCGGTTAAGAAAAAGAAACGCGTTGCCAGAGGTGTAGGGTCCGGAAAAGGAAAAACTGCTGGCAGAGGGATTAAAGGACAAAAGTCTCGTTCTGGTGTTTCTATAAATGGTTATGAAGGTGGGCAAATGCCTCTTTATCAGAGGCTACCAAAGCGTGGATTTAATAAACCAAACAGAAAAAAATACGCTATTGTTAATCTCGGAATAATTGAAAAATTTATCGAGGCTGGCAAGCTTAACGCCAAAAATGACATTACTGAAGATCTTTTAGTAGAGTCTGGATTAGTAAGGCGAAAGTTGGATGGAGTGAGGGTTCTTTCCAAGGGTGAGATAAAATCCAAGATTAATATTGCCGTTACTGGAGCTTCTAAATCAGCAATAGAAGCCGTAAAGAAGGCAGGGGGTAGCTTGACATTAACTTCGGAAACATCAAACTAGCCCCGGAATATCCTACCGGTCACTTTTTAAAGTACTGCCAATAGTAACTGGGACTATGTCGTTAAACAGAGAGAAATAAATGGTATCTGCAGTAGAGCAAATGGCGGCAAATACAAGTTGGTCGGCTTTAGGTAAGGCCACGGAACTTCGCAGTCGCATATTATTTACACTTGGTTTGTTGATTGTGTATCGCTTAGGAACCTTCATTCCTGTCCCAGGAATAGATGGTGTTGCCTTAAGAGATTTCATGGAGCAAGCGCAATCAGGTATTGGTGGAATGCTAACCATGTTTACTGGTGGTGCCCTCGGTAGAATGGGTATCTTTGCTCTGGGGATCATGCCTTATATTTCAGCGTCGATTATAGTGCAGTTACTTACATCTATGGTCCCTTCTTTGGAGCAATTGAAAAAAGAGGGAGAGCAAGGTAGAAAAAAAATAAACCAATATACGCGATACGGCACTGTGGCGTTAGCTACCTTGCAGGCCTATGGACTTGCTGTGAGCCTTGAAAGTGGTGACTTGGTTACAGACCCCGGCCTCTTCTTTAGGCTGTCGTGTTTGATTACTTTAGTTGGCGGAACAATGTTTTTGATGTGGCTTGGGGAGCAAATTACAGCTCGCGGAGTAGGTAATGGAATATCATTGATTATTTTTGTTGGCATCATTGCAGAAGTTCCAGCAGCATTGGCTCAATTCTTCGCTTCTGGTCGATCTGGAGCATTAAGCCCCGCGGTAATAATTGGCGTAATTGTTATGGTAATCGCGACCATTGCATTTGTTGTCTTCATGGAGCGGGCCTTGCGAAAGGTTTTAATTCAATACCCTAGACGTCAAGTTGGGATGAAAGTGATGGAAGGCCAGAATTCTCATTTGCCTGTAAAAGTGAATCCCGCCGGTGTTATACCTGCAATTTTTGCTAGCTCATTGCTGCTACTTCCTACAACGGTCAGTACGTTTTCTGGGTCCCAAACAGGCCCTGTAATGTCTACTATTCTCGCATATTTTGGACCTGGTCAGCCCCTGTATTTGGCGTTTTTTACTCTGATGATCGTATTTTTCACATATTTTTATACTTTTAATGTATCCTTCAAGCCGGATGATGTTGCTGAAAATCTGAAAAATCAAAATGGCTTCATTCCGGGTATTAGGCCAGGTAAAAAAACATCTGAGCACTTGGAGTATGTTTTAAACAGAGTTCTAGTGCTTGGGGCGGGTTATCTCGGTGGAGTTTGTTTGCTACCTGAAATTCTGAGAGGCCAGTTTGCGATACCTTTCTACTTCGGCGGAACATCGGTGTTGATTGTGGTATCAGTAACTATGGATACTATCCAACAGGTACAAAGTCATTTGCTTGCTCATCAATATGAAAGTTTGATTCAGAAATCACAACTTAGGGGAAAATCGCGTAGCAAGAGGCGCCGGGGAGCTGCCCGTAAATGAATATTATCCTTTTAGGACCTCCCGGTGCCGGTAAAGGGACACAAGCTCAATTTTTGGTAGAAGCTCTTGGTATGGTCCAGCTGTCGACGGGTGATATGCTCCGTGAAGCGAAGGATAGCGGAACTGAAATGGGAAAGCTTGTTGCTGATGTTATGTCGAGAGGTGACCTTGTCACTGATGAAATAGTAATAGGCCTGATTAAAGAGAAATTAGACGGCGAAAAGGGTGCAGGCTTCATATTTGATGGGTTTCCTCGAACGCTAGCACAAGCTGATGCATTGGGTAAACTACTTAACGATTGTGATATTAAATTAGATAGCGTTATTGAAATTCAAGTTGACGATAAAGCATTGATCAAAAGAATAGCAGGAAGGTCAACCTGTGGTGGTTGTGGTCAAGTTTACCACGATGAAACGAAGCCTTGGCCATCGGATGGAAAGTGTAGTAGTTGCGGTAGCGCCGATGTGAAACGTAGGGCGGATGATAATGAGGAAAGTTTGAAGCAGCGATTAATGGAGTATTATAAGAAGACATCCCCTCTTCTTGGGTATTACTTTGCCAAAGGAAATTTAGTTTCCATAAATGGCTTATTATCCATGGAAGAGGTTCGTGATAGCCTTAAAAAAGTACTAAGTTAAACATGATATTTTGCTCTTATTACAAAATTTTCCTACTAAAGCCTTGACGTAGGTCGGAAATGCAAATAGGCACCCGTATTCCTTGTAGGAATCAGCTGTAATATATAGCAAATCCATTTTTAAAAATGGTAGCGGAATCGACTTAACTTAAGGGTTTTCGCGTTGTGAAAAAAGGTTCTGGTTTTACGGAACCGCAACGAAAGGAAAGATATGGCACGGATAGCCGGCGTAAATATCCCGACGAGTAAGCGGGTACCTATAGCTCTTACTTATATTACCGGAATTGGATCATCGATAGCGAATGAAATTTGCGATGCTGTTAAGATTGATAAATCGAGACGCATTAATGAACTCTCGGACGCAGAGATACTAGCCATGCGAGAGCACATAGATGCAAATTTCACAGTTGAGGGTGATCTGCGGCGCGAAGTGCAAATGAATATAAAGAGATTAATGGATCTAGGTTGCTACAGAGGTCTTCGTCATCGTCGTAATCTCCCCGTTCGAGGTCAGCGCACTCACACTAATGCAAGAACCCGCAAAGGTCCTGCAAAAGCTATTGCTGGCAAGAAGAAATAGGAGGACTAGGCTATGGCACGTGAAACACGTCGTGTAACCAAGAAGAAGGTCATTAAAAATATTGCAGCTGGTGTTGCTCACGTTAATTCTTCTTTTAATAATACAAAAATTTTAATCTCTGATGTTCAGGGTAATGCTATTGCTTGGTCCTCAGCCGGCACAATGGGTTTCAAGGGGTCTCGTAAATCTACGCCTTATGCCGCTCAAATGGCGGCAGAGGATGCAGGGCAAAAAGCTCAAGAGCATGGTGTCAAAACTCTAGAGGTCGAGGTTCAAGGACCTGGGTCTGGAAGAGAAAGTGCACTAAGAGCACTAGCAGCTATTGGTTTCAACATTACATCTATTAGGGATGTGACACCTATAGCGCACAATGGTTGTCGGCCGCCTAAAAGGCGCCGCGTTTAATTTAACTTGAATTTATCTAATAAATTCATTTTCAGCATTTTAACCTCGGGCGCGTTTGATTTTTCGGTCATGGAATCAACGCAAGAATGGAGGGACTTATGATCCACAAAAACTGGGCAGAGCTCATAAAGCCAGCACAATTAGAAGTAAAATCTGGAAACGATCAGCTTAGACAAGCGACTATGATTGCTGAACCACTTGAAAGAGGCTTCGGTCTAACTCTTGGCAATGCACTTCGACGGGTACTGATGAGCAGTCTTCAAGGAGCAGCAATAACTAGCGTGCAAATAGATAATGTTTTGCATGAGTTTTCTTCCATTACTGGCGTAAGAGAAGACGTTACTGATATGGTTCTGAATTTGAAGGGCGTGGATATAAGGATGGAAGTAGAGGGGCCTAAGCGTTTATCTGTAAACGTAAAGGGGCCGGCCGTTGTTACTGCAGCTGACATATCTGATAGTGCAGGGATTGAAGTTTTAAATAAGGAACATGTGATTTGCCACTTAGATGATGGCGTTGATCTATATATGGAACTAACAGTGAATACTGGAAAAGGCTATGTTCCAGCTGAGAAAAATAAACCAGAGGACGCCCCTATTGGTCTTATGCCTATAGATGCAATCTATTCTCCAGTAAAAAAGGTTTCATACGACGTTCAACCTACTCGTGAAGGTCAGGTTTTAGATTATGATAAGCTTACGATGAAAGTTGAAACAGATGGGTCTATTTCTGCGGACGATGCTCTCGCTTTTGCAGCGCGTATCCTACAAGACCAACTTTCTATTTTCGTGAATTTTGAGGAACCTGAGTCTGCAGACAGTGGAGATGATGATGACGGGCTCGAATTCAACCCGCTACTTCTCAAAAAAGTTGATGAACTAGAGCTCTCAGTCAGATCTGCGAATTGCCTAAAAAATGACAATATAGTTTATATAGGCGATCTTATTCAAAAGACTGAGGCTGAAATGCTCAGAACACCTAACTTTGGTCGAAAGTCTCTGAACGAAATTAAAGAAGTATTGTCCGGAATGGGACTGCATCTTGGAATGGATGTGGAAGACTGGCCTCCAGACAACATTGAGGAGCTTGCTAAGAAATTTGAGGATAACTTCTAATTACCAAATGCCCAGAGTTCTGGGGAAATAAGGGCATAAGCCCCAAGGAGAGTGGCTGGCACGCACCAGCCGCCAGACAAAGAAAAAAATAGGAGATATAAATGCGTCATTCTAAAGGCTATCGCCGCTTAAACCGCACTCATGAGCATCGAAAGGCTTTATTTGCTAATATGGCTGGCTCGTTGATAGAGCATGAGCAGATAAAAACTACACTTCCAAAAGCAAAAGAATTGCGTCCAATTGTTGAGAAATTAATAACTTTAGCCAAAAGAGGCGATTTACACGCAAGGCGTTTAGCAGCCTCGCAGCTAAAGGAAGATCAATATGTAACAAAGCTTTTTGATATACTTGGACCACGGTACAATGAGCGCGCAGGTGGTTATACAAGAGTACTAAGAGCGGGGTTTCGGTATGGGGATATGGCGCCAATGGCAATAATTGAATTTGTCGATCGAGATGTTGCGGCAAAGGGAGCAGCTGATAAAGCGCGGGTTGCAGAAGAAGAAAGCGCTGAAGAAGCCTAGTACAAAATATATGTTTATGATTATTGGACCCCAGCTAACTAGCTGGGGTTTTTTTTGGGGTAACTTTTCAATATAATATTAGAAAAAATTAGAGCTCTTTAAAATGTATGCCATTCTAGTTTGGGTTTTTGTTAGTTTATCGTTTCCATTGGTATTGTTTGCTGAAACGCGTGTCCCATTAAATTCTAATGAAATAAGCCTTAGTTTTGCACCGGTTGTTAAGCGTGCTGCACCAGCAGTTGTAAACATTTATGCGAAAAGACTTGTTAATCAAAGCACGTCTCCTTTTCAGAATGATCCCTTTTTCAGAAGATTCTTTCAAAATAGAATAAACCCTCAAAAAAGAGTGCAAAACTCGTTAGGATCTGGGGTCATTTTAACTGAGGATGGCTATGTGGTATCCAATTATCATGTGGTAGGGAATGCTTCTGAGATCAGAGTAGTTCTAAATGATCGGCGGCAGTTCACAGCTTCAGTAGCTTTGGCGGATAAAAAAAATGATTTAGCGATCTTAATTTTGGAAAATGCGGCAAATATGCCTTTCCTCCCGCTTAGACAAGACGAAGCAATTGAAGTTGGTGAATTAGTTTTGGCAATAGGTAATCCTTTTGGAGTTGGGCAAACTGTTACTAGTGGTATTATCTCTGGTTTAGCTCGATCTGGAACTGCAGACGGTTCTGGCCGTGGCTATTACTTACAAACTGATGCAGCAATTAATCCTGGTAATTCTGGCGGTGCGCTCGTTGATATTAATGGATCGTTAGTTGGAATTAATACCTCTATTTTAACAAGATCTGGCGGTTCAAATGGTATTGGTTTTGCAATACCTGCTGCTTTTGTACGGGAGTTTTTGCGCCAAGCAAAAAGTGGAGTAAAAGAATTTAAACAGCCCTGGCTAGGTGTTTTTGGTCAAGCAATTACACCTGAATTAGCAGACGTGCTCCAATTAGATGGTTTTGATGGAATGGTGATTTCAGCATTGCACGAGAAAAGCCCACTTCGTTTAGCGGGGTTGTCGATAGGTGACGTAGTGGTTTCAGTAGATAACTTTCCAGTAAATGGTCCAGCAGAGATGCTATATCGTTTAACCGTAGCTGGAATTGGATCACAGTCTAAACTTACGGTCTTAACTGTTGGGCAGAACCGTGATCTTTGGATTCAATTGTCGTCGGCGCCAAATGATCCAATTAGCAAGTTGAAACGCTTGCCGAAAACATCCCCACTCAGAGATTTAATTGTGAGAATAATAAATCCTTTAGTACAACAAGAAATGGGATTAGAGTTAGACGTAAAGGGAATAGTAATCGTAGAGCCTGGGCCAAATGGTTCTCGTTTAGGTTTTAGAGCCGGTGATATAATTGAGGAAATTAACGGGGTCACCATAATTTCCGCTGAACAAATAGACGAATTAGTAAGAAGTAGTAGTCGCTCTGGTCAATTTATTATTTCTCGTGATGGCCAGAGACTCATAATAAGATACCGAATATGATGGATTTGTTTGAAAAAGACGCGAAAGACGCGGTGGATAATATTTCCCAAAAAAATATCCCCCTCGCAGAAAAACTTCGACCAAAGATTTTGGATGAAGTAATCGGACAAGACAAGATCCTTGCGTCTGATGGCCAACTGAAGTCAATGGTTAAAAGTGGCCAATTATCGTCAATAATCTTCTGGGGGCCACCTGGGGTTGGAAAAACCACTCTTGCTCGCGTAATCGCAAATGAAGTTAGTGCTCACTATGAGGAGATAAGTGCTATTTTTTCAGGAGTTTCAGATCTAAAGAAATTACTGACTGCAGCAACTGTTAGGCATTCAAATGGCTCAAAAACAATCTTATTCGTAGATGAAATTCATCGATTTAATAAATCCCAGCAGGATAGTTTTCTGCCATATATGGAAAATGGAACTATTATCCTTATCGGTGCAACAACTGAAAATCCATCTTTTGAATTGAATTCAGCGTTGTTATCGCGGTCTAATGTAATCATTCTAGAAAGACTTAACGCTGAAGACCTACGACAGATTTTTGATCGTGCTATAGGTTTTATGGGTAATGCACCTATTTTTTCAGACGATGCAATTTCCCGACTAATCCATATGTCCAATGGCGATGGACGGGCGTTGATAAATCTGTTGGAGCAGGTTTTTTCCTGGAAAGATAACGGCACTGTTGATGAGCATGACCTAAAAGTCAAACTTTCGCAAAGAGCGGCGAATTATGATAAAAAAGGCGATGAGCATTATAATCTAATTTCTGCTCTGCACAAATCTGTTAGAGGGTCCGATCCAGACGCAGCTATTTATTGGTTGGCTAGAATGTTAGAGGGTGGTGAAGACCCGTCGTACATCTGTAGGCGTCTAGTGAGGATAGCTGCAGAGGATATTGGTCTTGCGGACCTCCATGCATCATCGATATGTATCGAGGCCTGGCAGTCATTTGAGAGGCTTGGAAGCCCTGAAGGTGATTTGTCTTTGGCGCGAGCAGTTTGCTATCTCGCACTTGCTCCAAAATCAAACGCTGTTTATGAGGCATTCAGTACCGCTCGACAATTAGCCAAAAAAACTGGGTCAATTCCGCCACCAAAACACATTCTTAACGCACCAACGGAACTGATGAAAAACAATGGCTATGGGGATGGATATATTTATGACCATGAAAGTGAAAACGCGTTTTCTGGGCAAAACTTTTTTCCAGAGGAACTATCAGGAGAGGTCTTCTATAGTCCAGTTGAAAGAGGGTTTGAGCGTGAACTTAAAAAAAGGCTCACCTATTTCGAAAAACTTAGATCAAAACGTGATATAAATATGTGATATTGACATTATTCCCTCTGAAACACACAAAGTCGTGCTCAATCTTGCCCTAATAGTCTGAGCGTCATTAAACTCGGTTAGGATAGTTTTTATGAGTGCTAAAATATTAGAAGTTTCGGCATCCGATGACGATCAGCGGTTGGATCGATGGTTGAGGCGTAGTTTCCCGCAGCTTACTCAGGGTCGAATTGAGAAAATGTGTCGAAAGGGTGAGCTGAGAATAGATGGCAGTCGTTGTAAAGCCTCAAGCCGTTTAAAGGTCGGGCAAGCAGTAAGAATTCCACCGTTAACTAATTTAGAAGCAAGGCATCCAAAACTTAGTAAGCCGCTGAGTGCAGATGATGCTAAGGCAATAATGAATACGGTTATTTACCGCGATGATTATCTCATAGCATTAAATAAACCTCCAGGAATTGCCACTCAGGGAGGTAGTAAGCAAGTAAAGCATATAGATGGGCTAACTGAGGCATTAAAATTTGGAATGGATGAGAAACCAAGATTGGTGCACCGGTTGGATAAAGAAACTTCGGGCGTTTTGCTGTTGGCTCGAACTAGAAAGGTTGCTCAGCATTTGTCGAATGCTTTTCAGCAGAAGAAGACACGTAAAATTTACTGGGCTGCTGTAGCGGGTGTACCGGCCCCACGCTTAGGAACAATTAACTATGGACTAGTAAAGTCCACTGACAAAGATTTTGAAAAAATGCGATGTGTGCATCCGGGTGATGTAAAAAAGATAGATGCAGCCAAGCATGCAGAAACTGACTATATGGTTTTGACACAACTTGCTAAACGCGGTTCGTGGTTGGCAATGGTTCCAGTAACAGGTCGAACACATCAACTCAGGGCCCATATTGCTGAATTAGGTCATCCGATTATTGGTGATAAAAAATATGGGAGTATGAACCAGCAAAATTTAGGCGATGGATGGGGGGCTAAACTTGGAGGTGAGCTCAGTGACGATTTACATCTTCATGCTCGTTATTTAAAACTAGAACACCCCATTACAAAAAAACCACTGGAATTAGTTGCTGATTTGCCCCCTCATATGGCACACACATGGGAAACATTTGAGTGGAGTAGTAAAGACTTCTCTAATGATCCATTTTTAGATTTCTTGGAATGACTATGTGGGTCGTCACGAGTATTTACAAATGCTTTGTCCTTAGATTGGAAATGTAATGAGTGAATGGAAGATTAAGCGTACGTGGGAAACCGTTGAAGTGCAGCAAAATGAAGCTGGCTTTTTGCTGACGCTAGATGATAGACCAATCGTCACACCCGCTAAAAATCCTCTTTTGTTACCGTCTAATGCTTTAGCAACTAGGGTAGCAAATGAGTGGAAAGAGCAAGATAATGAAGTTATTCCTGCAAAAATGCCTTTTACTAGATTATCCAATTCAGCTTTAGACAAAGTCTCAGTACAATTTAAGGAAGTTGCAGACATTTTGTCTGAATTTGGTGAAACTGATCTGTTTTACTACAGAGCTTCTAGTCCGGCTGAGTTGGTTGAAAGGCAAAAGAATTCTTGGGATCCGTTTTTAGACTGGGTAAATAAGTCTATGAATGTGCGAATGAATGTATCTTCTGGTGTTATGTTCATAGATCAAGATGATGATGAAATGCATAAATTAAAAGCCCCAATTTTCAATATGACACCCTTTCAGCTCACTGGTTTTCATGAAATTGTTACAATTTCTGGCAGTTTGATAGGCGCCTATGCCTTCGTTGAAAAAGCATTTACGGCTGATCAAGTGTGGTCCGCATCACGGATAGATGAAGAATGGCAGATAGAGCAATGGGGCAGTGATGAAGAAGCGATGACCACTTCTGAAAAAAAACACCATGATTTCAAAATTGGGTGTGAATTCTTTCAATTATCCAGTTAAAAGCACGCTTTTCCCCCAAAATGATAAAAAAAATTAAAAATTATGAATATATTACCATTTGTGACCTTGACCTTTTAGGTCCACTTAGGACAAACTCCCCGCACTTGGTTGACAGGGTAATTGCAAGTTATGTTAACGCCCCTGGTCAATGTTTTTAATGCCCTTATAAAGGGAAATTTAGGAAGAGGTAACAATGAAAACTTCATTTATTCTTGGAGCAGTGACTGTAGCTGGTCTTACTGCTGGTGCTGCTTTCGCAGGCACACTCGATGATGTTAAAGCGCGTGGCAAATTGAATTGCGGCGTTTCAACTGGTGTTCCAGGTTTTGCAGAGCCTGATGCAAACGGTGTTTGGCAAGGCTTTGACGTAGCTGTATGTCGAGCAGTTGCGGCAGCAGTTCTTAACGATTCTGACGCTATCGAATTTGTTCCAACCACAGGTAAAACTCGTTTTACAGCGTTGGCTTCAGGTGAGATTGACATGTTGGCACGAAATACAACTTGGACTTTTAGCCGTGATGTTGATCTTAAGTTCGAATTCGTTGGTGTGAACTATTACGATGGTCAGGGCTTTATGGCTAAAGCTGATCTTGGCGTAAGCTCAGCGACTGAGTTAGACGGCGCAACAGTTTGTATCCAAACTGGTACAACAACTGAGCTAAACTTGGCTGACTTTTTCCGTTCTAACAACATGAGTTATGAAGCTGTACCGGTAGAAACAGGTTCAGAAGCTGTAACTAACTACCTAGCTGGTGCATGTGATGTTTTCACAACAGACAGATCAGCCCTTGCAGCAAGACGTGCAAACTTTGAAGTTCCAACAGATCACGTTGTACTACCAGAAATCGTATCAAAAGAGCCTCTCGGTCCTCTAGTACGTCACGGTGACAACAACTGGGGCGACGTAGTCCGCTGGACATTGAACGCACTTATCACTGCAGAAGAACTAGGTGTTACTTCAGCAAATCTTGAAGAGATGTCAAAAGGTACCAACAACCCCGAAATGAACCGTTTACTTGGTTCAGAAGGAAATCTTGGTGAAATGCTTGGTCTTGACGCAGAGTGGGCGAAAAGAGCTATTGCTGTTTCAGGAAATTACGGTGAAATCTTCGAAAATAACATTGGTGCAGCTACAATCATTGGATTGGCTCGCGGTGTTAATGCGAAATGGACAGATGGTGGTCTTATTTACTCACCACCTTTCCGTTAATAGCTAAATTATTTACTGAAGGGCGCATTATTGCGCCCTTTTTGTTGCGTAACTGCTTTAAAACGTTTAGCTTGCCTCAATTAATTTTGGCATATCCAGGTTTAGTTTTTTATGAATACATCTGAGTTAGCGAGACGTGACCAGTTTCAGTTTTCTATGCTGCTGAACGATAAGCGGTATCGATCATACACTTTCCAGTTTTTTGCTTTATTTCTTTTGATATGCGCAATGGCATATTTGGGAAAGAATTTACTCGAAAACTTAGCTGCTGCCGGTTTAAATATTTCTTATAGTTTTTTAGGTGAACCCGCTGGTTATGATATTAACCAACGGCTTATTGAATACAACAGTCAGTCAACCCATTTAAGAGCATCGATCGTTGGGGTGCTTAATACTCTTTTGGTAGCATTTTTGGGCTGTATTGCTGCAACTTTTTTCGGTGTTACTGCTGGTATTCTAAGGTTATCAAACAACTGGATTGTTGCAAAACTGATGATGATTTATGTTGAAATCTTCAGAAATGTACCCGTTCTTATTTGGATATTAATTATTCATTCTGTTTTTTTAGCTTTTTTGCCTCAGCCAAAAGCTTTCCGAGGAGAGAACCCGGAAGCAACTATGCTATGGGATGCTTTCGCGTTCACCGGTAGAGGATTTTATATACCTAAGCCTGTATTTAATGATGGTTCTTTTATTGTTGTCGTCACTTTTATACTATCAATAATAGGGGTTTTCGCATTTCGATACTATGCCCGACAAAAACTTTATTCAGAGGGCAAGCTATTAGAGACCCGCTGGACCAGCGTTGGAATATTTTTTATTCCGACACTCATAATCTTCTTTGCGCTAGGAAGCCCTATTGGCCTGGAATACCCAGAACTAAAGGGATTTAATTTTAAAGGTGGAATACACGCAAGAGGATCTTTAATTTCACTTTGGTTTGCGCTCTCAATCTACACGGGTGCTTTTATAGCGGAGGTTGTTAGAGCAGGTATTCAATCCGTAGATAAGGGCCAAAGTGAAGCGGCAGGTGCGCTTGGCATGCGACCTAATTTTATAATGAACTTAGTTATTTTGCCTCAGGCACTTCGGGTTATCGTTCCACCGCTAATTTCCTTTTATCTAAATATTACTAAAAATAGTTCTTTGGCATTAGCTGTTGGCTATATGGATATAACGGGTACACTAGGTGGCATAACATTGAACCAGACTGGCCGCGCGATCGAGGCTGTACTTCTGTTAATGTTATTCTATTTAGTCATAAGTCTCAGCATATCTGCGATTATGAACGTTTATAATCGCAGCATTATGTTGAAGGAGCGCTAGTTATGTCTGAAAATAATTCGTTTGTGCGTAAGGAAATGATTTCAGAACGTATTCCTCCCGCAGCTGACAGGGGCCTAGTTAAATGGGTTCGGGAAAATTTATTTTCATCTGCTTTTAACACAATTATGACGTTCATTTCACTATGGGTGATATACTCGATTATTGTTGCAGTCACTCCTTGGTTTTTGAATGGAGTTTGGGATGCTAAGACCGTTCGAGAATGCTACGACTTATTAGATGGTAAGAGTGGGGCATGTTTTGCTGTCTTAAAGGAAAGGTTCCCACAGCTCATTTATGGGTTTAAATACCCGTCATCAGAATACTGGAGACCAAATTTAGCTACCGTATTACTCATTGTTGCTTTGGCTCCAATTTTGTTTAGGAGGCTTCCGCGTCAGCTTTTAATATTTACCGCAGTATATCCATTTCTGGCATTTTGGTTGATATGGGGAGGATCAATATTAACTTCAGTATCTGCATTTTTAGGATGTGCAATCGCTGTTATTTGTTATCGAAGGTTCTCTAGTCGATCATTTGCAATAGCAGTTTTGATTAGCCTCATCGCTGCTAATGTTTGGTGGATTATTGGTGGTTATATTGTTGACTTGAACGCATCCTTTCTGTCATTGAAAGTTGTTGCTTCACGAGATATGGGCGGTTTTATGCTCAATCTCTTATTGGGTACAATCGCAGTTTGTCTATCTATTCCACTTGGAATTGCGCTGGCTCTGGGCCGCCAGTCAGGTATGCCTATAATTAAATGGATTTGTGTAGTTTTCATTGAGTTTATAAGAGGTGTACCGCTTATAACTCTTTTATTTGTTGCAAATGTTATTCTAGCATTTTTCTTTCCGCCCGACACCTCTATAGATCTTATATTGCGGGTATTGATTATGATGACCTTTTTCAATGCTGCGTATATTGCTGAGGTTGTTAGGGGCGGTCTGGCGGCACTTTCTAAAGGGCAATACGAGGCCGCAGATAGTATTGGCCTCGATTACACCCAATCGATGCGGTTTATAATACTTCCTCAAGCATTAAAGATTTCGATACCAGGTATTGTGAATGTTTCAGTTGGAATGCTTAAAGATACTACTCTGGTGTCAATTATATCTATGTTTGACTTGGTTGGAATGATTAGGGGACCAATTTTGTCGTCGACGGACTGGAACGGTGTGTACTGGGAACTATTCGGAGCGGCCGCTGCAATCTTTTTTGTCGTATGTTTTAGTATATCGAAATATTCTCAATGGTTGGAACGGCAACTGGAAACTGGTAAACGGTAGGAAAAGGATAGCTACATGGCTGAAAAGTTAAAACTTGAAGTTTCTGATGAAATTGCAATTAAAATTCAGAGCATGAATAAGTGGTTTGGCTCTTTTCATGTTTTGCGTGATATTGATCTAACCGTGAATAGAGGTGAACGTATTGTTGTGTGCGGTCCCTCTGGTTCTGGAAAATCAACCCTCATTCGATGTATCAACGCTCTTGAGGAGCATCAGAGTGGTCAAATCATTGTGGATGGTACCGAACTTACATCCGATATAAAAAATATTGATAGAATTAGATCTGAAGTGGGAATGTGCTTCCAACATTTTAATCTATTTCCCCATTTAAGTATTTTAGAAAACTGTACTTTAGCGCCTATTTGGGTAAGAAAAATTCCGAAAAAAGAAGCTGAGGAAACAGCAATGCACTTTTTAGAGAAAGTGAAGATTCCGGAGCAAGCTGATAAGTATCCGGGGCAGTTGTCCGGTGGACAACAGCAGCGCGTTGCGATTGCACGATCACTTTGTATGAGACCTAGAATTATGCTTTTTGATGAGCCTACGTCTGCGCTTGATCCTGAGATGATTAAAGAAGTGCTTGATACGATGATTGAGCTGGCAGAAGACGGTATGACAATGATTTGTGTTACTCATGAGATGGGATTTGCCCGTCAGGTTGCTAACCGAGTTATTTTTATGGATGATGGACAGATCGTAGAGCAAAATGAGCCTGAGCAATTTTTTAATAATCCTCAGTCAGATCGTACAAAATTATTTTTAAGTCAGATTCTAGGTCACTAAGCTCCAGGTTTTATTCCGGGCTTTTTTATATTGAACTAGCTTATAATTGCCCAGGCGTAATAAAATCGACGAATTTCGCACTGTCTGATTTTATATTGCTCCACTGGCCTACGTTGAAATCTATAACCAAAGTAGAGGCAGCTGGGAAATCTATAAAGTGTACGTACTTCTCATCATTTTGTATTAACTCATATGCCAATTCACTTATTCCTGGATTGTGGCCCAATAAAATTACCGTATTCGAAAGAAGCTGTTGAAGCATTGACTTCATATGGTTGGCGTCGGCTAAGTATAACGACTTTTCTAAGGTTGGTACGCACTCTAAAAGTAAGCCGTTAAAAGTTTCTCTGGTTCTTTTAGAAGTAGACAAGATAACTTCATCAGGTATATATTTTTTTTCTTTTAACCATAAACCAATTTTTTTTGCATCTCTAATACCCGAAGTAGTCAGTGGACGTTCATGGTCATCAATATTTATATGCCATCCAGCTTCAGCATGACGCATTAGTATTAGACGCTTCATAGTTTTAAAAACGCTTTCATATGAAACTTTGTTTGATCTTCATATCTACCATTTTTTGGTGATAAAGGGCAGCTTATTCTAACGAGGCATCCTCGTTTAAAGCACGTATCTTGTCCAGTGCTAGCACCTAAATAAGACTTACAAGCATCGGTATCATATGAAGCTTGGTTCAATGCATCCGCTGGGCAAGCACTTAAGCATGGTTCATTGCATGCTTCGCATGGCGATTTCTCACTTGTCACCGGCAACTCAATTGACTCCTCCAATATCAACGCCCCTCGATATGAAATCATTAAACCGACGTCCTCATGTACAAGCAGTTTCAATGGTGAAACGAATGCATTTTTACTCAAGACTGCCCAAGTGTAAAAAGGTGCATAGGGTGGCCCATCTGAAGGATACACAGCTTTTGAATTAAAATCTGACGCTATTTCGCCAATAACGCGTTTTGACCATCTATCCATTGGGTCTGGAAGAGAATCTTTATACTCAGAGGAGTTTCTAAAATATTCCCAAAAGGAAGGTTCATTAGGTCCAATGAGTAATATTGTTTGACGTTCTTGCGTAAATCCTCCTCGCAAAATGAGGCCGTTTCTTTTTAATTTCTTATTAATAGAAGCGTAGGTTACTTGTTTCTGAAAGGTAGCCATATGCTCCACCAAAAGTTTGTGGGTTTATCGTTTTGCCATGTCAAACCTACTTCCATCTCCTCGTGACTGAGATTGGGCTCTACTTTATAGGTGCCAAATAATTTGTCCCAAATGGATAGTGCAAAACCGTAGTTTGTATCGTGCTCACTCCTATCTGAGGAGTGGTGTATTCGATGCATGTCTGGTGTTACTATGAACAATCTTAAGATTTTTTCAAATTTTGATGAGATTTTAATATTGGCATGATTAAACATTGAACTGGCATTAAGTAATATCTCAAATACTAAAACAGCAAGCACGGATGGTCCAATTAGGTAAACAAGACCAACTTTAAACAGCATAGATAGTATAATTTCAATAGGATGAAATCTAATAGCTGTAGAAACATCAAATTCAGGATCTGAATGGTGGACTTGGTGCACCCTCCATAAAAAAGGAATTTTGTGCGTTACTACATGTTGCACCCAAATCGCGAAATCTAGAATTAATATTGATAAAATAAATTCAATGCCGATAGGCCAATCAAATAAATTAAAAATCCCAATTGAATTTGTCTTTGCATCTATGGCTGCTCCTATTGCTAGCAGTGGAATCGCGACAGCCAGTAATCTCAAAAAAAAGCTATCTACAATTATGAAGGACCAATTCGTTCTCCATCTGGGCCCCTTATTTGCTTCTTGTGATCTGCGCGGTATAAGTCGCTCAAGTAAAGCCAAAGTTGCAAAAGCAAAAAAGAAGATGAAAAGCCTGATTAATATTTCATTATCCATAAATGGAGATTTACTTTAAAGACCTAAATTTTCAACCCATATAGAATTTTTATTTAATTCATATAAGTAAGAATTCTTAGGCTCTGATAAGTGAGCCAGCTCCATGTTCGGTGAATAACTCCAATAGACATGCATTTGGTACTCGCCCATCTAAGATTACGACGCCTCGAACACCGCCTTCAAGAGCCATAAGCGCAGTCTCTGTTTTGGGAATCATGCCACCAGATATAATACCTTCATTTATCCAACTCTTAATTTGGCTCGAGTCTAGTTCTGTTATAATTGACCCATCTCTATCCTGAACGCCGCTTACGTCTGTTAGAAGTAGTAATCTGTCAGCCTTTAGAGCCGCGGCAATAGCACCGGATACAGTGTCACCATTTATGTTCAAAGTCTCTCCGTCAACTCCTGCTCCAAGAGGCGCGATTACAGGTATCATATCATTCTCAAATAAATTTAAAATTACTTCAGGATTAACATCTTTGGGAGAGCCTACTAGTCCCAATTCTGGTTTTTCCTGAGAGCAGGTAATAAGTTTTGCATCTTTTCCTGATATACCTACAGCACGTCCATCTTGATTATTAATAGCTTGAACAATTTTTTTGTTCACGTTTCCAGACAAAACCATTTCAACTATATTCATAGTTTCTGCGTCTGTTACGCGCTTCCCATTAATGAATTTGGATTCAATGTTCAATTTATCCAACATAGAATTAATCATTGGTCCGCCACCATGAACGATAACGGGGTTTATACCCACCTGGCGCATGAGTACGACGTCTCTTGCGAAAGTTTCGAGGGCTTCATCGCTCACCATAGCGTGACCACCCAATTTAATCACAATGATAGCACCAGAATACCTTTGCAAGTACGGGAGCGCTTGTGACAATGTTTCTGCCGTTGCTATCCAATCTCTATTCATATTTTGCTTCTTCATAAATAATCCAAAAGTGTGGAGTGATTTCTACTATCTCATTGTTGCCTTTTAGTGAAACATTATATTTCAACATACTAGTCTAATGTTGCAATTATACTCCGTAGTCCTTCTAGACCTGTCTTATTTTCTGCAGAAGTAACTACTAGCTCTGGAAAGGCAGCAGGATGTGCTTGCAGTTTCTTTCTTACCTGATTAAGCACGTGTTTTTTTTGCTCTAAATTTACTTTGTCAGACTTTGTTAATACACATTGAAATGTGACTGCAGAAGTGTCCAATAAATTCATAATTTCCTCATCGACTTCTTTAATTCCATGACGAATATCAATAAGTACAAACGCTCTACGAAGTGATGATCGGCCAGATAAATATCGTTTCAATAGCTCCTGCCACTTTTTTACAACATCGATTGGAGCGTTGGCAAAACCATAGCCTGGCAAGTCAACAAGATAGTGATGATCTCCAGTTTTGAAAAAATTAATTTCTTGGGTTCTTCCAGGAGTGTTTGATGCCCTTGCGATGGACTTTCTACCGGTAATTGCATTGATCAATGAAGATTTTCCTACGTTAGATCTCCCAGCAAAGCAAACTTCCAGTCTATCTGCTGGGGGAAGACCAGTCATATCGACAACGCCCTTTAAAAAATCTACGTTTCCTGCAAATAGCTTCCGTCCTTTTTCTCTAGCAAAATCATCTGGATCAGGACTTTCCTTAAACTCTAGCATTAATCAATTACCGTTAGTTTATCGCCCAGACTCAAATTTCCATTGTTTCTAGCAACTGCGTAAACACTGAAATTTTGGTGACCGTGAGCTTGTAATGCACCTAAGGTGTCCGCGTCCCGTATTCCAGTTTCAGGGTTAGCGGTTGTCGCCATGCATCTTTGTACAGGTTCTACTATATCAAATTGTACGTTGCCAATTTGAACAATTTTGCCTATCCAATCCATTTCTGTCCACGGGTCTAGATCATCGATCCAAAGATTTCCCCTCCATCGATTTTTTGATAAATCCAACCCCATTTCTGAAGCTAAAGCCTGATGCGATGTTGAACTGCAAATAGTTATTGAAGGATAATCCGTGTCTGTCATAGCAGCTGACCTTGCTCTTATAAGCTTTGCAGATTCACTTCTATCACTGGGTATCAGATCTTTGGTCCATTGAATTAACTTCTCACCTTCAGTATCTGGGCAAAAAGTTATCTCTTCCTTATTTGGATGTGACATTGTTAAAGTATTTTTTTTCTCATCGAAATGTGTTGCAATGGCCATTAAACTAGGAGCCTTAGCCCCTCTTGAGAAATTGTGGCATGCTACCCACTCACTGCCATCTGCAGTGCTATTCTCATGAATGACGGCCCAAAGTCTATCATGTGGAAGCGCCGCGCCAGCTGTTACTTTAACCTCCGAAACACTCTCTCTCCCATGTGATTTTATGGGATAGCGCCATATTTCTGATAAGTAAGCCATTTAAGTTTTTTTTCGCTTGAAGCTTTCCCTTATGTTGCCGAATACATCAGGCTTATAACCCTGAGATCGCATAATCATATACTGTTGCGCAAAAGTTATCATATTGTTCGCAATCCAATATATAATTAGTCCGGAAGCGAAAGTGCCGAGCATGAACATAAATACCCACGGCATCCATGCGAAAATCATAGCCTGAGTTGCATCGGTTGGCGCGGGATTTAGTTTTTGCTGAAGCCACATGGATATGCCTAGTAAGATTGGCAAAACGCCCAATGAGAAAATAAATAGAATGCTTTCTGGTTGGAATGGGTTTCCCCATGGAAGCAGACCAAACAGGTTTAATATGGTAGAGGGGTCGGGAGCACTAAGATCTTTTATCCATCCAATCCATGGAGCATGCCTAAGTTCTAGAGTGACAAAGATAACTTTATAAAGCGCAAAGAAAATTGGTATCTGGAGTAAAATTGGTAAGCAACCAGCCGCAGGGTTAACCTTTTCCTTTTTGTAAAGACCCATCATTTCAGCTTGTAATTTTTGTCGATCGCCGCCTGTTCGCTCCTTTATTTTTTCCATTTCTGGCTGGAGCTCTTTCATTTTTGCCATCGAAACGTATGATTTATATGCCAAAGGTAGCAATAAAGTTTTTATGAGCAAAGTTAGTCCAATTATTGCCCAGCCCGTATTACCAATAAATTTGTTTAAGTAATGCAGAGCCGCGAAGATCGGCTTTGTTAAGAAAAAGAACCAGCCCCAATCGATGCTATCCAAAAAGCCTTCGACGCCCGTTCTTTCGTAATTTCTAATTGCTTCCCATTCTTTTGCTCCAGCAAAGAGGTGCGAAGTAACATTTGCTGATTGACCAATGCGAACAGTTTGCGGACTAAAAACTGTTTCTGCCTGAAAAATATCAGACTTATCATAGTATTTTGCGGTAGAGCGAAACCTGTTGTTCTGCTCTGGAATAAGCGTTGCCATCCAGAAATGATCTGTAAAACCAATCCATCCTGAATTTTCAACTTCAATTCTGTCAGCGTATGCAGCTTCTCTGTCACTGTAACCATAATCTCTCAGGTTATCATAACTGTCCTCTGCCAAGGTTCCATCAGACATTCTGACTAAACCCTCATGCAGTATGAAGAAATTTTTGAGGCCGGTTGGTTCTCCATGACGTCTGAGCAGCCCGTAGGGTCTTAACTGTACTTCTGCACCGCTTTCATTGGTAACCGTTTGGTTGATTGTAAAGAGATAATTCTTATCAATTGATATGGTTCTGCTGAATAGAAGACCATTTTGGTTGTCCCAATATATCGTTACCGGATCTTGATGCGTCAATTTTGGGTTACCTGAAACAGACCAAATGGTATCTGGATTTGGAACTGATTTAGGATCTAATCCAGCTAAGGCTGCCCAACCGTATGCAGCATAAAATCCGTGTGGGACAGTACTCGGTTTTAGAAGGGTTACAATCTCAGAGTTTTCGTCTAATGCAACGCGGTAATCTTTTAATGATAGATTGTCTATTCTTCCGCCCTCGAGTGAGATTGACCCTATAACTCGGTCTGTCTCAATCTCGATGCTTGGTACATCTTTATTATCACTAAGGTCGGAAGGTAAGGTGACAGTTTCTTGAATATCTTGAGCAGGCAAACCTTGGACCTGTGCCTGTTCGATATTTTGTTCTTCGGTCTGGATTGGCTCTGGCGGGGGAAATAAAATAAACCAAGCTATAATAACCACAAAACTAAGCACAGATGCCAGGATTAGATTTTTATTCTGATCGTCCATAAAAAAGCCGCCAAATCTTTTTATTTTACCCACGTTCAACAGACTAAGACCAAAAAGGTCAAGACTGTTTCAGCGAATTTATAGATACCAAGTTACTTTTAGTAGAAATTTAGAGATTATTTTACTCAATTTTTGATTATCTTGATTAGTCAGAGCTTTATTCCCCTTCTAAAGTTCTCTCTGAAGGTCTAAAAAGTCGAATAAATTCTTATCTAATAAATGAGACGGTTTCGTATTCATCAGAGATCGAAACATTACTTGACGTCGCCCAGGGCTATTTTTTTCCCAACCATCTAAAATCCTTTTCACCTGTTGTCTCTGAAGTCCATCTTGAGATCCACATAAATCACACGGAATTATTGGATAATCCATTTGCTTTGAAAATTTTTCACAATCAGATTCGGCCACATAAGCAAGGGGGCGGTAGACAAATAAATCTTTTTCTTCATTTACAAGTTTTGGAGGCATTGTAGCAAGCCTACCGCCATGGAAAAGGTTCATAAAAAACGTTTCAAGTATGTCATCTCTATGGTGACCTAATACGACTGCTGAACATCCTTCCTCGCGCGCTATACGGTATAAATGCCCGCGCCGTAATCGTGAGCATAGTGAGCAGAATGTACGACCTTCTGGGATTTTATCGACTACCACAGAGTACGTATCTTGATATTCAATCCTGTGAGGTACCTCCATTTTTTCTAAGAACTCTGGAAGAATGGTTTGTGGAAAGTTAGGCTGCCCCTGATCTAAATTACATGCTAAAATATTAACAGGTAATAAACCTCTCCATTTTAGTTCGTAGAGAGCCGCTAAAAGCGTATAGCTGTCCTTTCCGCCGGATAAACAAACTAACCAGCGTGCATCCCGCTCCACCATGCCATAATCACTAATAGCTTGGCTGACGTTTCGAATAATTCTGCGTCTTAGTTTTTTGAATTCAGTGTTTGATGGTGCACCGTAAAACAAAGGATGGATATCATTTAGATCGTCTAGCATATCAAGGCTTTAAATTAGATTAATGTCCATAACAAGTGATGCGAATACATTTGAGATTATTTATTTTTTTCAGGTACTGGATCATAGCCTTGTCCACCCCAAGGATGGCATTTAAGTAGGCGCTTTACAATTAAATAAACTCCGACGATTGCACCTCTTTTTCCCAAGGCTTCTAAAGCGTATGCGCTGCACGTTGGTTGATATCGGCAGTTATGTCCTACCCAAGGTGAAAAAATAGCCCTGTAAGCTCTAATTGGAAGTGAAATGAGGAACGAAATAAGATTCATTTTTGCCTTACACTTAGCTTTTTAAAAGCATGGATTAATTCAAATTTTAGGTCTTTAAATTTTGTATTACAGGTGCTCTCAGCTCGTCCAATTAAAACGTAGTCTGTGCTAGAAGTCCCATATTGAGCGACGGTTTCTGCTGCAGCTGCGCGCATGCGTCGCTTAGCACGGTTGCGCATGACTGCATTGCCAACTTTTTTGCTTGCAGTGTAACCTACTCTTATAGTTTCAAGTGAGTTAGGCCGAGCCTGAACAATTATAGATTTTCCAATAAATTTTTCCGCTCTGGACGCGGCAATAAAATCTACTCTTTTTGAAAGAGTTTCCAAGGCATGCTTAGAGTTGCGACCTTCTGATGATAGATTTTCCATGAGTTTGCACCAAAAGTGCGTCTCAGGACTAAGAGTAATCCTAGGCGCTTAGGGACTTCCGCCCTCTCGCTCTACGAGCATTTAAGATTTTTCTGCCGGCTTTTGTTGCCATTCGTGAACGGAAACCATGTCGGCGCTTTCTAACCAAGTTTGATGGCTGGTATGTACGTTTCATCGATCATTCTCCGTATTTTTATCTTTGCGCTAGAATCGCAAGAACAAGCTCTCTTGAGGCCGCTCTTTTAAGCTTCTATTCCCAAGAAGTCAAACCGTTCTAATACTTCAAAATTATTTTAAGTGTCGATGAGTTATTTTTTGCCAGGTAAAGACTTTGAGTTACTATAACTTTAAGTACACATGTAATTTGATAGCGAAAAATTTAGCCTCGTTTAAGGTGTGAATGTTCAATGAATAAGTTAGATTTAAGAAAGACAGTTGTAATATTACTTTTTATTATTGCTGCTTTCGGTCTTTCTTTTTTTAGTGAATTGATAAGTTTTGAGGCTCTTAAAGAAAATAGATCAGATATTTCAGACTTTCGGGATGAGAATTTTATTCTATCTATACTTGTTTTCTGGTTGTTTTACTTTTTATTGGTAGTTTTTTCGTTACCTGGAGCAGCAGTTGCCTCTGTCTCGGGTGGGTTTTTATTTGGTCTCAACTTAGGGCTACTCTTAAATGTTACTGCTGCAAGTACTGGTGCAACGGTATTGTTCATATTAGTTCGATACGGTTTGAAGAGTTTTAAATATTATCAATCCAATGATTTTGATAATAAATTTGCCGTTAAAATAAAAAATGGCCTTATTCAAAATCAAGTTTCAATCATGTTAATACTGAGGTTAGTCCCACTGGTTCCATTCTTTCTAGCGAATATCTTGCCTGCACTTGTTAGTGTCAGACTTTTTAATTTTATTTGGACCACAGTTATTGGCATCATTCCCGGTGGCATAGTTTTTACGTGGATTGGGGTAGGGGTTGGCGAGGTATTCGATAGAAACGACTATCCTAACATTGAACTCCTATTTACCCCAGCTATCTTAGGTCCTCTACTGGGTATAACAGCACTACTTCTCATACCAATAATTTTTAGGCATTTTGGCTTTTTACCGAGAACGATAACGGAACAAAAAAATGAAAAATATTAAGGTAGACCTGCTTGTTATCGGGGCAGGGTCGGGAGGACTAGTTCTTGCTTCTGGTGCTGCACAATTGGGGGCAAATGTCGTATTGGTTGAGGGTGATCGGATGGGTGGTGATTGTCTAAATTATGGCTGTGTGCCTTCCAAAGCTCTTTTAGCTGCAGCAAATACTGCTCATCAAGTCAATCATTCGGATAAGTTTGGTATAAAGGCAGAAATAGTGAGTGCTAATTATGCCAACGTAATGGCCTACGTTGCGAAAAAAATAGCAGAAATTGCGCCACATGATAGCCAGGAACGTTTCGAGCAAATGGGAGTTAAAGTCATAAGGCAATATGCTAAATTTAAAGACCGTAAGACGATAATTGCTGGTGAATATGAAATTACTGCACGCCGCATTGTGCTGGCAACTGGTTCCAGGGCAAAAATTCCGAATTTAAAGGGTCTTGATGAAGTATCCTATCTAACAAATGAAACTTTGTTTGATCTAAGAAAAGCGCCCAGTCATCTTGCTATCGTAGGTGGTGGCCCGATCGGTTTAGAGATGGCGCAGGCTCATGCAAGGTTAGGTATTAAAACAACACTAATTGAGATGAACAGAATTATGCTGGGTCATGAGCGACGATTTGTTGAGCCTGTTCATAAAAGTTTAATTGATGATGGCGTAAGTATTGTTGAGAACACATTTGTTAATCGGGTCGAAAAAGACAAGGCTGATATCAAACTTCATCTAAGCTCTGGGAAAGTATTATTAGTAAGCGACTTGTTAATTGCTGCTGGGCGCGTGCCGAATATTGAGCAGTTGGCCCTGGAACAGGCAGGGGTTAAATACAATGAATTTGGAGTAACCGTGGATAGAAATCTCCGAACCACTAACAAGTTGGTTTATGCAATAGGAGATATTGTCGAAGGTTCACGATTTACTCATACGGCCAGTTACCATGCAGGTATCGTTCTTAAAAAAATATTATTATGGCTCCCATCCAAATTGCGTACTGATCACATACCGCAAGTTACATACACTGACCCAGAAATAGCGTCTGTAGGAATGAATTTTGAGGATGCCGTTAAGCGCTTTGGAAAAAAAGTTGAGCGCTCATGTGTGAATTTAAAAACTAATGATAGAGCTATAACGGATAGTAAGACAGAGGGATTTGTCGAAGTTTTATTACTGGGAAGAAAAGTAATAGGTTGCTCAATTACTTCGAAAAATGCTGGAGAGCTAATATCTTTTTGGGCGTTAGTAATTGCAAAAAATATTAAAATTTCGAGTATTAATGCAATGATACCTCCGTATCCCACACTGGGAGAACTTAATAAGCGAGTTGTAAGTGAATACTATGCTCCCAAGGTTTTTGGGAATAAGCTTTTAAAATATTACGTTGGTATTATTCAGAGATTTTTTAAATAAATTTAGCTAAATGAGTTAGTGATCTTCACTTGTTGTTTTAAAGTTCATCTTTTTTTACTGGAGATGATAAAAAGACTTTTCTATATTTATCTATTGCAAAGGTCATAATTTCATCTTAACCACGAGGCGAGTGCACCGGTAGCTCAGCTGGATAGAGTACTTGACTACGAATCAAGGGGTCGGGGGTTCGAATCCTCCCCGGTGCGCCATTTTCCTTATTTTTTCTGAATAAATTAAATGATAACAGTAGGTTGCACCATTTATCGGGACCGCTTTTGGGACCACTAAGTTAGTTCTTGCTGTATTTCGTCAAAGCTGGACATGTTCACATTTACAGGAAGCTAAATAATAAGTTTTTTATTGAAAACTTTTTACGTGTTTGTAGACAGTGTTTCTCGACACACCTAGTCTTCTTGCAACAAGACTGACATTGCCGCCAGTTTCTTCCCAACTCCGCTGTATCATAATACATGTTTCTGCTCTGACTGGTGATCCAACGCAGTGTGGACAAGGCTGTAATCCATCATCAGTAAAGGCACTCAAAGCTTCACTGATCTCGTGTCTTATAACCTTTCCAGGCGACTGTGAGATAGCTAGACGAATTACTTTCTTCAGTTCGGAGAAATTTCCAGTCCAATTGCAAGACTTGAGTATACGCAATGCAACGGGTGATAGTGTATATTCACTAGAACACGCTGACGCAATTGCGCATGCAACTTTTTCAAAATCTGATCTTTGAGAAAGTGAAGGTGTATTTAATTTTTTACCTTGAATAGAATTTGCAAATCTTAATGAAATTTGAAACTCGTTATTGTCTAACCAATCAATTGGGCCAGAGAAAATC
Organism: Paracoccaceae bacterium; assembly: GCA_902554885.1. Lineage (GTDB taxonomy): Bacteria > Pseudomonadota > Alphaproteobacteria > Rhodobacterales > Rhodobacteraceae > Salinivivens. The sequence goes on from CACDPV010000008.1 coordinate 26,736, forward strand.
CAGCCTTTTATTGATCTAACTTGATTTTTGTCTCGTTGGGTTTCTTCAAATTGTTGTGCAGCGGCAATAATATCTTGAGCATTACTATCCAATGCATGTATATTTTTAAATAGCACTACACCTCCGCGGGCCAAGAAAAGCTTCCCTTCCTTGGCAGTTCTCGGCTCCTGATCAAAAAACCCTATTTTACCGCGGTCCCCAAACATTTGTTTTTCAAACTGCTCGGGATTTATATGTAAGCAATCGACTTCGGTTAATTTTGGTTTCCCAAATGCCTGTTCGTTGATCTCTCTGGCTAATTCAGTTTTTCCAGTACTTGGATCTCCCAATATTGTCAGCGGTAAACCCAATTGAATGCCGCGTACGGCTTCTTTTATATCTTTTGAAAGAACCTCGTCTTCGAAAACAAGCTTGGCCTCGGTTGGTTGATTAAGAGACAGATCATTGTTTGGAATGGCCTTTTGATCATCTGCTAGGGGCTCGGCTCTGCCATTATTGATTAACAGATCACCATCAACTTTAATCACTCTTCGACTTATTGGGGGCTGCGCCCTCATGAATACCACTGAGCCCATTCTGTCTTTGATCGAAATAATTCCATTCGATCTTAACTGGTCGACGATATCAAAGAATTGAACATCAAATATTTCACCAAAATGCTGAGTTCTGCTTATATCTAAGCCATTTAAAACGGCTTTCGCGTTTGCGTTAGCGCCTTCAATGAAGCCGTATTCATCAACTGCAATCATTGCAACGCTTGTAGTGGGTAAATATTCCTGGCGAGCATGGAACATCAATATAAGTGAATCGCAGAAGTTTTCTGAAAATAGTCTGTTTTCAATATTCCTAGAGGCTAACTTAACTAGAGCGAGCGTATGTTCATTCCGTGCTTTTGCATTTGAGGTAGCGTCAATCACGCCAAGGAGTTTCTCTTCGTGATCAAAAATAGGAACAGCAAAGCAAGACAGGTCATTTAGCTTGTGAAAAAAATGGTCTTTACCTGTAACGATGGCAGGTCTTTTTGTGTGGATTGCAAGACCTAGCGCATTTGTTCCACGATGATTTTCGACCCATACTGAACCTGGAATTACAGCTTTTCCACCTTCACCCGCTTTGAAGTCTTCATCTTGAATTGAGTCAAGAACTACGCCACCTGGATCGGCATAAGCCACCATAAAATTCGTACCGGCTATTTGGTTATATAAAAGTTCCATTTCAGGAATGACGAAATGTCTAATACTTTCGTTTTGCTCGAAGACAGTCTTAAATTTATCTTCGCTAAGTACTATTTCAGATGGTGTTCCAGCCGCCCGTAGGCCAAACTCCCTGCACCTTGACCAAGAGTCTGCAATTGATGCAATAACGCCGGAAGCTCGGTTAATACCAGCCTCTCTATTTTCATAGTCCCAGTTTTCAACTGACATATTTTTTCCCCCCGCAGTACCGAAAGCCAAGCTGTTATGTTTAGACTCGACTCGCTGTACTGTTACGCACCGTAATCTAATAGTACTGTTTTCAGAGACAACAACCTTTACTGTTCAAAAAATGAACAATTTTTAAGCGTAAATGTTCTTTTATGAGCACAAGTTACAATTGTTTGCCTGTCTTAAAGCCGCACTTTTAACTGACAAATTTAAATCCAAAGGGGAGGAAGAAATATGTCAGGCGAAAAGCTTGCAGGAAAAAAAGCTATTGTTTCAGGTGGATCCCGTGGAATTGGACGCGGTATCGCTTTGACTTTGGCTGCTGAAGGTGCTGATGTTGCCTTCTGTCATTATAAAGACGATAAAAAAGCCTCACAAACAGTAGCGGATATTGAAGCTCTAGGCCGTAAAGCATTTGCGGCTGATTGCGATGTGTCCTCTACCAGTTCGATCAAGGACTTTTATGCAGCCTCAGTAAATTCAATTGGTGATATTGATATCCTAGTTAATAATGCGGGGCACAATATTACGGAGAACTTCCAAGACATAAGCGAAGAAAGTTTTGATCGTATGCTGAACGTTCATGTAAAAGGTACTTTCTTCATGACGCAGGCGGTCTACTGGGACATGATAAAACGTGGGAGTGGTAGGATTATTAATATCACGTCCCAGCTGGCATATAAGGGGGCCGGTGAGTTAACTCATTATTGTGCCGCTAAAGGGGCTAATACCACATTTACTCGTGCCTTAGCGCTTGAGTGTGCTGGCACCGGAGTGCTCGTCAATGCAGTTGCACCTGGGGTTACTAACACTGATTTGCTGACGCCATTATCAGATAATTTGCTTGATACTCTTAAAGCAGCCATTCCGTTAAATCGATTTGCTGAAGTAGATGAAATTGCCCCCGCGGTAGCTTTTTTGGCTTCGCCAGAGGGAAGTTTCTTCCATGGCAGCTGTATCTCTCCAAATGGTGGGGAAGTGATGTTCTAAGCCCACAGTTGGCTTTGATCCAGCCAATTAGGTCGAGAAGAAATCTATAAGAATCGGCCATTGGCGCTCATTCATTTGATTGCCTGCATTTAACGCAAATTTTGAGTGAATGATGATAACCGGTGGAGCTATTAGTCCTCTGCCTTCATTTTGAATAACTTATGGGAGGTTATTGTGAAACTAAAATTAACTTCAATTATTCCTTTGACGGTTGCGCTCAGTACTGCTTCTGCAGCGTATGCAGACAAATGGAGTGATATGTTTCCACATATTAAAAATACTGGAGATATTCCGGGGGAGTGCTCATACGAGAGCATGTCAAAGAAAGATTACTCTGGGCAAAAACTTACAATCAATACTCATGCTGTTCCAGTTATGGGTGAGCCTACGGCTTTACACGCGGAGCAATTCAGTAAATTGACTGGTGCTGAGGTGGATGTAATTCACACACCAGCTGGGGATCTTTATTCTAAAGCAATGGTTCCATTTCAGGCTGGGCAAGCACCTTATGACATCGTGTTTGGATTTTCCAACTTTATCCGAGATTGGATGCAGTATTTGGAGCCAGTCCCAGCGAAATATGTAGAGATGCGTCAAATGAAAGATGTTACGCAAAGCCACATAGATGTTGCTTCTTGGGATGGTCAAATGATACAGTATCCGATTGATGGTGACAGGCATTACTTGAAGTATCGTAAAGATGTAATCGATAACCCCGAGTATCAGGCAAAATATAAGGCTGATACTGGAAAAGAACTTCGTGTCCCTCAGACTTGGAAAGAGTATGCTGAAATAGCGTCATTCTTCAATGGATGGGATTGGGATAATGATGGTGAACTAGAATATGGTTCTGCTGAGGTTATGAAAAAAGATGACCTAATGTATGCAGCTTTCTACAGCCGATCAGTGGCATACTCCAAGAACCCAAGAACGCCAGGTGGATTTTTCTTTGATCTAGAAAATATGGAGCCATTGATCAATGGTCCTGGTTTTGTTGAAGCTTTAACTGATTGGGTTGAGGCCACTAAGTACGTACCCCCAGGTGGTATCAATTTTGGCTTAGGTGACGAGATCAATTCTTTTGGCGGTGGTCAAACACTTTTCAGTTTCTCTTGGGACGATGCTTTTGTAGCGGCTATGGAAGACGGTAGCCCGATTAAAAATAAAGTTGGTGCTGCGCCACTTCCAGGTTCAGATAGTGTCTGGAACAGAGTATCTGGCGCATGGGAAGAAACATATAACCAAGCACCTTACATTGTTTGGGGTTGGGCAGCAGCTGTTGCTAAGAAAAGTAAAAACCATGAAATGGCTTTTGACTATCTTTGCTTCTTCGCAAATGACGCCAATCACCAAGCTGATATAGCGATTGGTCGCTTTGGGGTTAACCCATTCAAAAAGTCTGACTTTGTCCCAGAGATATATGTTGAGCGTCAAGGATGGGATGAGCAAATTGCAAAAGAATACTCTGAGACCTTAATCGAAATGGAAGAAAAAAGCACAAACCGTGTATTTCCATTGCGTGTGCCAGGTGTGTTCCAATTCAATAGTGCACTGGCAACAGGTGCAGCAAAAGCGTTGGCTGGACAAATGTCACCGCAGGATGCGCTGGATGAAGTTGCTGATGAATGGCGTAAAATCACCAAACGTATTGGTGCAGATACTATCCGCGAAGCTTACGCTGTTGGCGTAGCATTAGAGGATAACCTGAAATAACCACCCTAACTTGGTGGCCTCGGGCGTCTCATTTGTGAGGCGCCCGAAATTCATATTCGAAATTTTTAGTTGGTCATAAGTCATGAATTTCAAACACAAATATCTATTTCTTCTACCCGGTCTCCTAGTTTTGATTGGAATACTTATCTTTCCTGTTGGATTTACGGTGAGACTTAGTATGTCGAGTTGGGATAGCTTTTTCCCTGGTTTAGATTATGTGGGGTTAGAAAATTATTTTCGTATTTTTCAAGAAGACAGTAGATTTTGGGAGGCCTTCGGCCGCTTGAGCTTTTTGTCTGTGACCACGGTAACATTGCAGTATGTTTTGGGTTTCGCATTAGCCCTTATGGTATGGAAAGACATCGCATTCAAACGTTTTTTTCGGGTGCTTTTTCTAATACCGATGATGACCACTCCCGTGATTATGACAGTTATTTGGAAAACTTTTTTCCACGAGTCATTAGGGCCTGTTAATGATTTTTTAAATATATTTGGATGGAACCCTTTATGGCTCAGTAGTGAAATACTATCCAAAATTACGGTGATAATAGTAGAAGTTTGGCAATGGACACCATTCATGTTTTTACTTTTGTTGGCCGGCCTCCTGTCCTTGCCAAAAGAGCCCTACTTGGCAGCATCAATTGATGGCGCTGGGCCGTACCGAACATTCATATATGTAACATTTCCATTAATGGCCCCTATTTCCATCGGGGCCATCATAATTAGATTAATCGAGGCCTCAAAAATAATGGATACTGTCTACGTATTGACTTCGGGCGGTCCTGGTACGGCGACTGAGACTTCCAGTTTTTACATTTTCATAAAAGGGCTGCGTGAATTCCAATTTGGTTACTCCGCAGCTCTGTCATTTACCTATCTGATAATAATGATCATTAGCCTGACAATCATTGCAAAGGTACTGGTTCGGTTAATGATCCGGGATAACTAATTATGCGAAAACTATATATTACACTTAAATATCTTTTCATTGGCTTATGGTCCATGTTTGTGGTTGCTCCCTTTCTCTGGGCGCTCTCAACATCATTTAAGGACTTCAATTCTGTCACAGGTGGAGCGACTTATATCCCATGGGTAGATTTTGAACCATCACTTGAAGGATGGAAGGTTTTATTGCGCTCGCCAGCTCAAGGGGGCGTCAACATAGTTGAGCCTTACTTTAACAGTATTGCGGTCACTTGCCTGGCAAGTTTTATTAGTATTTTTCTCGGAACTTTAGCGGCATATGCGTTGTCAAGATTTACATTTAAAGCGAGTTTTATCAAAAATAGTGATATCACTTTCTTTTTTATTTCTCAGAGAATTATGCCACCCATTGTTCTGTCCATTCCGTTTTTTATTATGTTAGGAAAATTAGGGTTATTGGACAGTATGCTTGGTCTGATAATGGTGTACGTTGTTCTCTTGATGCCAATTGCAGTCTGGATAATGGTTGATTTCTTTAACAAAGTACCCAAAGAGATTGATGAGACAGCTTTAATAGATGGCTGTAACCCTTATCAAGCGTTCTATAAAGTAGTTCTTCCTAACTCTATCCCGGGCCTCATTGTGGCTGGAATGTTTTGTATGATATTTGGTTGGACAGACTTTTTCTTTGCATTTATTTTAACCTTTACCGAGGTACAGCTTTTACCAGTTGCAATCGTAGCTTTGAATTCGTCTATAACACCTTGGTGGAGTTTATCAGCATCAGCATTGGTTTCCGTAGCCCCTTTAATCGTCGTGGCCTTCATTGTTGAACGGTACCTTTCAAAAGGTAATTTATCAGGAGCTTTGAAATAAGATGGACCTACTTGCAAAAGAATTAGTGTACCAGCCAGGTTCTGAGTTCCACCTGGATAGTATGTCGTTTGGTATGAAGAAGGGTGAGATTTACACCTTGTTAGGTCGAACTCTTTCAGGAAAGACCACATTACTAAAAACCATAGCGGGTCTAATACAACCTGATTCAGGTCGAGTTCTATTTGAAGGCAAAGACTTAAATAGTATTCCTGTTTGGAAGCGGAATATTGCGATGGTGTATCAGCAATTTATCAATTACCCGCATCTCAATGTATATGATAATGTTGCGTTTCCTCTTAGGCAAAGAGCGATTTCAGACAATGAATTAAGATTGCGAGTATCAGATGCAATCGAAAGAGTAGGGTTGAAGGATTTTGAGTCCAGAAGAATTCAAGAGCTTTCAGGTGGACAGCAGCAACGCGTTGCGCTCGCGCGCTCTTTAGCCAAACAGGCTGAAATTTTGCTTTTGGATGAACCGCTTGTAAACCTAGATTACAAACTTCGGGAACAATTGCGGGAAGAATTTAGTAAAATTTTCACCTCAGAATATTCCTCAGATAGTATTTTGATTTATTCTAGTACCGATCCTATGGAGGCAATGCAGCTTGGTGGAGAGACTATCGTCTTAGATGAAGGTAGAATTCTTCAACAGGGTCCAGCGAGTGAGATTTTTGAAAATCCAGCAACTACGCGAGTAGCCGAAATAACCAATGATCCTGCAATGAACTTGTTGTCTGGGGAAATTGCGGGATCAAAAGTTATAATAAATTCAAAAATGAGTTTTGATATTCCGATACACTTTAGAAACTTAGCATCTGGTCAATATACGTTTGGGATACGCGCCAGCGATATCGCACTAGATAAAAAAGGTTACCCATTTAATGTAGAATTAGCTGAAATTAGTGGATCTGAAACATTTTTGCACGCGAAGAATGAAAATGTATCGTTGGTGGGGCAGCTAGATTTAGTAAAGAATTTCAATGTGGGAGAAAAGGTTAATCTTCATTTAGATAGTCAAAAACTATATGCTTTTGGACTTGATAAAAATTTAGCGTCCTCACCGTTTAAGGAGCTGGCTCGTGGCTAAAATAGAATTAAATAATGTAGCGCACAGTTACTCTCCAGCAGTTGAAGAGCCTGAATATGCGTTAAAAAAATGTAATTTGATCTGGAAAGATGGAGGGCGCTACGCGGTTTTAGGTCCTTCAGGCTGCGGAAAAACCACTATGCTTAATATTATGTCTGGATTGGTTAAGCCATCTGAAGGTTTTATAAATTTTGATGGATTTGATGTAACAAATATTTCGACTTCAGAACGCAATATTGCTCAAGTTTTTCAGTTTCCGGTAATTTATAATACTATGACTGTTGCTCAGAATTTGGGATTTCCTCTTTTATGTCGCAACTACTCGAAAGATGAAATTACTAAGAAAGTTGATCAAGTTGCGCAGACCCTCGGATTGGAAGACCTGCTTGATTTAAGAGCAACCAAACTGACTGCGGATCAAAAACAATTGATTTCTTTGGGCCGTGGCCTCGTGCGAGAAGATGTTGCTGCAATACTAATGGACGAGCCTCTTACTGTAATAGATCCTGATCTTAAGTTTCGTCTTAGAAGACGATTAAAAGAGATAAATGAACTTTATAAATCAACCTTAATCTATGTTACCCATGACCAGAATGAGGCTATGACTTTCGCCGAGAATATATTAGTAATGGATCACGGCAAAATTGTTCAGGTAGGGACTCCGTTAGAACTGTTTGAACGCCCCAAAACTACTTTTGTGGGTTATTTTATAGGATCGCCTGCAATGAATATGCTTCAGGCAGAAATTAAGGGAAAAAATGTAGTTTCCATCGGCGAAACAGTAATTTCAACAGAAACTGATCTGTCCAAGGTGAAGTCGAAAAATATCAAGCTTGGTATACGGTCTGAATTTGTAGAATTACATGATAAAGGTAAGAAAAATTGTATTTCTGTTGAGATTGATAGGGTAGATGATTTTGGTAATTTTCAACTTGTTTCAGCAAGGCACGGTAAAAGTCCAATCAAGGCTAAAGTTCATAGAGATATTGCTGTGCCGGCTGGTAAAGCTTGGATGAAGTTTCCAGAAACGCGATGCTGTGTTTATTCGGATGAAGTTTTACTATGACTCTTTTAAAGACTTTATAACTTTAGACATAGTAAATGATAGCATCCAGAAGGCCTAATGGATTGAACAAATGAGCAGTGCGGTGTTTTATGCGGCTAGGACCGCCTTTAGGACCACTTTTCCAAAAATGACACCTTAATAAGCCATTGATAATAAACAATCTAATGTAAGTTTGGTTGCATCCCCGGTGCACCACTTTCACCTAGTTTTCTAAATAAATTCAGTAATGCCAGTGGGTTAGAAAATTTTTGGGAAAGCTTCGCCAGTAACCTTACAAAATTGTAAGAGGTCATCTATTCGCTTTTGAAATAGATGAAACAGCGACAGCTGCTATGACAATCAGTCCAACTAGGATTTCCCGAACATAGCTATCTACCCTCATCTGGGTCATTCCGTTGTCTAAAACCCCTAAAACAAGAACGCCAATTAAAGTAAAAATCACGCGTGGTTCACTTTGCTTACTCATAGTCATTCCCAAAAAAACAGCTGCTATTGCATCCAACATTAAACCTGCCCCCTGCGTTGGGTTCGCCGAAGCAACTCTCGAAGCGTACATTAATCCCGCGACTGCTGCACCCAGCCCAGTCAGGGCAAAAGCAAGCATTCTCAATTTAACAACCTTGATCCCTGCCAAATAGGATGCCTCACGATTGCCTCCAATCGCATATAATCTTCTACCAAAATTTGTTTGCTCCAAAATGTACCAACATACAAAAATAACAAAGCCGGCTGTTATTGTTAGCATTGGTATTTTTATTGACCCAACTTCAATTCCACCCCGAGAAAAATCAGAAAAACTCTTTGGAATATCTCTTCCAAAGATTGTTTTACCTCCTGAGAGTAGAAATGCAGCCCCTGAATACACTGTCAAAGTACCAAGAGTAGCGACAAATGGTAAAATTCCTACTACGGAAACCAAAATACCATTGAATAAACCTCCAACTAAACCCACTAGTAAAGCGGCGCCAATACCTGCCCATATAGAGTACTCGTTAACGAATAATGATGCTGCTACGATCCCTGAGAGTGATGCCATCGAGCCAACTGATAGATCAAAGTCGTTCATCACCATTACAATAGTCATAGTGGCTGCAACAACTGCCAGCATGGATAATTGTTGACTAATATTCAGCAAGTTTCGAGCTGTTAAAAAAGTATCAGGAAGTTGGAACGAAAAGAAAGCAATTATCAATACAAAACCTATAAGTGTTCCTGATTGACGCAGTTTTTGCATAGTACCTCTTTCTTATCTCAGGTCGGAAGAATATATGTTTGTAAGTAAGTCGCCACTGGTAAGGCTGCATTTTTCCAATAATCCAGTTTGGCGTCCGTCGCTAAGTATCAAAATTCGGTCACACATACCTAGTATTTCCGGAAGGTCGGACGATGAAATAATTATAGAACAACCATTATCGCTTAACTCTCGGACAAGAGTATAAATCTCATATTTGGCACCTATATCAACGCCTCGAGTTGGCTCATCTAATAGAAGCAATTCAGGTGCTCCTTTCAAAGCTCGAGCAAATAATACCTTTTGTTGATTTCCTCCTGAAAGTTCAAAAACCGGTTGATGCGATCCATTATACTTAACTTTCACCTGTCCAGCGAGCATCTCAACATCTGACTGCTCAAGCTTTGGTTTAGCATGAAAACCGTATGATTTAAGGTGGGAAAGCACCACATTTTCTCTGACATTCATTTCCAAACATAAACCTTCACTCCGTCGTTCTCTAGGAATAAATGCAATACCTTTTGACCAAGCGTCATGTGGCGATTTGGCTAAAGAGTTTTCAAGAACAGTTGCATCTCCGGATAATGCTTTTCCAACACCTACTAAAAGTTTAAGCAAGCTACTTTGGCCAGAACCTGCTAAGCCTGTTACACCTAATATTTCTCCAGCCTTTAGATCAAAAGTAATACCTTTCAGGTAGTCTGTTTCAATATTTCTCAAAGAAATGGTCTTTTTTGACGACATGCTGGCAGTACGCGGAGGGTAAGAGTCTTTAAGTTCTCTGCCGGTCATGAACTTTATGATTTCGGCTTTTTTTAAATTCTTTATTTCTGTTGATTTTACCAAAACTCCATCTCGTAATATTGAAATATCATCACAAACTTTCATAATTTCGTCTATGCGATGTGAGACGTAAAGAAGTGCAGCTCCCTTTTCCTTAAGTTTGGTCATAGCACTAAATAACATTTCAGATTCTTGGTCAGTTAATGCTGCTGTGGGCTCATCAAATACATATAAATACGGAGATGATTCTTCTTCTGCTACAAATGCTGAAGCAATCATTACCAACATTTTGTCTCCAGATGTTAAGACACCGGCCTGTGATTTGACGTTTATATGGGTGGCGCCTAGGAACTCTAGTGCGAGTTCTGCTTTGCGATATACTTTCGCCCAGTCAATTTGGATACCAAACAGCGTTGGTAAGTTTTTTGAGAGGAGGATGTTTTCTGCAATTGAAATTTCTGGTACGAGATTGAGTTCCTGATGAATAAACCGAAACCCGGCTGAAGTAGCATCAATCGTATTTGTGATCCTAATATGCTCTTTATCCCTGAATATCGACATACTGTCAGCATTGATTACACCAGCAAGTAACTTTATGAGAGTTGACTTTCCTGCCCCATTCTCACCCATTAATGCATGCGTTCTGCCAGAAAGTACGGTTATCGAGACATCATTGAGAGCTGGAACCCCATTAAAGGCCTTAGAAACATTATTTAATGTTAATTTGTGCATCATCGTAAAATGATGTGGCAAAACTGAAAACGGAGCATGTAATGCCGCTTAGTTCTGCCACATCGTCTTTCAAATAAATAAGAGGTAAATATTACTTCGCGTTATTGGCCGTTACCATTTTTGTTGGTACGTAAATTACGCTTGCCCTCTGTTCTTTGTTAGCAAAAGTTCCGGCTACAACCTCCGCGGCGGCGGCACCCATTGCAGCAAAATCTTGGGCGATCGAGGCTTCAAAATTACCACCCTGTGCTATCGCATCTCTGGCCTGAGGGTTTGCGTCTATCCCAGTGATTACAATTCCCTCATTTTCGCGACCAGCACCTTCAATTGCCTGAAGCGCTCCTAGAGCAGGTTGATCCCATGCAGCCCAAACCGCACCAATTGAACCTGGTTCTGGATTCGCTGCTAAAATAGCTTCCATTTTCGCCCTGCTATCGGCTATTCCTCCATCAGAAACATCAGGTGTCACCCGGTCTAGCACTTCAATATCTGGAAAGTTTCCAAAAACGGCATCTGCAATTACCCCTCTTATCTGAACTGGCGGGAAGGCATCGAAGACAAACATCACAACTTTACCGCTACCTTCAATCCTATTTGCTATGTAGACTGAGGTTTCTGCTGCCATTGCGTACCCGTTCGATGTTACGTTAGCTACAAGTAGTGGATCGGCTCCAGCGTCTAGTCCTACTACTGGAATTCCAGCATCTTTTGCACTCTGAAGTCCTGCACTTACTTGGGCTGGATCCACGTTTATAACAATAGCATCAACATTTTGAGTTATTGAGTCTTCAATCCTGCTAATTGCTGCCGCGATATCACCTGCAGTGTCAATAACATTCACATCCCACCCTTTGTCGGATGCTGCGGCTTCAAAACCTTCAATTGCAGCCTGGGTGCCTGGTTGTGCTAAGTAGGGCGTAATGACCGCTACTGTTTCAGCAAAGGCTGCAGAACTCGAAATTAGCAATGAAATGGCTACAGATTTAATTAATGTTTTCATATGTTTTCCTCCCAATACATATTTTTCGGCAAAAGTCTTTTTGATGATAACGCCGAGCAAGAAATAATAATAAGCCATCATTGTAAGATTATAGTCAAGTCTCAAGAGAATTGAGTCTTCGGCCTATTTCTGCTGTTTGACTAATAGCATCTGAGTAAATCTCAAATATTTTTAAGAGCTGTTCAGTATGCCTTGGATCAGGATCGCATTGTTCATCAAATTGTACCAATTGCTCACTTGCTTTTTCCAGGTTTGGAAATATTCCAACACCTTTAGCAGCTATTGTAACGGCACCCATTACACCTGGTTCAGTAGATTTTATAATTTTTAAGGGTAGGCCTAAAACATTGGATCTTATCTGGTTCCATTCATTCGATCTAAAACCGCCACCACCGCAATATACTACACCAGAATTTACAGCAGATGATTTTTTAGTGACTTCAAATGCTTGTTTTGCGGCAAATGCTACGCCTTCGTAAACTGCTCTAGCAAAATCAACTCGCTCTGTTTGCCTACTCACTCCCAGAAATGCTCCTCGCAGTGTTGGATCCCAATGAGGCGAGCGCTCTCCACTAAGTTGCGGTAAAAAGAGTGGGGTGGCGTTACTTCTTTGTTTCCTGGAAACCATTTCTGCAATTTGGTCCATTTCCAGATCAAAAACACTTGAAAACCATAATTTGGCATCTCCACCATGTTGGGTAGGGGCAGCGTGTAACCTGATTGCCTCAACTTCTGGAAAGACAATTGCACCTGGTGTTGGTATTATTTTTGATGATGAAATACCTATGATTTCGCTGGTGCCGCTTAAATAGACTGACGAATTCAGCTCTGCTCCTCCGGCTCCAAGTATGCCCGACCAGGCATCCATCGTACCAGAAATTACAGGAGTACCTAAAAAGGGGCCATAAGAGACATATCCTGCTATATCAGAGACTCCAATAATAGGTGCCATGAGCTGTCTTGCACCGGGAACCAAATCAAAAAGCTCAGATATGTAATTAAATTTATTGTCAACGAGACCTATGTTCGACAAAGGATCTGTTGATGGTGTGCCTGTTAGTTTAAGAATGCAATAATCTTTTGGTAGCATGACTTTTCTAGTTTTCTGCCATATTTTACCATGCATCTTCTTCATCCATGACATCCTACTAAGAGCATGACTGGCGTCTATTGGCATGGGAGATCCCCACCACTTAATCTTTTTTTCATCAGAAACCTGGCTGTTAAGATCTTGAGCCTCATTTTTTGCTCTAGTATCTTGCCAGGTTATTGCAGGAAATAATGGACGGTCATCTGCACCAAGAAAAACATGGGTATTAACTTGACTGCAAATACCAATTCCAACGACTTTGTGGTCAATGAAAGAGTTAAGTGCCTTGTTTAATAAATTCATCCAGTCTTCAGGATTTTGTTCAACTAAATTGGTTTCCGCTCTACTCGACGGGTAGGATTCAGAAAATCGCGCGTGGATTGCACCATTCGTATCGATTACCGCCGCTTTTACAGAGGTTGTCCCAATATCTACGCCAATTAGTTTTTGAGCAAACATAGGTTATTAACATCCCAAGTTTAACAGTAAAATTTTGTTATATGCGGCCTACTCTAAATTATGGTTTCAGTTTTTCACAGAAGAAAAGATTTATAATAATTATTTAGTTTTTGACTAAGGATCGCTTCTCGGGCTGATGTATTTATTCCAGATCGCAAACCTTCGATCGATATTGCGTATAAACCTAAAACATATCAAATTTGAGCTTCACAAAATATCCAAGCCACAACACTGCACATGTTGATGCTCATTGCCTTTTAAATTGGTAATTTAGTTTCTGAGTTCATGGAGATCATTTTCATCCCACTCACAATGTACGGCTTGCTCTATCTCAAGCTTGTGCTTATGAAATTCTTGATCCAGCAATCTAGCTCTTAAAGTTAAATCGTCACTGCCAACTATGGTGACGCTTATACTACTCCCCAAAAATTCAATATCTTTTATTTTAAAAGAAGTATCTTTGTTTTTGAGTTTATTTGGGGTGCCAATAAGTTTTAATTTGTCTGCCCTCAAAGAATAAGTACTCTCACCTAATTTCATTATATTATGTCCTCCTACGAAATCAGCAACGAAGACATTGGTAGGTTTGTTGAATAACTCTATGGGATTGGCGAATTGTTCAATTCGGCCTTCGTTCATAACGACGCCAATTGTGGCAAGGGCCAATGCTTCTTCCTGCGAGTGTGTTACATGAATAAAAGTAATACCCAGTTCTCGTTGCATCTGCTTCAATTCTACGCGCATGTCGATCCGTAGGGCTGGATCTAGAGCCGACAATGGCTCATCTAACAAAAGAATTTTAGGTTTTGTAATCAAAGCTCTTGCGAGGGCCACTCTTTGTTTTTGACCGCCAGACAATTGGTCAGGAAGTCGGTTGCTGAATTCCTGCATTCTGACCATATCGATAAATTTATTTGCTCTTTCGTATCGTTCTGCTTTAGGCATGCCTTTAATTTTCAGAGCAAACGCCACATTATCCAAGACTGATAAATGAGGAAATAGGGCATAGCTTTGAAACATCATAGACGTTCCACGATTAGCAGGAGTGAGCCCGTTAAGTCTTTTGTTTCCCAACAAAATATCACCATCAGAAATTTCCTCATGACCAGCAATCATGCGAAGCAGTGAGGTTTTACCACAACCAGATGGACCAAGTAGGCAACAATACTCACCCGATTTTATTTTAAGATTTAAACCTTTTATTGCTTCAGTCTTTCCATAAAACTTTTTAAGGCCCACTAACTCTAGATTTTGTTCAATGCTCATTTATTGATATTTCCACTTCTAATCACGCTGTAGTATTTAGACATACTTGTACCTTCAACCACACCTGAATAAAACTTTGATAATTGTTAAATTTTTGCACATAAATTATGCAAACAAAAGATTTTGCTTAATTTTTATTCAATTTATACCTATTTCATGATCGTACTAGCCCTGTGAAATTGAGAATCCAATGTCAACTCGTCATCACCACGTCATTAACTAATTTAAATCGAAAGGAAAAAGTAATGGGTAACAAGTTTTCACGTAGAGATACATTAAAGTTTGGATTAGGTGCGACGCTTGGAGCTACTACAGCGCTTTATGCTCCAGCGGTCTTATCGTCAGATGCACCGGTTATTCGTTACCTTGGGACTGCGGTCAACATGGGTGATGAAATTGAGAAAAAACTATTTGAGGACACGGGTATTAAGGTTCAGTATATTTCGAAAACAACCGATGAGGTTACTAAAAGTGTTCTAACTCAGCCAAACAGTTTCGATATCGTCGACAGTGAATACTTTAGTCTCCCCAAACTTGTTCCATCAGGAAACATACTAGGTATGGATACGACGCGTATTAAAGAATGGGACAATGTTACATCTATCTTTACAAAAGGTATGACTCCTAGTGGAAAGAAAGTAGGTTTGCAGGGGACGGCCCCGTCTAAAGTAATGTACCTGACCGGCGCGACGTCCGGTAAGTTTGCAGATGAAGCAACCCAATATGCAACGTTAATACCTACAGTTTATAATGCAGATACACTTGGGATCAGACCGGACCTTATAGACGCTCCAGTCACTTCTTGGGCTGATTTGATGCGCCCAGAATTTAAAGGGAAAGCAGCGACTTTAAATATTCCTTCAATTGGGATAATGGATGCTGCGATGGTAGTAGAGGCAATGGGCGAATACACTTATCCTGATAAAGGTAATATGACTAAGGCGGAAATTGATCTTACGATGAAGATCTTTACAGAAGCTAAAAAAGCGGGGCACTTTAGAGCATTTTGGTCAGACTTTAACGAAAGTGTAAACCTTATGGCATCTGGCGAAGTTGTGATCCAATCAATGTGGTCACCCGCAATTACGGCTGTTAAGGCTCAAGGAAAACCGTGCGTTTATCAGCCGTTAAAGGAAGGATATCGTGCTTGGGCAGCAGGATTTGCATTGCCAAAAACTACAAAAGGCAAACAGGCAGACGTTGTTTATGAATTCATTAACTGGTACCTAAGTGGCTGGGTCGGCGCTTATCTTAACAGACAAGGTTATTACTCCGCCGTCTTATCAACGGCGAAAGAATATATGAGCGAAAATGAGTGGGGCTTTTGGATGGAAGGTAAACCAGCAGCAGAAGATATTCTCAGCCCAAGTGGTGCAAAACTTGGTTCTGTTGGAGAAGTTCGTGACGGTGGTTCATACGAAGATCGTATGGGTGGTGTCGCATGCTGGAATGCTACGATGGACGAAAACAAATATATGGTTCGTAAGTGGAATGAAATGGTTGCAGCCTAAAACCATCCTGCTATGAAAATACGGGCTGATGTTTGAAAATAGCATCAGCCCCTATGCTGTGGAACTTATTAGGCTAAATTATGACAAAAATTTCCAGATATTTTGTGCCAAAATTTTCGTGGCTGGCACTTCCTTTTGCGGCAGTCTTTTTTCTTTTCTTTGTCATCCCTCTTTTCCTAACAATTATAGTCAGCTTCTGGGATTATAATGATTATTCTATAATTCCAGATCTGATTTTCGAAAATTATGTATATATTTTTGAAGGCTGTTTTCAGTTTGACGCAGATCTTTGTATGACTTTTAAGACATATCTTTCGACACTTTACTTCTGTCTATTAACTTGGGGGCTTACATTATTTGTCGGGTTCTTTGTGGCCTATTTTTTGGCATTTTACGTGAAGACTATACCAATCCAAATTGTATTATTTTTGATTTGCACAATTCCATTTTGGACATCTAACGTAATTAGAATGGTATCTTGGATACCGCTTCTTGGAAGGCATGGTTTGATAAATGATACCTTAATATTTTTGGGCATAATAGATGCACCAGTTGAATGGTTTTTATATTCGGAATTTTCAGTAATTTTGGCTCTTGTCCATCTTTACACATTGTTCATGATTGTACCAATTTTCAACTCAATGATACGAATTGATAAAAGTATCATTGAAGGTGCCTACGATGCTGGCGCGAGTGAAATACAAATTTTGACAAATATTATTATACCGCTGTGCAAACCTGGAATTGTGATTGGTTCTATATTTGTTGTGACAGTCGTAATGGGAGATTTTGTTACTATTGGTATTATGGGTGGGCAACAACTCGCCTCGATTGGAAAAATTATAAATACTGAGATGAATTATCTACAATTACCAGGTGCCGCCGCCAACGCTGTGATACTGCTTTTTATAACCATCATAATTATAATTACGATGACAAAATTTATAGATATCAGAAAGGAACTTTGAAATGCATCGTACAGGTTCTCGCGGGTTTTACTTTTTCTTGATATTTTTCGTTCTGTTCGCTCTATTCCTTTATGGCCCTATGTTTTCAATTATTTTGCTGAGTTTTCAGGGCCCGAACGGTGGGCTTACCTTTCCAATGAATGGCTTCTCGTTTCATTGGTTTGGGGAGCTATGGAAAGGTGCCGGCGTGGTCGATATCGGTTCCGCTTTCAGAAGATCTTTGCTTTTGGGCTTTGTCGTCATGATTTTAACAGTGGTTTTATCAGTGGCAGCCGG
Organism: Paracoccaceae bacterium; assembly: GCA_902554885.1. GTDB lineage: Bacteria > Pseudomonadota > Alphaproteobacteria > Rhodobacterales > Rhodobacteraceae > Salinivivens. The sequence goes on from CACDPV010000008.1 coordinate 44,132, forward strand.
TTTGGCATTCAGAAAACAGTTTCGAGGGGCAGAACTACTGTTCCTTATGACAATTGCCAGCTTAATAGTGCCATCTATCGTTCTGTCTTTAGGGGTGGCTTTAGAATTTAGGTTACTGGATGAAACAATAAAATGGTTTGGTGGACGATTTGAAATAGAGAAGATAAATTACGAATTTCAAACAACCCTAGGAATGTTTACCAGCGGAATGGGGACACAATTAACCTGGACCCTGCCGTTTGGATTACTTATTATGTTTGCCGTATTTAATCGTTTCGATAAATCATACGAAGAAGCGGCCAGAGATCTCGGAGCAACCCAATGGCAAACCATTCGAGAAGTTGTGCTTCCAATCATTGCCCCAAGTATTGTTGGTATCGGCCTATTTGGGTTTACACTATCTTATGACGAACTTGCCAGGTCCTCACAGGTTATGGGTGCTACAAACACTCTGCCTCTGGAATTGCGGGGATTAACAACAACCGTAACGACCCCAATAATTTACGCACTTGGAACAATCACCACACTCTTCTCGTTTGTAGTGATCGGGACATTTTTCTTAATCTTTTGGCTACTTTCTCGTTCACGATCAAAGGTGCTTCGCTGATAGTTAAAGTTCAGGGAATATAAAATGAAAGTAATTTTGATCAACCCCAACAGCACAGAAGCTATGACTGTAAGTTCGGTGGAGGCAGCCCAAGCAGCAGAACCTGAAATTGAATTTGTAGGCTGGACATCTCGCGAGGGGCCGCGTTCCATCCAAGGACCAGAAGACGGCGAAAGGGCAATTGGGCCCTTACTTGAGTTGGTTAATAAAGCCGTTGCTGAAAAGCCATTAGCTGTAATACTTGGCTGTTTTGACGATACAGGATTACAACAAGCTAAACAAATTTGTAAGTGTCCAGTATTGGGTATTGGAGAAGCTAGCTTTGTACTTTCTAGTCTTTATTCAAGTCAAACCGCAGTTATAACCACGGTGAAAGAGGCTGTTCCAATTATAAAAAACAACATCGCAAATTTAGGTTATCAGAATAATGTAACAGATGTAATTGCCGCAGATGTCGAGGTTTTAGAATTAGAATACAACCAAAATGGATCAGCGATGAAATTTGCGCAAGCTTCTGAGAGCTTAAACCCAAATATAAAAAATATAATATTAGGATGTGCTGGTGCTGTTAATATCAAAGATGAATTTGAGAGGCTTACAGGTTACACTGCATTTGACGGCGTAACGAGTGCAGCAAAGCTCTGCCGCTCATTGCTCTAAGTCTTTTTTATAAATACTCTAAATGTCGACTTTGAGCATATTGATAGTTTCACGATTACAATACCCAAACATGCCATCTAATAGTAAGTTCTATACTCTGCACAACGCGCGAAGTTGTACATATTTTTGACATGCTCCAGTTCTAGGATTTATATTGTTCTGGAAAAATTCACAAAGGAGGGTCTCCGCGTGCATCAAGAAGTTGACGTGCTGGTGAGTGAGGTTGGACCGCGCGATGGATTACAGAGCATCAAACGTGTAATGCCGACAGAGAACAAAATTCTTTGGATCAGCGCGCTAGCGTCTTCTGGGCTTCGTGAGATTGAAGTAGGATCATTTGTGTCTCCACATTTGATGCCTCAAATGGCTGATTGCGCCACTTTAGTAAGAGAGGCGAACAAACTTGAGAATCTCAACGTTCTGGCGCTAGTTCCCAATCTTAAGGGTGCAGAACTTGCAATTGCAGCAGGTACGCGCAAGTTGACCATGCCAATTTCAGCTTCGCTAGAGCATAGCCTCAATAATATTGGCAAGACCCCCAGAGAAGCAATTGAAGAGGTCTCCAGGGTATGTGGTTTACGTGACTCTACGTCCGTTGAGCAGCGCCCCACTATCGATATTGGCATCTCAACTGCGTTCGGCTGTACGCTGGAGGGTGCCGTTTCGGAAGACTGGGTAATGGAAATGGCAGGACTACTTGCAAAGGCCGGGGCGGACAGTATTGGTCTTTCAGATACGACTGGCTATGCTAATCCTAGCCAGATTAAGCGAATGTTCCGCCGCCTGCGCGGTGAGATTGGTGTGGAGAAAATGGCAGGCGCTCATCTGCATAACACGCGCGGCCAGGGCCTTGCCAACGTTGTAGCTGCTTTAGAGGTTGATGTTGCTACCTTCGACTCCTCGCTTGGGGGGCTTGGTGGCTGCCCATTTGCACCCGGAGCAACCGGTAACATTGTGACAGAAGATCTTGTATTTATGCTGGAAGCTATGGGTTTACATACAGGTATAGATTTAGATGCTTTGATTGCGACACGTGAGGTGTTGTTGAGTGGTCTGCCAGACGAAGTAATATATGGAAACATCCCGGAGGCTGGCCTGCCTAAGGGCTTTACCTATGCCAGTGAAAGGAATGTAACATGACCCATGCTCCACGCCCTTTAAAAGGTGTCAGAGTAGTCGAATTCAGCCACATGGTGATGGGCCCCACCTGCGGCTTAGTCCTTGCCGACCTTGGTGCCGATGTAGTCAAGGTTGAACCTGCTCCAGACGGAGATAAGACGAGACGACTGCCCGGATCAGGCGCTGGCTTTTTTGGAACCTATAACCGCAATAAGAGAAGCATCTCTGTAAATTTAAAATCTGCTGAGGGGCTTGAGTTTGCTACAAGCCTCGTGCGTGCCTCAGATGTTTTAATTGAGAACTTTAGTGCAGGAGTGCTAGATCGTCTTGGTCTTGGCTATGATGCAATGCAAAAGATTAATCCTGGTTTGGTTTACTGTGCACTAAAGGGCTTTCTTAGTGGCCCATATGAGCAGCGTGCTGCACTTGACGAAGTGGTGCAGATGATGGGTGGACTGGCTTATATGACCGGCCCCAAAGGTTGCCCTTTGCGTGCTGGTGCTTCCATTAATGATGTGATGGGTGGTTTATTTGGAGTAATTTCAATTCAGGCTGCTCTATTGGAACGGCAGCGTACTGGAAAAGGTGCATTCGTTCGTTCGGGTCTCTTCGAGAACAATGTGTTCCTGGTTGCACAACACATGGTTCAATATCGTCAAACTGGAGTCCCCGCGGCACCGATGCCTGAGCGAATATCTGCCTGGGCAGTCTACGACGTATTTGACACGTCTGATAATGAAAAGATTTTTGTTGGCGTTGTCAGTGACAAGCAGTGGAAACAATTTTGCAATGCTTTTAGCCTGAGTGATCTCCTTCAAAACAAAGAATTGCAAACCAACGCAGAGCGGGTTCTTTGCCGCGATGCATTTATGCCTCGCCTGCGTAAAATCTTCCTGGGCAGGGAACTATCGCAAGTCATAATGATTTGCGATCGCATAGGGCTTCCCTTTGCTCCGATCCTAAGGCCGGACCAGCTTTTCGACGACCCTCATGTCAACCATCCCGGTGCTACCGTTGAAATAACGCTAAGTAACGGTATGCGAGCAAAGGTTCCGGCAATTCCCATTGAATATAATGGATTTCGGCCTGGACTTCATCGTGGTTTGCCGCAGATTGGGGAGCATAATGATGATGTAGCCAATGAGTTGGGGTATTCTGATGAGGATTTGAAACGTCTACGCCCTTTTCTTGGAACTGCTGAGACCAATCAACCAAAATAAATGCGTTTTAAAACTGAAAAACCGAAGATGTATAATCATACGCGTTCATCGCGTGACATTTGTTCCAAAGCATTTCCTGCGGCCTCGATCGAAGTGTCAATATCGGCCTGATTATGTTCTGTACAGCTCAGATTATGAAGAATTTTATTGCCGGAAAAGAAGATCCCTTGATCCCTCATTTTTTGTGAAAAATCCGCATACTTTGCTAAATTGACCGTTTGGCAAAAGTCCCTATAATTCGTAATTTCATCGAGATCAGTAAAGACTGGGTGAAACATTGAGCCAATATTTTGAACCCGCATATTCTGTCCTGCGTCAGCTGCGGCTTGATTTAAACGCTTGGTTATTTGATCTCCGATTTCAGATATCTTTTTATATCCGGCGTAATTATCAAGGCTCATTTCCTCAAGCATGGTTTTCGTTGCAAACAGACCCAAACGAGGAGCATTATGGCTTCCATAATGCAATACTTTACCATACTCGATGCTTTCCATAATATGATCGGGACCTCCGATCGCAGCGATTGGAAAGCCTTGGCCCAAGGCTTTGCCGTAAGTGACAATATCAGGCTTTAATCCGTATAGTTCGGCCACACCGCCTGGAGCCACTCGAAATCCAGTGACCGTTTCATCTAGGTAAAATAAGACTTCAAACTCCCTGCACAGAGATTCTACTGCTTTTAAGTAGCCTGGCTTGGGAGGTATGACCCCCATATTTGACATCACACCCTCCATGACAACACAGGCAATTTCATGTCCGTGAGCGCGCAGCACTCTTTCCAAAGCCTCGACATCGTTCCAGACACAGACCAAAGTATCTTCCCAGGAGCCAGGTGTTAATCCAGAACTGTCAGGAATGCGTACCGGATCATTTGGATGTCCGAGCGAAGTTACATACTGTGGGTTGGAACTTACCAGCAGGCCATCATACCATCCGTGATAATGGCCCTCAAACTTAAGGATTTTGCGCTTACCAGTGATGCCACGTGCCATTCTAACACCGGTCATACAGGCCTCTGTGCCTGTATTTGCAAAACGCACTTTATCCACATGGGGCAGCATACTGACCATCAATTCGGCAGTCTCTACTTCGACCTCTAGGGCTGTTGCGAAATGGGTGCCCCCAGCGACTTCTTGCTGAATCACCTCAACAATTTTTGGATGGGCGTGGCCCATTGGAAGACAGCCAAATGATAGTTGCCAATCGATGTATTCATTCCCATCTACATCCCAGACCCGGGATCCCCGTCCTTCGCGAATATAGGGCGGAAAGGGTTTGTAGTTCATAGGCCCCCGAGACGCAGAGCTACAACCTTCCACCAAAACGTCCATTGCGCGTTCGAATAAAAGCTCGGATTGTTTGTGCTGCATATCTTGTCCTATCAAATTTTGCTTACCCCAAAGCATTCAAAAGATCATTTGCCTGATCTTGGGCTGTTTCTGTCGAAAGGGTCTCAATGTTTTTTCCCAGAAGTTTACGCAATGCTTTTTGTGTCTCAACTGTAAATGCAATAGTCCCATCTTTTGCCATCTCGTCAATACCATCCCACTTCAAAGATGCTTCATTCACGGTAATTGCCTGTTCCAAAGACCACTCATCCGGAAG
>CACDPV010000009.1 GCA_902554885.1 Paracoccaceae bacterium
CCTACGCTTATCCAACTGGACGTGAGATTGCACTGCACGCACTAGCGGTTGACCGCGCGGCGAACCTGCCAGTTATGCTCTATAACTACCCTGGTCGAATGTCTGTAGACATGGATGAAGACTGCCTTGACCGTTTAGGCCGTTCACCCAACTTTTGCGGCATCAAGGAGAGCTCTGGCGATATTAACCGATTGCATCTATTAGCACGCGACTATCCGCATATTGCATTATCTTGCGGCATGGATGACCAGGCGCTGGAATTCTTTGCTTGGGGTGCGCGTAGCTGGGTGTGCGCTGGTTCAAACTTTGCGCCCGAAGCCCATATTGCCCTTTACAAAGCATGCGTCATTGAAGGTGATTTTACTAAAGGAAGAGCAATAATGTCTGCAATGTTACCTTTAATGCGTACCCTCGAGCAGGGCGGCAAATTTGTACAATGCATTAAGTACGGGCTGACGTTGCGAGGCATTGATGCAGGTCCGCCACGCAAACCACTGCAACCACTGAACAAAGACGACAAACGCGAATTGGCAGAGGTCATCCGCATAATGAACACAACCATTTCCTGCATAATAGGAGCGAAAGTATGACCGAACTGTTAACGCAAGCCGAATACTCCGCATTAGCTGACTCATTGGATTTGCCACGCAGTCCATTTATCGACGGCAAGTACCAAATTGGGCACGGCCCAATGATGGAAACCAGTAACCCTGCAACAGGAGCAATAATCGCGCAGATTTCTACTGCAAACGCACAGGATGTAGATTTCGCAGTGGCTAAGGCTCAAGAGTCCTTTGATAAGGGCTGTTGGAGCAAAATGAACCCTGACGCACGCAAAGATGTGTTGATCCGTTTATGTAAGTTGATCACGCGCAACAAACGTGAACTGGCGGTGATGGAAAGTGTTGAGTCTGGTAAGCCAATTCTCGATTGCGAGACTATTGACCTGCCTGAGACGATCCACTGCATCAAGTGGCATGCCGAAGCAACAGATAAAATTTATGATCAAACAGCACCCACAGGTGACGGAGCAATGGCGATTATTGTACGCGAACCTATCGGTGTGGTCGCAGCCATTTTGCCATGGAATTTTCCTTTGATGATGTTAGCTTGGAAAATAGGTCCAGCACTTGCATCTGGTTGCTCTATTATTGTTAAACCAGCAGAACAAACTAGTCTGACAGCGCTACGTGTCGCGGAGCTAGCGCATGAGGCAGGTATTCCTCGTGGAGTTTTACAAGTACTTCCAGGAGATGGGCCATCAGTAGGAGAACCACTCGGACGACACATGGATGTGGATATGGTCAGTTTCACCGGTTCAACTGAAACTGGGCGCCGATTTTTGCAATATGCGGCAGATAGCAATCTTAAAAAGGTCGTACTAGAATGCGGTGGTAAAAATCCGGCATTGGTTTTCGATGACGTAGAAAACCTCGATCATGTGGCCGAACATTTGGTTAACGGTGCGTTCTGGAATGCCGGACAGAACTGCTCTGCAACTTCAAGATTGATTGTACATTCGGCTGTGAAAGCTGCTTTACTTGATAAAATCAATGCAAGAATACGGGAGTGGAAGGTGGGAAATCCACTTGACCCCGCAAACCATATTGGCGCGCTTATTGATAAGGATCATTGCTCTAAAGTACGCAGCTATTTAGACGATAAAGGCGATGGACCGTTCATCTCCCCAACAGTTTTTGAGGTTGAAGCAAATGACCAACGAGCGCGCGATGAGATATTTGGTCCAGTGCTTTGTGTGATCACTGTAGATAGCAACGACAAGGCAGTACAGGTAGCTAATGATACTAACTATGGCCTGACCGCGTCATTATTTTCAGCAGGTAGCCGTAGTGCAATCCGTGCCGCTCGAGATATTCGGGCGGGCACAGTCACAGTCAATTGTTACGGTGAAGGCAACATCGCAACACCATTCGGAGGTTACAAGCAATCAGGGTTCGGTGGACGTGACAACGGGCTGCATGCACATAACCAATATACAGAAATCAAAACAATCTGGATTGACCTGAACGATCCTGCGGATGGGAATAACGTTACATGAGTATCGATGCTGTCGGCAAAGTGCGCCGTGGGCGGGGTGTGCGCAAGGCATTACGGGAGACTCGTGACATAAAAATGCTTCCAGCTCTGAAAAGAAAACTACCCCTTATAGAACCTATGACATCCGACCAAATCACTAGGATCGACGCGGCGTCCATGGATATTCTCGAAAACGTAGGCGTACATTTTCGTGATGAAATCGCATTGGCAGATTGGAAAGGGACTGGTGCAAAGGTTGTAGACGAACTAGTTTACTTGGATCGCAACCTCGTACGCGAACTGATCACAACAATCCCAGAAACTTTCACTTATCACGCTCGAAATGCTGCCAACTCTCTACCTTTTGGCAAGGACCATGGTATTTTTATACCAATGACCGGTGCACCATATCTGCGAGACCTTGAGGACGTGAGGAGGAACCCAACGTTGGAAGACTTGGCAAATTTCCACAAACTCAGCCACATGCTGCCCGTGATCCACTCCTCTGCTCATCATATTGTCGAACCTTACGACCACCCAATTAGTCAGCGGCATCTCCGGATCACCTATTCATCGATGAAGCATTCTGACAAAACATTTATGGGTATGACTACAAGTCCAAAGAATGCCGAAGACGTCATACAGATGTGTGCGATCCTTTTTGGTGATGATTACATCGATACGCACCCTGTTGTCACAGGTAATTGTAACGGTAACTCACCATTGGTTTGGGATGAAACAATGCTTGGTGCATTACGGGCATTTTGTAAACGTAATCAGCCCATCTTATGTTCGCCCTTTGTATTAGGTGGCGCCAACACTCCCGCCAGTGTGCCCGCCACCGTTGCGCAGTTGAATGCCGAAGCCCTGAGTGCGCTAGCCTATACGCAAGTTGTAAAAAAAGGGTGCCCTGCGATTTACGGTCACTATCTTTCTACAGTAAGTATGAAGTCTGGCGCACCTATGGCTGGCACACCAGAGATTAGCTTAATGAATTTCATGATTGGCCAAATGGCGCGCTTTTACGGCATCCCCTGGAGAACCTCGAATACACTTGGTGGCGCCAAAACATTCGACGCGCAAGCAGGTTATGAAAGCGCAATGACAATGAACGCCGTGTTGATGGCTGGCGCTAATTATATGTGGCATTCCGCGGGTTGGAATGAAGCCGGCATGCATTGTTCAGTAGCCAAGTTTATCGTTGATGCTGAGATTTGCGAAATGGGCTACCGAATGGCAGAGGGCGTTAATTGGAATGACTTTGAGGCAGCTCTTTCTGCGGTTTCAGATGTGGGTCCAGGGGGGCATTACCTTGGACATCCACATACCTTAGAGCACTTCCAAAAGGCCTTTTTCATGCCGGAAATGTTTGACAACAATTCAATTGAGCAATGGCAGGCCGAAGGGGCAATTGAGATCAATGAACGTGCATTAAAGAAGGCAGGTATGATGCTAAACGAATATGAAGAACCTAAACTGGATGAAGGTGTTAACGAAGCGTTGCTGGAATATATCGCCAGACGAGAGCGGGAAATCCCAGCCGCCGATGCGCTTAATCAAGAGTATTAAAAATGCGATTTCAAGGTAAGACTATTCTTGTTACAGGCGCTGCGGGAGGCATAGGTCGCAATATCACTACTGCATTTGAGGCTGAGGGCGCACGCGTAGCCGTGACTGACCTTGATACTCAAGGAATAGAGGCAGAGGCAGCATTCGACGGTGATTTAACAGATCGTGTCTTTTGCGATGCACTACCTCAGATGGTTAAAGATAAGTTGGGTAGCCTTGATATCGTTATCAACAATGCTGGTATTATTACACGAGGCCCACTGCCTGAGGCCAGTGACGATGACATCACTTTATCTATAGCGGTTAACATAGAGGCGCCCTTGCGTCTGTGTCGCGCATCCATCCCTATAATGGCAGGGCAAGGTGGTGGGATAATCGTCAACACATCCTCATGTTGGGGGTTGCGTCCTGGGCCTAACCATCCAATCTATGTGATGACCAAGGCCGCTCTTGCCTCACTGACCCAATGCCTTGGCCGCGATCACGCACACCAAAAAATCCGGGTGAACGCAGTCTGCCCTAATGAAGTAGATACAGCCATGCTTCGGTCTGGATTCGAGGCGCGCGGACTTGATCCTAAAAAGGCTATCGATGACCTCAATGCCTCAGTACCGCTGGGCCGCATCGCTGATCCACAGGACATCACTGACGTAATTACATTTCTTGCTTCAGACGCTGCACGCTACATGTGCGGCAGCCTTGTTGAGGTGAATGGTGGAAAGCCAGTAATATGAAAGATTTTCATGGTAAAGTCGCTCTGGTCACGGGAGCATCAAGTGGGATGGGAGCAGAGACAGCGCGTATTTTGTCGAAAGGTGGAGCGCGCGTGTTTGCTGCACAACGAAGTCCGTCGGACTATGAGGATATTTTGGCAGATTTCGCAGAGCCAAATGCCCCAGCAAAAGTGATTGACGTTATTACTCGAGAGACAGATCGGCTGGATATTCTAGTTAACAATGCAGGCGTTATGCGCGAGGGTACAGTTGAGGAAACATCACTGGACGATTGGCAGCTTCAGCTGCAGGTTAACCTGACTGCGCCGTTCCTGTTAATCCGTCATGCTATGCCGCTACTACGCGTTGCGCGTGGTGCAATAGTAAATATAGGTTCGATTGAGGGGCTGGGAAATAATCCACGTCACCCAGCCTATGGAGCATCCAAAGCTGGATTGCACGGTCTTACCCGTGCAGTTGCAGTCGACCACGGTCCAGATGGGATAAGATGTAACGCGGTTGCTCCAGGTTGGATAGACACGCCACTCAATAAGGATTTTATCGCCTCTATGCCCGATCCCAAAGCGTTCCATACCAAGATTGGCAAGATCCACCCACTGGGTCGAATTGGTAAGCCAACAGAGGTCGCAGAGTTGATATGTTGGTTAGTATCAGACGCAGCAAGCTTTGTTACTGGTCAAGTTTGGACGATTGACGGTGGCCGCATGAGCAAACTCAGTCTACCATGAAAGTTAAGCGTCTCCCTCTTGACCCTGGTCCTGCTGGTTGGAACCAGCTGCTGCAAGAGCCTATGCCAGCTATACGACTAGAGGACAAGATAACAGTCGACTGGTTGGTAATAGGCGCTGGTTTCGCAGGATTGGCCGCCGCACACCGTCTTTGCAAACAGGCACAAGGTGATAAGATCGTCGTGCTGGATGCCGTACGTGTTGGCGATGGCCCAGCGGGGCGCAATTCAGGGTTCATGATTGATTTACCACACGATCTTACGTCTGCCGACTATGGCGGTGGGCTTGATGCTGACTTGGATCAGACGGAAGATAATCGGCTTGGTATCGCGCATGCGTCTAAGATGGCGACAGAGTATCTCCTCTCAGACGAAGCCTTTCTACTATCTGGCAAAATTAACGGGGCTGCTACCGCAAAAGGTCAGGCGCACAACAAAAATTTCGCCAAGCACTTAACGACCATGGGTGAGCCATATGAGTCACTTGACGCTAAGCAAATGCGTGAGATTACCGGCTCTTCATATTATCAGGGCGGGCTATTCACCCCAGGCACAGCAATGATCCAACCAGCAATGTATATTCGTGGAGTCGCTGACGGATTGCGGCAAGACGGTGTCACGATATATGAAAACAGCCCTGTTACTGCTTTGAATAATGATGGAAATTGGATCGTCGAGACCCCGCAAGGTCAAGTCAGTTCTCCGCGTGTAATCCTTGCAGTGAACGGTCACCTTAACAGCTTTGGATACGCCAAATCGCGTCTTATGCATGTATTTACCTACGCCTCTATGACGCGGGCACTGACACCACAAGAAATTGGTAAACTAGGCGGCAATCCAATTTGGGGACTGACTCCAGCAGATCCTGTTGGGACTACTGTACGCCGTATTTCAGGTACGGGTGGGGATCGCCTGATCATAAGAAACCGGTTTACATTTGATCCTAAACTGGAAGTGGAACCCAAACGCATTGCGAAGATTGGTCATGATCACGATACATCCTTCCTCAACCGCTTTCCAGACTTGAGTAATGTCAAAATGGAGTACCGTTGGGGTGGAAGGCTATGCTTGAGCCGTAACAACGTGCAAATAATACAAGAGCTTGAGCCAGGGCTATTCTCCGCGTGCTGCCAAAATGGTTTGGGCACAGCTAAGGGCACATTTGCCGGAGGCCTTGCTGCAGACCTTGCATTAGGTCGATCATCGCAGGCCTTGTCCAGAGCTTTAGCCGCTGATGCCCCAGCCCGCTTGCCGCCGGCAGCAATAGCAAAGCTTGGAGCGAACCTATACTTGCGCTGGCAAGAGCGTAGTGCGCGTGGTGAGCTTTAAACGTAACGGCTTAAAAAGAAGTAAGTTAGCTTAATCTCAGTATTTTATTTAACTTTGTCTAAATGGTTTGGCAAAGTCTCAACGCATCAAACATAGCTGCTTGAACATTGCGACTGCCAGCAGCATCACCGATACGAAACAAGTCATATCTACCAGGAGCCATTTGCGAATTTGATTTTGGCGCCAATGTCTTGGATAGGTCACGCCAGCCACCATTCGCAGAACCACAAACAAGCTCATCAAAAAGCTCACTGACTGGCGTTACACCAGTCTCTAGTACAACCGCAGACGACTCAATGCGCGTCTCTTTGCCTGTCAGATCAGAAATCAAAGTTGTAGCAAGACGATTGCCCATTCGTTTAACAGATACTAAAGAGTGATCGCCAATAGGCACTATATTTTGCTCAGCTAGCTGCTTCTTCCAAATTACCCGCTCACCATAGGTCAACTCTTTTGCAGGAAGATCATCAATCATAAAGTAGTGTACTTCTTGTCCTGCCCTGACGAGCATCTCTGCCGCAGTCGGGGCAGTATGCCGCCCTGTTCCATCGTACACCAGCACATCTCCCCTGATTTGCACTTGCCGACCAAGGACATCCCACGCACTGGTGCAAAGGTTACCTCCCTCTACCAAGCTAAAATCAGGAATACCCCCAGTCGATACGATGACCACATCCGGAGTTTCGGCGATCACGTCCTGAAACTCAGCAAAGGTATTCAGGCGAATATCTACACCCAGATGTGCAAGTTCGTTCCCACGCCAATCTACTATCGCACGTATATCACGCCGCCAAGAGGCTTTGTCGGCAAGAAGTAACTGTCCACCAAGCGCATTCGCAGCCTCAAAAAGAACAGCCTTATGTCCGCGTTCAGCAGAAATCCGCGCAGCCTCAAGACCGGCTGGACCACCTCCAACAATCACGACCTTCTTTGATCGTCCTACGCTTGATTGTATACGATGCGACCAAGCCTTTTCCCGTCCTGTCACCGGATTATGTAAGCAAGTAGGTCGATTTTGGTCCATACAATGAACAGCCCCGACACACGGTCGTATACGGTCCTCTTCGCCGCGTTTAATCTTTGCAACAATATCTGGATCGGCAATGTGCGCGCGCGTCATCGCTACCATATCCAATAATCCCTCACTAATTGCATGACGCGCGGTTGCAATATCATTTATCTTAGCGGCATGAAAAACGGGGAGATTTATCTCTTTCTTAAAAGCGCCTGCCTTTTCAAGCCATGGAGCCTGTCGCTCTTGCATGCCTGGCATACAATCAACGACCAGAGACAGCTCTGTGTCTAGGCGACCGTAATTCGCATTCACAAAGTCGAGAAGCCCTCGTTCCTCGAACATCTTCAAGACATGCAAACAGTCATCAAAGTCCTGTCCTTCATCAATCCCTTCATCAACCGCGTAACGCATACCAACGATAAAATTACCACCCACGCGACTCCGGATCTCTTCTAGCACCATGAGACCAAACCTTGCCCGATTTTTTGCCGTACCACCGAACTCATCTGTGCGTTTGTTTGTATCCGGAGATAAAAACTGGCCGATAAGGTGACCCTGGGTCATAACCTCAAGCCCATCCAATCCTCCTTCCTTGCACCGCACGGCAGCGTCTCCAAACTCTCGGACAATGCGAGCGATTTCGTCATGATTAATCTCGCGAGGGATTGACCGGTGACCTCGCTCACGGATTGGCGAAGGTGCCACAGACGGCATCCAAGACTGCGTATTTGTTTCGGCCCTACGTCCCAAATGGGTAATTTGGATCATTAGTGCCGCGCCTTCAGCATGGATCCGACTTGAGAATTTCTGGAAGTGGGGGATGACCTTATCGGTTGCAACACTTAACTGGCCACTATTCCACTTCGAGTCTTGTGAAACGTAAGAAGAACCGCCAAACATAGTTAGTGCAAGCCCACCTTGGGCCTTTGCCAAATGATAGGCTTGGTAAGCCTCTCCTGGCATGTGGTCACTATCTCCCAGACCACAAGCATGGCTAGTAGACATAATCCTATTGCGGAGTGTCAAATGCCCAAGTTTAAAAGACCTTAGTAGAGGATCACCGGGGGTTTTGGGCTCAGTGATGATCTTCATGTTAATCTGGCTTTCAAAAGTAACCGCATTCTATTGCAAATTCAAACCTCAGATAACGCGCTTAGGCAATCAATAAAAGCTTTCGAAATTCTAAATTAAAAATAATTTATTATAATTTTGAGAATAATATCAATAAAACGTAAATATCAAAGGCTAGATTTGATTAGTACAACACCAAGGCACAGCACGCCAATTAGTAATGTTTTACTCAAAGTGATTTTCTCTTTTAGAAAAACGATGGCAAGTAATATAGCAAAAAGTACAGAAGTTTCTCGAAGAGTATATACGATTGATATTGGTGCATGCAGGCACGCCCATAAAACAATTGCGTATGCGCTAAACCCTAATGAACCACCAACCCAAAAAATCTTTTGACCGTGCTGGCGAATACCCAAAAAAGTTTCCTTGTTAAAAAGAAACAAAAACAAGCATAGCAATGCTGCACTTAAAATATCGACTGCGCTGGTATACCCGATGGCATTTTGGGCAACCCTCACACCATAACCATCTACCACTGAGTATGATGCGATGAAACATCCTGTACATGCGGCGTAATAAAACCCTCTGAGGGCAGCCCGAGACCTTAATCCAATTTTTATACCATACAAAATTAGTGCTATGGAGATACATAATATTCCTGAAATTTCATATTTCGACAGGTACTCACCTAGAAATATTGTGCCCACCAGCACAATGATCAGTGGAGACAGTCCACGTGCAATAGGGTAAACTTGCGACAATTCAGCATGTCTATAGGCGTTCAGAAGAAAAAACATATAACAAACATGTAAGAAAGCACTGGCTAAAATATAAACTAAACTTTCTAAATTTGGGAAGCCAAACAAGATTAATCCCATAATACCGAATGGCACATGCCCAAGCGCAATTGCGCTCATACTTAGCAACTTATCGTTTGAATTTCTGAGTATTATATTCCATGAGGCATGCAAAAATGCAGCAAACAGTACAGATAGAATAACGATAGTCTCGATGAAGATAACTCCTGCTTAAATGTACTATTGGGAGTAATTATGGTGCCGTCACACGGACTGCAGAAGCTTAAAGTTGCACCATATCAATTCCTGCGTGTTAGATTCACACGGTTACTGCTGCCTGTCAACGGGATGTGTACCAAATGTGTCCACAACAGATAATCCAGAATGACCCATATGAGAAAATCATTACTTAAGGTATCCCGCCTACTCTGAACATCACTGCATGGGCCACTGGGAGTGTATACGTTATATAATCTTGAGCTTTGACAGAGAGGCAGTCTTGGTGTTTGTTAACTACAATACAGTTTTTAGTATGAAAATTAATAAAGGTTTTATCGAAGGAATTTTTGATCATGGATGCGAAAACGATATTATCAATTTGGGAGAAAACTTTTTCCGAAAAAGTGGATTACCTGTCTGAACATCTTGCGGATGATTTGGTTATTGAGTTTATGGGTAAAGACAGCTCCTCCCAAACGAAAGACGAGCACATTGCTTGGAGTATTTCAGATGAAAGCCCAACAATAGGCGACTTTAAGGTAATTTTTGAAGAGAATGGCGTAGCAGTTGGAACCCACACTGCTGTCAACCCTCGAGGAGAGGGAAGAGATATCATGTATTACGGTAAGTTCGAAAATAATAAAGTCACTGAATGGAAAGTACTAGTTTCAGTCCACGGTGAGAGTTAGGCCGCTAAGCGCTCATTAAGGATATTGAAAACACTCTGCTCATTTTTTAAAGAGAGTTTTATTATGTCAATAAAATGAAAAAACTAATAGCCATACTATCCGTTGTTCTCTCTGCTAACCAAGTTGGTGTTGAGTTTATGAATGGTACAACATGAAATTTAGAAGTGGCACAGCCGATGATGCAACAACGCTTGCTCTAATTCTTGATGCAGCAGGTAGAAGAATACCCGCATATTTTTGAAGTGTATATGCAGCTGATGGGCAGTCTTTCTTTGAGTTTGGGCGTGAGAATATCCGTACTAATGATGAGGGGAAATCATTTCATAAAAACTGGCAAATAGCAGAATTAGACAATAAACTTTTAGGAGCATTTTTTGGGTTTAAAGTAGCAAATCCATACCCTGAAATTAATTATGATGAAGAACCAGAATGGTGGATACCATTTCTAGAACTCGAAGATATGGCAGCTGGATCATGGCTGCTTCAGGCTATATCTGTTCTGCCTGAATATAGAGGGCAAGGTTATGCAAGTGCACTTTTGGCAAGGGCTGAAGAAGAGGCGAAAGCTAGTGGTTCAAAAAAAATTACTCTGCAAGTGGAAGAAATTAATCAAATTGCTCTAAAAACATATACCAATAATGGGTATGCAGAATTAGCTCGGAGAGAATTAATACCATTTCCATTCTCTCAAGATACAGGCGACATTATCCTTATGGAAAAAAAGTTAGGTGGCTAAAACTATAAGATATCTTCAATTTATCTACCCAATATTTTATTCGACCCATATAGTACCCCTGACCATATCCTGACCCAATATAGTAAGCTGGAAAAGCTCAAATAATAGTACAAGTTATGTAGTTGTTTTTTTGTGGGTATCATATAACGAGAAGGTTCAAACAAATTAAAAAAGGAACTTTAAATGGCTTCTCAATTCTACCTTGTACATCATCACATTAAACCAAACATGTCAGAAGCATGGTGGGGGATAGTCGGTGGTCAGACCGAAGAAGACAGCAAAGAATATGAGAAATCGGTGATGGGAAAAGGGTTTTTCAACCATTCTTTCATGCCAATGGGACCAGACGGGCCGATGTATTGCGTGTGGGAAGTAAAAGACGGAATATCTGCTTCCGAGTTTCAAGACTTCATTGACGGTCCTGATGGAGTTAATTTTGGCCTTGTGGCCTTAAACAATAATGTGATGCAGCTTAATTTAGAATTGACTGGTGGGCAAACACCATATGAGAGAAAATTCTAAAACCCTAATAGTGAAACTGTGATCAAAACTCAATGTCGGTGCGAACATACTACGTTTCACGACATAAATAGTGCGTGTCAGCCACGGTCAGCTTACATCTTCCAGTTTTATCTATACTTGTCGAGGGCTGAGCCACAAGGCTTAGCCCCATTACCGGATTTTAAATTTATCAACTGTTGATTTCATTTAGGGTTATGTTTTGGCGATAATATTCCATCTATAAACTCTATTAATACAGGGCCACCAAGTGGAACAATCTCTTTTACTTTAAATGCCATTTCTGAATTATTATGTAGATCATCTCGGATCTTACCACCTGCTTCTCTGGCTTCTTCTGATGGGTAAGTAGCTATTCCGATTGCAGATGTTTCACCTGTTTGGACAAACAAAGAAATTTCATTGTTAGGAAAAGGTCCATCGTTTTTGTACCAATCTGCCCAATTCTCAAGATCAGCCTTGGTTTCAAATTCAAACATAACAACATTTGCAACAGACATTTTCGTCTCTCCTTATTCTTTCCCTTTATTATTGGGATTTCTGCTAAATGACCTACTTATTGGCTTCGGTTTGAAATTCCTATTCGGCCTATGACGCTTCTTACGCATCAATAACGCTAGAAATACAGCCAGTGGATAAATGGAGAAGCTAGTGGTTATATTGTCCGCTCTATTATTTGCTACCCAAGCCAGTAATCGCCAATTGGTGTTATTACAGTTGTTGAAGATACGTCAGCTCCAGCCTCTTCTCGTGCCTTTTTTACATCGGGTCGTAAACCAAAAGTTTGCATAAACTCTGGGTCAGGCACGTCCATCATAACGTAAATTGAAGTCTCATCTGGATTGGTTCCAGCCCAAATTACTTTTGCACCCTGTTCTCCAGCTTCCTTTTCTAACGACTTGGCCATATCAGTCCAAACCTTGAAGCCTTTGGAAATTTTAACAGTAACTAACATGCTAGGCATTTTTTACCCCTCTCTTTTTATCAAATACCAAAGTAGTTACACTATAGAATATAAATTCGCTTAAACTCTATTATATTTTTACTAAAACTAATCGTAGCCCTGCAAACTGCGATACGCAATCATCCTGCTAATGTTTAACTACCTGGTAAAAGTTCATTGGTGCATACAGTAAGTGCAGTAAGTATAGATAGCCATAAAGAGGTAGAGGTGTATTGGTAGATGGAGGATATACTTACTCCAAGTTTGTTTGCCTTTTCGTTCTTAGTTGCTTGGGCAGCAGGTTGGTTGATGGCACTATCAAATAAATCTACCAAGCCAATAAGACATGGCTTCTATTATGCTGGTATTGCGTCTTCAGTAATGGTGCTATTGGTTGTATCGTTGTAATAAACTATAGCTCACAGGTAAAATGAGTTAGACATGAAAAAACTACTAACCCTGCAAACTGCGATACACTGACATCCTGCTAATGTTTAATTGCTTGGCAATATCACCCTAATTAGGAAATTATATTAAAAATACTTGTGTACCATTTATGATATTTGTTTACCAATTTTATTAGTAAGTAATTGTTTTTAAGAAGTTTTTTTTGAAAAGTGGTGCCCCCACACGGACTCACAACACCCCTGCTAAATCACAAAGGCGTTTATTTGGATCAGGTCATTTGCTACAAGCGTAGTGACTAAATTTCAGGGAGTTCGGTCATGGCTCGATATATGTGGTGCGCTAATCACTCATTCAATTCAATTGAGGATCTCAATAAGCATTTGGGGCGCGATGAGAAAGTCTTTATGAGTATATTGCCAGAACTTAAAGGGAGTGGCCTTGCAGAGTGTAAACGTGGTATTCTGACAGAGGCAGAGGGTAAATACTCTCATGAAGGCATTTTGATATTTAATGACAAGGCAGCATACGAGGCGTGTATGCAAATTATTAAAGATGCTGATTGGGATGATGAAATTGTGAAGCAAAACAGATATGAGACCTACATTTTAGATCATGAATTATGAGACATAGAAGACTAACACCAATGCATAGGACACAAGTAATAATATTTAAGTTGGCAGCTTAATATTCGAGGGCCATGACCACGACGACGAGCATGATTACGGTTATGTTGAAGAATTATATGAAAATTTAGAATATATTAACCACCGTATTGATGAACTAGAAGAACGTTTGGAAGAGTAATCCTATGGGAACCATATTCGCGAGCCTATTTTTGGCTTTTGCAACTCAGTCGAGTGCTGATTAACAAAACGACAAGCGAATTATCTTTTCTCTATTAGCAAGTGCAGACTTTATGGAGGTCGGAGCAGTCTATTTCTGTAAATGTAAATTTGCTAGATCTTACCCGAATGGCACTCCAAAGATTCACTTTAAGTATTGTTGACTCTTTAAGTGCAACTGTGTTTTAAAAACACGGTTCTTATGGGACTGGGCGACTCCAGTTAATTCGTTTGGGAGGATATTGATTGTAGAGTCGCCATTTTAATTTTAGGTAAATTTTATTTCTGAGACATTGTTTCCTACTGCATTTGCAGCATTTGAGAGCATTAATGCTCTATGTAGTCTTCTAAGCATAACCTTTTCCTTTTTTGTTTTGCGCAAAATTTAGCATATATAGCTGAAATTTTCATCATAAATTGGCTAAAAGCCGTTGCAAAATTAAATTAAATCTCCTTACGCAAAGTCAACCTTGATTTGCGCTGCAATGCAGCATAAATAGAGATGCATAGGGCGGTTCCTCCCAATTTCTGCCCTTCATCTTTACTAAAACGCCAATGCTCCTCAGAACGGTTATTGGCGTTTTTTTTGTTTAAAGACGGACCTCTGTAACGAACTTAACCTGGTTTAACACCGTTACTGACAAAGAAATTAACGTGCTATACCAAGACAGCAAAGGTCAACTCACGCTATCAATTTTTTATACGATACAACTAGGTTATTCTCGCCGATAACTACGCATCGTATAGTCGTAATAAAATTAAAGCCCATATTTCAATCTAATTCCTATTTGTTTGCGTAATTACTACTACAAACAGGAGACATGCAATTGAACGCGCGCAAGGATTTCATCGAGTATGAAGCTGTACTGAGGTACTGCTGCATTAAAACAAAGAACAATCACGAGCAAGCATTGCACTACGGACAGTTGAGCGGTTATTTCACCAATGATAACAAACTTACGCCCATGGGCCGCCAGGTAGCTCAGTATCTAGAAGACGGATTAGCTGCTTATTAATCTGCTATCTAGGTTTTTTTGTTTGGTGGTGGCGTGAAGTGCTATGGTTTACCTTGACCAATAATCTTTCCAAGGTTCAGCTGATACATGTTCGTTGAAATTAGATACCAACGCCATTATGTGTCCATCTTTAGTCAGACGATTTTTTTTATCCAATAAACCTTTGTCTCTGGCTATCTGAACCGCCCTTTTCAAATAGTCGGTCTTACCGACACGTTTACAGTGGTTAATCACAATTATTTTCTGGAATTTATCAGCAACAAACAAATCTAATCCTCCTCCAAGGAATGTCAGGTGATCTGTTGGCTACTTGGTAAAAGTAAAATTGTTCACGGCGAAAAGAAACAAAAAAAATTACAATTTCGTAAAAATTAAAAATATGCCCAAATATTAGGACTTAAAAAGAAATGTGCCTCAAAAAAAGGATATTTAATCTTAATAAATGTAGAATTACACGCTGTGGTTTTGTTTTTAATACGGTAGCCGTATTTTTTACTAATGGAAGCTGACCTTGTGTTTGATGAAATGTGGGCCGATGGCACCTCGATTCGGCGTCCTTATAAAAATATTAAGACTTGGCTCGACGCTGAGGAACGGAATTCTCTGAAAGCAAAACGTCAAGACGCAAATGATTTATTTAGACTTACAGGTATCACATTCAATGTGTACGGCTCAGAAGAAGGAGAGGAAAGGCTTATACCATTTGATATTGTTCCAAGAGTGATAACTGCAAACGAATGGAATAAAATTTGCAAAGGTCTGGAACAGAGAGTGCGAGCTATAAACGCATTTTTGTACGATATCTATCATGATCAAGAAATCGTTAAAGCAGGCGTACTGCCCCTTGAGATGCTCAGAAATAATCCAGCGTTTTTATTGCAGATGATGGGGGTAAATCCCCCCGGTCAAATTTACACGCATATATCAGGTGTCGATCTAATTCGAACCGAAGAAAATGAATTTTATGTTCTTGAGGATAACGTGCGAACACCCTCAGGCGTAAGTTATATGTTGGAAAATAGAGAAACAATGCTGCAAATGTTTCCCGAATTATTTACAAAAAATAGGGTACAGCCAATACAGAATTATCCACAAGAATTACTTTATTCTTTGAAGAACACGCTGCCGGATACTGCGGAAAATAAACCGAATGTCTGTTTGCTTACACCAGGGCCATACAATTCTGCTTATTTCGAACATGCATTTTTAGCAGACCAGATGGGAATAGAGTTAGTGCAAGGAAACGATTTAAAGGTAGTAGATGGTTTTTTGGCGATGCGCACTACTCAAGGTCATCAAAAAGTAGACGTTGTATATAAGCGTCTGGATGATGAATTCCTCGACCCATTAAACTTTAACGAAAAAAGCAGTTTAGGCGTACCGGGCCTGTTTGACGTTTATCGAAAAGGTCGAGTTACAATCGCAAATGCACCAGGCACAGGCATTGCCGATGATAAGGCTATGTATTCATTTATGCCAGAAATCGTGGAGTTTTACAGCGGGGAGTTTCCCTTACTGCAAAATGTGCCGACATGGCGATGTGCAATTAAGGATCAATTAAATTACGTATTAGATAACATACATGAGTTAGTGATTAAACAAGTTCATGGTTCTGGCGGATATGGCATGATGATAGGGCCGACGGCCACTAAGAAAGATATAGCAAATTTTAGAAGAAAGCTGATAGCAACACCTCAAGATTACATAGCCCAACCGACACTGAGTTTGTCCACAGTGCCAATTTTCACAAACAAGGGTTTCGCTCCACGACATGTCGATTTAAGACCATTCGTTCAAATGTCACCAGAAAAAATAAATATTGTTCCTGGCGGGCTAACACGTGTCGCTATGTCAAAGGGCTCGTTAGTAGTGAATTCATCACAAGGAGGAGGAACCAAGGATACTTGGGTCCTAGAAAACTGATGTTGGGCAATACAGCTAATGGTCTTTTTTGGACCTATCGACTCTTGGAAAGAGCCGAAAATATGTCACGGTTGATAGAAACTGGACAGCGGATAGCATTAACAAGACTAAATAGCTCTGATAAACAATGGTTGTACGTTATGCAAACCGCAGCAGTATCTTCAGAATATACAAAATATTATAATAAAGTCGAAAAAGAGGCTGCTTTAGATTGGATGTTGAAACATCCTAAAAATAATTCATCCATTTTATCTAGTATTACTTCTGCCCGGCAAAACGCAAAAATGGTTCGACACGCTCTTACGACCGATGTTTGGGAAGCAATAAATGGATCTTTTCTTGATATTCAAAATCTTCTCAAAGGCAAGATAAGAGAAAGAGATCTCTCAATTATCCTTCGAACAATAAAACAAAGCGCGGCTCTTGTCCGTGGTGCAACATATGGAACAATGTTGAGGAATGAAGAGTATGATTTTTGTCGACTAGGTACTTTTATTGAGCGCGCAGATAATACAGCACGAATTTTGGATGTGAAATACTACGTATTATTACCGTCTGCAAAAGCTGTTGGCACTTCGATTGACAATGTTCAATGGGAAACAATTCTGAGATCAGTATCTGCTTACGGCGGATTTAGATTAGAATATGGACATGAAGCTGGACCTAGTGACATTGCTAAGTTTCTTATTCTAGATAAACGCATGCCTAGAAGTTTGATTTATTGTTGTGAGATCCTCAAGCTTCATCTTTTAAGTTTATGTTCCACTTATAGCAATAAGCCGGCATCTTTTTCACAAATAATGCAGTTACAAAATAGGTTTTTAACTCATGATATTGATGCAATTTTTGAATTTGGTTTGCATGACTTTCTACAAAAGATGATTTCTCTTTTTGCAGATTTGAGTGCGCAAATCGAAATTGATTATAGATTTTACAAATGAAGAAGTTGAACGTTACTCATAAAACAAAATACTCATTTGAGGCAGGACCATTAAGCGGTCTGCAACAAATAAAAAAGACCCCCTACTCAGATGCTTGCCAAACTGTTTTAAATTGGTCTCTTTTACTTACAGGGGCAAAAGAAGAACTTACATTTACAGATTCTTTTAACAATAATGTTAATTTGATACGAGTTGAACCAGGAACAAAGGACCTTGTAATAGAATGTGAAGGACATGTGGAAGTAATGGATAAGTCTGGAGTACTTGGTTATGAAGCAAGCAAGATACCTTTATGGCTTTGGACTGACTACACCAATTTGACCAAGCCTGGATCAGGGATTAGAAAATTTGCAAAGGGCTTGCCATTAAAAGATGATATAGGTGGTTTTCATAAACTTATGGAACTCATAAGCGGTTCACTAGACTTTCAGAAGAACATTACGAACGTAAAAACTACTGCTGAGGAAGCCTTTAAAAAAGGCTCTGGTGTTTGCCAAGATTTTACAAACATATTCATAGCTTGTTGCAGGCTACATGGGCTACCAGCGCGTTATGTATCTGGTTTTCTACTTTTAGAGAACAAGCAAATTCAAGAAGCAATGCATGCTTGGGCTGAGGTTTTTGTAGAAGGTTTAGGTTGGGTAGGTTTTGACACAGCAAATAAAATTTCCCCAGATGACAGATATATCCGAGTGGCAATTGGTCGAGACTACTCGGATGCAGCTCCGATTAAAGGTGTCACACTTGGCGTTCAACATGAGTGCTTATCTGTATCCATTATGATATCGGAGCAATAAAGGTATGAGCTACTGCGTTGGAATATCGACAAAATATGGTTTAGCTTTTATGTCCGATACACGAACAAATGCCGGTTTAGACGATCTCTCACAATTCAAAAAACTCTTTACTTGGGGCCGCTCAGATGACCGACTATTCACACTCCTAAGCGCGGGCAATCTTGCGACAACGCAGGCAGTTGTTTCGGAAATAGATCAAGATTTTAAAAGCAAAAAAAGCCAGCTACATAGGTGCAAATCGATGTTTGAAGTGGCAGAATTTGTAGGTCAGAAATTGAGTCAAAAAGTGAAACAACACTCAGAGAACGGGATAAATGGCGAAAGTACGTTTCAGGCTAATTTAATATTAGGTGGTCAAATTAAAGGATCAAAACCTTCTCTTTTTCTTATATACCCGGAGGGAAATTTTATAGAAGCGACTGAAGATACGCCTTTTTTTCAAATTGGAGAAATAAAATATGGTCGCCCAATCCTCGTAAGAGCCTATCGGCGAGACCTGAGTATGAAGGATATTTTCAAACTTTTAATAGTTAGCTTCGACTCCACCTTGAAAGCCAATTTAACAGTTGGTTTTCCACTAGATTTTCAGATTTACTTTACCGATACTATAAAATCTGGCGTCGAGGGCCGTTTGAATGCAAATGATCCATACTTTGTTGATGTAAGTAATGCATGGAGCAGAGGGCTGGAAGATTTATTGTTAAGACTACCCGGCTTAACTCTGAGTGAAGAAGTAAATAAACAAAAAGAATAGTTCTTTTTCAAAGCGAATGTTTCCCCTGTGTTTCCCCACAGAAGTTTTCATCATACCCTCGTATACCTAAGTCATTGATAACAATGGTGCCCCCACACGCACTCTTACCACAATAGGAAACGTGTATTTTATTATTATAATCAGTAGTTTATAGACTACCAGAACATCTCACTATAATTTTTTGTGTACCATTTTTATTTGTTTTGTGTACCAAAAATACTGCGCAGAGCCAGCTGTACTAAGTGTGGCTAGCAAGGGAATAACCAGATGCGTCCAGTCAATGTTGGAAGGTCTGCTTTAGCTCAAACAGGATCAGCCGTTAATAAGTACAGCCATAAAGATGTAGAGGTTTATTGGTAAAGAAACTATTAGCAATAATATACTGCTATTCTACTCTTTGCCCATTCTCTATTTTTGGCAAAGGCTTAAAAATTACCCAGTTGAGGAAGGCAGCCAGTAATAAAAATGCTATAATTCCAAGAAAGATAGAGCCATGCCAACCCATAGAACCAAGTACTAAAAGTCCTATTGTTGTGGCGACTCCCATTGCTAAGGCCAATGCAAGAACCCCTATTGTACCACTCATAATTTTAACTCCCCATTAAGTGTCAATGAAAGTTTATACCATTTGGTTTGTTCTGCAAAGGATTATGCAAGGATTGATAAGGGTTCCTCTATTTGATTGAATAAGATTTTTGCAGTAAACAATCGCTTTTACATTAGTTTCTATTCTTGTTGCTTTGTTCGGCACGTAATATAAGCTACTATTATGGTAAATGGTACAACTTCTTACAAACTTTATGGCATACCTTATTTAGGTTCTATGGCTATTGAATTATTAATGGAAGAGGCTGGTATAAAATATGACATTATTTTTGCAACTCCAGAGGAAAGAAGCTCCGTAGAGTTTAAAATGATTTCGCCTAGAGGATTAGTGCCTGTTCTGATTACTCCAAGTGGGCAATCTATTTTTGAAGGACCTGCAATTATTAATTTTCTGTTAGAAACACATCATACCGATTTAATCGCCCCTATTGGCAACCCAGATAGAGCCATATGTTTTCAATGGCTTTCTTTCCTTTCTACAGCACTAGGAAATGCCAACAACCGTTTTTTCTTTCCTGATCGATATGGCTCTTCAGAAATTGATATCAAAGAAAAAGCTGAATTAGATAGGAAGGCTTGTTACGATATCTTGGAGAAACACGTTGACGGTTTTTTATCAGGAAAAACTTGTGGAATTGCAGACTTCTACTTTTATGTTTTAATGAACTGGGATGATAATAAAACTGATGAACTAGCCAAAAGACCAAATCTTGAGAAAATATTTAATCAGGTTAACGAAACCCCATCAGTTCAAAAAGTGCTAAAAAATCAAACTTCTTAGCATTAGGTCTAATTATATATCCTTTAGAACCAGCTTGTTTGAGTTTAGTTTTTAGATAGGCCATGTGCTGTATATTTGCATGGTCTATTCGCTTGTATTCTGGAGATACTTCCATGCTATATACTTTTTGCCTTTTCAGAGTTTAAATACCTTTGTCCAAGTATTAATTGAATCTAAGGAGAGCTTAGATGACTGAAGATCGGATTATTCGTAAAATCGCAGTGATATTTGTGACAGACGTTGTCAGTTTTAGCACGCTCATGGAAAGAAATGAGAATTCTACACTTAGAAGTCTTCGGGCCTGTCGTGATATCATAGACCAACTTTTCAAGAAATATGATGCTCGTATTTTTAATACAGCAGGAGATTCAGTTCTTGCCGAATTTCCGAGTGCAGTAACTGCATTAGTTTGTGCTACTGAATTTCAGAAAATGATTAATAAACGCAATCTTTCCGTATCAGAAGATTTACAGATGCAGTTTCGTATTGGTCTTAATATAGGTGATGTTATTGTAGAGGGGACAAACCTTTATGGTGAGGGGGTAAATAATGCCGCACGGCTAGAAGTATTAAGCCAACCAGGGGGTGTGTCGTTATCAAAAGCAATATATGATTTTGTAAATAAAAAAGTAGAATTTAAATTTAATGACCTCGGTACTCAGAAAATAAAAAATACTGAATTACACGCTTATGACGTGATCATAGAAGGTTTAGAACATCGGGCATTAGGTTCTTCAATTGGATCAAGCGAAATAACTGAAAGCAAGCCACCAACAATTGCTGTAATGCCGTTCAAAAATATGACTAATGATGAAGAACAAGAATACTTTGTTGATGGGGTTACAGAAGATATCATTGCTAATCTCTCTTCTTGGAAATCTTTTCCAGTTATCGCTAGAAACTCTACCTTTAGCTTCAAAGGACAAGAAATAAAATCCTCAGAATTGGGTCAGCGATTGGGGGCAGATTATATCGTTGAGGGCAGCATACGGAAAGGTGGCAATAAGATACGAATTTCAGCAAGCTTAGTAGATTCAAAAGATGATCAACAAGTTTGGTCTAAACGCTGGGATCGCTCGTTGGATGATATTTTTGAGGTCCAAGACGAGGTATCACAGGAGGTTGCAACATTGATTTTTCCAGCTCTTAAAGGAAAAGAGCACGAACGCATACGAACCAAGTCGCCTTCATCTTTGTCTGCCTGGGACAACTATTTGAAAGCGCTTGCTATATATAACCAGACATGGGCTGGGGACGATCCAGATGAAGTTGCGAACAAGGCATTTTTCGAACTTTGCGATAATGCAATAGCTATGGATCCAGATTTGTGTGACGCTTACGTACTTAAAGCCAGACGCATTTATGGCAACTTATTTATATCTATACATCAACATAAGCGCAAAGAAAACGAGTTATTATTTCATGATCTGTCTTTCAAAGCTTATTCTATCGACCCTAATAATCCTGAAGCGGTCGCTATGTATAGTAGATCTTTTAATCTTAAAAAAGATTACCCACAGCGATTGAAATATGCCAGACAGGCATTGGACCTGAACCCAAGCCACGATGGATCAAATAATGACTATGGCTGGGCTTTATGTAACGAAAAGCGTTTTGAAGAAGCAGAATATTATCTATTAAAAGCAATGGACATGAACCCAATTGGCAGGAGAAGCTATGAGGGATTAATGCCTTTTCTTTACATGGCAATGGCTGATTCTAATAAGAGCTTAGAGTGGTGCAATACTCTTTATGATAGGGGTTCGCACAGTCGTTATGATGGTTGGAGGGCAGCAATCTATGTTCATCTGGGAGATTTTGAGCGTGCTAGAATATTTTTGACAAAATTTCGTGAAGAGCGTCCAGAAGTTAAGACAATAGAAGATTATAAAAAGGTTGCCCCGTCTATTTGTAAGGACTACCTAATTGACGGACTTAGTCAAATTTGGAACAATTAAGAACCTTAGACTTTCTCGTAGATCATGAATTAAATGGTGCCCCCATACTGGGTTCTGCTCCTTACCTCTGCACTGCATCTGAGCTAACACCCTGTTTTTATTACATACAGCATACACTAGTTCATCTCAATACTGCGTATCTTGGTCAGTAATATGGTCAGTAATTCCTTATCGTTACTAGTATAGGGATGACACTGGGGTGTGGCTTCCTTAATGTAACAATGACCTACCGCTTAACCGTGTGTAAGACATACCCATGCCGGACCCTTCGCAAGTGACGGATATACGTAGTTGTACTCTTACACAGATAGGGTTTAACCAAAGCAGTAATCGCCAAGTAGTTTAACATTAGCAGGATGAGTGTGTATTGCAATTCCCAGGGTTAGTTATGGCAGTGACTAAGAGCCTTTTATATAGCAGTAGGTTTTACAGCACTTCCAAATGGTGCAAAACCAGAGTGGGTGCGACATTCTGTCCACATTTTCTGTGGATGATATGGTGGATTGTGGATAAGATTGTGGATAAAGGCAAAAAGTTGTTGATAACTTCACTTTCAAAAAATTTTAGTGTTGATCAAAAAAAATCGTATGCCATAGTATACTTAGTCTAGTCTGGGGGTAATAAGTTTTCAGGCTCAATTCTGGAAACAGGATTAAGTCTAAATCATGTTACAACTGTTGGAGAACAGATACTGGAACGGTTAAGATCCTTGGATCGTAACCGGGAAAGTATCGGCAGAGGGGTGCGAGAAGAGTAACGGTTCAAGCCGACATCTGACGTAGCAAACAGGTCAAGCTGACACTGCAATGCGCTCATAGGCAGGATATGCGGCTCGTCCGCATTGAAGGTCTCTAGCGGGTTGGATTAGAGACATGGGCGTCTTTAGGATTTTTCCTTGAGGCGCTCATGCTTTTTTAGGCTTCCATTTTCATTGCATCAGGCATACCATTTTATGGCGGTTCTTTGGTATCTTTCATCCACCTTGCTTTTGTCTATAACTTTGTTTTTTAACAAAGAGCATATCCTCATGCAAAAGACTTTTTAAAAGAGGCAAATCCTGGTTAGTTGTGTCTTCGATAAATTTCTCTAATACCAACACCAATAAACCTCTACTTACTAAGCCAATTATCTATGAGACCAAACTTGAAAAGAGCCCATCGAGTTCCGTAAAACGTTAGCAATAACATCACTGCATCCACGGCTAGCCATAATAATAAATTCACATTACCGCTATCTGTGGCACTGAATACAGCAGGAAGTACATACCTGTCACCTAAGAAATAGAGAATTATAAAAGCAACTAATGAAGGTACTCCATTTCTTATTAAATTCTCTTTAGTAAACATGATAGGTAGATCTCACCAGTTAAACTCTACATCTTTATGGCAATATTTATTTACCGCACTTGTTGTCTGCACCTAAAAACTTTTAAAATAGGGAAATTAAAGAGCAGAATTATGACCCATTACAGACTAATTAGAAATCCCTTGCTTTAACTCCTCTAGGTACCGATCCACGCCCACTTCTTTAATATAATCTTCGTCCTCTGAAGCATATTTTACGTCTACTTTTAGTCTGTCAGTGTATACCTCAAGCCAGTAATCAATATGATCTATCATATCTTTTGCTGCAACCTCCGAGGTAATACGTAACAAGCTAATATTATTCTTTTTACACCACAGCGATTTAATTGCGTGCCTACGCTTTGCGATGACTAAATTATGCTTATTTTTTGCTTCGTCCTCAGACCAGTGACTTAATTTGAGTGGCAAGTGAGCATCGTATTCTAGGGCCGTAAAGTATTTTGGTAAGTAAAAATCAAAACGCAGTTTGCCAATGTCGATACAATCGTGATCCGTCCATTTTTCAATGTAGTCAACACCAAGCTCTCTTAATGCCATTGCTACAGCAGCAGGTCCTTCACATTCAATATTCACTTTTTTTATACGTGGAATTTTAATCATGGGTTAATTGCGTTTTTAAGCTCTTGCGCACTTGCTTGGTTAGCAAACAGAACAACAGATAGTATGGCTAATAGCTTTTTCATTTACCATTCACCACGACCAGGGAGGGGGTTGTTTAGGGTCAGTCTTAACTGTCTTTGATGCCATCATCTTTAAGGTTATGAGCAGACAGGTAATTGCTCCAAATACCAAACCACTAATAACAAAATATGCAGAATAGTCCTCGTTGGAAGTCCAAAGAGCAAATATGGCTGATACGATAGCAGCTATACCAAAGATTATTGTTTTGTATTTAAGCATCACCAAACATTCTCTACATCTTTTTGGCTATCTTTGTTTACAGTACTTCCTATCTGCGCCAAAGAACTTTTGTCAGTTAAATTGCTTAGTTAAACTTGTATTCTTTGCTTGGCTAGGAGAGCGTGTACGAAGCCCCTGAACTACTCTGGGATAGCGATAGTGGCCTATAAGGTCAGATGGCACTCTGCGTTAGAAGTAGTAATAGCCACCCCTGTTAAACGTATATGGGATACTTTTGGTCTGCATTTTGGTCAGTACTCCATGTAAGCCATAAAGCATGGCATTAAGAATAACTGAGTGATGTCAGATGCTTAGATTAGCTTTACATAGCATTGTGGGAGTAATTATGGTGCCCCCACACGGACTCGAACCGCGGACCTACTGATTACAAATCAGTTGCTCTACCAGCTGAGCTATAGGGGCACATAGGCGTCATTAAATAAACACTGAGACCTTGGCAAGTTTAAAAATAAATTTCTTGTATATTATGTATTAGCCCAGCTTATTCGCTTTTGCCAAAAGCACTACCGCACATAGACCTACCAAAGAAATGTAAATAGCAGCAGGCGCTGCATTTACCAAATCCTCAAGACTTGCTTGTTCGTGTACGCGCGTAGATAAAGTATTAAAATTAAATGGCCTCAACAATAAAGTTGCCGGTAATTCCTTAACACAGTCAACGAACACAAGAAGCATTGCGGAACCGAGAGAACCTTTAATTATTGGCAAATGAATTCTATTTAAAACTGACGATCTGCTTTTGCCCAAAGACCGCGCAGCATGCTCCAAATTTGGAGAAATTCGTCCCAGGGCTGCTTCTGTTGCTCCCTGACCAATAGCAAAAAATCTTACAATGTATGCAAGGATAATCGCAAAAGAAGTACCAGTAAAAATCAATCCTATATCGATTTGGGTTATGTAATAAATCACGTCAGCCAAACCATTGTCCAAGGCGGCAAGCGGAATTAGTATACCGACACCTAAGACCGCGCCAGGCACTGCATATCCAATTGTTGTAATTGGCATTGTGATTTTTGGTAACCTGCCTTTAATCGATTTCATCCCAAATACCATGAAGATGCTCAGAACTACCGTAAAAGCGGCTGCAATTGTTCCAGTAAAAACTGTATTCCATGTGGCATCTATTAGAGCTCTGTCCAAAAACAATTTAGGATTACTCATAGAATGTTCTGCCAATACTATTAGCGGCAATGCAAATCCCAATAAAACTGGTACAAAACAACAAGAAAATGCCAAAAGGTTCGAAAAACCCTTCAATTTAATTTTCGTCACCTTGTTGTGTTTCGATGACATATTAAAAAATTGCATTTTTCGCCGCGATAGTTTTTCAAGGCTAACAAGTAAAATTACCATTGCTAGGACCACACAGGCTAGTTGTGCAGCACCGCCCACATTACTTGATTGCAGCCAGACACTAAATATACCAGTTGTAAGTGTTTGAACTGCAAAGTAATCAACCGTTCCGAAGTCATTCACAGTCTCCATCATTACGATGGCTACCCCTGCCGCTATAGCGGGCCGAGCAAGCGGTAAATTTATTTTAAATAGGCGCTTGTATGAACTGGCCCCTATAGAACGGGCCACTTCTTCCAAGCTGGAAGCTTGATCTCGAAATGCAACTCTCGTTAATAAATATACGTATGGATATAGAGCTAAACTCAAGACAAAAACTGCAGCTCCAAAAGATCTAATCTCCGGAAACCAATAGTCTTGGGAGCTCGACCATCCAAAGACATCTCTTAAAGTTGACTGAACTGGCCCTGCATACTCTAACAAGTCGACCAGAGCATAGGCACCAACATATCCAGGTATAGCCAATGGCATTAACAAGGCCCATTGTAACCAACTGGATCCAGTAAAACTGTAACGAACCACAAACCAGGCAGTCAAAGTCCCGACTATACCGGCAAGGACGCCTACGGATATCATCAACAGAACGGTAGTGGAAATATAACGAGGAAGAGTAGTTGAAATTAAGTGTGGCCAAATATTATCTGCAGGGAAAAGTGCCAAAAAAATTACGGACAGTACTGGCAGTAGTATGAATGCAGATATAATTATTGCGGTTATTGACCACCCGAAATTAGCCTGAATAAGTGGTTTGTATTGACCGGAAAAAGATGAATTTAGATCAGCCAAATTTTGTTATCCAAATTATTAATCACGTTTTAACAACTCTTAATGAACATCTAGTGATAGCTATATGAGAATTTAAACAGTAATTGTAACATTTCTTGAAACGCTTATTTTAATTAATAGTAAATCTTGATCTATTTTCCAAAGCGGTCTTACTAACTACATGCCTAATGCTGACTTATACATACTTAAAATTGCTTCTTCCTCAGCTAAATCCTGCAAATCTCTTTTTCTAAGAACAACAAGTTTTCGCATAATTTTCGTATCATAGCCTCGACTTTTAGCTTCAGCCATAACCTCTTTTTGTTGATCAGTAATATTACGCTTTTCAATTTCTAAATTTTCAAACCTTTCAACAAATTGTCGAAGCTCATCAGCTGCAACCCGATAACTGCCACCACTATTGTCTTCCATTATAACTTCCTTTTTTTTCTCTATGGCTTACTATCTAGTTGTAAATATCACAAGGTTTCGAATAACCTTTATGAAAACTTTTATGTTAATCATTGGCGGCAAAAAATGGTCATACTTATTTGGGGCGGCGCAGCAGTATCAATCGTGGGACTTATTGGGTTGTTGTTCAGTATGTATAAAGTCGCTTCTGCAAAAAAAAACACCGTATCCGACGAGGCTCTTCGTGTATCAATTCAGGCAGCAATGCCGCTAAACTTAGCATCGCTGTTTTTGTCTGTCTTGGGCCTAATGTCAGTAACAATTGGCGTTTTAATAACGCCATAGAAAGAAATTGATTCATATTCGAAATTTGATACATGTTAATTAAAGCTTAGAGAGGAAGTAATGGGACCTGATATCACGGCATTTTTTGATGACGCTACAAATACAATTTCCTATGTAGTCCGGGACCCTAATGGGTCTGCGTGTGCTATAATTGATAGTGTTCTAGATTTCGACTTTGCATCAGGTCGTACGGATACTCAGTCAGCTGACAAGCTGGTAAGTTTTGTAAGGGATAATAATTTAGATGTACAATGGCTTCTAGAAAGCCATGTTCACGCCGATCATCTTTCAGCTGCACCATACATCCAGATGAAAGTTGGTGGGAAAATAGGCATCGGATCTCGTATTACAGATGTTCAAGAAACCTTTGGCAAAATATTCAATGAGGGTACAGAATTTCAACGGGATGGCAGTCAATTTGATGAGTTATTTGTGGAGGGAGATACTTTTCATATTGGACAGCTGAGAGGAGACGTTTTACATACGCCCGGACATACTCCCGCATGCATGACCTATGTAATCGAGGATGCCGCCTTCGTCGGAGACACGCTATTCATGCCTGACTTTGGAACGGCAAGGTGTGATTTTCCAGGCGGATCATCAGAAAAACTTTTCTCCTCAATTCAAAAAATACTAGCTCTTCCTGATTCTACTCGCATCTTCGTTGGGCATGACTACAAAGCGCCTGGTCGAGAAAATTACGCCTGGGAAACAACTGTTGGTGAACAAAAAAATAAGAATATTCATATAAAAGTAGGTAAATCAAAAGATGAGTTTGTTAAATTACGAGATGAACGTGATGCAACTCTTTCAATGCCAAAGCTTATCGTACCGTCACTTCAGGTTAATATGAGAGCTGGAAATATGCCGAAGCCTGACGACCAAGGTGATGTGTTTATCAAGGTGCCAATTAATAAAATGTGAAAAAATAAAACCCTATTGAATGGACTTCTTAAGTTTTAATTTTGTGGTAAAAAAGGTATCTTGCCAGAAAATAGTAAGGATAAACGTTCTTCACTGAAAACTGGTTAACTTTGAAAAAATAGGTATAGCAGGTCTCCAATGAACTTCATCTGTATTGATAAGAACTATCATGTTTCACCACAAATAGAGCCGCATCAAATATCTGATATTGCTGACAAAGGCTTTGTTAAAGTAATTTGTAATAGACCCGATCTTGAGGTACCTCCCTCGCTCAGTAGTTTAGTAATGGCTGACCTTGCTGCAAAGGCAAAGATAGAATTCCATATATTGGAGCTTACACATGAGACTATGACCCCTGAAAATATTTTAAAACAGAGGAAAATATTCATGGATGCTAGTGGACCAGTACTAGCCTATTGTGCATCGGGCACAAGGTGCAGCGTTATCTGGGCTTTAGGGGAAGCAATGACTGGAACTAATATAAACTACATCCTAGAAAAAACTTTAGCGGCTGGATACAACTTAAGTAGTCTTGAAGCATCAATGAGAAACTTAGCCAACTACTAACCACAAAATGGCATATCTTTGACTAGATTGGCCTCAGAGTTCAAAAAAAATGATCATGTTTGCTCACCCTTAATAAAATTTTATTTAAGCTGGCGCAGGGATAACCGTGTCTGAGCACATTGATATCAAATGTTATATTATTTTATTATGGAGGGATATATGTCAGATAATAATTTTACACGACGAAGTGTGATGCAAACTGGTGTAGTTGCAGGCGCAGGTTTGACAATGCCAACCATTCTATCAGCAGGAAGTCATGATGGCTTTGCAAATGCACCAACAGGTTCTAGTGTAACGTTAGGTTTTAACGTTCCCCAGTCGGGCTACTACGCAGATGAGGGTGCGGATGAATTGAGGGCTTACAAACTGGCTGTTGAACATCTCAATGGTGAAGGTGACGGCGGAATGCTTCAGACATTCAGCTCAAAAGCCTTGGACGGCACGGGTATCCTGGGTAAAAAAGTTGAATATGTAACCGGTGACACTCAATCCAAACCGGACGCGGCGCGAGCTTCGGCGCGATCAATGATCGAAAAAGATGGCGCCATTATGATTACAGGCGGATCTTCTTCTGGTGTTGCTATTTCAGTACAAGCTTTATGTCAGGAAGTTGGCATTATTTTTATGGCTAGTTTGACACACTCAAACGATATTACCGGAAAAGACAAAAAAGCGAACGGTTTTCGACATTTCTTTAATTCATATATGATAGGTGCGGCCCTTGCACCAGTTTTGGCGGACCGATACGGATCAGACAGGAAAGCTTATCATCTTACTGCGGACTATGACTGGGATTATACAACCGAAGAAGCTGTTAGAAACTCTACAGAAGCCTTGGGCTGGGAAACAGTAGCAGCAGTGAAAACTCCATTGTCGCAAACAGACTTTTCTTCCTATGTAGCTCCCGTTTTAAACTCTGGAGCAGACGTTCTTGTTCTCAACCAATACGGCGATAATATGGTAAGGTCTCTCACATCCGCTGTTGAGTTTGGATTAAGAACCGCACAAGCAAATGGTAAAGATTTCGAAATTGTTGTACCTTTATTTTCTCGCCTTATGGCTAAAGTTGCAGGCAAAAAAATTAATGGAATTTTTGGTGCAACTGGATGGCACTGGTCTTTGGAAAATATGGCTGGTTCCCTTTATGCGGGCACAAATGCGTTTGTTAAATCATTTGGCGAAAAGTATGGCTTTCCACCGTCACAAGCGGCGCACACATGCTACTGTCAAACCTTACTATATGCAGATGCAGTTCAGCGCGGGGGTTCTTTTAATCCTTGTTCAGTTGTGGAAGCACTTGAAGGCTTTCAATTCGACGGTATGGGCAGTGGTCCAACACTTTACCGAGCTGAAGATCATCAGTGTATCAAAGATGTTCTAGTCGTGCGGGGGAAAGAAAACCCCCAAAACGATTTCGATTTACTTGAGCTCGTCGACATAATGCCTGCAGAAGCGGTCACTTTTGATCCTGCGATCTTTGGCGGCGAATTGGGTTCGTGTAATCCAGGCGCGTAATTAAAAGATAGACCTCTAGATTATCTAAGGCTTTTTTACATTTTAAACAAAGCATTTTCGAAAAACGAATAAACGATTTTTGTGTCATTCTTTTTGGGATGTATGGACCAAACTATTCTTCAGAAATTTTCCTATGAATGCGGCGTAGTGTTTGACGAAATAGGAAGAGGAGTCTTAGATAATTCTGAGTTGAGAGCAGAATACTTGGTTACTTTAGAAATTTTTTCTGGAAAGAGAGTTCTACAACTGTTTAGAATACACAAAAGTTAACAGGGAATTAAAATGTCTGATCAAATTTATCCACCGAGTGCCGACTTCGTCGCAAATGCCAAAATTAATAAATCAGACTATGACAGCATGTACGCCAAATCGGTCAATAATCCAGAAGACTTCTGGAGCGAGCATGGAAAGCGTATTGATTGGATTAAACCATTCTCTAAGATTAAAAATGTTGATTTTTCTCACCCAAATGTTTCAATAAAGTGGTTTGAGGATGGCCAACTTAATGTCTCAGCAAACTGCATTGATAGACATTTAGATAAACGTTCGGAACAGACAGCGATTATTTGGGAGGGCGACAACCCAGATGAAAGTAAGCACATAAGTTACGCTGAACTCCACCGCCAGGTTTGTAAATTATCCAATGTTTACAGAAAGCTTGGTGTTAAAAAAGGCGACAGAATTGTACTTTATTTACCCATGGTACCCGAGGCAGCTTATGCAATGCTGGCGTGTGCACGAATTGGAGCAGTTCACTCCATCGTATTTGCAGGATTCTCTCCCGAAGCTTTAGCATCACGGATTGAGGATTGCGGAGCATCTCTGCTCGTTACAGCTGATGAAGCTCCCCGCGGTGGCAAGATAACACCCCTAAAAACAAATGTGGATAAAGCGTTGAAAATTTGTGGCGATATCAGCACGCTGGTCGTTGAAAGGACACATGGCGATGTCCCAATGAAAGACAATCGAGATTATAGCTATACAGTCCTTATGTCAGATGCATCAGAGGAATGTTCCCCAGAACCTATGAACGCCGAAGATCCACTATTCATTCTCTACACATCCGGCTCAACTGGAAAACCAAAAGGTGTGTTGCATACGACAGGTGGTTACATTGTTTGGGCTTCGATAACACATGAGTATGTTTTTGACTATCACGACGGTGATATTTACTGGTGTACAGCAGATGTAGGGTGGGTAACTGGACATAGCTACATAGTATACGGGCCTCTTGCAAACGGTGCCACAACAGTCATGTTTGAGGGCGTACCCACCTACCCTGACGCATCTCGTTTTTGGCAAGTTTGTGACAAACATAAAATTAATCAATTCTACACAGCACCGACAGCTATAAGAGCATTAATGGGGCAAGGTTCTAAATTTGTGGAAAAATGTGACTTATCTTCATTAAAGGTACTTGGAACGGTGGGAGAGCCTATTAATCCAGAGGCCTGGAACTGGTATAATGCAGTAGTGGGTAAGGGCAGGTGTCCAATTGTTGATACATGGTGGCAGACCGAAACAGGTGGTCATTTGCTTACTCCAATACCTGGGGCAATTGCTACAAAACCAGGATCTGCCACTTTTCCATTCTTTTCAATAGAACCAGTAATTTTAGACCCTCAAACTGGTCAGGAACTAACTGATGTAGAATGTGAGGGAGTATTATGTATTAAGGATAGTTGGCCTGGCCAAATGAGAACCGTTTACGGTGATCACGAAAGGTTTATCAAAACGTATTTCTCAGATTTTAAAGGTTATTATTTTACGGGAGATGGTTGCCGAAGGGACGCAGATGGATACTATTGGATAACCGGGCGCGTAGACGACGTAATAAACGTCTCAGGGCACCGTATGGGAACTGCTGAGGTAGAGAGTGCATTAGTAGCGCATGAAAAGGTGTCAGAGGCAGCAGTGGTCGGATACCCTCACGATATAAAGGGACAAGGAATATACTGCTATGTCACTCTTATGTCAGGAGAAGAGCCTACAGAAGATTTACGAAAAGAACTTCGTGACTGGGTACGCAAAGAAATTGGTCCGATAGCCTCACCTGACCTCGTGCAGTGGGCCCCCGGCCTACCCAAAACGCGCTCCGGCAAAATAATGCGTCGCATTCTAAGGAAAATTGCTGAAGATGATTTTAACAGCTTAGGAGATACTTCCACTTTGGCTGAGCCGGCAGTGGTTGAAGACTTGATAGAGAACCGAATGAACCGAGAATAGAGTAATCAGGTTATATCATTTCGCCATTTAATAGAAGTAAGCTTAAAAAATCCTTTTCTTTTTATGAAAAAACTGCCACACGCTGCGCTTAGTTTGCCCCTTTTCTTT
This sequence comes from Paracoccaceae bacterium, assembly GCA_902554885.1. Classification (GTDB taxonomy): domain Bacteria; phylum Pseudomonadota; class Alphaproteobacteria; order Rhodobacterales; family Rhodobacteraceae; genus Salinivivens. The sequence goes on from CACDPV010000009.1 coordinate 32,911, forward strand.
GATCATTGTTTTTTTTCAGTATAGTATCAAATAATAAGGCAAAATGACGTCGTATAGGAATAACATGACTAAGAAAAATCGAGATCAAGACGTAGAATTCGTTCAATCGCTGGCTAAACTTCTAAATCAAAATGAACTCACGGAATTGGAAGTAAGTCGTGAATATGGAGAAACGGACAAAATAAACGTTCGTGTAAGCAAATCTGGGTCCGTTCAAGTCCCTTATGTTGCGACACCTCAAACAAATATAACTCACCCACCTTCTGCAGGCACAGTGCAACAGGAAGGAACATCAGGCCAAAATAATAATGACCCAGTTTCACATCCAGGCGCGGTTACTTCACCAATGGTGGGTACGATCTATATGCAAGCGGAGCCTGGTGCTGAACCATTTATTAGCGTTGGTAGCACTGTTTCTGAGGGCGATACGTTGCTTATTGTCGAAGCGATGAAGACAATGAACCAAATTCCATCGCCGAAATCAGGAACAGTTAAGCGCATTTTTGTTGAAGACGGTGCTGCAGTTGAATTTGGATCGCCCTTAGTCGTTGTTGAATAAGGGCAGCGAATGTTTAATAAAATTCTTATTGCAAACCGCGGCGAGATAGCACTCAGGATAATTCGTGCTTGTAAGGAAATGGGCATCCAAACGGTTGCGGTACATTCCACGGCCGACAGTGACGCGATGCACGTTCGCATGGCTGATGAGAGTGTTTGCATTGGTCCGCCTTCAAGCCTTGGGTCATATCTATCGATGCCATCTATACTTGCAGCTTGCGAAATTTCGGGAGCACAAGCAATACATCCAGGCTATGGGTTTCTTTCAGAAAACGCTAATTTTGTACAAGCCGTAGAAGATCATGGGCTAGGATTCATTGGACCAACAGCAGAACATATTCGCGTTATGGGTGATAAAATTACGGCTAAAGATACTATGAAGGCCCTTGGAGTCCCATGCGTCCCTGGTTCCAAAGGTGGTGTTGATAGCTTAAGTGAGGCACATAAAATAGCATCCAAAATTGGATATCCTGTAATTATTAAAGCAACTGCAGGCGGTGGTGGTCGAGGAATGAAGGTTGCTAAGTCTGCTAACGAACTAGAAAATGCTTTTTCAACTGCTCGGGCTGAGGGAAAGGCAGCATTTGGCAATGAAGAAGTTTATATTGAAAAATACCTAACAACTCCCAGACATATAGAAATACAAGTATTTGGCGATGGCAGTGGAGGTGCTGTACATTTGGGCGAGCGAGATTGCTCACTTCAGAGACGCCATCAAAAAGTTTTAGAAGAAGCACCGGGGCCTTGTATTTCAAAAAAAGAGCGAGAAATTATTGGAAAGACATGTGCAGACGCTATTGCGAAAATTGATTATATTGGTGCCGGAACTATAGAATTTCTTTATGAAAATGGAGAGTTTTACTTCATTGAGATGAATACAAGATTGCAAGTGGAGCATCCTGTCACAGAAGCTATATTCGGTGTAGACTTGGTGCGAGAGCAAATTCGTGTTGCTGCAGGCCAGCCCTTATCTTTTGAGCAAGACAAATTGAAAATAAATGGACATTCTATAGAAGTCCGCATTAATGCCGAAAAATTACCTAATTTTTCTCCAAGTCCCGGCAAAGTTACTGCGTATCACGCTCCAGGAGGACTTGGAGTGAGAATGGACAGCGCACTTTATAATGGTTACTCTATTCCACCATACTACGACAGTCTTGTTGGAAAGTTAATTGTACATGGTAAAAACAGAACCGAAGCCATAGCACGATTAAGTAGGTCTTTAAGTGAATTAATCATTGATGGTATAGACACTACTATTCCACTATTTGACGAACTGTTAAATGAAGATGACATTATAAATGGTGACTATAATATTCATTGGTTAGAAAAGTGGTTAGAGCAAAGGTTTCAATAGCCAATCAATTTATTCCAGTATTGTATTATGAGTTTGCGTTGTTACGGTTTGTTTGCCAATTTGAAGATACGTAACAATACTAAAGTAATTATCTTATGACTGGACAGCTAACACCAGATATCCTGTTATCTGCGTATCGTGCGGGCATTTTCCCTATGGCTGAGAGCGCAACCCACAAAAATATCTTCTGGGTTGACCCAAAATATAGAGGTATTTTGCCACTAAATAAGTTTCACGTTTCCAGGTCTTTAAGCCGAGCAATAATGAAATTGGATTATCAAATTTCGATTAATACAAGTTTTGAAAAGGTTATAAAAATGTGCGCTGAAAGACCTGAAACATGGATAAATCGTGAAATAATTAAAAATTATTGCTTATTACACCAAAGAGGTCATGCACATTGTCTAGAAGTCTGGAATAAAGAAGAACTAATTGGAGGAATATACGGTGTTTCGATTGGAGCAGTATTCTTTGGCGAGAGTATGTTTTCAAAAAAAAGTAATGCCTCTAAAATAGCACTTGCTTATTTAGTAAATAGGCTACAAGAGACAGGCTTTAAACTTTTTGATACCCAATTTTTAACGCCACATTTAGCCAGCCTTGGCGCTATTGAGATCCCAAAAACAAAGTATAAAATTTTGCTATTTAAGGCTGTTGAAGAAGTCGCAAATTTTCGCGCATCAAGCTATTCGCCCGATGTATCAGCCATTGCGCAACGAAGAGCCCAGACATCATAACGTGAATGGTCTAAAGGATTCAATGCGGGTGAAGAAGCTATCATCCAACCATCAAATATATTTTTTGCCTCTGGTTGCTCATTTATTACCAAACGCACAAATGCATCTCCTGCAGGGTTATTTGTAGGAAACCGACAATCCTTTAATAGTACTGATAGGCTGCCAAAAACTGCAGTGTCTCCGGAATAAAGTGGAATATCTTTTACCTTTCCACTAACTTTATCCAAGCCTCTTAAGATCGCTCCATCAGCAACTTCTGTTTTTATTTGTTGACCAAACAAAAAATTTGAAAAGAAAAGATTACAAATAAAAAACCAAAAAACTGGTTTGTACATTACTCATCCTTGCCAGTCACAAACTTCATAAGTAACGAGATGAAGCTTACTGCACCCTGAGTTTCACCAAACTCTGAACCGTCCTCCATAAGCTCATAGGATCCACCAGGTAATATCTCTACAAAACTTCCCCCTAAAAGTCCTTCAGAAGATATAATTGCAGCACTATCATCTGGCATCTGGTATTCAGGTTTTATTGATAATCGAGCTATGGCTTGAAAGGTTTGTGGATCTAAACTCAAATTAGATACGCTTCCAATTTTAACTCCTGCCAAGCGGACATCAGTTCCAACCGTTATACCTTCTGCTGATCTAAACTTAGCATCAACCGTATATTGGCCAGCGCCAAAACCAACGTCCGAGAACCTCCAAAGGAAGACCGCAAAGATAATTGCGATACCTAGAACTATTGCTCCAACAACTGTCTCCGCGATATTTCTGGATATCATTTTAGTCTCTTACTTTAATTAGGGGTCCATGGTTCATAATCGCTAGTTTCTTTAGCTTTCGCATTACGCATTGACCCAGAAGGCGCGTAAGCTAAGACAGATCCTGTCAAATTTTCCTGATGCGGTTTTTCCCACTTCTTTCTCATAATTTCTTCTTCGGAAGGTGGATTTTTCCAAGTTTTGTGAAGCCATCCATGCCATTCCGGACTGACTCTGCTGGCTTCAACTTCCCCGTTATATATCACCCATCTGCGCTTATCCTGGCGGTCACGAAAATATAAATTACCCTGGTCATCTTCACCAACTTTAATACCTTTTCTCCAGGTAAAAATTTGTGTTCCGATAGTCTCACCGTTCCACCAAGTGAATATTCGTGAAAAGAAATTTCCTAGTCCCATAAGACTCTCCAGCAAATTATACTAATTATAAACTAATTCAAAGAAACGCTCTATTTTAAATGATTTCTTTAGTTAACTTGCACTTGCAGGCTCTTTCTGTTTATCAGCGTAAATCATAAGAGGCTTTGCTTCAGCTGAAGTTATTACTTCATCGTTTATTACTACCTCACTGACCTCTTCCATACCTGGCAACTCAAACATCGTATCCAAAAGAGTATTCTCTAATATAGAACGTAACCCGCGGGCGCCTGTCTTTCGTTCTATTGCTTTCTCTGCTACTGCCTGTAATGCATCATCGGTGAAAGTTAGTTTTGTATCTTCAATCTCAAACAGGCGTTGATATTGCTTTATCAAAGCATTCTTGGGCTGGGTTAAGATTGTAACAAGAGCATCTTTATCCAAATCCTCCAGCGTCGCTAGGACAGGCAAACGTCCCACAAATTCTGGTATTAGCCCAAATTTTAATAAATCTTCAGGCTCTAACTGCTTGAAAATTTCACCAATGCCACGATCATCAAGATTACGTACATCGGCCCCAAATCCCATAGCGCTTCCCTTGCCTCTTTGAGATATAACTCGATCCAAGCCAGCAAACGCTCCACCACAAATAAATAGAATATTCGTAGTGTCTACTTGAAGAAATTCCTGCTGCGGATGTTTTCTACCACCCTGAGGCGGTACACTTGCAACAGTCCCTTCCATCAATTTCAATAAAGCTTGCTGAACACCCTCACCCGAAACATCTCTTGTTATCGATGGGTTTTCTGATTTTCTTGTTATTTTATCAACTTCGTCAATGTAAACGATACCTCTCTGAGCGCGTTCGACATTATATTCCGCAGCCTGAAGAAGCTTTAAAATTATGTTCTCGACATCTTCTCCCACGTATCCAGCTTCAGTTAATGTAGTTGCATCAGCCATTGTAAATGGAACATCTAATATTCGGGCTAAAGTTTGAGCTAACAAGGTTTTACCACAGCCCGTTGGACCAATAAGAAGAATATTTGACTTTGAAAGCTCTATATCACTTGATTTGGAGGAATGGTTCAATCTTTTGTAATGGTTATGTACAGCTACAGATAGCACCCGTTTGGCCATCTCCTGCCCGATAACATAATCGTCCAAAACATCACATATTTCTCTTGGCGTCGGGACCCCATCTGTAGACTTCAAACCAGTGGCTTTAGTTTCCTCACGAATAATATCCATGCACAATTCGACACATTCGTCACATATGAAAACTGTGGGGCCTGCAATAAGTTTTCTCACCTCATGCTGGCTTTTCCCGCAGAAGCTACAGTAAAGGGTATTTTTGCTATCGGAACCTGACCGAGACGACATATTAATCCTTTCAAAGCCCTAAAATTCTACTCTTATAGCCCTTCTATTAACCGTAAGTCTAAGATACTCATTAGCAAGCTACAATGGTATTTTTATAATTTATAACCAACTATTGTATTATTTTTCATCATCAGTTGAGCGCTTTGTCACGATTTCGTCGATCAATCCCCAATCCTTGGCATCCTCTGGCGACATAAAATTATCTCTTTCTAGCGCTGCCTCTACAGTTTCATATTTTTGCCCAGTATGATGAACATAGATTTCGTTCAATCTCTTTTTAAGTTTTAAGGTTTCTTCGGCGTGGATCATAATATCAGTCGCCTGACCTTCATATCCACCAGAAGGTTGGTGGACCATCACTCTGCTGTTTGGTAGCGAAAACCGCATTCCCTTCTCCCCAGCAGTCAGTAAAAGTGATCCCATAGACGCTGCCTGTCCTATAACAAGGGTCGAAACTTTTGGCTTTATATATTGCATTGTGTCATAAATTGACAAACCAGATGTCACTACTCCACCCGGGCTGTTTATGTACATACTAATATCTTTAGTTGGGTTTTCAGCCTCAAGATGTAGAAGTTGAGCTACTACCAAACTCGACATTCCGTCGTGCACTGGGCCATTTAAAAAGATAATACGCTCTTTGAGCAGTCTTGAGAAAATATCATATGCTCTTTCGCCGCGACTGGTTTGTTCCACAACCATTGGAACTAAGGTGTTCATATAAACGTCAATTGGATCTTTCATGGAGCCTCTGCCTATTATTTTTTTAAAGTTCATTTATTGTTCTAGTATTAGCGAACAGCGGCTGCAATAGGTCAACCCTAAAAGATTTTATGAAACCTACAGTTTTTCTAAAATTCCTTTAATATAGATTTTCTTGTTAAATTATTGAGCTGATTTTATACTTAATATCTATTTTGGATTAACCCAGATGATAAATGAAAAATTTGTTTCTAAAGGTGCAGCAAGTTTTACCCTTAATGATGACAGGGAAAAGCAAGTATTTTATTTTTTATTATTACCAAAATTGACAATGCTTGCGTTTAGTTCCGCATTAGAACCTCTAAGAATAGTCAATCAGCTTACACAAAAAGAAATCTATAACTGGCATATCTTAACCCCAAATAACCTACCCGTTACCTGTTCAAACGGTGTAGTTGTAAGCCCAGACACGAAGTTAGAAAACGTTCAAAAAAATGCGACGATTTTTATATGCTCTGGTGTCGAGCCAATGTTCACTGCAGACAAGCAAGTCGTTAGCTGGATAAGGCGTCAGCACCGAATGGGATCAAAATTTGGCGGTATTTGCACAGGCGCTTACGCTCTCGCAAAAGCTGGCATAATAGGAACATCCAAATTTACACTACATTGGGAAAATCAGCCCGGATTTATTGAGACTTTTCACAAACTTTTACCAACGCAAAGTCTTTTTGAAATTGAAAAAAACTTAATTACCTGTGGAGGCGGCAGTGCAGCTACTGACATGATGCTGCATTTAATTGAGGAAAGCCTAGGAAGAGAGGTCGCGGTCGTAGTTGCAGACATGTGTATTCACAAAAGAGTTAGTGGGCAAAAGGCCCCACAAAAATCTTCTTTATCTGTAGCGTTAGGATCCCGCAATCTACATTTAATATCAGCTATTCAGGTAATGACCGAAACCGTAGAGGATCCATTACCATTGGTTAAAATGTGCGAAATATTAAAAATATCTCGCCGCCAACTTGAGCGACTATTTAAAAGATATACTCAGCAGTCCCCAATACAATTTTATTATTCACTTCGGTTAGAAAGAGCGCATGCACTACTAAATGAAACAAATATGTCAATAACAGAGATAGCAACGGCGACAGGCTTCAATAGTGCGTCACATCTTTCTCGCCAATTTAAAGCAAAATATAATATCTCGCCTACTTCCTTCCGAAAAGGTTGGCATTTAAACTTAAATTGAAATTTTCAAAATTTCTTCTAACTACCTAGAACAGGCTAACGATGAGTTTCAATGAGCAATTTCGAATTACTACCGTCTAGGGAAGCCGGGCTTGAACGTTTAAAGGCGTTCTTACCTTCTGCTGGTAAAGATTATACAGCATTAAGAAACTACGATCTTGGTCAAAATAATCATACCCATGTGTCTATGCTATCACCTTACATTCGGCATAGGGCAATAACCGAAACTGAAGTGCTAAAATCTGTACTTGGTTCACATTCAACAAAAAGTGCAGAAAAATTTATCCAAGAAATATTCTGGCGCACATACTGGAAAGGGTGGTTAGAAATGCGACCAAGCGTTTGGGCAGATTACTGCTCAAATTTAAATCGGCTCCTAGATCAACTGCAAACACAATCTGGTTTCCGAAAGTCTTGGGAGGATGCGTGTCGAGGGAACACAGGTATAGATTGTTTTGATATCTGGGCAAAAGAATTGTTCGATACAGGCTATTTGCATAACCATGCCAGAATGTGGTTTGCATCAATCTGGATACATACATTGGAGCTACCTTGGGAGCTTGGAGCAGATTTTTTTCTACGTCATTTACTGGACGGAGACCCCGCATCAAATACATTAAGTTGGCGATGGGTTGGCGGAGCTCAAACAGTAGGGAAAACGTATTTGGCTTCAGCACAGAATATTAAAAAGTTTACAAAAGGCCGTTTCTCAAAAATGAATTTATCATCAACCCCGCAAATAATCCTAGGCAGTAAAAATCCTGAAAGGGTACCTATTTCATTTGATGGAATTCCATACAAGCAGACGAAATATGCAATTTTGCTACATGCTGAGGATATGGATTGGTCAGTTTTAAAAGAGTTACTACCAAATGCAGAAAAAATATTCTGCCTTCAACCCAAAAGCGATCTCACACCATTTATCCCATCTACTTCACAACATAATTTTAAAACGAAATTATTAGAAGATGCTCTATCTCGTTGGAAGGATAAATTGGGGTCCGTCAGTTTTATAGAAACCTTAGACGAGGTCAAAAATCAGAACTTTGAATATATTTTTACTAACTATGTCACAATTGGTTACACACGCGACCTCGTTGAAAGCGTTAACTTGGAAAATACAAAGATAATTAAAATCGCGAACAGCTATGACCGTAATGCCTGGCCATATGCAACCTACGGGTTTTTCCGATTCAAAGACCAAATAGGAAATCTATTGATGCGTTTAAATTAATGCCATTTCACTAATTTATATGATGTAAATAAGATAAACATATAATTTAACCCCCAAGGTGCCTTGGGGGTTAAATTGGTTTTAATAGCTATCACCCAAACATATCGGCTGTAATGCCTGAGTACCAACCAATAGATTCTTGATAGGTTGCTTTTCTTAGATCTGCGGCCTCACCCGTTTTACTCACAAAGCCGTCTATCTTAGCAATTTTCTCATCAGTTGCTTCGTAAGTAGCTCCAACTTTCACACCGTCATTGGTATGAACCAATGACCAGCAGGTATTAGAAAACTTAGCCGGAAATACCTTAGAACCTGTTAATGCCCCTCTGACTGCCATAGCAGCCACTTTTGCTTGAGAATTTGCTGAATACCCAGATTTAGGCATATCACCTTGTGCCGAAGCATCTCCAAGAACATGAATATTTTCATCAACTCGGCTCTGCATCGTATGTCCTGAGACTGGTGCCCAATTGCCTTCTGTTATTCCAGCAATCTCACAAATTCTACCGGCCTTCATAGCAGGTATGACGTTACAGGCATCTACCTTAGTAACTTCACCGTCAATCGTCACAGTCATCGCATCAGGATCGACAGAAACGTTACCTCCACCAAACTCAGAACCAATCCAATCGATCATTCCTGAATAATGGCTACCCCATCCTTCTTGGAATAAACCCATCTTCGAAAACTTGGGCTTAGGATCAGCAACTATTATTTTTGCTGTTGGATTGTTAGCATGGTACTTAAGTAAGTGAGCAATCATTGATACTCTCTCATATGGCCCTGGAGGGCAACGATACGGATTAGGTGGTGCCACCATCGCAAATACGCCACCCTGAGGCACAGCTTCAATCTGCGCTTTTAAAAGTTCAGTTTGCGATCCAGCTTTATAAGCATGCGGCATTTTGTTTTGAGCATTAATGCTCCAGCCTTCCACCGATCCATCGATAAAATCGATACCTGGTGATAAGATTAAACGATCATAATTTAAAGTTGCTCCACCAGCCAAAGTGACCGTCTTTGATCCTCGGTCAATTCCTACTGCCCAGTCATGTACAACATTTATGCCATACTCAGTTGCAAGGTTGCCATAGCTATGACCAATACTGTCCAAACTTCTAAAGCCACCGATATATAGATTAGAAAAAAAGCAAGTATAATAATTCCTTGTAGGTTCAACCAAAGTAACATCTATGGCGCCCTTACTATCTTTAGCAATGTAGCGAGCCGCTGTAGCACCTCCGGCACCACCGCCGACCACTACAACTCTTGGCTTGCCGCTTGCCATTACTGTAGGGGCAGCCATTGCCGCAGCTATCGCTGCGCTAGTTCCTATAAAATTTCTTCTGTCTAATTTCATTTTATTCCTCCCAGTTTATTAAAATTTCAAAGTATGCCGCTAATGCTGCAATCTCTTCGTCCGACAATCTTCCTGCTTGCATCTGCATAACAGGATTAGGTATTATTTTTTCACGATAACCATACAGTGCGGTAATAAGCTCGCCCATAGACTTACCATAAATGTTTGGTATTCCTCCGCTTTCACCATCAGCTTTATGGCATGTTTTACAGTCGCTTGCTAAATATTCACCGTATTCGACATCTCCAACTAGCTCAAGAAGTTCAAACGGAACATCAATATTCACTTCGTCAGCATGAATTTGCCCAGAAAGAAGCACCATAATTATGATCTTTGTACTGAGTAAAATTTGCTTCAACATTCAAAGAGAATCTTTCGCTGATGAACCTATAGTCCCAGTTCAGCAAAAAAGTCTCAATAATTCAATGTTTTTTATAATATTTAAAATTTAATTTAGAATTCATGATCCATCATCTTCAGGGGTAACATCAAGAACTCGTGCGCGCATGGTCACCTCGACGCTCAATTTACAATCTTCCATACATGGATTTGCACTAAAAAACGGGTACTCAGTTGTATTCCGATCATCGATTACAAATCCATTTGCATTAGGCATTTCCACGTCCAAGAAGTTCTCATTTGATAGAACAAAATCTTCATCATCTATAATATCATTGGAATAAAGGATGTAGGCAAGCATGGCGTAAACGTCATCGTCACTTAAACTTTGTGCATAACCATACGGCATTGAACGGTGAATATAGTCCCATGCTGTTGAAAGGTAAGGCCAGTAAGACCCCACCGTTTTAAGTGGATCTTCATCTGCAAGGGTACCTTCTCCCCCAGCCAGTTCCGGCCACCTATCCACTCCCTCTGCAAAATCACCATGGCAAGCTCCACACTGTTCAGAAAATATTTCCTCGCCATAGCTTACAGAACCAGACCCAATAGGAAGTCCTGTTCCATCAGGCGCAATCTCTAAATCCCAAGCGTTTATTTCTTCCAAAAGTGCTTTTCTTCCCAAACCTAACGGGCCATTTCCCTCTCGTGGTGCATTTGCGGCGTTTGCCGCAGCAATAATACGTAAATCAAAATCATACTCTGCATTTACCATTCTTGGCTCAGATGGTAATTGCGTAATATTTCTGTCAGCAAAATTATACGCCAGGGCCAAAACAATTATTAAACTCAAGCCTGATGTAATGAATAAATTACGAGACTTCGACATTTTCGACCTCACCGCCTTTTTTCACCCACCACGTTTGAATACAGTTGTTGTGATAAATTGAATTTAGACCACGCACATTTCTCAGCTGTTCTTTGGTTGGTTGCACATAGCCTGTTTCATCATGTGCTCGACTTTGCAGGAACATGTCTTTTCCATTCCAATCAATATCCAAATAAAACCGCGTTAGTGCTTTTCTTTCACCAGGCTTGGCCAATCGCGCCTGAAACCAGTTCTTTCCACCATCCAGTGTAACATCAACGCGAGTAATAGCACCATGCCCCGACCAGGCTAAACCGGTAATTACTAAAGGACCAGACTTGTGTGTAATTGGGGATTGTGGGCTCGGGGATGTTATCACTGATTTAGCATCCATGACCCATGTCCATTTTCTTGATGTACCGTCTGCCAAAGTATCAGTATATTTCGAAGTCTCTTCACGACTTTCAATTGGCTGATCCGTTACTTCTACGCGACGCAGCCACTTAACCCACATATTGCCTTCCCACCCCGGAACGACCAGTCTGACTGGATAACCGTGCTCCTTACGTAATGCCTCTCCATTTGCCTTAAATGCTACAAATACATCATCAAGCGCTTTCTCGATTGGAATTGATCGACCATTAGATGAAGCATCTGCTCCTTCAACAAAAATCCACGATCCCTCGGGTTTTAACCCCGCCTCGTTAAGTAAAGCACGCAATGGAATACCCGTATATTCCATATTATGTATCATCCCATGCGTAAATTGAGCGCCGTTTAATTGTGCTCCCGCCCACTCCATTCCTGTGTTTGCGGCACATTCACAAAAATATACATGGTTCTCCCGTGGAAACCGCTCTAAATCTTCATAAGTAAAAACCAACGGCCGGTCTACTAATCCGTTAATCATTAACCGGTAGTCTTCTTTTGGAAGCTCGATAGCACCTGAATGATTTCTTTCAAAAGCACAGCCCTGTGGAGTAATCGTTCCATCCAGAGCGTGAATTGGGGTAAAATTAACTGAACTTATTGTATCCGCTGTAAGCCATTCTACATTTCTTCGGACGACATCTGACTCAAAGTCTATTGGCATACCGTATGGGGTTGCATCTACACCATCACCAGTAAATTGAGCCCACTCTTGCGTTTCAGTGATTAATGGATCGCCTTCGCTTGCTTTTACGGAGGTACCCGCGGTCAAAGCCGCGCCACCTATAGCCACTGAACCTTTTAAGAATGCTCGTCTAGTAGTTTTTCTTTTCGCCATAATTAAATCAGTCTCCAGCCAATAGCAAAGCGCATCAAGCACCTATTACGTTAACAGAATTATTAGGATTAACTTTTACACTACCATTTCGGCGAATATAATTTTCTACGAGATCCCAAATCTGGGGTCCCTCAGTACCCTCGTTAACCGAAGCCCATCCAGCAACTATATAATTTTTAGAGGGGTCAATCCTTTCACCAGTTTTGATAAGTGTTAAGTCACTGATCCGCCTACCTTGAGGTTTATTTATATCTATTCGATATCCCATACCTCCAATCCGAACCATATCGCCACCCTGTTGATAATATGGGTCAGGATTGAACAGATTATCCGCGACATCTTCTAGAATTACGTGTAGGAATTCACCGGTCATTTCAGTTCGATAAACCTTCCCATAACTCATCGAAGTTACATTCCAAATATCTTCTCTTGTAATGTCTTGCCCCGGCAAAATAGAGGGTCCCCACCTAACTCCTGGCGACATTGATATATCCGCTTCACGCTCTTCGATCATAGCCTGACAAATGAGATCGTCCCAGGTACCATTGAAATTACCTCTGCGATACAACAAACTTTCAGATTGCCCAATCACCTCAGACAATTGACTTTTGTATGGTGCTCTTTCTTCGTCAATAAGAGCAGCGATATCAGGATCAGGCGTAATAACATCAGAAAAAATAGGGATTAACTTATGTTTAAACCCCATCATTTTACCATTACGTACATCTAAATCGACTCTACTTACAAACTTACCATTAGACCCAGAAGCGACTATAACTGTTTCGTTGATCAATACTGGCTCTGGAAGTGCATCGTGAGTATGACCTGAGAGGATAATATCAATCCCGCTCACAATGCTTGCCATCTTTTTGTCTACGTCAAATCCGTTATGAGATAATACCACTACCAGGTCCGCACCCAAACCACGAACCTCATCCACCATTGCCTGCATATTTTCATCTCTTATACCAAAGCTATACTCGGGAAACATCCAACCCGGGTTAGCTATAGGCATGTAAGGAAACGCTTGACCAATTACGGCAATTTTTGAACCACCTCGTTCAAAAAAAGTATAGGGCTTAAAATAATCAGCGGGCTCATCCCATTCGGCATCAAAAATATTTTGACCGAGTGCAGGAAATGGGAGAGTGTCTATTATCTCATGGACTCGATCTGAGCCTAAAGTAAATTCCCAGTGAAATGTCATAGCCTCGGTTTTCAAAGCATTCATGACATTTACCATGTCCTGGCCCTGCGAATGATGGCATGTATACGAACCATGCCAAGTGTCACCACCATCCAAAAGAATGGCGTCTGGCCTATCAGCGCGTATTGCTTTGATTACGGTTGCAACTCTATCTAAGCCGCCAACTCGCCCATATTGCTGAGCCAAAGCAGAAAAATCGTTATGTGTTAAGGCATAATGGGAGGGGCTTCCATCATTTATTCCATACATCCTCCGAAAATTAGCCCCAGTAATGTGTGGGACTTGCCCAAGCGCGTTTCCCACACCAAGATTAATCTCTGGCTCACGGAAATATATAGGCTTCAATTGCCCATGAATATCAGTTATGTGGATTAATGATACGTTTCCATAGGTATCAAATTCTAAAAGATCTTCTTGCTTAAGTTTCTGTTGGGCAGCAAGTTTAGAAAAATTACCGAATCCAGATGATCCATATATTGCGGTAGTTGCCATTCCAACTTGCAGAAAATCTCGACGTGATAACATTAATTTTCTCTCATAAATTTAAATACATATTCGCATATTTGAATTTTTAATCAAGCAAAACCCCAGCGAAATTTGCTGGGGTTTTATTTTACTAGTTGCGAACTGAGGGCGTTTCTACTGTAAGTCCATTGGAACGAGATGCTACATAGAGCTCTAGAGCTTTAAACTCATCCCCACCCTCTTTGTAAGGAGTAGCACGAATATTCTTCATACAACCCTTAAAACGGCCATGAATAGTATTTAACTTTGCATTTTTTAATCTGTAAGTCGGAAAGCCATTAATTTGACCCATGGATAAATGATCAGCCCTTATCATGTTGCCATAGTTATCTTCATGGCAATTGGCGCAAGACATATTTAGCTGACCTACACGAGTATAATACAGTTCTTTGCCTTTTTCCCACATACTTGATGCTTGGCCATCAATAGCAACGTCGACAAACATGCCTCTCGATTGAAGGCCAATCAAACCAACAATACCAGCCATGCTACCTCCGGACCACTTCCACTTTTCAGCACCCATTCTTTCGGTACGGCAACCGTTTACCAACTCAGGAATGGTTTCTAATTCCCCAGAACTATTAACTCTAGGCATAGAAGCCCGAAGACCTTTAAAAACCTCCGGAGATTCATGGCATGAAACGCAGGCCTTGCCCGCAGTTCCTTCTACTTTGCTGAAGGTATCAAGTGCCTTGTCAATAAAGATGAATGCAGGATTGTCAAAATCATCCATCTGAAGTGCTTGCGTTTCATCCTTCCTAAAAACCCACCCGGAGAAAATTTCATCAACATTCTCCATGTGCGCAGGTGCAGCAACCGAGGTAACCATTAGTTGACCCTCAACGGTTAGCTGCGAGTCTTCACCTGCAATAGCGGCAAATGGAATAGCTAATGCTCCTACCACTACTGTAATTAGTTTCTTAAACTTCATAAGTTTCCTCCCAATAATAGAGGCGCAAAATCTGCGCATTCGAGCATCATTACGCTATTTTAACGCTCTTCTTTTCCTCATAAATAGACCCGTCATCGTCGTACCAAGTAAAATGGAACTCGCCCGCCTCAGGAACAACAGCGTCAAATGCAAAATACGGATTGGTAGAGATTGCAGCAGCCATCTTAACATCAATCACTGTATTTCCATTGAAGGCACATGTGAACCTGTTAATGATTGATTGGGGAATTTTATTACCATCACTATCTTTTCGCAGCCCACTTTCCATTTTGTGACTTATCAATGTTTTTAAAGTCACACTTTCTCCAGCAGCTGCAGTTTTTGGAACTTTAACTCTCGCTTTTACGCCTTTTGCCATAACTTTTCTCCCTTTTTAGCCGCCGCAGCCGCCAATAGTAACTTTTACTGTTTGATGGGCAGTTGCAAACGAACCATCTGCCATCTCTGCAACTGCAACCACATCTTGAGTGCCAGCCAACCTAATTCGGGTTGTTGCGCTCTGCGAGGCAGATCCAGCGCCAAAATTGAATGTAGCCACTGCTGGACGAGGGTTCCCTGCTGCCATTACTGTAATTGCTACTGCACCCGGTGCATCTATTGAAATTGGCACCGTGTTGCCGTTTTCAGCAATTTCGGGTGCAGTTAGGGAAATTCCTGTGGATGCTGCATCAGCACCCCCAGTAACACCCATTATCAACTCATTTACAGGTATTGCCGCTGATGAGAGCGACGGCAA
>CACDPV010000010.1 GCA_902554885.1 Paracoccaceae bacterium
TACACTTTCTTTATTTACTTTTGGAAGCCGCATTACCCACAATCAAAAACACTTGCGCTTTTAAGCCATGACATAATTATCTAGTACAAAAGATGTAGTACGGGGAAAGCTTTATTCAATTCTTAGGAAAATGAGTTTATGCTGGTTTTGTAAATAAGTTAATGAATGCTATGGCCCTTATTAGGTCTCTAGAAATACATATCAAAATTCGTATAGGTACCATAGACATCGGCTACCGTACTTACGACCCAAAATGCAACTTTTAAAAAAGGTATAAATAAAACTTAAATCGAGTTTATATTTTACGAATATTTGGAGAGGTCATATTGAATCAAGTAATGGAAAACTTACCCACTTTTTTGTCTATAATAGTATTTGGAGTAATAGTTCTCGCACTTTTCTGGCGCTTTGGAAAAACCTATTCATCTCAAAAACCAAATATCGCCCTTAGTGAAGTCTATTCTGAATTATCAAACTCAAAAGAAGAAGCTGCAAAATTTACTGCTTTGGCGGAAGAGAGAGAGCTTGAAATTGGGCGACTTAAAGATGATTTGAAAGATCTTAGAGAAAAAATTGATGAGCAAAACACGCAACTTCGAGAGCATTCAAATACAATAACCAAAATTCGAGCAAAAAATGAAGCAGAACAACAGGCTGCTAATGAAAAAATAGAAATTCTCACTAAAGTCAGGCGTGATATGGAAGCTCAGTTTAAGGAATTGGCGGAAAATGCTTTAAAGGCTCAGGGAGAAAGCTTTTCTAAAGCAAATATTGAGAAACTGGAAGCTACTCTTACGCCTCTCAAAGAACATGTAGGACATTTTGAGAAGGAGTTGCGCCAAGTGCACGAGGAAACAGTAAAAGATCGTGAGCGTTTGAAAACAGAGATTTTACAGCTTTCTAAACGTTCAGAAGCAATATCCCAAGAAGCAATTTCGCTTACAAAAGCACTTAAAGGTGATACGCAGATACAAGGCGCCTGGGGAGAAATGGTTCTAGAAAGTATTCTTGAACGTTCTGGCCTTAGAGAGGGCGAGGAATACGAAACACAGGTTCATCGAACCGGATCGAGCGGCGAAAGACTGCGGCCTGATGTTGTAGTTCGAATTCCGGGAAGTAAAAGCCTAGTTATCGACAGTAAGGTTTCCCTCTTGGCCTATAATGAGGCAGTCAATGCGGAGACCGATGTGGATGCACTTACATCACGCAAACGGCATCTGACTTCTATTAAAAACCATATTAATGCTCTATCTGCTAAAGGATACCAGACAGCTGAGAACTCAACTGTAGATTATGTAATTCTTTTTGTGCCAATCGAGGGTGCTTTATCTGAAGCACTTAGAGAGTATCCCGCTCTAACGGAATATGCTCTTGAAAAAAATATTACTATTGCGACCCCAACAACACTGATGATGGCCCTGAAAACAATTGCAAATGTTTGGGCAGTTGACCGGCGGAACCAAAACGCCGAATTGATAGCAGATCGCGCAGGCAAACTGTACGACAAAGTATATGGATTTGTACAAAGCATGGAACGTGTTGGAGAGCGACTAGATCAAGCACAAGATACTTACAGTCAGGCATTCAGTCAGCTTTCGAAAGGAAGAGGAAACTTAATTTCTCAAGTCGAGTCGCTAAAAAATTTAGGTGCAAAGGCAAGCAAAACGATTAAAACAGAATTTGAGAATGGTGATGATAATACTGTCAAATTAAAAAGAATAAAAAACGAAAAATAAAAAAGCCTTTTCCAGCGCCAGTATACCGTAATTGATCTATTAATGATAAAATAATTTTAGTGGCGACCCCGGAAGGACTCGAACCCTCAACCTATTCATTAGAAGTGAATTGCTCTATCCAGTTGAGCTACGGAGTCGCGTGAAGTTTATCTAGACCGATTATCTAGAGATTACAAAAGGAAATTTTAAATCTGATATGATTTTACCATCAGTGTATAATAAAATTGACCGCTAAAAAACAAATGTTGATTATAATATTTTTTTTACAGAATTTTTATTACATTGATTAATAAATATCTTTGCCTCTTGATGTTTTTCTATCTCCATCGTAAAGAAACTCTTGGATTGGGGTGTAGCCAAGCGGTAAGGCAACGCTTTTTGGTAGCGTGTACCGTAGGTTCGAATCCTACCACCCCAGCCACCTTTTTCAAATTCCATAATTTTCTGCAATATAATCTATTGCACTTAACCTACGATATTCAAATTCGGCACCTAATCTGCCAATTAATCCAAAAATATTTCTACGCGGAATTTCTAAAAATGGATCCAATATATTTCGATCACCACTCAAAAATAATGCCATCCGTTTTCCAGCAATCGGTGCTGTATTCATTCCATGCCCACCAAAACCAGAAAGAATTGACTCACGATCGCTAAGATTACCCACATAAGGCATGAAATGCGAAGCATATGCCATCAAGCCTGACCAAGCATAGTCAAACTTAATATTGTTTCGTTTCATTTCCTCCATCATTGCGGGAAAGTGGGCTTTAATATTTTTCCAGCCCATCCGTTTTATACTATCAGCTGAACGTTGATACAGCGCACTCACGCCCATGCCCCATAATAACCTATCATCAGGAAGACGCCTAAAATAATTCCCAGCTCGGCGATCATCGCCCAAAGCCATCTTAGTAGGGATATGTTTCTCTAATATCGTCGGCATAGGAGAGGTAACACAAATAAATGTCTGAATAGGGAGAAGAAACTTTTTTAAGATTGAATTTTTTCCAATTGAGTATCCTCCAGTGGCCCAAATCATACGGTCAGCCGATATTCGATTCCCATTTGAAAAGTAAACCTCACTGCCGCTAACCTGAACAGCACCAGTGTTTTCAAAAACTTCCACAC
This sequence comes from Paracoccaceae bacterium, assembly GCA_902554885.1. Classification (GTDB taxonomy): domain Bacteria; phylum Pseudomonadota; class Alphaproteobacteria; order Rhodobacterales; family Rhodobacteraceae; genus Salinivivens. Next base: position 2,868 of record CACDPV010000010.1, read on the forward strand.
CATGACCTACTACTTCTTGCAAAAAGATTTTTAAAAAATTAAGTGGGTGAAAGTGAAATGCTTCATTATCGATTATACCCCACTTGTACCGTGGACCAACGACAAATTCCTGTAATTCTATCTCATCTAATCTTGCACTAATTTCAGGCCTATATCCGCCCAAACCCAGAGAAATTACGCCTGATGTAGGTTGAACTTTAGCATATTTAGCACTGAAGGCGCGCTCGCGCATCCATTTCAAACCATCAGCACCAATTGACTCAAGCTCTTTAGATACTACTGGCCCAACAAGCCTAGATATTTGATCCGATCCAGCCGCCCAGCCGGCGGAGCAAAAACCCCCGTTTCGTCCAGAGGCACCTGCACCTATCATCGAATGCTCGCAAAGAGCTACGCGGGCACCCATTTCAGCTAAATGATACGCACAAGAAAGCCCAGCTAAACCGCCGCCAATAATACAAAAATCAAAATTTTTATTTCGGATTACTAGCGAAGACTGCCAGCTCGGCGAAACACATGTGTCCTCATACCAAGTTCGTGAATAGACAGCGCTCATTCTCGTTCGCGAGATTTATTAATAATGTTATCAAGTGCTTTTACCCCAGAGGCGGCGATCAAAGTAAGCAGTACATATATCAACGCGGCTGAGTTAAAGGGTTCAAAGGCTAAAAAGCTTTGAGCCTGAAATTCTCTCATTCTTTGCGTTAAATCACGAATGGAGAGAATTGATATTAGAGAGGTGTCTTTCAGCATCGCTATAAACTCGTTGCCCAAAGCTGGTAATACTATTGCGATTGCCTGCGGTATAACAATAAATCGGGCAATATGCCGTTCACGCATTCCAAGTGCCCGAGAGGCCTCTATCTGACCTTTGGGTATGGCTTCTATCCCGGCTCGAAAAATTTCAGCCATGTAGGCAGAATAACCGATCGCAATTGCAGCAATACCACGGGTCATCATTTGGATATCTATATACCCAGTTGTTGCAGTTTTTATTGCCCCAGCCAAAGGCAACCCAACATATAAAATAATAACTAACATTGGCACACCACGAAGTGTATCGACAAAAAAATCCGATAAGACTGCAAGCGGATGCGCTGACGTCATTCGTCCAACAATTATTAAAAGAATACTCAAAACACCTAAAACGTAACAAACTTTAGACATAGTAGCGTAAAAAGGAGTAAGATATTTAGCCTTCCAAACACTCGGATATTTAATTGCAAGGTCAGGCGGTAAGAGTGTACCAGATATTCTACCCTCGTCGAGCAGTTTTACTGCCTGATCTAGACTTTTTAGTGAGCGAATTTTGAATGGATTTTCTGGTGGGTTGTCTAAAAAATCACCATATCTTACCGTGTCCGAAATATGAGAGGGAATACCAGCAGCTATACCAATTCGGCCAGAAAGATCACCAACCAATACAATCTCTTTTTTAGGTTGAATGACAAAGATTGTAGCGGCAATAATAAGGATTACCCCAATTAAACAGATTATCCTTTCGGCAAGTGGCGATACTTTTAGCCTAGACAAAAATGCCCAAACCAACCCCAATATAGATGCTCCCAAATACGCAAAGATTGCGGCCCTAATCGTAATCATTAGACCTACGGCAAATCCAGCATGGGCTATCATTAGGAAATAAAATAGAAAAGCAAACTCTAAAATCATTATCAAAACGGCAAACCAGAATCCAAAATTAGAATTCAGAAAACTGGACCCAAAAATTGATAAAACCGCAAGAAAACAACAAACTATCGATAATTGCCACAGACAATTCTGTGTCCAACGCAAAAGCTCTACTTCAAATTCTGGGCTCAATGTAAACGATTGATCGACCATAATAAGCCAATCTACGCTTCTTGGATCGTAAGCATTCACAGCTATAGATTTGATGTAAGGATTTATCCAGTCAGCTTGAGATAGGAATAAAAGTATCGCCGCTTGCAACACAAAAGCAAAAAATGCCTTTTGCCGAAATTTCGACCTATCTTCAGGTACAATGTCAGGACTGAGGGATCTTAAGATTTGCAATGCACCCCAGAAACCTACTGCTCCCGAAAAACAGAAAATGATAAAATTACTGAGTAAAAGTGTGGCGTTATCTTCTATGCCAAGTACTTCATAAATAGCAGCACCATAGTTTCGGGATATTGCCAGTAGATACACTATGACTGGCAAGACCAGAAGAAACATAAGAGAGCTTGCGCGCATGTTGCGCAAAACACTTATCAAATTGCTCATTATTTTGCTTTCAAGCAGAATACAGGGGAACTAAATCCCCTGTATTTTTACTCAAACTATTTTGGCCACCATTTGACAACCAATTTCTGCAAGGTTCCGTCATCTTTAATCATCGCCAAACCTTCATTGAAAGCATCTTGGATGCCATCGCCTTCCTGAAATACAAGTCCCAAAGGATCTGAAGACAATCCAGTTATTCCAACTGTTAATTCTCCAGCAAATTCTTGCTCATATGCAGCAGCTGATGTTGAATCGATGATTACACCATCAACATCACCATTTTGAACAGCAATTACCGCATTATTAAAAGAATCAAATAGCTGAAGATTATCTCTGCCTACCAACTCTTCTCCCAAGGCCGCGTTAGTGGTTCCATTTTGCGATGCCAATCTCAAATCACCACTTTTAAAAGCATCGATAGTTGCACCCTCATCTTCTACACGCATTAATACACCCTGCTGAACAATTATGTAAGGATCAGAAAAATCTACTATTTTATCGCGCTCATCAGTTATTGTAACACCCGAAACGACCATATCAAATTGACCATCTGCAAGTGCCGCAAAAATACCATCCCAAGCGGTTGTAACCCAGTTAGGAGTACAATTTATTCTCTCACAAATTTCTGCCACAACATCGACGTCAAAACCTTTTACCACACCATCTTCGATGAACTCGTGTGGAGGATAAGTTGTATCAGAACCAATATTTAAAACACGACCACCTAAATCTGCCGCATAAACCGGAAATGCCATTGAAGCGGCGATTGCGGCTACTATAAATTTCTTCATTTAATATCTCCCTATAAATTGGCTTATTTAAAAGCAACATAACCTAGCCTAAGATAGTGGTAGACGCGGTCAAGTATTTCTTTAGTAATTTCCAGTTTATTTTAAATTTTATATATAAATCTTATGGTTAGACACTGATTGTGGCCTCAACAGCGGATTTCCAGGCAGAGTATTTCCGCTCTCTCTCTTCTTCTTGCATAATTGGAGCAAAATGCGACTCACTCTTCCATAATCTAGAAAACTCATCAAATGGCGGATAATACCCAACTGCTGACCCGGCAAGCCATGCAGCTCCAACGGCCGTTGTTTCAAGAGTTTTTGGTCTGTCAACGCCAGCATTAAGTATGTCAGCTAAAAACTGCATTGCCCAATCACTCGATGTCATACCTCCATCAACCCTTAAAACAGACTTTTCTTCACCGTCACCATGCCAGTCTGATCGCATAGCTTCTAACAAATCTCTTGTTTGAAAACCTACACATTCCAAAGCAGCTTTTGACAATTCAGCTGGACCAGAATTTCGCGTCAAGCCATATACTGCGCCTCTGCAATCAGGGTTCCAGTAAGGTGCTCCCAAGCCAGTGAACGCCGGCACAATAATCACTTGTTGATTACTATCGGCTTGTATTGCTAAATCCTGTGTCTCAGCTGCCGAATTTATAATCTGCAAGCCATCTCGGAGCCATTGCACAACCGCACCCGCTATGAAAATAGAACCTTCTAGGGCGTAAGTTGGTTTCCCATCAAACTGATAAGCAATAGTAGTAAGTAACTTATTTTTTGACCTTACTATGCTGCTTCCTGTGTTCAACAAAGCAAAACATCCTGTACCGTAAGTCGACTTCATCATGCCTGGCTTGAAACAAGCCTGTCCTATTGTTGCCGCATGTTGGTCTCCCGCCACTCCCTTGATTGGAATATTGTGGCCCAGTATTTTTTCGTCACATACCCCAAAGTCATCAGAACAATTTCGTACCTCTGGCAAAATGGACATGGGTATATTCAACAGTTCACAAATCTCCTGCGACCACTCCCCTTCACTAATATCATAAAGCATCGTTCGAGAAGCATTTGTGGCGTCTGTGGCATGAGTTACACCATTAGTAAGATGCCAAATCAGGTAGGTATCAACAGTCCCAAATAAAAGTTCACCAGCCTCAGCCTTGGCCCTTGCGCCCTCGACATTATCTAGCAACCATTTAAGTTTCGTTGATGAAAAATATGGATCCAGTAATAGTCCAGTAACACGGGTTACTAACTTTTCTGCTCCAGCGCTTCTTAACTCATCACAAAATTTAGACGTGCGGCGATCTTGCCAGACAATGGCATTATAAATAGGTTTGCCCGTGACCTTATCCCAGAGCAAAGTAGTTTCGCGTTGATTTGTAATGCCTAATGCAAGGATCTCATTCGCTTTAATTTTTGCATCATAAAGTGCTTTTTTACAGGTTGAGATTACTGTGTTCAACAGATCATGCGGGTTGTGCTCAACCCATCCACTATTTGGAAAGTGTTGCTCAAATTCTTCCTGACCTTGCCCCAAAATTGCAAATTGATCATCAAAGACTACGGAACGAGTGGACGTTGTCCCCTGATCAATGGCGATAATATATCCCATTTCAAACCCAACCTTATTAAAATTTCTAGATGAGTTTTAGTTACAATTTTTTTTGATGCAAGAAGTGCTATGCAGTTGACGATCTAATTAGTGCAATAGTTTGCTTATTTCATATAAATTGTTACTTATGACTTATAAAATTAAGTTGCGTTGATTAGTGATTTTTCTAGCAAGGTATTCAGATGACAATAAGACGCCTAAAAAGCCTTATCACAATAATAGAGACAGGCTCTTTTTCACAAGCTGCGGAAAAATCACATATTTCTCAATCTGCTATAAGCCAGCAAATGCGCCAGCTCGAAAGTGATTTAGGTCTCCAACTATTCGACCGCTGTGGTCGAACGCCTAAGTTATCCAAGTTAGCTTTAGACTTACTACCTGCCATTCAAAATGCTGTCGATGCATATGATGATTTTATAAATTTGGCTACCGATGAAAATAGTATAAAGGGAGCCTTAAGCCTAGGTTCTGTTCCATCCGAACTAACCGATTTGGTTCCCAAGGCCCTTACTGAGTTGAGAAGCAAACTACCTGGATTAAAACTAAGAGTAGTACCTGCTCTTTCCGCCGAGTTGTGCGACTCAGTTTACAACGGGCAAATAGATGCAGCGGTTATGAGTAGACCATCAGAACTTCAAAAAGGGCTGTCTTGGTTCACTATAGGCTTCGAGCCACTCGCGCTAGCAATCAGTGGAAATGATAAACGAAGTGATATCCGACAGATACTTACTGAGACTCAATATTTGAAATTACCCTCTAGCGCTTGGATAAATAAACCGATTAAGGAAATTTTTACTCAATTGGACGTTAAACCCAAAACAAGCATAGAGTTAGATAGTTTGGCATCCGTCGCATCAATGGTAAGTCATGGGCTAGGTGTTGCAATTTTACCGATCCCAATTGCAACAAACGAGATTTCGGCGAAACTTAAATTTATTCCTATTGATAAGCCAAAATACAAACGCGAAATAGGTATTCTATACAAAAACAGTTCAAGAAACTATTCGCTCATCGAAACCTTTGCAAAGAGTTTTAACACTGCCATCATCAGTTAAAAAGTTATTTTATTTGACTTAAGAAAAACTTAAGTGTCAGATGAAGTTTTTTTATTGGCAATTATTTTTAAAATTGATGATGTTAAAAAAAAACTGATTTAGAGGGCTATTGAATGTCGATTACCCAAAATATGCTACATGCGATGGTAAAAAATAAAATAGAATTTGTTACAACTGTTCCATGTAAACAACTATCTGGCATTATTGAATTGTTAGAAAAAGATGAGAGAATACTTCATGTACCATCCAATAAAGAAGATGAAGGAATGGGGCTGTGTGCAGGTGCTTACATGGGTGGAAAGCGTCCATGCATTATAATGCAGAACACCGCGATTGGTGTTACCATCAATACGTTGGTGACTTTAATTCAATACTACCGCATGCCACTTCCTATCTTAATAAGTTATCGAGGCGAAGTTGGGGAAAAAGTCCAATGCCAGGTTGAAATGGCGGTTCATACTAAAGCCCTTCTGGAACAACTCAAGATCCCCACCTACCATTTTCATGAACCTAACGACGCAAATGAGTTTGATGGTATTTTAAATCACACGTTTATGGCAAAAAAACCTGTTGCCATTTTAACCGATGCAAACTTCTGGAGTTCAATATCATGATAAGGGCAGATATTTTAAAAGAAATCATCCCAGTTATTTCTGACAAGTTAGTTGTTAGTAATATAGGACTACCATCGCAAGAACTTCATATGCTTGATGACCAGCCAACAAATTTTTATATGCTTGGCACAATGGGATTAGCTTCTTCAATTGGATTAGGACTTGCTTTAAGCCAAAAAGAAACAGTAATCGCAATTGATGGAGATGGCTCTGTTCTGACTAATTTTGGAACACTGCCGACGATTGCAAACAATGTAGCGAATAATTTCATATTGCTGATTATTGATAACGGAAGTTATGGTTCAACCGGCGATCAACCAACTTACACAGGCGGCAAAACTTCTCTTGCTAAAGTCGCGGAGGCCTGTGGCTGTGAAAATGTTGTCGAATGCAAGGCATCAGAAACAAAGGAAATACTAGAAGCGGCAATCCAAGAAAAAAAAATGACAGTAATTGTGTCAAAATGTCAAAGTGGTAATATTCCTGTACCGGTTATTGATATAGATCCAGCTGTTATAAGATATCGCTTCATGGAAGAAATTAAAGCCAGGAACTAGATTTGCTTAATCCTTTTACTAAAGTTGATATTAGTTTTGATGACTTTCGACAGTCTGCAAGAAAGCGTCTACCAAAATTGTTGTTTGAGTACATTGATGGTGCAGCCTCTGATGGTAGTGGAGAAGCAGATAATAGAAAAATCATTAGACAATTAAGGCTCAACACGAAAGCGTTGATTAATGTTGAAAAACGAAGTTTGAACCACAAAATCTTCCGTATACCATCAAAATTGCCAATTGGCATAGCTCCAATGGGTATGGTCCAAATGGCGGGAGTAGGAGCAGATGAGGCATTCGCAAAATGCGCCGCCAAATATGAAATTCCAGTTGGTGTATCAACTGCTTCTTCTATGTCTTTGGAAAAGTACGCAGAATATTCAAACGGATACGCCTGGTTTCAGCTCTATTACATGGCAGACAAAACAGAACTTAAAAAACTTTTAAATAGGATAGTTACGGCTGGGTATAAAACTCTAATTTTTACGGTAGATGTCCCAGAAATCGGTTTTAGGCCGAACGAAATACGAAACGGTCTAAAGATCCCCTTTAAATTTGGGCCAAAGCAAATTGTCGATTTCGCTCTGCATCCCACCTGGTCAATAAAGACACTAATAAACGGTCCTCCAAAATTTGGAAATTTTAAAGATACAAATAGCTTCAACCGTGATGCCTCTCGAGCTGGCGCAGATTGGGATTTCTTAAGGTATCTTCGGGATCACTGGCCGAATAAATTAGTTATGAAAGGCGTATTGAACACTGAAGATGCAAAAAACATGCAAGGCATGGGTGTTGATGGAATATATGTCTCAAGCCATGGAGGCCGACAATTGGCCTCTGCTCCACACCCAATTGAAATTTTACCAAAAATTAGGAAAGCGTTAGGGGATGATGTACATATTTTTTATGATTCAGGACTGAGAAATGGAGAAGATTTGGTTAAAGCATATGCCTTGGGAGCAAACTTTGCTTTTATGGGCAGGCCATGGTCTCTTGCGTACGCAGCAAACAATAAACATGGCATCGAAAATTATATTGATTATCTCTGCAAAGAGACATCAGTTGCAATGGCCATGATTGGACGAAGGAAAATTGAAGAAATTTGTTTTGATGACATTTATTTCACCTAGAAACAAACGAAATTAAAATATTAAAATAACATCAAAGACCCGTTTCGATAATTGCTTTTGCCAACGCAGGGACTGTTTTACAATTAAGCCCAGCAACATTAAAACGACTATCAGACACCATGTAGATCCCAAATTCTTTTCGCATTTTTTCCACTTGTGAGGCTGTAGCACCAAGACGCGAAAACATTCCTCGGTGCGAAGCGATAAAACTGAAACGATCAGATCCAGAGATCCTTTGCAGTTCATCAGAAAGCTGAATTCTTAAATTCAGCAGGGAATTGCGGATATCCTCTAACTCAGACATCCAATCACAACGTAGGTCAGTATCATTCAAAACTATTGAAACAAGCCTTGATCCGTGATCAGGAGGAAAAGAAAAATTCTGGCGGTTTAAAAATGCTAACATACTTTGGTTTATCTTGCGTCTAGAACTATCTTGCGAGACAAGCATTAATAGCCCTGCCCGTTCTCGATAAATTCCAAAATTCTTTGAACAGCTTGACGCTATCACCGTTTCGGGCACCGACTCGGCAATCAACCGTGTCGCATATGCGTCGTCCTCCAGCCCATCACCAAAGCCTTGATAAGCTAAATCAATCATAGGTGTCGCACCACTCTTGTTTAACAATTCAATGATTATCTGCCATTGCTGCTTATTCAAATTGGCGCCAGTTGGATTATGGCAGCAACCATGTAGCAAAACAACATCACCAGCCTTCGCGCGAGACAGATCAGCTAACATGGAATCAAACTCAACACCCCGAGTCTCATTGTCAAAATATCGATAGGTTTTACATGGGATATTTAAGTATTTTAGTATTGAAATGTGATTAGGCCATGTTGGATCTGATACAAAAACTCGTACATCAGGGTTAGCGATTTTAAATAGTTCAAATCCTTGTCTAACAGCACCCGTTCCTCCAGGAGTTGCTGCTGATGCTATAAAGTTTTTTGGTATGTTACTCCCGAGGACTAATGATATTATAGCGTCTGAGAAAGCTGGATCCCCTACCAAACCAACGTATGATTTACTATTTTCAATCTCCCACCATTTTTTTTCAGCTGCTTTAATAGACCTCATTATTGGAGTGTTACCATTTGAATCTTTGTAAACACCTACACCAAGATCAAGCTTTTGCTCTCTTGGATCATCTTTAAATGCTGTCATTAAAGCGAGTATCTTATCAGGCGGCTGGTTCTGGATGTTCTTAAAAATCATTTTTGGTCTCCAGTCGATACAGGAAGTGTGGGTGACATTCCCCATTCTGTCCAGCTTCCATCATACAAAGAGTGGTCCGTTTTACCTATAAGTTCCAATCCAAGATTTAGAACTGCAGCGGTTACCCCAGATCCGCAGCTTGTAATTACTGGCTTCGATATATCAACTCCAGCAGAGTCAAACATTTGTTTCAATTCAGATTTGTTTTTAAAAGTTTGATCATCATTCAACAGCGATTTAAAAAATACATTTTTTGAATTTGGAATATGCCCTTTTCGCAATCCCTCTCTTGGCTCATTTTCTTCGCCTCTAAATCGACCTGGTGACCTTGCATCAATAATCTCATAATCACCCAGCTTTGATGCCGCAGCTACTTGGGTTACGTCCTTTAAATAAGAAAGCACCTGATCCACCATCATGTGGCGATCACGTATTACAGGTAGCTCATCATTTACTGGAAAACCATCAGAAATCCACTTAGGCAACCCACCATCAAGAACAGCGACATCGTCATGCCCCATCATCTTGAAAAGCCACCAAACTCTAGCAGCAGAAAATATACCTAAACCATCATAAATAATCACTTGATGACCATCTCCAACGCCCAGTTTACGTACTTTGGACATAAATTTTTCTACCGGTGGAACCATGTGTGGAAGGTCAGACCTGTGATCTGAAATATCGTCAATATCAAAAAATCGGGCGTCAGGGATATGCTTTTTTTCATACTCCGCAATTGGGTTTCTATACATATGTGGGAGATACCATGACGCGTCAAGGACTCGTATCTGAGAGCTGTCTAGTCTTTTAGCCAACCAACTAGTCGAAACAAGGCTCCCGGCACGCTCAGTTATCATCGTATAATTCCATAAGCTTCAAAAGATTTCTAGGTAAGCCATTTAAATGCTCCAGAGACTATTATTTGAAATCTTACAATTGGACAAGACTTCTCATTAGTCTCCCTGCCTCAGTAAACGTTGTTTTTGTCTTCCCCAGTCACGTTTTGCTTGATCTGATCTCTTGTCATAATTTTTTTTACCTTTAGCCACACCTATTTTTAATTTTGCGATGCCTCTATGATTGAAATACAAAACTAGAGGGACCAAAGTCATTCCTTTTCTTTGAGTTTCTGACCACAGCTTCCCAAGTTCGCGCTTCGTTACCAAAAGTTTTCTTCGACGCCTCTCCTCATGACCCCAGGTTTTTGCCTGATCGTAGGGTGCAATATATGAGTTAATTAACCATAGTTCACCATTTTCAACCTCTGCATAACACTCACCAATATTTGCAGATTTTTGTCTAAGTGATTTTACTTCTGAACCAACCAAAGAGAGGCCACATTCGATCTCATCCTCAATCGAGTAATCGTAACGAGCGCGTCGATTTTCGGCTATAATTTTATAATTTGGGTCAGTTTTATTTTTGTTCATAGCACTCGATGGTTACACATAACTAAGTAAAATTGTCCAGTAGTTTTGCTGAAACTATAGACAAAGTAAAAAGACAAACTAACAATGAAGTTGTATTAAATTTGCAGGTGGGCGAAAAAGATGAAAGATGATAATTTTCTCAAGGCGAATAATGCAAAACACCTTTGGCATCCAATGGGTCATCCAAAAGACTCATTAGAAGCACCCCCAAGAATAATTACTCAAGCCGAAGGGGCAAAAATAACAGATATTGACGGTCATCAAACCGTAGATGCTGTAGGTGGGCTTTGGTGCGTGAATCTAGGATATTCTAATGATAGGATTAAAGAAGCAATAACAAAGCAACTTTACGACCTTCCATACTACTCATCTTTTGCAGGTACTACCAATCCTATGGCAATTGAAGCATCATATATGGTGCGAAATTTATTTGCCGAAGACGGAATGAGCCGCGTATTTTTTACATCAGGCGGGTCTGACTCGGTTGACACATGTCTCCGGCTAGCCCGCCAATATCACCGAATAAAAGGCGAGCCAACTCGCACAAAATTTATTTCATTAAAAAAAGGTTATCATGGAACTCATTTCGGCGGTGCATCAGTAAATGGAAATAATCGGTTTCGGATAAACTATGAGCCATTACTGCCCGGCTGTTTTCATCTTCCTAGCCCATACACTTATAGAAATCCTTTTAATGAAACTAACTCCTCGAAACTAGCCCATCATATTGCTGCTGCATTCGAAGATGAAATTGCGTTTCAAGGTGCAAATAGTATTGCTGCTTTTATAATGGAGCCCATACAAGGCGCAGGAGGCGTAATAATTCCGGACCCAATCTTTATGACCCTTATGCGGGAAATATGTGATAAAAATGGAATCCTCTTAATATCTGATGAAGTTATAACCGGATTTGGGCGTACTGGCGACTGGTCAGGAGCACGCCATTGGGGCGTTAAACCCGACATGATGAGCACTGCTAAAGGTATTACCTCTGGATATTATCCAGTTGGAGCAGCTTTGATGTCGGACAAAGTTGCCGAAGTATTTGAAAATGATAAAACTGGTGATGCTGCAATTTTTCATGGCTATACATACTCTGCTCACCCCGTAGGAGCAGCAGCCGTGGTAGCATGCATATCTGAAACTGAACGTCTGGATACCAAAATCAATGCACAGGTGCGTGGGACACAATTATATAATGGTGTCATAGATTTAGCTAAGAAACACAATATCGTTGGAGAAGTACGAGGCGGGCATGGCCTAATGCTTGCGATTGAGCTTGTTTCTGATCAGACAAAAAAAACACCTTTAGACAATGATCATATGAAAAAGATCCATCAGAAAACCTACGAGTTCGGTGCTATGGTCAGACTAGGGTTGAACAATATTTTAATGTCCCCACCACTAACAATATCTGAGGAAGAAGTAAGTCAAATTTTGGGTGCATTAGATGAAGGTTTAGCTGCTATTTAATTACAATGAATATTTAATTTAAAGCTATGCTATAGTTTCAAAATCTCCTGGCATCAAATTATCTAGGCTGTAGCTTCCTATTTTAATGCGAATTAGCCGCAAAGTAGGGTGCCCAACGGCAGCAGTCATTCGTCTAATTTGTCTGTTCCTTCCCTCATAAATGATAACTTCTAACCAGGAATCGGGAACTGTTTTTCGTACTCGAATTGGTGGGACTCTATCCCAGAGACATGGCGCTTCAATTATCTTAACCTCTGCTGGAAGTGTAATACCATCTTTTAACTCTATACCTACTCGTAGAAGATTCAAATCGGCTTGTTTAGGCTCACCCTCAACTTGCACATTATACGTTTTTTTGATTTTATTTGTCGGGTTTGAGAGTTTATGCTGCAACTTCCCGTCGTCCGATAGTAACATCAAGCCCTCGCTGTCTTTATCAAGTCTTCCAACTGGGTAAATATTTGGAATAGAAATGAAGTCAGACAAATTACCTCTTTCAGTCGCATTTTCTGAATTATCACTAAATTGAGATAATACATTAAATGGTTTGTTAAACTTTACGATCATTTTTACTGTATTAATGGCCTTATAAAACCAGTTTTTACTCCATCCCAATTCAAGACCGAAGGGTTCAAGTACTTCGCTACAATTGGATTAGCAGGATTTAAAACATCTAGCCCTACTAAAATTGATGCTATTACACACTCGCTAGCTCTAGTCGCACCATCTAAAACTTTCAAAGCAACACCCATTTTTTTTTCTGGAATTATTGCCACAAAAAACCCTTCCGCTCCCGTTTTTAAAGCTACTTTTCCCTGTGCTGCTCTCATTAAGTCTGTACACGCACGACCTTCACCAGCCACTAACGCAGGATGCTTCAACATTGCATCTATTACTCTAACAGCACTTTTAGAGGAGAGATCTGATCTACTTTTAGCATCTGAAAACCAAGCCATAGCATTAGCAATACCTTTCAAACTGAACGCGTGATTTGGCGCAGAACATCCGTCTATTCCGTAACCAATACTCACTTCATTTGTGGTCATTTCGTAAAACTCCAAGCAAGCTTTTTGAACCGGATGATCAATACTGACATAGTTAGAGTCAGCACCTAAGTACTGTGTCAATGTTAAGAACCCAGAATGCTTTCCAGAACAATTATTATGAATTCGACAGGGACTTTGGTCAGCCCTAAATAAATTTATTTTTGCATCTCGGTCACGCGGCACCTGCGGTCCACAACAAAGGTCAGAGTCTGATAATCCGAGCTCACTTAACCATTTTTCCACGAGAACGGTATGAATACTAGCAGCATTATGAGATGCACAAGCCAAGGCAAGATGTTGCGATGACAAGCCAAAACTATCAGCTGCTCCAGAAGCCACCAATGGTAGCGCTTGAATCATTTTGGATGATGATCTTGAATAAAAAATCTGTTCCGGATCACCCCAAGACTTTACTATCCCTCCACTACTGTCACACACGACCGCATGCCCAATATGCAAACTTTCCCTTAAAGAACCCCTCCATACTTCACAAAGTTCTACTGCAGAATTAATCATAAAATTCGTCCTATTCGAATTGTTATTATCAGGGCTTTAAATTAAATTGGGTTCAGTTTAAAATAATAGATGTAAATAAAGAACAAAATGCTCTGTTTTTAATATGCTATATAAGTATAGTAAGACAAGAACTGAATGACGCGAGGAAATATGATAAAACAAGTATCCAAAAATTTGTTAATATTGTTTATTTTACTTTTTGGCGGAGGCGCTCTTATTGCTCAAGATTCAAGTACTAATGTAGCATCTACACAGGCCGATTGGGTGGTGTTCGTGGAAGAAAGCCCCAAAGAATGTTGGGCGGCGTCCCAACCGATTGAGACAGTCAATACGCGTGATGGACGAATGGTCTCGGTTAAACGTAGCGATATTTTGTTGTTTGTATCATATATTCCCGGGTCCGGCATAAAAGGACAAATATCATTTACTGGTGGATACCCCTTCGATGATGGAAGCAATGTGGATGTAAATATAGATGGTACTAGATACCAAATGTTTACAAATGGAGAATGGGCTTGGGCACCGACAGACGAAGTCGATAAAAAAATGATTCAAGCCATGAAACGTGGAGCGAAAGCGACACTTACCGGCAGATCCTCAAGAGGTACGAAAACTGAGGATACTTTTTCATTAAAGGGCTTTACAGCCGCTGTTGAAGATACATCGAAGCGTTGCAAATAAAAAACAAATTATCATAGACGGCTCTAACGTTAAATAAGTATAGAAAACTTCTTTCTAAATTTGAATAGCATATACTAATGAAACCATCAGCACCGATTACACATGACCTCCTGACTATACCACGGACTTTACCGTCTGGACCAGTCAATTTAATAGGCATGAGTAGAGCAGTTATGCTTGAAAAGCTTTTAGAAATTGGCACCCCTGAAAAGCAAGTCAAAATGAGAGCAGCTCAACTTTGGCAATGGATTTATCAAAAAGGAGAAAGAAATTTTTCCCACATGTCAAACCTGTCAAAAAATTATCGAGAACTACTAAGCGAAAATTTCATACTTGATGTCCCTAAAGTGATCTCAAAACAATGTTCAAAAGATGGAACACGGAAATACCTGCTCCAACTGGCTGGGGGACATGAGGTTGAGGCTGTATATATCCCTGAAGAAGGTCGTGGAACTCTTTGCGTAAGTTCACAGGTCGGATGCACGCTCACCTGTTCATTTTGCCACACTGGCACACAAAAACTGGTGAGAAACCTTACTCCTGGAGAGATAGTGGGCCAAGTATTAATTGCACGCGATGACTTAGGCGAATGGAAAAATTTAAACGGTACAAATAATGAAACCAGATTACTCTCGAATGTCGTCCTCATGGGAATGGGTGAGCCACTATATAATTTTGAAAATGTGAGAGACGCACTCAAAATTGTTATGGACCCTGAAGGTATATGTTTATCACGGAAAAGGATCACACTGTCTACTTCTGGGGTCGTCCCGGAGATATCGAGGACGGCCGACGAAATTGGATGTCTTTTAGCAGTTTCTTTTCATGGCACAACTGACGAAATTAGAGACAAGTTAGTGCCTATTAATAAGAAATGGAATATTGAAACTCTAATTAAGGCACTAAAGGATTACCCAAGATTGTCTAACTCCGAACGCATCACATTTGAATATGTTATGATCAAGGACGTCAACGATAGCGAACTGGATGCCTTTCGTTTAGTCAAACTAATCGCTGGTATTCCCGCTAAAATAAATTTAATTCCATTCAATGAATGGCCGGGTTCACCATATAGAAGAAGTGAATGGCCCCAAATAAAGAAATTTGCCGACATAATTCACCGTGCAGGTTATGCAAGTCCGGTGCGAACTCCAAGAGGAGAAGATATTATGGCCGCTTGTGGGCAATTAAAGTCTGAGACAGAACGACAGCGAAAATCAAAAAAAGAAATCACTATGGAAGCTGGAATTTAGGTTTAAACTTACTTTACCTTCAGCTAAGTTTAGGCCCCTTAGTATTTTTTAGTTTCTGATGGGCCAATAACTTGAGGCGTAATGCGTTCAACTGAATAAAACCAGCTGCATCATTTTGATCGTAAGCACCTGCATCATCTTCAAAGGTCACATGTTTTTCAGAATACAAGCTGTACTCCGACCACCTACCAACAGTATTTACGGACCCTTTATATAACTTAAGCCTAACGGTGCCAGAAACGTATTTCTGCGACTTATCAATTAAAGATTGCAGCATTTCTCTTTCTGGACTGTACCAAAAGCCATTATAAATAAGTTCTGCATATTTGGGCATTAACTCATCTTTCAAATGTGCAGCACCACGATCTAAAGTAATTTGCTCGATACCCCGATGTGCTTCCAACAATATTGTTCCGCCGGGGGTTTCATAAATCCCTCTAGACTTCATTCCAATAAATCTTCCTTCAACAAGGTCAAGTCGCCCAATACCATGAGCTCCTCCTCGTTCATTTAATTTAGTTAAAATTTTAGCCGGAGACATTTGACGACCATTAATTGCGACTGCGTCACCGTTCAAGAATTCAATTTCGATATATTCAGGAGCTTCTGGAGCATTTTCTGGATTTATAGTCCGTTGATAGACATACTCCGGGGCTGCTACTGATGGGTCCTCCAATACTTTCCCTTCAGATGACGTATGAAGTAAATTAGCATCGACAGAAAATGGAGCCTCACCACGCTTGTCTTTTGCAATGGGTATCTGATTTTCTTCAGCAAATTTTATTAATCTCGATCTACTGGTTAAACTCCACTCACGCCAAGGTGCTATAACCTGTATGGTTGGGTTAAGAGCATAGGCTGACAGCTCAAAACGAACCTGATCATTCCCTTTGCCAGTTGCACCGTGCGCAATTGCATCAGCACCAGTTTCTTCTGCTATTTCAACAAGACGTTTTGAAATTAAAGGGCGCGCAATCGAAGTTCCCAAAAGATAAAGACCCTCATAAAGGGCATTACACCTAAACATGGGGAAAACAAAATCACTCACAAACTCTTCCCTTAGGTCCTCAATATAAATATTAGTGGGTTTGATCCCAAGCAATTCCGCTTTTTCACGCGCAGGATTAAGTTCCTCACCCTGCCCTAAATCTGCTGTAAAGGTAACTACTTCGCATGCGTATTCCGTTTGAAGCCATTTAAGAATAATTGATGTATCTAGCCCGCCCGAATAGGCCAAAACCACTTTTTTCGGCTTATGCATTAGATTCCCCTTTCGCTGCGATTGGCCTACCCTTTTTTCAATCTGTGGGCAAGATCAGCATTTACTGAAGACATAAAACCTAGAATTGATAATCTTTGAAGTATCCTTAAAAATACTTGCAATGCTAAGACTGCTAAGCCATTGCTTAATTATGACAAATTTTACAAAATCAGCTGACCAAGCCGAGAAGGCAATACGAGAAGTTTTTTCTCCAACTCCTTTACAACGAAATGAGCACTTATCTGCAATCTACGGCGCTGATATATGGTTGAAGCGCGAAGATCTGAGTCCTGTGAGATCTTATAAATTACGCGGAGCATTTAACGCCATGCGTAAATTTTCTGACAAAAAGGCTTTTGTTTGTGCAAGTGCTGGCAATCATGCTCAAGGTGTTGCCTTTATGTGCCGACAGTTGAAGGTTAATGGCATAATTTTCATGCCCGTCACAACTCCACAGCAAAAAATACAAAAAACCCAGATTTTTGGCGGTGAATTTGTTGAAATCAGACTAACTGGGGATTACTTCGATGACTGTTTGCACACGGCACAAACATTTTGTAAAAAAGAAAGTCTACACTTTCTGTCACCATTTGATGATGAAAATATTATAATTGGACAGGCCTCTGTTGGGGTAGAAATAAAAAAGCAGCTTGGCGGCAATCCAGACCATATTATCCTACCAGTTGGTGGAGGTGGACTATCAGCTGGAGTAACCAGTTATTTTGGGAGTCATTGCACATATACCTTGGTTGAGCCTCTAGGCGGTGCATGCCTTCGTGAGGCACTAATTAATGGAAAACCCACGAAGCTTGATACTGTGAATACATTTGCCGACGGTGCTGCCGTGGGCAAAATTGGTGAAAAAACGTTTAGCCGATTAAAAAATATCGGATTAGCAAATGTTATTACAATTCCAGAGGATAGAATATGTATCTCAATGTTAGAAATGTTAAACGTTGAGGGAATAGTACTTGAGCCTGCCGGTGCTTTAGCAGTTGATGCATTGCAAGACTTGGGTCAGGCAATTAAGGGACGTCGAGTTGTATGTGTAACCTCAGGCGGCAACTTTGATTTCGAAAGATTACCAGAAGTAAAAGAAAGAGCACAAAGATTTGCAGGTTTAAAAAAATATCTTATTTTACGAATGCCACAGAGACCTGGTGCGCTAAAGGAATTTTTAAATTTTCTCGGCCCGGAGGATGACATTACACGCTTTGAATATCTCAAAAAGTCAGCGAGAAATTTTGGTTCCATTTTGATTGGTATTGAAACGAAGTCACCAGATAGTTTCAATGATTTCTTCAACCGACTGAAAGATGCAGGCTTTACATATTCAGACATCACAAATGACGAGACACTTTCGCAGTTTGTATAATTAAGTTTCTTCAAATTTCTGGGTGCAATTTTTAAGTTTTTTGTTGCGTAGAACTTAACGTAAGGCAAGTTTTTGCCATAGTCTCAGTACTGGCCTGCTGCAACCTTTTTTAAAAAATATGCATCGCCATCCACTGCTAAGATTTGATAAGCAACATCAATATCTACAAAAATTGCCGTATGGTCAGGCTCTGTTGGCTCGCACTTTTTAAAGATAGGTTTGGCTAAATAGATGTGGCAAAGTTTTTCAGCCCGCATTTTGTATTCCGGCATATACACGAAACGCCTGAATGCTCCAATCTTTCGAGGTCGCCCAATAACCCATCCCGTTTCCTCAATCACCTCTCTGTAAAGAGCTGTTATTGGTTGCTCTCCAGCATCAACCCCCCCACCCGGTAATTGAAACTCATTATGGGGATCCGCCTGGAAAGTAAGTAAAACTTGGTTTTCAAAAGGTAAAATTACATACACACCTGGACGATAAAAATATTTTTTACCCCTCTCAATTTCTGTGGCGTAAGTTTTTATCATACCAAAAACACTTCACATTTTGAAACTTGTCCAACTTGATTCGAGCGTATAAGCATGAAGTGAAAATTCAAGGATAAAACATGTCATTGGGCAATAAAATAGCATGGGATGATACAGTCTTACCATTTCAACTCGACGCTGCAGATATGCGCGGCAGGATTGCAAGATTAGATGGGGTTTTACAAGGTATCCTTAAACAGCATCAGTACCCCAAAGTTGTTGAAGCACTAGTCGCAGAGATGGCACTCCTTACGGCATTGATCGGAGAAAGTATCAAACTACAGTGGAAGTTGTCTCTGCAGGTACAAACAAATGGTCCAGTTCGTATGATAGCAACTGATTTTTACGCTCCCAAAGAAACGGGAGAGACTGCAAAAATTCGGGCTTATGCTAGTTTTGATAAAGAAAAATTAACTGATAAAGATCCATTTGATCAACTTGGAAAGGGTTATTTTGCAGTATTAATTGACCAGGGCGAAGGAACAAAGCCTTATCAAGGATTATCACCTTTGAATGGAAGGTCTCTGTCAGATAGTGCTGAGACATATTTTGCTCAATCAGAGCAACTTCCAACGGTCTTTCATCTGAAATTTGACAAAATAAAACAAGCTAATATGGAAGAAACCTGGAGAGCTGGCGGTATTATGGTTCAGCACCTACCAACGTCTAATTTTCAAGCTTCAGAAGAAAATAGCTCCGATCCCAGTGGACTATTAAGTTCTCAAGACCTTCTTAATGGAGACAATGCCGAACACTGGAATCGTATAAATTATCACCTTGATACAATTGAAGATCTTGAGCTGATTGGACCTTCGGTGACTCCCTCAGAGCTTCTTGTAAGGTTGTTTCATGAGGAACAGCCTCGTATTTTCGATACTCAATCAGTTCGATTTGGCTGTAGCTGCTCAGAAGACAGAGTACGACAGTCACTTTCGATATATTCAGCAAAGGACATTTCACAGATGATAACCTCGGATGGACTTGTTACAGCTGATTGTCAATTTTGCGGTGCACACTATGAATTAGACCCAAAATCGGTAGGTTTTGAGGCAATAAATAGTGGAACATAATTGGATTGATATAATTAAAAAAGTTTTGGATGAAGAGCGTATTAACTCTTCAGACTTTGATTTAAATCACAATATTGTTTTACCAAGTGATAGAAAACTCAACAAAGCTGGTGTACTCGTTGGCATATGTTTTTCCGAGAAAAAGCAGCCATCAGTTTTACTTACTAAAAGGGCTGGGCACTTAAAAAACCACCCTGGTCAAATTGCATTTCCAGGAGGAAAATTTGAACTTGAAGATGGTACACTTTTAAATACAGCCTTGCGCGAGGCAGAAGAAGAAATCGGACTGAACCGATCAATTCCAAAGGAACTAGGTATCCTACCAAGGCATGAAACTGTTACAAAATTTCTGGTGACTCCTATTATTTTCCAACTGCCAGGTAAACTAGATTTAAAGATTAACAAAAATGAGGTAGATGAAGTTTTTTACGTGCCGCTGAAGCATTTTTTGACCCTGGAAAACTACCGTATCCAAGCACGAAAATGGCAGGAAGAATTGAGATACTATTATGTAGTACCATACGGCCCATACTATATTTGGGGTGCCACTGCTCGTATTCTTTTTGGTTTTGCTAAAGGGTTTAAAAATGCAAATAGATAGTGAATGGATAAAGAATCAAAGCCTACAAAATATATTACAAATATTAAAAAAAGCTGATCATAATGCATACCTAGTTGGTGGGTGTGTCAGAAATAGTATTTTAAATTTCCCTGTGAATGATATTGATATTTCGACTGATGCAAGACCAGAGGAAACGTTAGATCTTTTTAACATTGGGTCCTTCAAAGCTGCTCCAACAGGATTTTCTCATGGCACTGTAACTGTTGTATCAGAGGGTATCCCATACCAAATCACTACAATGCGAAGTGACCAAAATACAGATGGAAGACATGCTGATGTAAGCTTTTCTGATAATATCACAAAAGATGCTGAGAGAAGAGATTTTACAATAAATGCCCTTTATGCAGACCCTACCGGAAAAATCATAGATCCGATAGGAGGACTAAAGGACTTCCAACCCCTTAGAATCAAATTCATTGGCAACGCAAACAATCGTATCCAAGAAGATTACTTGCGAATTTTGAGATTCTTTCGATTCCATGCTCAGTTTGCTGACTTGGTGGCAGACTTCGAGCGAGACGCATTAGACGCAATAAAAGATAATCAAAATGGCTTGAAATTTTTATCTAAGGAAAGGGTATGGAATGAATTACAAAAAATATTGTTATCCAAAAATCCATCTCGCGCACTGTCAGAAATGTCAAAAATAGGTGTTCTTGAAAAGGTTTTGATTGACCGAGGCATAAAAAGTATCAAAAACCTAATTTCAATAGAACAAAAAATGGGGATTGAACCAGAGGCAATTAGAAGACTTTTAGCAATCACTAGAAATACTGAGATAACATCCCTCAATTTATCCCGCAAAGAGGTAAAAAAGTTTTCACTATTAAAGAGCCTTTTGGAAAAAAAATTTGACCCTGCTGAATTAGTTTACCAGTTCAACAAGGAAATTGCCCAATCAGTACTTGCGATCTCCACATTCAATCAGGGCGAAAAATTAAAGTTAAGTGATGTCAAAAAAATCGAAAAAGCTTGTTTATATCCATGTCCTATATCTGGGGCGCATTTAACTAAATATATGAGCGGCGCGGACGTCGGGATTAAATTGAAAGAAGCCCAACGTGCATGGATAAAAAGCAATTTTAAATCTGACCCAGCCAAAATACTGAAAGTTATCGGTATAAAAGCAAAAACCCACTCTTGACAGAATTAAAGGGTCTATTATCGTTACAAGCTTTTGTGATTAACGGAACTTCTATGTTTAAATTTTTTGAGAATCTTGTAGATCCATTTTGTAAGTATGAGGAAACCGATACTCCTCCCAAAGAAATATCAAATTTTTTAAAAGATTATACTAAGCCTTTCTATTTCCTGTTTGGTGTGACGGCTTTCTTTGCATTTTTATTAGCAACCATCGAACTTATATTAATTTATGGAATTGGGCAGATTGTTGACCTGATGCAAACAGAATCAAGACAAGAAATTTTAGATAATGGCTTCTTTATTGGATTTTTTTTGATCCTAGCCGGCGTTGGAATGCCAGTAATTGCCTCTATAGCTGTTTTACTAAACAACAATTCACTTATGCCAAATATAGCAACATTATTCCGATGGAGGGGTCACAGGCAAGTTATGCGCCAGTCAGTTGGATGGTTTGAAAATGACTTTGCTGGGAGGATCGCAAATAGGGTGATGCAGACCCCTCGGTCAGCAGGTGAAGTAATTTATCACGTATTTGACGCATTTAGCTATATTTTAGCCTACTTGGTAGGAGCATTATTTTTACTTGTGACTGCAGAAATAGAACTCATTGTGCCTCTTTTACTTTGGATGTTTGCTTACGGTTATTTGATAATTTTTGTGGTCAAACGCATTCAGCCAGCATCACAGGCAGCAGCCGATGCTAGGTCGAATTTGAACGGATACATCGTAGATGCTTATACAAATATCCAATCTGTAAAATTATTCTCTAATGAAAAAAAAGAACTTGAGTATGCAAGAGAGGCAATCGCAGACACCCGAAATACAATTATTAGAGAGTTACGATTATATTCCATAATGGATATTTCGCTCTCTTTTTTAAATGGCATTCTAACAGCCGGGACAATCGGATGGGCCATATGGCTTTGGTATTCAGAACAAACGTCAGTAGGTGTGGTAGCAGCTGCAGCAACGTTAGTTCTACGTATAAGTGCAATGTCCGGGTGGATAATGTGGGCGGCTTCCACTTTTTTTCGAGAATTAGGTGTTATAAGAGAAGGGTTAGAGACTATAGCCCAACCAGTACAATTAGTGGATCATAAAAACGCTAAGAAGCTGAATCTTGGTGATTCAAAAATAGAAGTTCAAAATTTATATCATCATTATGGTAGAAGCTTTGGTGGCCTTGATAATTTAAATATTAAAATTCCTGCTGGACAAAAAGTTGGGTTAGTTGGTCCCTCAGGAGCAGGCAAATCAACACTTTTTAAATTACTTTTACGATTCTACGATGTTGAAAAGGGCAAAATACTTATAGATGAGCAGAATATCTCCCTGATAAAGCAAGAAAGTCTAAGACAGCATATTGGCACAATACAGCAAGAAAGTAGCCTTTTACACAGAAGCATTAGAGAAAACATAAACTACGGAAGAAGTGACGCCACTGAGAAAGAAATAATTGATGCAGCGAAAAAAGCACGAGCCCACGAATTTATCGTAAACCTAGAGGATACAGACGGTAATAAAGGATACTCCTCTAAAGTTGGTGAACGTGGCGTGAAGTTATCTGGAGGCCAAAGGCAACGTATTGCTCTAGCTCGTGTGATTTTAAAGGATGCGCCAATTTTGCTTATGGACGAAGCTACAAGCGCACTAGATAGCGATATAGAGGCTGCTATTAAAGAGACCTTATCTTATTTGATGGAAGGAAAGACTGTAATCGCAATAGCACATCGGCTCTCAACTATCGTAAACATGGATAGGATACTGGTTATGAATAATGGGCGTATTGTTGAAGATGGCTCACACACAGACTTATTAGGAAATAATGGTCTCTATGCTAAATTGTGGGCACAACAGTCAGGTGGGTTTTTACAGACGACTGTTAAATGATTAATTGGATATCAAATAAGATTGACTACAAAAAAGGTAGTATGTCTCCTCCTCCACAAGAACTTTGGAGGTTCATAATATGGTCTTGTGGCGGAACCTGGAAATTTATTTTCTTTGGCGCTGCTGCCAGCACATTAGCCGGATCATTCGAAATGATAACCACGATCGCTCTTGGGTGGGTAGTTGACGCCGCGCAGGCAGATAATGGGCGTTCACTTTTCTTCAGTGCAAATAAAATTCTTTTACTTTTGTGCATATTAATTTTTGTATTTTTGAGGCCATTAAGTTTTTGCCTAAGCGCACTTTTTCAAGCGATTCTCGGACCCAAAATCCTCAATATGACATTGCTAAAACTTCATAAATGGACTTTAGGACAGTCTGTAAGTTTTTTTGACAACGACTTTGCTGGCAGAATAGCGCAAAAACAACTTCAAACTGCTAACTCTCTATCAACATTAATTACAGATTTTTTACAAACTGGCGTATACGCTCTAGCATCCATAGTTTCTGCAATGATTATCGTAGGCGCATTTGATTTAAAAAGCACTCTATTCGTAGCAGTCTGGCTAATAACGTATATTGCTTTAATCAAAATATATATGCCCAGGATAAGACGCAAATCAAAGTCTTATGCAGACTCAAAAGCCATGGTGTCGGGCCAGATCATTGACACGATAAGTAATATAAAAACTGTAAAGCAATTCGCGCATATTTCTCATGAAAATGATGCTGCTGTTTCAGCAATGGACAAATACCTAGATCGTTCAATTGACAGACAAAAGACCATGTTAGAGTTCCGTATCGTACTTTTGACACTTGCTGGTTTAATTCCAGTCGGCCTCGTTGGTTTATCATTGCTGTCGTGGGTCAACAATCTTGCTACGGTCGGAGAGGTTACGATCGCTGGTGCCATCGCTCTGAGACTTGCCCAAATGACGGGATGGGTAAGTTTCACCCTAATGAATATCTATGCTCAGATCGGCGAAATTGAAGATGGTATAAAAACACTTACGCCAAGGTATACACTTACAGATCAAGAGAGTGCAAAAAAGCTGAACATAATTGAGCCAAAAATTAAAATTGAAAAATTAAAATTCAAATACGGCCGCGAAATTGGGGGAATAACAGACCTATCACTTGATGTATCAGCCGGAGAAAAAATTGGTTTAGTCGGAGCATCAGGTGCAGGAAAATCTACTTTGGTTAATCTAATACTGAGATTTTACGATGCAGAAGGCGGTCGAATTTTAATATCAGATCAAGATATAGCAGAGATTACACAGGATAGCCTTCGGAGTAAAATTTCTGTTGTGGCTCAAGATACATCGATGTTTAATAGATCTGCGTATGATAATATTTTATATGGAAATCCAGTTGCTTCCTCTGACGATGTTATGAACGCTGCAAAAAAAGCTCAGGCACACCAATTCATAATGGATTTGACTGATAACCAAGGTCGCTCAGGTTTTGATGCACACCTTGGGGAACGAGGGGTTAAGCTTTCAGGTGGTCAACGCCAAAGAATAGCTCTAGCACGTGCAATTCTCAAAAATGCTCCAATCTTAATTTTAGATGAAGCAACCAGTGCTCTCGATAGCGAAACTGAAGCCGAAATCCAACATGCGTTAGATTACGTGATGCGCGACAAAACTGTAATTGCTATAGCTCACCGGCTATCAACTATTGTAAAAATGGATAGAATTATTCTTCTACATGAAGGGAAAATAGTTGAACAAGGTACACACAACCAACTACTAACGCTTGGCGGATTATATTCAAAGTACTGGGAGCGGCAATCTGGTGGTTTTATTGGCATTGATAAGATAGCTGTCTGAAATTTTGAATACTACCATCTAGATCATTTAATGATTAATACTGTCTAAATATAAATTAAACAAACCTTATAAAGAGGTAAAATGTGTTAAAACGAGACTTTATTATAATTGGAATTAGTTGGTTTTTTAATGCCAGTTTTGTGCTTTCAGAAACTAAATCAAAAGAAGTAACCGAAATTGTCGTAAAAAAAAGTAAGAGAAAATTATATCTCCTCAGCGGTAATGAAATAATTAAATCATACAAGGTAGATCTTGGTTTTGCTCCAAAGGGCCATAAAAACTTTGAAGGTGATGGCAAAACTCCCGAGGGAGCCTATAAAATCGATAGAAAGAATGAAAACAGTAAATACTATCTATCTGTCGGCATTTCGTACCCAAACGTAAAAGACCAACAGTTTGCAAAGCTTAAAGGTAAACTTCCAGGAGGAGATATATTTATACATGGAACCGACAAACCTTTTCGCTGGTTTCAAAAAGATTGGACAGCAGGATGCATTGCAGTAAGTAATAAAGAAATTCGTGAAATTTTTAAGTTGGTAGGAATTGGCACACCAATCTTTATTGAACCGTAGACAGCGAATTCCCACCAAGGATCATTGTCCACCAGATTTTTCCATTACGCTCTTGGTACCAAGCGAATCCTAATTCATTTGCTCTTGGATCTAGTATAACTTCTCGCGTACTTTTACTATTTATCCATGCTGTTAGTGTGGTAATCTCACTTTCATAGGTTTCTGAAATTGTCTCACCCAAAAATACTTTCTCGTATCCTACTCGAGCTACCCTATCTAGTGGAGATGATCCATCTGAACCAAAATGCCAGGGTCTATTTTGTATAGACATATCACGGGCGTGAGTAGCTGCAGCTGCATTTAATTCTGAATTAAATTCAAGCACCTGAATGCCTTTTGCAATACGCAAGGCATTTACTGCGTCCAACATTCGGAATTTAACGTGACCAACATTTTGCCTTTTTAATTTGTATATTTTCGGTAATGGTTTTCCATCAGGACCCATTTCTGGAGGCCCCAACGCATTGCAGCCAGATAACCACATTAAACAAAAAACTAGGAGCCACTTTATATTCAACATTTTGTTCCCGTTCAAACTATTCTTGCTCATATATTGATACTTAAAGCATATCAAACACAGTTTTATTTAACTTAGCTATTTACTCCTTGTTTAGATTGTAAATAAAACATAATGGCAATGTTATATTTAATGGCCCGGAGTTAGTTATGGAAGATTGGTCCCGAAGATCGTTTATGATAGCGTCATTTGCCTCAGTAAGCACTCCGATCTTGGCACAATCAAATGTTAATGCTGACAATACTACAGAAATTGAACAAGAAATTACAAAAGCTCAACGCCACAACCTTTCAAGCTTTCGTGCACTTGATTGGCGCCCCTACTTTAGCAATCTAAAAAATGGTGCAATTCTCGTAGATATGACATCCCGCGCTTTACATTTTTGGTCTGAAGATGAGGGTATATATAATCTATATCCATCGAGCGTTCCAATGTCTGACGAGTTGACCCGCAGAGGTCGCACTAAAGTTGTAAAAAAAGTTGAAGGCCCAAGCTGGCGACCTACACCTTCTATGCTTGAAAGAAACCCTGAATGGCCAGAATTTATGCCACCTGGGCCAGAAAACCCTCTAGGAACACATGCGTTGTATTTAAGTTGGCAATATTACAGAATTCATGGAACACATGATACCAGAAAAATTGGGCGCAGATCCTCAAATGGTTGCATTGGATTGTATAACGAACATATTAACGAATTATTCAGTTTGACCAAAATTGGAACACAGGTACTACTTATTTGAAGTACATTTATAAAACTGAAAAAGGGCAACCGGTTGATTAAGCCTAAACTTGTTTTAAACGAAATCTCGTATGCAGCTTTTGGAAAAGTTATCTTAGAGGAACTAACACTTACTTTAGATGAAAAATCTATAGGTATTGTAGGCAGAAATGGCTCTGGTAAATCTACATTAGCAAAAATTCTATGTGGATTGATTGACCCAAGCAAAGGTAAACTTGAAGTACATATTAATGGCAAAAATCGAAGTCATCCTAATCTAAAAATTGGAATAGTATTTCAAAATCCTGACCATCAAATAATTTTTGGAACAGTTGAGGAGGAAATAGGATTTGGTCTAAAGAACTTGGGCTATTCAAAATCAGAAGTAAAAAAGAAAACTGCATTAACTCTTCAAAAATTTGATAAAACAAACTGGATTAATTTGTCTACTTCGACACTATCTCAAGGGCAACGACAGCTTTTGTGTATAATGAGTGTTTTTGCAATGGATCCCGCAATTATAATTTTGGATGAGGTTTTCTCAGGGTTAGATTTACCAACAACAAAAGCATTAGATGCATACATAAAAAACTTACCCCAAATGATTATACATATAACCCACAGCCTATCCAGCTTAGAAAAATGCAATCGTGTCATTTGGTTAGATCATGGGAAGGTCCTTTTAGACGGATCACCAAAGTCAGTATTACAAGAATACTCAAAGCATATGCTAAGAAACGTAAACTTGTAATGCTAGCTCTTCGTTTTCCTAAGCATACTTGGTTAGAAAAAATCCCAGCCAGCATAAAGTTAGTACTTTTGGCCACAGCAACTAGTGGAATTTTTTTTGTAGAAACACTGGGCATTATGTTGCCTCTATTTTTGACGACAATTGCATTTCAATTTCTACTAGGCTGGCAAATTTTTAAATTCAGTCTGGGGCTGTTAAAACCCTTGTTACCCTTTATAGCAATTATAGTGGTTTGGCATCTTTATTCAGGTGACTTAGGTTATGGTGCTTTAATTATATTAAGACTATTATTAATTGTGACGCTCGCCAATATCGTAACTTGTTCAACAAAAACTAGTGAGATTTCGGAAATTATCGAAAAAATTATAAGCCCCATGCGACTTATAAATATAGATACACAAGCCATTTCACTTAGCATCCTAATTTTCATCCGATTCACACCGATTGTGATAGAGAGGCAAAAAATTTTACAGCTTGCATACAGATGTAGATCGGGTAAACGGCCTTCGTGGCAAATCATTGTGCCGTTAATATTGAGTGTTATGGATGACGCAGATCATGTTGCACAATCCCTTAAATCAAGATCAACTTTCAGAGAATAAGTAACAAAATGGAAAAAAAGATAGTTCTGGTATCATTGTTCGCGGCTGTGATTGCCGTACTTGGCCTCGCACCAAAAGTAATGCTTGCCTCTGGAGTACCTATTACTGCTCAAAGTATGGGTATAATGTTATGCGGAACCGTTTTAGGAGCAAAAAGAGGCGCTTTGGCAGTTTTGCTATTTATTGCACTCACTGCATTAGGCCTTCCATTATTATCAGGAGGTCGCGGTGGCTTAGGAATTTTTGCCAGTCCAAGTGTAGGGTTTATTGTTGGGTTCCCATTAGCAGCTTATGTTGCTGGTTTGATTACAACTAAATTAAAGATGGTAAAAATATTTTATTCATCCCTGCTTGGAGCAATCATAGGTGGAATTTTTGTGTTATACATTCCAGGTATCATTGGAATGTCTATCATATTGGGAAAATCGATTTCGGAAGCTATGGTAATTGCATTAATTTATTTACCAGGAGATTTGATAAAGGCATTTCTTTGTGCAACGCTCACTCAAACATTATTCAAGCTTCGGCCTGCTGATGTTTTATCACGCAGTTAATCAACCTAAGCAGCGAAATATAGCAGAACTTCCTATACCACCCGCCGCGGCAACGGCGGCTATTCCTAATTCACCTGGCGATAGGTCCGAAAACAATCTTGTTACAAGTATCGCACCTGAAGCTCCGATAGGATGTCCCCTTGCTAAAGCTCCTCCTTTCGGATTAGTTTTAATATTCTCAAGCCCAGACCCTAGAAGGCATGCCATAGCTTGTGATGCATATGCCTCCATTATTTCGACCTGGTTAATATTTGTCTTTTTTAGCCCGGAGCACTTTAACGTCTTTTCTATCGCATCTATAGGAGCGATCCCAGGCAACTTTGGATTTGCACCTATGGTAGCACCGGATACCAACTCCAGTGCTTTTCTACCTTCAGGTACATTTTTACAAATTACAACAAAAGATGCGGCATCCGCTGAAATTGCAGTATTTGCATGCGTTATTGAACCAAATAACTTGGGCGCGCGCTCACAAAGTTTAAAACTCAAACTTCTGGTATAGGGATCTAAAGAAATATTTTCTGGTCCTATTTTAACGATCTCATTGGTGAGGTATGTTTTTGAATTCAGAGCATTTGCATGACTATTAATCGCAAACGCATCTTGATCCTTCTGCGTAAGCCCAAATTTCTCAGCAACCTTAAAAGCTGCTTCCGCCATATGTATTTCCTGATCGGAATCTGGCGTAAATTCAGGAGTGTCATATGGTACCAATATTTTATCATATTCCTGCGCCAGACGAATTGGCCTATTAGAAAAACTTTCAACACCTCCAGCCACTACTACGTTAGCACTACCGGCTTGTACCAATTTTATACCAAGTATTATCGCATCAAGACCACCCACACATTGACGGTCGATAGTAAGGCCACCAACTCTTTCCGGTAAATTACTTGCAAGAGCAATTAGTCTAGAAGGATTGCCCCCTGCACCAAGAGCATTAGAGACAATTAATTCGTCTACCTCATCTGATTTTATTCCACTAGCTTCTATTACGTTATTTATGATTGGTGCAGCTAACTCATGTATTTGAAATGAAGAAAGAGGTCCATTAATTGGGGACACAATTGATCGCTTTGCTCCGACAATGTAGGCTGATTGCATTTTATATGTCCCACTGTTGTAGCTTGTAAATATCAGGTTTTCCCGACGGCAAGAATGGAAACTTCTCAGGACTAAGTTCAATGATTTGAAACGAGCCATCAAGCGGTGGAATTGATGAAATACATTCCAATTTTAGCTTTTCTATATCCAACCTTTCACTTGTTGCAATGTAAGCAACGGCTTTATTGCCTCTGAGTACATCATTTTTTTTTACAACTGCCGCATCCATGATATCTTTTTTTGTTAGTAGATAATTCTCAATTTCTTCAGGTATTATTGCTTGATCCTTAATTTTGAATATTCGGTCTATGCGACCCAGTATAAAAAGATTTTGGTCTAGATCCAATTTTGCCAACTCTCCTGGACTTACCCAATCTGAGAATCTGTTTAAATTAAAGCTATTTTCACCAACATATTTTGAAAATAAATAAGGCGACCGAACCCAGACCCTGCCGGTTTCACCTAAGCTTACTGGCGTGTCCGGCTGGTCACCAAGTACTATCTCTACGCCGGGATAGACTTTGCCAACTGAATTTACGGGGGTGAGTAGATCTGAAATAGTTATAAAGCTAGTTTCACTTGACCCATAAAATTGTTTTAACTCCGCATTTGGAGCTATATTTGATAACTCAGCAAGTGTATTTTGCTCTATTGAAGCACCACCAATAAATACGTATCGCAAACTATCAATTATATAATTCTGATACTTAGCTGATAGCATTAGTCTCAATTGTGTGGGCGTAACATAGAGTATTTCTATTTTTTTATTCTCTAAATATTCTAATTGACTACTTGGGCTCAAACCAGCTAGATGATGGACTTCGCACCCTAAAAATATTGCCTCTAAGACTCCATATAGAGATAAGCTGTGCGTTAGAGAACCGAATAAAGCTACCCTACTGCCGCTAAGATTATAATTTTTATCATTAGTATTGAAACTTAATATCCAACTTATACATGTCCTTTCCAAAACTTTTGGAAAACCCGTTGATCCTCCTGATATAGTTTGAAAGCTTGCGCCAGTAACTGCCTCATGGGAAGTTACACCATCAGAATTTATCCTTGGTGTTTTCCCTGCATAAAGTATTTCAAAAAATAGTGCTAATTGTTGTGCAATATTCGTTTTATCTTTTGATATGGGCTTAGCAGAGATAACAGACGAATTATCATTCCATTCAAAAAGATTATGTTGCATTTTAAAATCTCAAAATTACGTTGCCATACCGCCAAGTAAATATAAATCAAAAAGCTGAAAACCGTCTTCAATGAAAAGCCCTTTTTATAAATTAGGCATTGTTCATATTGTATAACATTTACTTGACTATAAGCTACTCAATACACTTTATTTTCAAATCAATAAAGGCTATACACTACAACTCGTTTTAAGTACTTTTCTGAAGATAAAAAAACGGATAAAGTAGAATTGGAACAAACAAAAAGTTGATTAATGCAAAAAACTTTTGATAACAATCTTTCTTTAGGTGAGGTGGGCCGACGGCCTGCTGAAAAAGTAATGCGCCTGAGCAGACTGGGTTCTTTTCATCAATCACGACTCTCTTTTCTTAGAATACTTTTAAGGCGGATTTCGACCGAGAAATGGAAATTTCAAAGACAAGTTTTTGATATAAGCGACGACTGCTCTGGCACTGCAGTTTACACATATCAGCTGCCAAATAGAACGTATTCACTGGTAGCTTTTGCACATAAAATTTCTGATGATGATCGTTCGGATCGAGTAATAGCTACAAAATGGGATGCTACTTTTACACTTTTTGATGGCATTCCATCTAAGGGAGACATCGAACGTTTAAATAATAATGTTCCTAATCAAGAAGCTGGGCGCGTAACTGAAAAGGAAATTACTTTATCTAGAGCAAATAAGTCAGTCCGACTTTGGGACTATGTTGTTGATTGCTTATCTAAAGGCAGGCAGCCAGATATCCACGAAATTGAAAAAGTTGGATATATGATGAGAACAACAGCCGTTTATGGATCTGGAAAATTTGGGGCCGTTGATTATAACGAAATTTCAGAACGGTCAGAGTTCAAAGCTCCATTTCAGGCAGAAATGCTTACAGTGTATATGATAAGAGCATTTGTAATGGACCTGTTACAGCACGCTGCAAAAGTGAAAAACCCAACCGAGTGGGTAGAGCTTGAACCAAGGCTTTGTGAAATGCTGGGAGTAGGAAACTCTACTGGACTCGGAATGGCACCCTTTTTAATTAATCACCCACAACTCTTAAATAATTGGATAAATGCAAAAGAAACTGCCCTGGCGAGAATTCGAAGTCTCAAGGCACCAAAACTCAAGTGTATCGATTTATTCAAAAATTACATTAAGCGTAGTAACTATCTAATTGAGAGCTGGCATTCAGAACATGAATTACAAATTGCAAAATTGAACGAATTGCGGCTAGATAAAGCTCTCTTGGACGAATATGTAGAAAAATTCAATTTCAAGACCCCTTATCCATTCAATTATTTATATAGTTGGGCCGAGGAAACTTTGGGAGAGGAAGCACAAGAGCTACTGGTTTCTCTCATCTTAGAACCATTTGGTGAATTAGTCGATGAACTCAGCGGTGGAATGAGTGATAAAAAACAATTTTCAAGTAAGATTAAAGGCTCAATGTTAATTGGAGAGTTTCTTAAAAAGACCGAGCAACATTATGCTTACGCACTAAAGATCAATTGGGAAAACTCAAAAAATAATGAGCTTGCTTGGTATATTTCAGAGGAAAAACTAGAACCCCGACTTGGAAACCGATTTACAGAAAATGGTATAGCATTTTATGAACAGCCACTCCAACCAGGTCGTGATGTCGCTCGGATGCATTTTGACCTCTCAAAATGGAAACACAACAAAAGCATTGCTGAATTTCTTATGAAGCATCCTGAGCACCGTCACATAATTCGCAGGTGCCAGATTGTATTCAACAATCCTTATGCAGAAATAAAAGATAATACTATTTCAAGCGAAGTTATTCCTATCGACTTACTAAGAGCAAAACTTTCTTTTTTTGGAGCATTTCACTTTGATCCTAGATCAGATAGATGGGTTAGGATAAATATGTTCAAAGGTGCCCCATTACCACAGACACTTAACGAAGAAAACTGCGATAATTGGACATATCCAAAGCAGAAACCCAATTGAACCTATCAAAAAACGAATTTATTTCGCTTTGCAAAAAAAGCCTTAGAGGAAAAGGGCACCACTGGGGAGTATGCGAAGATTTATCCAATGCTCTTTTGGCACTGGCCATAAATCAGTTTCCAGCACAAAACATTCTTCTAGAGGTTCTAAACACCAAAAATAGTAAAATTGACCAAATTTTGACTGTAATCGACAACCAAGTTTATAAAATATCTGATCAAATTGAAGGCCAGTTTTACGACCCAATACTTATCCTTGGATTAATATCTGTTGATAGAGATTTTAACGAGCCTCCACTAAAAGTATCATTAGAAAATGAGGATTTTATTTTAATAAATGAGTTAATCATTGGCAATCGCTTCTATTCAAAAAAGATAGTTAATACAATTTCCTTTTCTAAGAATACAAATAGGAAGATCACAAAACAAAAAACTATAACAAGAATCTCAATCGACGACACAACATTGAAGGCAATTGAGCCTTGGTCAAACATGACATACGCGCCTGCTACTGAGGAGAGCCGACAAATAGGCGCAGGATCTGATGGTTCAGATAATGATTAAGTAAACTTTGTGTTCTTAATATCTGCTTACCTACGAAGAGATACTTTCCTTTTTAATAGGAGCCCACAAGCGCTTGTTAGTTAAATATAACAGAACAGACAACAGAACCAAAAACAAAACTCCGACAAATCCACTATGCTTTCGAGCCATCATTTTTGGTTCGGCAGCCCACATTAAAAAAGCAGCAACATCCTGTGCCTCGCTGTATATATCGTTTGCATGCCCGTCATCATAATCAACGTCCTCGCCATACAGTGGTGGTGCCATAGCTATCCATTTACCGGGATAAGCAGTGTTTTCGTAGAATACTGACCCATACTCTTCTTTTTCCTCGCCAGTGTATCCGGTTAATAGCGAGGCAATATATTCGGGACCTCCCATTCCATTTACAAGTTGACTTATTCCCGTGCCGTACGGCCCATGGAACCCTGCTCTTGCCTTTGCCATTAAAGATAAATCGGGAGCTCCAGCATCAACAACTGCTGGGAAGTGGTCGGCCGGAACCGCAGCACGATAGTCATCTAATTCGGGATCAAATATCTCATAATATTCAGCATATGCGCGAACCTGATCTTCGGAATAGCCAAGGCCGTCTTTATCAGCGAGTGTTCTTAATGGTACATACTTTAAGCCATGACATGATGAACAAACTTCTGTGTAAACTTTAAGTCCTCTTTGAAGTTGAGTTTGATCATATGCACCAAATGGACCTTCAAATGAAAAATCGAAGTCTTTGACATAACCACCGCCACCTGCTGCAAAAGAAAAACTACCAACAAACCAAGCTGACAAAACGATAAAAACTGTTTTTACGAATTTCATTTCTTTTCCTTTAATCACTCAGCGGGTGTTGCGTCAGGCTTTGAAAAGTAATCATCAGCTTTGTCTGCCTTCTTCAATTGCTTTTTCTTAAAATCCTCTTCAATCGAAGTTGGTTGGGAGCCTGGTTTTTCTATGATCCCAAGTAGTGGGAGTATAACAAGGAAATAACCGAACCAATAAGCTGAAGCTATCAGTGAAAGGGTTGCATAAGGCTCTTCAGCAGGCATTGCTCCAAGCCACATCAGCGCAAAGAAGTCAAACACTAGGATTCCAAACCACCACTTGAGCATAGGCCTGTAACGTGCAGACCGGACGCTTGAAGTATCCAACCAGGGTGCTAGAGCCATAACTATAATAGCACCAAACATAGCCAAAACTCCAAAGAACTTAGCGTCAATTATCCCGCCAGTTACAAATGAAGCAAATTGTACCACCCATACTTCGGCCGTGAAGGCTCTGAGAATTGCATAGAAGGGTAAGAAGTACCATTCTGGAACAATGTGCGCAGGTGTAGCTAGTGGGTTAGCTTCGATGTAATTGTCGGGGTGACCTAGATAATTTGGCATAAATCCCACAATTGCGAAAAAGACTGCAAGTAAAACCGCTAGGGCAAAGAGGTCTTTTATTACAAAATATGGCCAAAAAGAAACGGTATCCTTTTCTGCCTCCGCTTTCGAAGTCCTCCGAACTTCAACACCCGTTGGGTTGTTGTTTCCGGTAGTATGAAAGGCCCAAATGTGTACAATCACCAATCCAGCAATCAAGAATGGAAATAAATAATGCAAACTGAAAAAGCGATTTAAAGTTGCATTGTCAACGGCCGGACCCCCAAGCAGAAGTGTCTGGATCGGCTCGCCTATGAACGGTATAGCACCAAATAAACCAGTAATGACTGTTGCGCCCCAAAACGACATCTGACCCCATGGAAGTACGTACCCCATAAAAGCAGTCCCCATCATAAGAAGGTAGATCAACATACCGATGATCCAAGTAATCTCACGAGGTGCTTTGTAGGATCCATAATATAGACCTCTAAAAATGTGAGCATATACAGCTATAAAAAATAAAGACGCGCCATTAGAATGTAAATAACGGATCATGTGGCCGCCATTCACATTTCTCATAATGTGTTCTACGGAAGCGAATGCCATATCAACATGTGGCGTGTAATGCATTACCAACACGATCCCAGTAATGATTTGTAACGCCAGACAAAACGTTAAAACAATTCCCCAAATCCACATCCAGTTTAAATTTTTGGGAGTAGGTATCATTATTGTATCATACAACAAACCCACTATTGGCAGACGGCTATTCAACCATTTTTCGCCTTTAGTTTTTGGTTCATAATGATCGTGAGGTATTCCAGACATCTCAATTAATTCCTTTAACCAAGTTTAATAGTGGATTCATCTACAAAAGACGCAACAGGCACTGGTAAATTCTGGGGGGCTGGACCCTTTCGAATGCGGCCTGATGAGTCATAGTGGGACCCGTGGCATGGGCAAAACCAACCACCGAACTCGCCAGCACCGTCACCTAAGGGAACGCAACCCAAATGAGTGCATACTCCCATCATTACCAACCATTCTCCTGCTGCATCTAATGATCTATTTTCATCAGCAGCGTCAGAATCAGGTATGTTTTCATTGCGACCAGTGCCATCAGGTAACTCACTCAAGGAAACAGATCGCGCATCTTGAATCTCATCTTCCGTACGTCTGCGAATAAATACTGGCTTCCCTAGCCACTTAACAGTAAGTTGAGTACCTGGCTCTACTCCGGACACATCAACTCTGATAGACGCCAAAGCTTTTACGTCAGCAGACGGATTCATTTGATTAATTAATGGCCATACTGCAGCACCAGTAGTGATTGCACCTGCTCCTGCAGTTGCATAGTATAAAAAATCTCGCCTAGTACCTTCGGGGTCGTGAGAATCTGACACTATGAATCTCCATTTAATTTAATAACGTTTTTTTCTGACTAACAGAATCGGTTGTGTTTTAACGTCCATTTTCTGATACGTCCAGCATTCAACCCTATAGATTTTTAATTAGCGCCTTTGTGTCGCAAGTGAATAGCCACAAGAAAAATATACAGCTTATTGACGAACTAATATCTCATAATTTTTAGATACTGTTTTTGTAAGCTCACCAACTTCAAAATTATAATCTCCTATTTGCCCAACAGGAGTAATTTCGGCTGCGGACCCGGTAAGCCAACATTGACTAAAACCTTCAAGTTCACTTGGAAGAATATGTCTTTCATGAACTCGAACATCCATCGTTTTCAGCATTTCAATAACTGTTTGTCGTGTTATCCCATTCAAAAATGCATCTGGCTTGGGGGTATGAACCTCGCCATCTTTGACAAAAAATATGTTTGCACCAGTGGCTTCCGCCACATACCCACGATAGTCCATCATCATCGCGTCTGAACATCCGTTGGCTTCTGCAGTGTGCTTGGACATTGTAGCAATCATGTAAAGTCCGGCAGCTTTAGCCTCAAAGGGAGCAGTTTTGGGGTCGGGTCGCTGCCACTTGGCTACATCCAACTTAGCACCTTTCATCTTTGCATCACCGTAATAATTACCCCAAGACCATGTCGCGACGGCAAGATTTACAGGATTTTTTAAAGATGCGACACCCATATCCTCACCAGCACCACGCCAAGCAATTGCTCTTACATAAGCATCTTTCAAACCGTTTGCATTCAATGCACCATATTTAGCATTTTCAATTTCTTCGACGCTGTAAGGAATTTCAAAATCTACCATTTTTGCTGACTTCAGAAGCCTCTCTGAGTGCAACAAGCTCTTAAATATTTTTCCACCATACGCACGTTCGCCCTCAAAAACTGAACTGGCATAATGCATAGCATGTGTTAAGATGTGTACATTTGCATCACGCCACTCTACCAGCTTACCATTCATCCAAATTTTGCCATCACGGTCGTCGTAGCTTCCTGACATGATTAACCCTTCTTAACTTAGCGGTCAAAATCTGTAATTTTCCAATCAATTAAAGGTCCGTTACGGATATAAAATTCAAAAAAAATCGATGATCGCTACCAGTTAACCATTGGAATGTCAACAATACTGACGTAAAATGACTATATAAACTTCACAAAGGAAAGGTAAGCCTGGCGAATGCAAAATGATAGAAGCCGAGAGAGCCTGCTCTTCTTGACTGATGAACAGTTAAGACAAGGAATTGAAGGTATGTTTTTTGCTTATCGTGGGTTTACAGCTGACCCTGATAGGATTCTCGACAAATATAACTATGGACGAGCTCAT
This sequence comes from Paracoccaceae bacterium, assembly GCA_902554885.1. Taxonomy (GTDB): domain Bacteria; phylum Pseudomonadota; class Alphaproteobacteria; order Rhodobacterales; family Rhodobacteraceae; genus Salinivivens. The sequence continues at coordinate 40,876 of CACDPV010000010.1, forward strand.
CACAGAGCTCTACATTTTATAAATCGCGTACCGGGAACCAATGTCAACAATTTGCTCAGTATATTGGGGGTTACAAAACAATCTCTAAACAGAGTTTTAAGAACTTTGATTGAACATGAATTAGTTTCTCTAAAAATTGGAACAAAAGATCGTCGAGAGCGGCACTTGTATCTTACAGAAAGCGGAAAGTCTTTAGAAAAACAGCTTTCTACTGCACAGAGTCACAGAATGCGTGAGGCATATCGCCAAGCTGGGCCTGATGCTGTCGCGGGCTTCAAACAGGTTCTTGAAGCAATGATGGATCCAAAATTGCAAGTTACTTATAAAAAATTACGTGTCAGTTGATGGAGTTAGAAAAAAAACACATATTGATAGTCGATGACGATACGAGAATTTGCGATCTTTTAGAAAAGTTTTTGGATAAAAAATGGTTATCTGGTGTCGGCTGTTCATAGTGCCGAGCAAGCGCGTCAAATTCTTGCAGGCCTTGAATTTGACCTAATTATTCTCGACGTCATGATGCCTAGAGAAAGTGGAATAGAGTTAACATCCCACCTGCGAGAAAAGAATAAAACGCCTATCATTTTACTAACTGCCAAGGGCGACGCGGAAGACCGTATTCTTGGGCTTGAGGCCGGAGCCGACGATTATCTACCAAAACCTTTTGAACCTATGGAATTACTTCTCAGAATAAAGGCTGTCTTGAGGCGGACAGGTGAAAACTTAATTTATAAAGATAATATTAATCAAATTTTATCATTTGGAGAAGTTAGTTTTGATACTAAACGCAATGAATTATGGGACCATCAAAATCTTGTCTATCTTACTTCATCAGAGTCCAAAATTATGCAAATATTCTCAAAAAGCATAGGGGTTCCAATTACAAGATTCGATCTTATTAAAGCATTGAGAACAGACGGAAAACCCATGAACGATAGAGCGATAGACGTACAGATTACAAGACTAAGGCGAAAAATCGAGAGAAACCCAAAAGAACCTCGGTATCTGCAAACGCTCAGAGGTATTGGTTATATGTTAACTGCCGATTAAACTTTAACACTAGACGTTACATAGTTTACGGAAAGATCCTTATCGGAAATACTCCATTGCCAGGAAATAGGATTGAATACAAAACCTTTTTTATCCACCATTTTCAAACCAGCTTGCGTTATAATACTTTCTAACTCTTGCGGTTTAAAAAATTTTGACCACTCGTGAGTTCCTTTTGGCAACCAACGCATGACGTACTCGGCTCCGATTATCGCCATAACAAAGCTTTTAGGATTTCGATTTATTGTAGAGCACAGCATCATCCCACCATCTTTTAGTAAAGCTTCACAAGTTTTTATAAAACCAGATGGATCAGAAACATGCTCTATAACTTCCATATTTAATATGACGTCGAATTTCTCGTTCCCAGCTAATATCTCTTCTGCAGTGCCGTGACGATAATCAATGGATAGATTACTTTGTTTAGCATGTGCCATAGCGATTGGAATATTACGTTCCGCGGCATCAACGCCAACCACATTTGCTCCTAAACGCGCCATTGGCTCGCACAATAATCCGCCACCACAACCAATATCAAGAATTGTTAGCTCACTGAATGGCTTAACTTTTGCAGGATCACAGGCAAACTCAGTTCTTACCATCTCGATTATATAGTCTAAACGACAAGGGTTTAGCATGTGCAATGGTTTGAATTTACCGTTTGGATCCCACCACTCTTCTGCCATGGCTTCGAATTTTTCTATCTCGTCAGGGTCTATACTTAATTGAGAGGGTTGCATTTTCAATTCCAAATGGTTTTTACTAAAATATGAATTATATAGAGTTATAATGGATAGATACGCGGGACATAAAAGCGCAGGTGCTCAATTGTATCCAACAATTGACCCCTTTGACCAGCAAATACTTCACGTAGATGGTGGTCACCAAATTTACTTCGAACAATGCGGCTGCGCTGAAGGTATACCTGTCGTAGTTTTGCATGGGGGACCGGGTGGGGGATGTAGTCCATCAATGCGAAGGTATTTTGACCCAAAAATTTACAGGATTGTCTTATTTGATCAGCGCGGTTGTGGGAGATCACGGCCCTACGCGAGTGTGGAAAATAATACTACTACAAATTTGATAAATGATATTGAGGCAATCCGAACACATCTTGGCATAAATCGATGGATTGTTTTTGGTGGAAGTTGGGGTGCAACACTTGCTCTGCTTTACGCACAAGCTTTCAAGAGTGCAGTAAGCCACTTAGTTTTAAGAGGTGTATTTTTGATGACAAAATCTGAGTTAGACTGGTTTTATGGTGGCGGTGCTGGTAAATTTTGGCCTGAACAATGGAAAAAATTTACTGACCCAATACCGCTAGACGAACACCATGATCTAATAGCTGCTTATAATAAAAGACTGTTCTGTGGTAATGTATCAATTGAAACAAAATATGGTCAAACCTGGTCAAACTGGGAAAATGCATTAGCCTCTTTTCAGGCAAGCGGCAGAACGGCTTCAATGCCTGGACCTTACGCAAGAGCTTTTGCCCGAATTGAAAATCACTATTTTTTAAATGACGGCTTTCTAAAAAGCATGAACGAGATTCTAGAAAATATGGAAACTATTGACTGTATACCAGGTTACATAGTGCAAGGACGATTTGATATGATTTGTCCTCCCAAAAGCGCATGGGATTTAGCAAATTGTTGGAACAATTGCGACCTCCGCATTGTTGATCATGCCGGTCATGCAATGTCAGAACCAGCAATCAGTTCCGAATTAGTCAGAATAATGGACCTGATTGCTGAAACTATAAACGACTAAGAAAAAGTCTCAATAAAAGTAAGGATAATAATGCTTTCCCGTAATGAAACAGTCATGCATTTTCTGCTAAATCGGAGATCCAGACCGGCAAAAACTCTCTCGACACCAATACCCAATAAAGATGAACTAATTGAACTGTTGTCTGCGGGGGCAAGAACCCCAGATCATGGGAAACTAGTTCCTTGGCGATTCATAGTGCTTCAAGGGAAAACATTAACAAAGCTTGGAAGTCTTGTTGAAAAAATAGGTATTAAAGAATCAATTCCAGAAGATAAGATTGCAAAAGCTAAGAAACAATTAGACGATGGTCATCTAGCAGTTGCCGTAATTGAAGTCCAAAAGGAATCTGAAAAAATACCAAGTATTGAGCAAACATATTCCGCAGGCGCCGTTTGCTTATCATTATTAAACGCCTCGCTAGCTGCAGGATGGGGAGCAAACTGGCTTACAGGGTGGCATGTATATAATAAAGAGTTTGAAAAAAGCGGTCTGGGACTTAAAGACAATGAGACTGTTGCAGGGTTAATCTATTTGGGTACTGAGTCTATCATACCTCCTGATAGACTACGCCCTAATCTTGATGAAATTGTAGAATGGCTATGACCTAAAAAACTTTTTTATGATTGCTTATTTTCTTCAACCATTCTCCCAAACAAATCAATATCTTCAATTGTGACTATCTCAAAAACTATCAAAATTGTGATAAGTAGCCATAAAATCAGTGATAAGCCTGTGGTAATTATGGCTTTTTTTCTCAAATCATGGACTTCAGGAGCTCCAGCTTGAGTACCCTTGAGCACAAAACCCATGTCACCCTGTGTTTTTATTTTAAACGGGATCACTATCAGAAACGTCAAAAACCAAATTACTGCAAAAAGAACAAATGCGGATGTTACACTCATAATGCCAACTCAAGATACCGACATTATATTTCTTCAAGCTCGATTAGTGTGCCGTTAAAATCTTTAGGATGCAAAAAAATAACTGGTTTCCCGTGAGCTCCGATCTTAGGCTCTCCTTCGCCCAAGACCCTTGCACCAAAACTTAGCAGCTGATCTCTAGCTTTTTTTATATCTGCCACTTCGTAACAAATGTGATGTATTCCACCGTTTGGGTTTTTATCTAAGAAACCCTGAATTGGACTATTCGAACCAAGTGGATGCAATAATTCAATCTTCGTATTAGGTAATTCGATAAAAACTACTGTGACACCATGGTCTTTTTCATCAACAGGATCACCAACTTTTGCGCCTAAAGTAGTCCTGTACTGCTCAGCAGCAGCACTTAAATCTGGCACTGCGATCGCTACGTGATTTAACTTACCGATCATGTAAATTCCTATCTTTAATTCTCAAGACCATTTAACTCTCAACTGCTGGATATTGTCCTTAAATTCAATTCCATTAGCTGATCTGATGTAGGCTCTGATGGAGCTCCCATCATAAGATCCTCTGCTCTCTGGTTCATTGGGAACATTATGATTTCCCTAATATTCTCTTGATTAGCAAGAAGCATTACTATTCTGTCAATGCCAGCTGCGCAACCGCCATGAGGTGGTGCGCCGAATTGAAAAGCATTCACCATTCCACCAAACCGCTTTCTTACCTCGTCTTCACCATATCCAGCAATTTCAAAAGCTTTAAACATTAACTCTGGTTGATGATTTCTTATAGCACCAGATACAAGCTCAGAACCATTACATGCTAAATCATATTGATATCCCAAAACACTTAAAGGATCTCCATTTA
>CACDPV010000011.1 GCA_902554885.1 Paracoccaceae bacterium
AAAAATTACTTAAAATGGAAGATAAGCTTGAGGCGAGAGTAATTGGTCAAGAACATGCTGTTCGGGCTCTAGCTAATGCAGTCAGACGAGCGAGGGCAGGTCTGAACGATGAAAAGCAGCCGCTGGGTTCCTTTTTATTTTTAGGCCCCACTGGCGTTGGTAAAACAGAGCTTACAAAAGCCGTAGCAGAATTTTTGTTTGACGACGATACCGCTATGGTACGTGTCGATATGTCGGAGTACATGGAGAAACATTCTGTATCAAGATTGATTGGCGCTCCCCCTGGCTATGTCGGATATGATGAAGGGGGTGTGTTGACAGAGGCAGTTCGGCGAAGACCATATCAGGTTGTACTTTTTGATGAAGTGGAAAAGGCTCATCCAGATGTTTTCAACCTTTTATTACAGGTATTAGACGACGGTATTTTGACAGATGGCCAGGGGCGAGCTGTAGATTTCAAGCAGACAATAATTATCCTGACTTCGAACTTGGGTGCACAAGCTTTAAGTGATCCTGCAGCAATTAGAAACAATGAAATAGGAAAAGAAAATATTTTGGATGCGGTGCGAGCACACTTTAAACCAGAATTTCTCAACAGGCTTGATGAAATCATTATCTTTAATCGGTTGGCAAAAGAGCATATGTCTAGAATTGTAGATATTCAGTTAAATATACTTCAGGATCGGATGTCGTCGCTCAGTTTCAAAATCGATTTAGGGGTGGGTGCCAGAGATTGGATAGCGGACAAAGGTTATGACCCAGTTTACGGTGCAAGGCCATTAAAACGTGTTATTCAAACCAATTTACAAAATCCTATCGCTGAATTGATTCTCGCTGGGAAGCTTTCTGAAGGAGAAGTAATAAAGATTACGGACGGGCCGGAAGGTTTGCTGATAGGTGATTATCCATCAGTAAAACCTGATGGAATACCAGGATCGGTGGTTTTGCATTAATGTGAAAATTTTTTAACGAAGCAAGTAAAGCAATTAAACTTGTTTAGTCTATATTTTTATGGGGAATTAACATTGAAATCGTATTGTGTGACAGAAATTTTGTTAATTTTTCTTTAAAAATTGCTTTTTTGTAAAATTAGGGCTTGCGACTCTAATTCATTGTGTCTAGAAGCCCCTTCACTGGGTGTGTTTTAATTCATATTCGGTCTCTCGAAAAAAGTTATAATTTTGAGGGTGTTAAAACTGGATTAGAGGAGCGGTTCGGTGCCTGATTATTTTGGCGCAATCGTTTTTTTTGTCTGGAACGATATTTGACATTGATGAAACACTGAAGAGATATGCGGGCAGTTTGGTTCGTTGATCGATGGATCAGCCTTTGCATATCGCGCTACTAGGATGTAAATCCGATAATGTAGTGTCAGCTTCACTGTTTGTCGGCTTTCGGTATCTTTTGATACTGATGCAACAAACAGTTTTGATTGGTTTGAACAGCCAATCAAGTGATGTGCAGAGGTTCGAACGTCAAGGACAGCATAGTGATATGCTTTCAACTTGAGAGTTTGATCCTGGCTCAGAACGAACGCTGGCGGCAGGCCTTATACATGCAAGTCGAGCGCATCCTTCGGGATGAGCGGCGGACGGGTGAGTAACGCGTGGGAATGTGCCCTTCTCTACGGAATAGCCACTGGAAACGGTGAGTAATACCGTATACGCCCTCAGGGGGAAAGATTTATCGGAGAAGGATCAGCCCGCGTTAGATTAGGTAGTTGGTGGGGTAACGGCCTACCAAGCCTACGATCTATAGCTGGTTTTAGAGGATGATCAGCCACACTGGGACTGAGACACGGCCCAGACTCCTACGGGAGGCAGCAGTAGGGAATCTTGGACAATGGGGGCAACCCTGATCCAGCCATGCCGCGTGAGTGAAGAAGGCCCTAGGGTCGTAAAGCTCTTTCGCCTGTGATGATAATGACAGTAGCAGGTAAAGAAACCCCGGCTAACTCCGTGCCAGCAGCCGCGGTAATACGGAGGGGGTTAGCGTTGTTCGGAATTACTGGGCGTAAAGCGCGCGTAGGCGGATTGGAAAGTTGGGGGTGAAATCCCGGGGCTCAACCCCGGAACTGCCTTCAAAACTCCCAGTCTAGAGTTCGAGAGAGGTGAGTGGAATTCCGAGTGTAGAGGTGAAATTCGTAGATATTCGGAAGAACACCAGTGGCGAAGGCGGCTCACTGGCTCGATACTGACGCTGAGGTGCGAAAGTGTGGGGAGCAAACAGGATTAGATACCCTGGTAGTCCACACCGTAAACGATGAATGCCAGTCGTCGGATAGTATACTATTCGGTGACACACCTAACGGATTAAGCATTCCGCCTGGGGAGTACGGTCGCAAGATTAAAACTCAAAGGAATTGACGGGGGCCCGCACAAGCGGTGGAGCATGTGGTTTAATTCGAAGCAACGCGCAGAACCTTACCAACCCTTGACATCCTGTGCTATATCCAGAGATGGATAGTTCCTTTCGGGGACGCAGTGACAGGTGCTGCATGGCTGTCGTCAGCTCGTGTCGTGAGATGTTCGGTTAAGTCCGGCAACGAGCGCAACCCACATCCCTAGTTGCCAGCAGTTCGGCTGGGCACTCTATGGAAACTGCCCGTGATAAGCGGGAGGAAGGTGTGGATGACGTCAAGTCCTCATGGCCCTTACGGGTTGGGCTACACACGTGCTACAATGGTAGTGACAATGGGTTAATCCCCAAAAACTATCTCAGTTCGGATTGTCGTCTGCAACTCGACGGCATGAAGTCGGAATCGCTAGTAATCGCGTAACAGCATGACGCGGTGAATACGTTCCCGGGCCTTGTACACACCGCCCGTCACACCATGGGAGTTGGTTCTACCCGACGGCCGTGCGCTAACCTTTTGGAGGCAGCGGACCACGGTAGGATCAGCGACTGGGGTGAAGTCGTAACAAGGTAGCCGTAGGGGAACCTGCGGCTGGATCACCTCCTTTCTAAGGATGACCCTAGTTGGCAAATTCGTTTGTCACATGGGTTACTTAGCAGAAGCAGCAAACAAAGCTGCATATTTTGAGCCAGACTGTCCCCATATCTCTTCAGAATTACATCAGACCTGCCGGTCTGGACTGGGTCGGTAGCTCAGGTGGTTAGAGCGCACGCCTGATAAGCGTGAGGTCGGAGGTTCAAGTCCTCCTCGACCCACCAAAAGATCATGGATCTCCAAGTAGTACCATGACGCGATTGTAATATGGGGCCTTAGCTCAGCTGGGAGAGCGCCTGATTTGCATTCAGGAGGTCAGGAGTTCGATCCTCCTAGGCTCCACCATTACCAATTTGAGTGCTAAGCAGTAACTACTGCTTAGCCGTCCAATTGGGCGATTTTGACATCGTGAAGAGAGATACAAATATAGCTTTGTTTGGAGTATACGTGTGAGTACACTCCTCATTTAGTGAAACACTTTTGTGTGGACAGCTAATTCACAATGGTCTTTTCCTCGACCGTGTATTGGTTTGCTTTTTGAAACCGACAAAGTTATCCAAGTCAAATACACTAACCAAGCATTTTTCAGATACTCTGAAATAAATGCGGGAAAGTATTAAATTATGACTTTTGACCAGAAAAGTGGAACCTCTGAACCAGCGGTTCCTTGCAGCTAGTCTGACTTTTTCTGGATCAAATCAAGCGCGAGAAGGGCGTTTGGTGGATGCCTTGGCAGTAAGAGGCGATGAAGGACGTGATACTCTGCGATAAGCGTAGGTAAGCCGAGAATAGGCTTTGACCCTACGATTTCCGAATGGGGGAACCCACCTAACAGTTCGTTATTGTTACCTTAATGGTATCAATAATGGATTGAAATAGGTACTTAATACCTGAATACATAGGGTTTTAAGAGCAAACCCGGGGAACTGAAACATCTAAGTACCCGGAGGAAAGGACATCAATAGAGACTCTGTTAGTAGCGGCGAGCGAACGCGGACCAGCCGAGGTCTGAGAGTGACCAGAACAATTTGGAATAATTGACCATAGTGGGTGATAGTCCCGTATGGGAAGCTCAATGACACGTATTAAGTAGGGCGGGACACGTGAAATCCTGTCTGAAGATCGGAGGACCACCTCCGAAGGCTAAGTACTCCTTACTGACCGATAGCGAACCAGTACCGTGAGGGAAAGGTGAAAAGCACCCCGACGAGGGGAGTGAAACAGTACCTGAAACCGAACGCCTACAATCAGTTGGAGGGGCCTTGAGCCCTGACAGCGTACCTTTTGTATAATGGGTCATCGACTTGGTCTATCTAGCAAGCTTAAGCCGTTAGGTGTAGGCGCAGCGAAAGCGAGTCTTAATAGGGCGAATGAGTTAGATGGATCAGACCCGAAACCGAGTGATCTAGGCATGGCCAGGCTGAAGATAAGGTAACACTTATTGGAGGGCCGAACCCACATCCGTTGAAAAGGATCGGGATGAGCTGTGCCTAGGGGTGAAAGGCCAATCAAACTCGGAGATAGCTGGTTCTCCGCGAAATCTATTTAGGTAGAGCGTCATCCGAATACCCCGGGGGGTAGAGCACTGGATGGGTAATGGGGCCCCACAGGCTTACTGATCCTAACCAAACTCCGAATACCCGGGAGTACTAGATGGCAGACACACTGCGGGTGCTAACGCCCGTAGTGGAGAGGGAAACAACCCTGACCTCCAGCTAAGGCCCCCAATTCATGGCTAAGTGGGAAAGCAGGTGAGACGGCCAAAACAACCAGGAGGTTGGCTTAGAAGCAGCCATCCTTTAAAGATAGCGTAACAGCTCACTGGTCTAAATAAGCTGTCTTGCGGCGAAGATGTAACGGGGCTCAAGCCATGAGCCGAAGCTGAGGACATCGTAAGATGTGGTAGCGGAGCGTAGTGTGACATAACACCACTCCTCTTTAGTATCCTGCAAAGGATGCATTAGAGGAATAGGTGTTTTCTGTGAAGCCGGGCTGTAAGGCATCCGGTGGAGAGATCACTAGTGAGAATGATGACATGAGTAGCGACAAAGAGTGTGAGAGACACTCTCGCCGAAAATCCAAGGGTTCCTGCTTAAAGCTAATCTGAGCAGGGTAAGCCGGCCCCTAAGTCGAGGCAGAAATGCGTAGACGATGGGAACCAGGTTAATATTCCTGGGCCAGGAGGATGTGACGGATCGTGAAGGTAGTTCACTCTTATTGGATTGAGTGGGCTGCTAATCGGTTCCTGGAAATAGCCCTCCATCAGACCGTACCCTAAACCGACACAGGTGGATAGGTAGAGCATACCAAGGCGCTTGAGAGAACTATGTTGAAGGAACTCGGCAAAATACCTCCGTAAGTTCGCGAGAAGGAGGCCCAGTTTCTACGCAAGTATTGGCTGGGGGCACAAACCAGGGGGTGGCGACTGTTTACTAAAAACACAGGGCTCTGCGAAGTCGCAAGACGACGTATAGGGTCTGACGCCTGCCCGGTGCCTGAAGGTTAAAAGGAGGGGTGAGAGCTCCGAATTGAAGCCCAGGTAAACGGCGGCCGTAACTATAACGGTCCTAAGGTAGCGAAATTCCTTGTCGGGTAAGTTCCGACCTGCACGAATGGCGTAACGACTTCCCCGCTGTCTCCAACATAGACTCAGCGAAATTGAATTGCCTGTCAAGATGCAGGCTTCCCGCGGTTAGACGGAAAGACCCCGTGCACCTTCACTACAGCTTCGCACTGGCATCAGGCACAACATGTGCAGGATAGGTGGTGGGCTTTGAAGCAGGGACGCCAGTTCCTGTGGAGCCTCCCTTGAGATACCACCCTTGTTCTGCTTGATGTCTAACCGCGGTCCGTTATCCGGATCCGGGACCCTGCGTGGCGGGTAGTTTGACTGGGGCGGTCGCCTCCTAAAGAGTAACGGAGGCGCGCGAAGGTTGGCTCAGAGCGGTCGGAAATCGCTCGTTGAGTGCAATGGCAGAAGCCAGCCTGACTGCGAGACTGACAAGTCGAGCAGAGACGAAAGTCGGCCATAGTGATCCGGTGGTCCCAAGTGGGAGGGCCATCGCTCAACGGATAAAAGGTACGCCGGGGATAACAGGCTGATACTGCCCAAGAGTCCATATCGACGGCAGTGTTTGGCACCTCGATGTCGGCTCATCTCATCCTGGGGCTGGAGCAGGTCCCAAGGGTATGGCTGTTCGCCATTTAAAGAGGTACGTGAGCTGGGTTTAGAACGTCGTGAGACAGTTCGGTCCCTATCTGCCGTGGGTGTAGGATACTTGAGAGGAGTTGCCCCTAGTACGAGAGGACCGGGGTGAACGATCCACTGGTGGACCTGTTGTTGCGCCAGCAGCAGTGCAGGGTAGCTATGATCGGACAGGATAACCGCTGAAGGCATCTAAGCGGGAAGCCCCCCTCAAAACAAGGTATCCCTGAGGGCCGTGGAAGACCACCACGTCGATAGGCCGGAGATGTAAGCATGGTAACATGTTCAGTTGACCGGTACTAATGGCCCGATAGGCTTGATTTGATTCAGAAATAGTCAGATTAAAATTTGTATCTCTCAATCACGTACAATTGGTGTACGTTGCATTTTATTCGGTTTGGTGGCTATAGCACAAGTGAAACACCCGGTCCCTTCCCGAACCCGGCCGTTAAGCACTGTTGCGCTGATGGTACTGCATCTTAAGGTGTGGGAGAGTAAGTCACCGCCAAACCTAATAAAATGCAATATACACAACCTCTGTCGCGGGGTGGAGCAGCCAGGTAGCTCGTCAGGCTCATAACCTGAAGGTCAGAGGTTCAAATCCTCTCCCCGCAACCAACTCATTGATAATAAAAAACTTTTACCTTACAGTTCGAGTCTAGTCTGTAAAAGTCTAGATTTTTGCCGCAGCTAACATCTGTGTGATTTGAATTAAGGTTAATCGTGAAATTTTACTTTGAATACCTCGCTGACTTTTTTATTGAATACTCTCGCAATTAAAAAAGCCAATTCGAGTGTCGGATAGTACTTTGCCTTTTCTATTGCAACGATCGTTTGGCGAGTTACTCCAACTTTACTTGCCAAATCACTCTGTGTCATTTCATTAGAGTTAAAGCGCAGGCTTCGAATATTATTAGTTATAGTTGGTTTCGTTGACATCTTAAATACTCGTGCGATAACGAGCTAATTTTGCTAATTCACCAAGCAAACCTCCTAAAGAGAAACAGAACATCAAAATTACTAAGCAATCTACTACTTCGTAGCCGAAGTTTAGACCAAGAACCAATGTAATGAACCCAGCACCAGAAAAGAAAACTGTAATTTTATGACCAGTGCTTGCAATTTTTTTATCTCTTTCATCCGCTATAAAGTTGTTGTCGCTTTCGCCAAAAATAACATTTTCTAAAATAGAAAATATAATCGTACCAAATATGGTAAAAATTATACCAGCAACAAGAGACACGACGATAATCCACAAAATTGTTTCAGCCCATGTTTGAATAGCGTTTGGACTATCCATCAAGCCGTTTAGGTAAAGGCTCCTCACTTCGACGATTATCCAAATATTTATAATAATCCCTATAATGATTTGGAGGACGGTATTTTTTTCTTCATGCGACAACTTTTTATCTCCAATGTAAAAAAAAGTATACTTGGTGTAAAAAATCTTTTACATCAGGTGGGATTGTTTATCAAGTGTAAATATTCTTCACTTAACAAGAGTATTAATCTTGCCTACTATTACTGCCACCTGGCTAGTATACTAGCTACGCCAGTTAGGAATGGGCCTAGTAACCCCACCCCCTTGCTAAGTCATTGTTTTTATTGGAATCGGACAATACCCTGAAGGTCAGAGGTTCAAATCCTCTCCCCGCAACCAACACATTTATTTTATTACATTTTCTGTTAAACATTTTCGTAGATTCTATTCTTTTCTATAATAACTTTATGGGATTGCTTTTACCTTAGTTAAATTATAACAGCTTACGTTGGCTTAATACTATTATACTTATACAATTTAGTGTGTACGACTTAAACTCAAAATTTACCTAGCTTGACTGTGTTTTTAACTTGGGGAGTTACTGGTTAATTGATATCTGCCACTATACCTTTTAATCAGATTTAGGATATTTAGTTGTGAACAAAAATATAAACAGCAGTTATTAAATGGAACTTACATTAGACCAAGCATTACAGAAGGGTATTGAAGCTAACAAGGCTGGCAAGGCTTAAGAGGCTGATCAGTATTATACCGCCATTCTAAAAGCCAACCCCAAACATCCTGGTGCTAATCATAATATGGGCGTACCGATCCATTCTGTGATTATTGAAAGAGGATGGACTGAGAAAGATACCCCGGAATATTTAAGAAATGCAGCTAATAATTTTTGAGGAAAATAAATGACTATTCAAAGAATAAAATCTAAATTTCTTTCACTTTGCATTCTTTTTGCTTCGTTATTTTATTTAATGTCACCTTTAGCTGCGTCTGCAGATCCTGAAATTCTCAAAATGGTATTTGTCCCAGCTAGTGAAAAAGGTGATGTTAGTGATTATGAATCTCTCATAGAAATTATTAGTAAACGGGCTGATATCCTTATTGAACCCATAAAAGTTGTTGATTACAATGCAGCAGTGGAAGCGATGCGTGCCGGGAGAGCTCATATCGCTTGGTATGGAGGAGCTACATATATAAAAGCAGCAGAAATTGCAAATGCAGAAGCATTTGCAGCTGGCGTACGTAAGGGAGAGTCAAACGCTGGTTATTATGCATACTTTGTGGTTCGGGCAGACAGTCCAATCCAAGAGCTAAAAGATATAAAAGGAAAGACATTGAGCTTGAGTTCTATCGGCTCTACTAGCGGAGATCTTATACCTAGAGTTGAAATAAAAAAAGCTGGCTTGAATGTGAACGATTTCAAAAACATAGTTTATGCAGGAAGCCACGATGCCTGCATGCTATCCGCAATTAATAAGCAAGCAGATGTTTGTGGGATGAGCTCTAGAAATTTTGATGCACGAATTTCTGATGGTACAATTAAATCCTCAGATATGCGAATAATTCATCTTTCGCCTCTCGTACCTCCACCACCACTAGCGTACTCAAAAAAACTTTCTCAGGAACTAAGAGATACAATTAAGAAAGCAACTCTAGAAGCACATAAATTTGGTAAGATCGGAGGCTATGGCGGCGAAATGTCGCATTATATAGAAGTACATGACTCAGATTTTGACACACTGCGAGACATTAGCAGACTGTTAAAATGACGCAAAATCCCAAGTCTAAAATGTTAGAATTTAAAAACATAGAGAAAAAGTTTAGTGACGGTTCAACAGCGTTAAGCGGTATTGATCTTTCAATATCTGAGGGGGAGTTCGTAGTACTGCTGGGACCAAGTGGATCGGGTAAAACCACTTTCATTCGAACGATTAACGGGATAATAAAACCAGATAGGGGTACTATAAGTATTATCGATGAAGAAAAGTTTTTGACTGACGGCGAAAGCCTCAGGAAGCAGATGGGTGTAGTGTTTCAAGACTTCAATTTGGTCGAGAATTTATCTTGTATTAACAATGTCTTGTCTGGTTTGCTCTTCTCCTCAAATAGATTGCTTTCTTCGCTATATTTTTTTAGTAAAAAACAAAAACTGCAAGCTCTTGAATGTTTGGAGCAGGTAGGTATTTTAGACAAAGCATATGCACGTGTTTCAACGCTGTCTGGTGGCCAAAAACAACGTGTGGGAATAGCCCGTGCAATAGTTAAAAAACCAAAACTGCTATTGGCCGATGAACCTGTAGCTAGTCTAGACCCCGTGATAGCGCATGATATTATGTTTTTGCTCAGGGATCTATCCAAAAAGTTTGGAATAACCGTTGTTTGTAGTCTTCATCAAGTTGATTTAGCGTTTGAATTTGCTGATAGAATAGTTGGCTTATCCGAGGGGAAAATAATGATCAATGCACCAACTGCTGATATAAGAATTGATGAAATCCAGACTATGTATAAGGGGCAAATAAAGGGTTTAAGCTTTGGGATTGAACAGAAGATTGAAAAATAAAAATTTAAATGGTACCCATCGTTTAGAAAAGTACTTGCGGCCTCAGTGGGGCTGGAGAACTTTTTTATCCATTTTTGGTTTGATCACTGTATATTCTCTTATTTATTTTGATTTAGAAATTAGTCTGGGCAATTTGCTATTTAATAGTAGTAACTATCTTATAGATATATTAGCGAGAATGCTTCCCCCTGATTTTTCAAATTTAAATGTACTACTCTTTTCTATGGTTGAAACTGTTGAGATAGCTATGATGGGAACACTTTTTGCCATTTTACTCTCCATACCTCTTGCTATTTTTTCTGCAAAGAATTTGACACCAAATAAATTTGTTTATTCTACATGTAAAACCATAACAATTTTTTTTAGGGCGCTTCCAGAATTCATAGTTGCAATGATACTTGTAATAGCCATTGGATTTGGTCCCACTCCGGGAATATTGGCTCTAGGCCTACATACAATGGGTTTTCTTGCTAAGTTTTATGCTGAAGCGATAGAGCATATTGATCCAAATCCTTTAGAGGCATTGAAGGTTATGGGGGCTTCAAAACGGCAAGTTTTCAGCTTCGGAGTTGTTCCCCAAATCATGCCATCATTTATAGGAAATAATTTTTATATTTTGGACCGAAATATACGCATGGCGACAATGCTTGGAATCGTGGGGGCAGGTGGTATAGGTTATGAATTACAGTCTTCCTTTAGAATGTTTGAATATGAAAGAGTTTCTGCGATTATAATTGTAATTTTTGTTACGATTTACATAATTGATTATATTTCATCCGCAATCAGAAGCAAATTGTTGTGAATAGTTTCAATATACTTACGAAGTACTAGCCGTTTCCTTTTTTAGTAAATAAGTAGCGGTAAAGTTAATTGGTATCTGAAAAGAAGTCTTAGGTAATACCGTTAGTAAAATTGAACTTTCCCCAGTATGGCGGCAGGTGGCTTCTCTATTGCGTTTGGATCTTTTTCTGATGGGCTAGTCATTCAGCTTGAAACTTTATCATATTTTTTTTGTTCGTCTGCTTAATCTCTGGCGTGTATTCTTCAAATGATGGGACTGTATCTGAGATTCTTATGAGGTCTAATTAGATACTGATGATACAACAACTTTGGTTAGTGTTTTATGAAGGTACTAAAGATATTTAATTAACTTTTTTGGTATACTTAGGTTACCTCACTAAATGTAGTAGGTATGGGGTAGTTAAAAACGTACCTTTTAACCCATTGATTTATATGGTGGAGTACTGCAACCCTGAAGGTCAGAGGTTCAAATCCTCTCCCCGCACCCAACTCTTTGATAATAAGAAACTTTTACCTAATAGTTCGAGTCTAGTCTATAAAAGTCTAGATTTTTGGCATTACTTTTCCAAGTCAATGAATAACCGATCTGTAAAAGCTACTGAGGCATTATAGAAACCACCTGCCGCCAAACCACTGCGCAATAGGTGGCTTCCTGATGATGATCCAAGGCCAAGAGTAGATGTTTGTCTCAACTAGTTTTCTGACACCAGAACTGATACATGCCAGCAAAGGCTCTTGGATTGGCCTCTTCATATGCTTGCCATTTATCCAAATCGTAAGGATCGCCATTGTCCTTATTTGTTTTCTCAAAGTGTGATATAATGTTTGGTGAGCCAAAGCCACAAAACTTTAGCCCTAGCCTATCTAGATGGTCCTTTATTTGAGGAATAGTGAACCTGTGCTCTTGGACATGGAAAAGAAGATCCCTCAGTTCACTAAGACTGTAAAAATCAGGAAATCTCAAAACCTGCTTATGATGACCTTTATCAGATTCTATGATCATATTGCGAAAAGACCTCATTTCTGCATTACTCGATCCAATACCTAGTTCTCTTGTTTCCTGCCTAATTTTAACAATATGCAGTCTAGCTAATTCACTATATAATCCAATATTCATAAGGCCACCTGGTTTTAGGCAATCTGTTAATACTTTCCATCCTGCCATTGGGCTATCCATATGATGCAAAACACCACCACTTCCAATGATATCAAATTTTTTGTTAAGCTTTCCTAAGTCTAAAATGTCAGCTTGCATGTATTCTATATTTCCAATACGCAATTCTTCTGTTTTGCGTTTTGCATAAGCTAAGCTTGATAGACTGAGGTCGATAGCTAATACTTTTGAACCTTGAAACCTAGCTGCAGTTCCTATTGAATGCTGACCTGTGCCGCAGCCTGCAATTAATATCTCTGGCTTTTTGACTGCAGTAATACTATTTTCGTAAACTTTGAGTTTAATTTGATCGACTAAATTTGAGATTAAATATGGTGTTGACGCAATTCCTAAGTTGACCCATCTTGGATATGGGCTTTCCTCATATTGGGCTCTCACCTCTGATGAGACTCTATCAGTGATTTCCTCAAGTACAGTAAGTTGTTTTTTTAGTTTTTCTTCCTGATTTGGTTCTTCAATCTGACGAGAATAAACCTCTGCAATATCGTCTGTTACGGCTAATAAGTTACACCAATCATACTGATGAAGCGCTTTATAGGAAGCTAGTGATAATAACGCCTGTGGGGTTGGTTGCTCATTATTTTTAATAGATTTTTTTATACTGGCTTCTAATGAGTGCAGTATTTTTTCTTCTTCCGCAGTATGATTGTAAATGTACTCATTGGTGAAGCACTGTAATGCTAAAGCCGATTGGAAGCCTATTAGCTCTGGCGATGCCTCTTTTATAGATGAAATATTTGAGAGAATAGAACGCCTTAGGTTTTTGAGTAGTTTCTCGAGTTCTACATCAGGAAGTGGGCAAACACTCATTAGCTTCAGTAACAAGGGAAGCTCATTGATGTCTGATATAACATTTAGAAGGCTTTCTATTACGTCAGCATCAGCTAGTTGAAGATGCTTTCGCAGAGTTGGTTCCAACTTTAAAAGACTGATAGTTGCTTTGGCAATATCTTTTGGCCTTACGTATGTTGCTTTGTCGAGTAGAGAAAAAATTGTCTTTTGCAAATCTCTATTTGGCTTAGTAAAGATTATACCTGTGAGAGCATTGCCCATGTTGTAATAGGCTTCGGTCAGATCAGGTTTGAGTGAGAGCGCTTTGTGATAAGCCTCTAGTGCCTCGTATAGCTTACCTTGTTGTCTAAACGCATTACCCATGTTTTTAAGTGCTTGAACATTTTTAGGGTCTATCGAGACTACTTTTTGAAATGCAACGAGTGCTTCGTCCAATTTTCCAGTTTGAGCAGCTGCTGCTCCCAGTAAATTCCAAAGGGCCAGACTTTTAGAATATCGTTTTGTCAATATCTGAGTTTCTTCAAAAACTCGTTTCAATTTTTTTTGGTTGTAAAGATTAAATAAACTTTGTAGCTGCTCTTTTGGTAAATCTTGAGAATTTGATTTTTGGTAAGGGGACGATCTAAGCTGTTCTTCTAGCTTATCAAACCCATCGCCTTTTGCACCGTTGTTTTTGGCTTGATCAAATACAGCTTTAGCATCAGTTATACGATTTAGTTTAATTAAGGCATCAATATAACTCAGCCAGAACTGAACGATGCTTGGATTAGCCTCTAAAGCAGTCTTAAAGAATGGAAGAGACTCATTAAATTTACCAACACCAACGGCAAGCACACCCATATTGTGATTGGCATCAGGATTTTTGGGGTTAGCTTTTAAAATAGCCGTATAATAACGGTCAGCCTCCTGAAGCTTACCAGCCTTATGAGCCTCAATGCCCTTTTGTAATGCCTGATCTAGTGTAAGTTCCATGGCTACTTTTGAATTAAAACTACGCAACCTATTAAATAGTCTAGTTTCTAAACCAGAGGAAGGCTGTTCATGTGAAGGTTTATTAAATAATCTTACTATTAAACTAACAACGCACCGTATTGCGCCAGTTAGGTATGTGCCTAGTAAACCCACCCCATCGCTAAGTCATTGTTTTTATTTAAATCGGACAATAACCTGAAGGTCAGAGGTTCAAATCCTCTCCCCGCAACCAATCTTTTTTCTTACTATATCTCTGATGAAGAAAATCGCTTTCGTAATTCGTTTTTCTGTACTTTGCCCATTGAGTTTCGTGGCAGGGAGTCTAGCACAAAATATTCTTTTGGTTGCTTATAACGAGCGAGTTTCTCATTCACAAAAACCTCTGTTTTACTTTGGTTAAAATTTTTATTATTCTCCAAGACTACCGCTGCAACCACACGTTCGCCCAAATCATTATCTGGGATACCAAAGACTGCTGTTTCATCAATTTGATTGAGTTCGTTCAGTGTATCCTCAACTTCTTTTGGGTAAACATTATAGCCGCCGCTGATAATCAAATCCTTCTCTCTACCTACAATCGAAAGGTACCCATCAGAACTCAATTTTCCTAAGTCGCCAGTGATAAAATATCCAGTTGCGCGCAATTCCAGTGCAGTTTTATCAGGCATATTCCAATACCCCTTAAAAACATTTGGCCCACGTACTTCTATCATGCCAATCTCACCTTCGGCCATTTCCTTTCCTGTTTTTGGATCTGTTATTTTCATCTGCACATCTGCCAAAGACGTACCAACTGTTCCAGGTCTTCTTTCTCCATGGTATGGATTCGAAGTGATCATATTTGTTTCAGTCATTCCATATCTTTCTAGAATGTGGTGACCTGTCCGTTTTGTAAATTCTTCATGAGTTTCAGATAAAAGCGGCGCACTACCAGAGATAAATAGTCTCATATTTTTGGTAAGTTTTTCCGTAAGTCGATAATCGGCTAGCAGTCGAGTGTAAAATGTTGGGACGCCCATAAGAAGTGTCGAAGCACGCAGTTTCTCAATAATTTCGTCAATGTCGAATTTCGGTATAAAATTTACCTTCGCGCCAGCGAGCATAGCCGTATTTAATGCTACAAATAGACCATGTGTGTGGAAGATTGGCAATGCGTGAATTAGGATATCACTTTTGGTCACTTGCCATAGTTTTTTCAAAGTTTTTGCGTTCGAAAGTAAATTGTTTTGTGTAAGCATCGCACCTTTGGATCGTCCCGTAGTTCCGGAAGTATATAGCAAAGCTGCTAAATCGTCTGGCTTTCTGTCTACTGTGTTAAATATTTTTGCCATTAGGTTGGCCTCAGACAGTAGGCTGCCTTTACCATGAGCGTCCGCAGTCAAGATCTTAGAACCTACTTGACTTGCAACATTTTTTAAATCTTCAACTTTATAGGGATCACATACAAAGATCCTTGGCTCAGCGTCCTTAAGAAAATATGTTACTTCATCTTTTTTATAATCTGTGTTTAACGATAAAAACACGCCTCCCGCTTGAATGGTTGCAGCATATAATATGATTATTTCTATGGTTTTTGCAGCCTGAACTGCAACTCGACCGCCTGGCTGTAGACCATATTTTACGAGCAGATTTGCAACCTGATTTGTACGTTCGGAAAATTGACAAAAACTTACTGCTGCCTTGCCACTCTGCTCTAGAAAGCATGTATTTTTGTTAGAATTCTTAGATATAAGATTATCATATAAAGGGTTAGCCATTTAAGTATTTACTTTTTACGTTTTAATTAGAGCATCCAATTTTAAATTTGAGCTTGTAGCTATAGAACCATTTTGAATGAACTTCTCATGGTTTTCTTCGATTTTATTTAAATCATATTCATAATTTACCATAGCCCCCAATGACTGTTCCAAGCCCTTATTGGAAATGTCTGCATTTGCATGAACATCATAAATTTGTGCACCGTTACCCAAATGAAAACGTGCAACCGGATCTTGAGGCAACCCATTTTCTTTTTTCGCAGTTAGCAAATAGTCCCCCGCTAGTTGCCGAATAACTTCCTCTTTTGTATTATTGGTATGCATCTCGTTGTCATTATAAGTTTGTTTTTGTGATCTCAGCCATTTCCGGAAAGTTGGTATAGGTGATAGGGTAACAAATTTTTCCAACCCTGAAAATTCTTGGCGAAGTTCTGCAGCGACTTGTTTGATGAGCAAGTTTCCAAATGAAATTCCTGACAAACCTTTCTGACAGTTTGATATTGAGTAAAAAACGGCAACTTTGCTCTCTGCAGTTTCTTGAGGTTCCCGGTCATTCGCAAGTAATTGCTGAATTGACGATGGTACTTTTGCAGTTAATGCTACCTCAACGAAAATAAGTGGCTCATTTGGCATGCTGGGATGAAAAAAAGCGAAACAGCGGCGATCCTTTGGGTACAAACGTCTTCGTAATTCGTCCCAGTCTCCGATTGCATGGACAGCTTCATATTCGACAATTTTTTCTAAAATACTTGCTGGAGTTTCCCAACTAATTTGGCGCAGAACTAGAAACCCTCTATTGAACCAGCCTCGAAGTAAATGTTGGAAATCTAGATCGGTGCGCTCTAATTCTGGGTTTTCATATAATACGTCCAGTAAATCAGTGCGCATTTCAACTAAGGCAAGTGTTGCACCGTCTGGCTGGTTCAGTCGTCTCAGTAACTCCAACCTTTTAGGTTCTGATAATTGGCTTATCGCGCTATAGTTCTGGGCATTATCATCCGATTGGTATGTTGTAATGGCTTCTTGAAGATCGGAAATGTTGATCTCTAGAATATCATTCAAAAACTTAAAAAACTTAAGTTTTTTCTCTTTTTCAAAAGTATTGTAAATAGTCAGTATAGAACCTGCCAATGATAAGCCAGATACTTCGCCCTCGGTATCTAAAAGAGCCATACAAAGGTCATTTATTGAACGCTGATCCTTATTAGAGCGTTTACTCATACTACGCTCAAACAATGAATTAAGAATATCGCTCAAAAAACTACGGTCTAACATTCAATCTATTTCTCAACTCTGGTTAAAGCAATTTTTGCACATTTTTAATAAATGAGAATTTATTTAATTATGCACAGAGTTAAACAAGTAAAAATGTATTGCAATATCTCAAGATTTTGACACTACGTAATTTTCATTGGATGTAGAAAACTAAATTTTTGATTGCTAAATTATAAGCATAACGGAGGTATTTTTATGGATCAAAATTTAAGAGCATCTATTCAAACAAGTACATTTTACTATTTTATGATAGGGGTGGCGATTGTTACTATTTCTCAGCTGTCGACAATGATGGTAATCGTATTTGCTGATATCGAGGGAAAGGAGAATGTAGTAGCCGCTTCAGTGATTGGACCGTGTTTAATTGGTGCTTTTGGGATCATACGTTTACTCACAAATATGACATTGTTAGTAAGTGATATGGATGATGAAATGAAAAGCTCAAACTATGGAAGTGCTATGCAGTCAATTCCGTTTCCAATCTTAAAAATAATTTTTGCGCTTATTTTTATTATAATCGCCGTAATCCAATTAAGTGCTATATATTAAATTATATTATTCGTTAATTTTTGGGAAGCTACTTGAACTTTAAGGTTTTGAACAATGATTCGTGATTACAGCTTATTGGGCCTTTCTGCTAGGGAGGCCGAGGAGAAGGGATTAGCTGCTGCAAAATGGTATCATAGCGATATCTCAAGAGAAGATATGAAAGAACTTATGCGGCGGAGAGACCTGCCTGCTATTAAAGATACTTTGATATATTACCTTTTACTTTTATCATCAGCGATCCTCGGTGTTTTGCTTTGGGGTACTCTTTACTGTATCCCATTTTGGTTGGTTTATTCTTTGTTATATACTGCCGGTGCTGACAGTAGGTGGCATGAGGCTGGGCACAGAACGGCATTTAAAACCCAGTGGATGAATAATTTTGTTTATCAAATTGCTTGTTTTATGCTTTTTCGGAACCCTATTTTATGGCGGTGGAGCCACTCTAGACATCATACAGACACAATTATTGTCGGCCGGGATGCTGAAATAGTAACTATGAGGCCACCAGATCTTTTTAAAGTTGGCATGCTGTTCTTTGGTCTTCATACTTTTGAAGGTTTGAAAGCAACTTTCCGTCACGCAGTACAAGGGTTAAATGAGGAGGAGAGAGAATTCACGCCTGCTCAATATGTTGAAGAGGCACAGAAAATAGCAAGAGTTTGGGTTTTAATAATGATTCTTGTGGTGCTTTCAGCATTTATCACAACCTCTATTTTGCCACTGATGCTGATAGGATTTGGCCCCGCTGTTTTAGGTTCTTGGCATCTCATTATGACGGGTTTGCTTCAACATACTGGTCTGGCCGATAATGTCCTTGACCACAGGTTGAACACTCGGACAGTTTATATGAACCCTTTTAGTAGATTTATATATTGGAATATGAATTATCACGTTGAGCATCATATGTTCCCTATGGTTCCGTATCATAATCTTCCACGACTACATCAATTGATTAAACATGATTTACCAGAACCTAACTATGGTTTTATGGATGGTTTGAAAGAGGTATTCTATGCTTTAAGACGGCAGCTAAGTGATCCTGAGTATCGGATCAGTAGGGAACTTCCATCTACTGCAAAGCCCTACAATCATCATTTATCAGATGCTGTTTAATCTTAATTTTAACAGTTTGATATCCATGGTTAGACACTACTTACTTAATTAGTGCGTCTATTTCATTTCTATCGGGCATTGATGGGGCTGTACCTCGTCGGGTCACTGAAATGCTTGCTGTCGCGCATGCAAAACGAAGTGCTCTATCAATTGGCATTTCTTCTGCTAAAGCCACGGCAAGTCCTCCGTTAAATGCGTCTCCAGCACCAGTTGTTTCAACTACAGGCCCGACCTCATATGATGGTTGATGGATTATTTGGTTATTGTCTTTAAACAACGCACCTTGTTCCCCAAGCGTAATCACTGCCGCGCTGGCACCTTTTTCAAGTAACTTACCTGCTGCAATTTCCGCATCATTAATAGATTTTACAGGTGTTCCTGTAATCTGCTCTGCTTCTATTTCGTTTGGGGTAACGAAATCACATAATTTTAGAATATTTTCTCCTAATGGCTGCGCAGGAGCAGGATTTAATATTGTAATTGCGCCTCCGTCTTTTGCAAAAGAAAGTGCAGTACCCGCAGCATCAAGTGACTGCTCAAGTTGTGTCATAAAGACCCGAGACCCATGAATTAGTTCTTTATTAGCAGTTATATCATCATCATTTATATTCGCAGCTGCTCCAGGGCTTACGATTATAGCATTATTTCCAGTCTTGTCTTCTATGAATATATATGCTGCCCCAGTATAGCTGTTAGAATACTGAGTTACGTGTGGTGTTATGCCTGACTTTTCCCAAAGGCTTATGGCCATATTAGCAAAATCGTCTTTCCCGAGGCGTGAAATAAAATGTACATTACCCCCGGCTAACGCAGCCGCGACAGCTTGGTTGGATCCTTTGCCTCCGGGTCCCAGTGAGAATTCATTTCCTATTATTGTTTCACCTATCTTCGGCTGGCGGGATGCGCGGTATGCTGTATCCGCGACAAAGACCCCAAGAATTACAATATCTTTATTTGACATTTTGGATCACTCTTCTGGTGGTATGACACCTTTACGTAGCATAAAGCACCCATAAAACCGTCTTTCGCCAGTCTGTATGACAGCATAACTGGTTTTTGCAAAATCATAAAAAGCAAAGCGCTCAATTGAAATCATCGGTCTATTTTGGTCATCATTTTTTATAATTAATTGTTGGACTTCTTTTTGGACTGGAGGCAGTTTGTCTGGTTCACCCACGATCTCCATTCTACCAGCGAAATCATCAACAAATGTATCTAGCGGCATGACCGAGAGAATAGCGTCTATTGCCTCCGCGGCACTTAAATTTTCCATCCTTAAAAGTTCCCCATAAACTGTAGATCTTGATATTGAGTCTGAGGGAAAATTCGTATCGGCTACTATTAGAACGTCGCCGTGCCCCATTAATCGAAGTGCATGAAGAACTTCTGCGTTTAATCTATTATCTATTCCTTTAAGCATTAGCGGCCTCCTTAAATAAAAGGTTTAAGTTATACTTTGTCCCTTTTCTGAATCGAATATGTGCATATTTTCAGGACTCACAGTTAAATGAAGTGTTTCTCCCACTGCAAAGTTCCGTCGTTCACGCGAAACTAGTGTTATCTCTGATCCTTCTTTATCTCGAAGGACAACATGCGTTTCTGGGCCAGTTGGTTCTATTACAGAAGTTGTTGCAGTGATCCCGGCGTCAGCAATCATTAAGTTTTCTGGGCGTACGCCAATTTTTATTTTCTGACCAGCGGAAACATGTTTTGTTTCTTTTAATGGAAGAGTACCACCTTTAAGATGCGCAACTAATTTATTTTCGTGTACTTCAACATTCCCACTAAAGAAATTCATAGCTGGGGATCCAATGAAACCGGCGACAAACTCATTTGCCGGATTATCGTAAAGGTCTAACGGGGAGCCAATTTGTTCGATAACACCGTTTTGTAAAACAACAATTTTATCAGCCATTGTCATAGCTTCAATTTGATCATGGGTTACATAAATAGTTGTTGTTTTTAAGCGTTGGTGCAGTTCTCTTATTTCTGTTCGCATTTGCACGCGAAGTTTTGCGTCTAGATTAGAAAGTGGTTCGTCAAAAAGAAAAACTTGCGGATCTCGCACAATTGCTCTCCCCATCGCTACACGTTGGCGTTGGCCACCAGATAAAGCTCTTGGATACCTATCTAAATATGGGATTAGCCCCAAAATTTCTGCTGCCTTTTGCACCCTATCTTCAATATCATTTTTTGATAATCGCTTCATTCGAAGGGAGAAGGAAATATTACCTCGCACAGTTTTATGGGGGTATAACGCGTAGTTCTGAAAAACCATAGCGATGTCGCGCTCGGCTGGAGGGAGATTGTTAACTAAGCGCTCGTTAATATGAATAGTTCCTCCACTTATGCTTTCTAAACCTGCTATCATTCTTAACAAGGTGGATTTTCCGCATCCAGAGGGGCCTACTAAAACCACAAATTCACCGTCGTGTATATCGATGTCTAAGCCATGTAAAACTTGCAGGTCATCGTAGGATTTTTTTAAATCGCGAACTGTAACCTCTGCCATGCTACTTAAACCTTTCAAATTTTTTCTCTCAACAGTTAATATTAAATTTTACGTCTGTCTATTACTTTAGCATACTAACATGTTAGAAGCTTGACTTGTTAAGCGGTCGCTGAGAAACTGTTAACATCAGTATTCAAGAGAATCTCTTTGAGATGATTTTGAACTTTTTGCTGAGTTACTAATTAGAGTTAAATGGGAGGTAGATCTGTGAAAGTAGACTTATATAATGCTATAGTTTCTGCGCAAATGAGCCGGCGTAAAATGTTGAAGGGTTCGGCGAGTTTGGGTGCAGTTGCTGCAATGGGTGGCTTAGGAGGAGCTGCTAGTGCTGGTGCACACGGTGGTGTTCGAGCTGAAATTATGAAAATCCCTGGTGTTGGGATGGGTTCACCTGGTGATCCTGAGTGGCAGAAAGTTGGCGAACTTTGCATGGGGCCCGTAAAGGAGCGCGTAGCGGAGGGAGAGTTCAAGGGGGTCGAGTTGACCTTTATGGGTTTGAATAACCAGAATTTGCACAATTTCCTTTTCAGAGGTTTCTTAAAACCTTGGGAAGCATACACAGGTGCTAAGATTAACTGGATCGATCTAGCTCAGGCTGATTATAATCCAAGACTGCAGCAGTCAATTGCTACCAAGACCGTTGACTTTGACATAATAGAAATGGGTGCACCGTTTGAGGGTGATACTGCAGGTCAGGGTTTGTTGAATGAAATGCCAGGATGGGTAAAGGATCAAATTGAGTATGATGATTTGGTTGGATACTTGCAGCCACCTGTAGGTACATGGGACGGAAAAGCCTACAGAATAAATATTGATGGTGATTGTCACACATTTTGTTACCGAAAGGACTACTTTGGTACTGGTTCGATTACTGGAAGAATGAATCCACCGAATACTTGGCAAGAAGTCAATCAGATTTCCAAAGATGTTGTTGGTAAGACAGATCCACTAACTGGACTGCCAGCGCATGGGTTTTTAGATCCTCTTAAAGGATGGGGTGGCTTTGGAATGTATTTCTTAACTGATAGAGCCGGACCTTATGTGAAGCATCCTGATGATCCTGCTTTCTTGTTTGATATTGATACCATGAAGCCTCGTATCAATAATCCAGGTTGGGTTCAGGCGATACAAGATGTAATGGACCTAATCAAAATAGAAGGAGCATACCCAGCAGATCAAATAAATGCCGATCCTGGTACTACTGGTTTCCAACAATTCCTTGCGGGGACCGGATCAATGCTTACATGGTGGGGTGATATTGGCTCAAATGCCCGAACATCGGATACTTCAGTAATAGGTGATGTGGTTGGCTTTAGTGCTATTCCAGGTTCGGACCGCGTATATAATCATGGTAAAGGCGCATGGGAAAATACCTACAATGAAGCTCCAAACAATGCCTATCTAGGCTGGGGTGTCTATGTAACCAATCGTGTAGAGGGGGACGCTAAAAAGAGGAAAGCAGCATGGTCAGCCGCGGCGCATATCGGCGGTAAAGATATTTCGCTTTGGACCTCAGCCTATCCTTCTGGTTTCCAACCATATAGAAATTCACATTTTAATTATGATGAGTGGGAAGCAGCAGGCTACGATAGGGCGTTTGTGGAAGATTATCTTGGTTCAAATCTTGATACTTATAATCATCCAAACTCTCTAAATGAGCCTAGAATCCCTGGTATCTTCCAATACTACTCTGTAGCAGAAGATGAGCTTGCGAAAGGCTATGCAGGACAGTATGGGTCTGCGCAAGAAACTGCTGATGCTATAGCGGTGGCATGGGAAAAAATTACTGATCAAATTGGTCGTGAAAGCCAAATAAAGCTGTATAAAGCGGCGTTGGGGCTTTAATCAAAAATTTGCGAGGCCGATATTTCAATTTCGGCCTCAGCAATTAATACTATTTTACAGGAAAATAGTTCATGAGCATAGAAGAAGGTGATAAGCTTCACGTTGTCACGGCTGATGATATTTCAAACAATAAAAAACGATTAGGTAAATTCCTAGTTTGGGGCTCGGCCCTTATTTTAATTTTTACTCTTTTAATTCAGGCTTTAGATACAAATGCATATCTAACAATTGGTTTAGAAACATGGCGCCCATCACTATATGCTTATGTGTTGTGGGCTTTTTGTTTATGTGCTTCGCAAGTTTTAACTCGTGGAGAACATGGAAAACGAGTTTTATTCGTGTTGCCTGCTGCTCTCTTTGTCATTTCTATGGTGGTTTTCCCGCTATTGTTTGGATTAGTAATAGCATTTTCAGACTGGAATCTATCATCGCCAGATGGTCGAACTTTTAACGGTTGGGATAACGTAAGGCAAATGTGGGTTGACCCCTTTTATTGGAACGCCTTGAAGAATATGGTTTGGTATACCCTTGTTATTATACTCGAATATACCGTGGCATTTGGCCTCGCCATATTACTTAATGGTCAAATTCGAGGTCGTAAATTCTTTAGGGTAGCTTTTCTGTTGCCATTAATGCTTTCCCCTGTTGCTGTCAGCTGGATGATTGGTAAGTCAATGTTGGAAATAAGATTTGGTCCAATATCCCGCTTTTTACGCTGGCTTGCTTCTGAGCCGTCAACTGATCTTCCTTCGCTCTTGTACTATCCCGGAATGTATATTGCCGATCTTGCTCAATGGTTTGGCTGGGCTAGCCCCTCTTTTTTTGGTTCTGCTGGTATTGCTCGAGCAATGATAATGGCCATGGATGCGTGGACCTTCATACCTTTTATGATGATTATGATTTTGGCCGGGCTACAAGCTATTCCACGCGAGCTCTACGAAGCATCCGAAGTTGATGGTGCATCTAAATGGCGTCAGTTTCTCGAAATTACGTTTCCACTAATGTTGCCGGTTAGTATTACAGCAGTTCTGATACGGATAATATTCAAGTTAAAACTCGCAGATATTATTATCAATATTACTTCAGGTGGGCCGGGAGGTGCTACAGATAGTGTTACGAGTTTTATTTTTCGCGAGTATAGAGATCGATCAAACGTAGGCTATGGGACTTTATTGGCAATAGTATATTTGGTCATTATCGTGATAGCTATGACGGTTCTTATAAAACTCGCCGATAGATGGATGAAGCCAAGGTATTAGAATGAGTAATCAAATTTTTAGAGATAGTGATAGCGATCGGCAATTTTCAGCATCTTGGTTTACGGGTCGCGTGTTTGTTTACTCTATTCTTTTGCTCTGGGCGTTTATATGTCTTTTTCCCATTTATTGGACAATTACGACTTCATTTAAAATGGCTCCGGATGTAATGAAAGGTAATATAATCCCTTGGCTTGACTTTACTCCCAAGTGGCTTGGGTGGCGGTCTCTGGGTCTATCACCAGAGACAATTGGAATTGAGTCTACCGTAAGAGAAGAGTTTCTTAAACGTTTCTGGAACTCCGCCATAGTTTCGGTTTGCTCCTCGATACTCGCGGTTGGCTTGGGGAGTTGTGCTGCGTATGGCTTGTCCCGCTTTAATTATCGATTTGGTTTTATGAGGAATTCTGACATTTCATTTTTCTTCTTGAGCCAGCTTATATTGCCCCCGGTTGTGCTTGCGCTGCCTTTTTTGGTTTTGTATAAATCTCTAAACCTTTTAGACACGCGCATTGGGTTAATTCTACTATATACGCTGACGGTTTTACCGATCGTGATATGGATTATGCGAGATCAATTCAGTTCGATACCTACCGAGCTTGAAGAAGCAGCACTAGTTGACGGTTTGTCGATTTGGGGTGCGTTTACAACAATTATAATGCCCATAGCACTGCCAGGTATGGTTGCAGCATTTATCTTATCTCTGGTTCTTACTTGGAATGAGTATTTTTTTGCTGCATTATTAACATCTTCTCATGCAAAAACATTACCCGTTATGGTGGCTAGCCAAACCGGTTCACAGGGTATTTCATGGTGGTCTATGGCTGCATTATCATTTGCAGCTATTCTTCCTTTAATTGTAATTGCCATCATACTTGAGAGATACATTATCAAAGGTATGGCTGCTGGTGCGGTGAAATAAACTTACAATGTATCCAAGTTACGCGGAGTCAGAAATGGCGTGTGCAATCTCTTTAGAGCTTTCATAAAGCTGCCTGAAAAGTTTGTTTTTTTCAACATGAAATGCCGAGTGCCGTGTTTTTATTTTGGATAGTGCAGGGTTCCACCTTGTTATGTCGCGTTGAGAAACTGCTCCCACCGCAAGCGCTGCCAAAAAGGCGTTTCCGTAGCTGGCCCCAGTACTTTTTTCAGATACAACTTGATCAATTTTACTGAAATCAGAGGTTGCTTGCATCCAGATATTATTTTTGGTCCCACCTCCGACAGCCATAACCTTTCTGGGTTTTTGTCCAATAGCTTCGTACGTTTCAAACACTTGTGCAGTTCCCATTGCAATACCTTCTAGGAATGCTCTGAAAATATCTCCCCGATTATGGGTTAAGTCCAAACCAAAAATTGCACCCCTTGCTTTCGGGTCATGAATTGGAGTTCGTTCTCCTGAGAAGTAAGGTAAGACAATCAGGCCCTTTGAGCCAGGCGGTGACTGCGATGCTTCAGCTGCTAGTATTTCAAAAGCTTTGTCTTTGGGTATCTCTTTTGCAAAATTATCTCTAAACCAGTGTGTGAGTGTCCCCGACGTTGCTAAACCGGCCATGGATCCATGTAAGTCTTTAAAAAGCCAAGGTGCATACCACAGGCGCTCATCTATTATTTTTTCATTGGTAACTTGAATTATAAAAATTGTGGATCCGTACATCATCATCATGTCGCCAGCACTACAAACGCCTACGCTAATTGCTTCTGCAGCAGCATCAATTGTGCCAACCGTTACGGGTGTTCCCGTTGCGAGGCCGGTTTCTTTTGATGCTACTTTTGAGACATAGCCAGCAATTTCAGTTGTCCACTTAAGTTTTGGGAGACGTTCAATCTCAATTATATTTTTAGTTAAAGCATCAGTCCATTTGAGATTTTTTATATCATATAAAGGGGTAAAATTGGCTGCAGTATAATGATCTATAACGCTTTCGTCGGTTAGTTTCTGGACAAGATAAGATGTCGAAGATAAAATTTTATGAGCCTTTTTATAAATCTCAGGACAATTTTTTTTGAGCCAGAGTATTTTAGGGCCAACAGATTGAGAGGTTAGGGCATTTCCACAGTTCTGCAGTATCTTTTCTTCTCCTAGCTCTTTATTTAGCTCTCTAATCTCTTTTTCGGCTCTTGTATCTACGCCATACAAAACCGCATTCATTAAGGGGTCACCTTCATAAGAAACTGGGAGCATACAAGGGCCAATTGCAGAAGTGGCAATGCACGAAATATCATCAGGATTTATTTTTGAGGCTTTAAGTATCTTTTTTGTAATTTTAACAAAATCGTTCCACCAATCTTCTTCAGGTCTATGTTCTGCCCATCCGGGTTCGGGTACCAACATTTTATGAGGGTGGGTCGCACTTGTAATTATATCTCCCTCTTTGTCAGTCAAAACTCCTTTTGACTCATAAGTTCCAATATCAATGCCTAAAAAATATTGCATAGGTGCATTTTAACTCCGAATTAACGAGAACTCGTTAGTTATATTTGATAGAGCTGTTTCCAACAAAACCTCTAATGAAACCAGATCATTTACGTTACATATTTCTAGACTTGAATGGCTATTACGCAAAGGAAAGCCTATATCTATCGATGCAACGCCGTTTCCCAGCTGCTGGACATATGATAGATCAGTCAGAACTCCTACCTGAGCACTTCGCTGTAATTTTATTTTTTTTTGCTCTGCACTTAATTCCATCAGTTCTACGAGACTTGGATGAGGTATGACCCCATTTAATGTGCCTCTACCGTGAAAAGAAAATAATGACATGCCGGGGCCTTCCCCAAGAATCATATCACCGTATTCGGTTGTTTCCGGAGTGTCAGTAGCAAGCATCAAATCAAGTTGAATTGCAATATCTGGTTTGATCTGGTGGGCTGCACTCATTGCGCCCCGAAGGTTAAACTCTTCCTGAACTGAAAATACGATGTGAACTGTTGGGCCACTTTTTCTTTTTTTAAGGTGCCTAGCTAATTCTAAAAGAACTGCGCAGCCTGCTCGGTCATCTACTGATGTCCCAGCTATGCAGTCATTTTTCATTTCAACAGTTTGCGGTTTATATACTACAGGTGACCCAATTTTTATACCGTGCTTTTCTACCTCGAGCTTACTTTTTAATCCGGTATCAATACTGATTTCAGATGCTTTTGGAACATAGTACTTCTCATCAGGCTCGGTAATATGATGACTTTTGTTATAGATGATACCTTCAAGGTAAGGCTTTTGTTTAGAATACAAAAGAACTGCTTGTGATAATAGGGCTCGCTCTGGAACTCCTCCCATTCTCACCACATTGATATTACCATCATCGTTAATTTTGCGGACGACAAATCCTAATTGATCCATATGGGCAAATACCATTACAGATGGACCCACATCCCCTTTGAAAGTTGAAATTAGGTTTCCAAGGCGATCTGAAGAGCTCTGTATTCCTTCAGATTCAAGTTTTGTTCTAATTTCAGCACGAATAAGGTCTTCATGGCCGGATAATCCAGGTACCATCATTAATTCCAGTAAATCTGATTTTATGCGAGCTTTCATCTTATTTTGTTTACCAATTCCATAAATGATTTGGCACGATCTGGGTCAACTGGGTTCCATGTATTGCCATCAACTTTCAAAGCTGATCCAATTATACATCCATCTGCAATGTTAAAAACCTTTTCCACCGTGTTTTGCGTTACGCCGGTGTTGGCCAACACTGGTGTTTGAGGAAGGGCTTTCTTCACGCTTTCTAAATCCTTTAATTTAGCAGCCTCACCCGTAATTGCACCAGATACCAAAACAGCATCAGGTATGGATGAGAAAACTGCACTTCTTGCTCTGTCTGCCAATGGTCTTTGGTCCAGGCTATCCGCAAATTCAGCTGACACATTAAAAAGCGTGATCACCTTATCTATCCCGAGGCGTTTTCTATACCTCAATGCTTTGCCAGCATTAGGAGCCCAAAAGCCCATATCTGAAGCATAGGTGCCTGTGAATATTTCGCGGACAAAAGCAGCTCCAGTAGCGGCAGCCAGTGCCATTGTTGAGATTGGATCCCACAAGACATTAACGCCAAAGGGTATTTTAATATCATCTTTGAGACGTCCTATTATATAAGCCATTGACGCCGTTGATGCGGTATCTACGTTAAATTCATAAGGGCGGTCATTTTCATTACCAAACATTACAGCATCAACTCCAGCATCCTGTAGTGCAATTAAGTCTTTATGTGCACTTTTTAAAATTCCGTCTAATCCGCCATCTTCATTATAAAGTGGTGTACCAGGAAGAGCACCAAGATGAACCATTGCGATCACAGGTTTTTCTTCTTTGAAAACACTTTTAAAATTTTTCAACTCTGACCCCTAATTTTTAATGTTTGAAATAGCTTACCGTTAATTAAATCTCTACCCAAGGATATTTTATGGAATTAGCCAATAAAATAATTATGATGACCTAAAGACTTTTAGATTGATAAAAAATTATATTTCGAAGTGGAAGAGTAAATGAAAATTGATGCTCATCAACATTTCTGGAATCCAGCTAGGGGAGATTATAGCTGGATGCCTGAGGATAATAAAATTCTCTACAGAAGTTATTTACAAAATGATTTGGAACCATATTTAAGAAAACTTGAAATAGATAAGACAATATTGGTTCAGGCAGCGCCAAGTATTGAAGAAACCGAGTATCTTTTGGGGTTAGCGGACTCCTCATCGTTTGTTGCTGGAGTTGTAGGCTGGATAAATTTTGAAAATCCAAATGACTATGCCCAGTTAGAGCGTTTGTCAAAACATCCAAAATTTGTTGGGGTACGTCCAATGGTGCAGGATATTCCAGATAGAAATTGGATTCTTCGTAAAGATATTAGATGGGCATTTGACGCTATCGAAGAACTGGATCTAACATTTGACGCTTTAGGGTTCCCTCAACATCTTGAGAACTTTCAACAATGTTTGCTGAAGCATAAAGAAATGAGAGCAGTTATTGATCACTTTATGAAGCCTCAAATACAAGATCACTCAGAAGATCATTTTAAGTTCTGGGCAGATGGTATCTCGGCATTAGCTGAAGATACATCAGCATATATAAAGTTCTCAGGTTTAATCACAGAAGCAACTCAAGAGTGGACTACTGATGTCTTGCAGCCATACGTAGAGCATATTTTACATAAATTTGGAGCAAGTAGAATGTTGTGGGGCTCAGATTGGCCAGTATGCCGATTGCGTGCGGAATATGATGTTTGGCATGCAGCAGCCTCTGAATTAACTGCTCATTTATCGAATGATGATAAAGCTCATGTATTTGGACAAAATGCTATTACAGCATACAAACTACTGGTTTAATAAAAACATATTTTCTATATCAACTTGCTTAATTTTCTCCCGTTGATCGATTGGTGTTTTTACATGTAGCGCTGATGATGCTTGTGCATACTGTGCTGCAACACTGATGTGTTCACCTTTACAAATAAACGCCGCAAGTGTTCCAACGAAGCTGTCTCCTGCGCCATGGGTTGATAGTACGTCCACCTTTATGCCAGGTTTTGAAAAAATCTCTCCATCTCTAGAAATGCCCGTATAGCCGTCAGCGCCTAAAGTTATAATTACCTCTTTGGGGCCTAAATTTTGTAACTTTTTAAGAGCGTCCAAATCGTCAAATATACCAGATTCCGTGTTCAGCAGCATTTTAGCTTCCAATTGATTGACAATTAGCAAGTCTATTCGCTCAAAAAAATCTTTGTTAGGGGTTAACGCAGGAGCAGCATTGAAGATAACATATGTAGATTTTGGGACTTTTTTTACAATTTTAAAATTTGCATCAGAGTTTATTTCATTTTGCAAAACAAGGACGGATAAGTCATTTGGGACAGGAATATCCGATAAATCAATTGTTTGGTTTACACCTGATACTACGACCGCTGAGTATATTCCGTCAGAACCAATTAATGCAACGCTCATGCCGCTAGGTTCATCCACCATTTTAAGTCGGTCTAAATTTATATTCTGATTTGCGAGAGTATCGTAGATTTCTTTGCCAAAGTTGTCTTTTCCAATGCGCCCTGCCATTAAAACTTGAACACTTATTTTGGCGGCTGCTAACGCTTGATTACCACCTTTGCCTCCAAATCTATATGATACTTTATCACCAAGTAACGTTTCATCCGGCTGTGGAAGTCTTGATGAGTTAACAATCACATCCAGATGCAGAGATCCTACCACAAGTATTTTGCCGGCCATTTAATCTTTATTTCCATATAATTCTTGAGCGATTAAGCGTTGAGATAATGTGGCGTCTTGTCGTTCTATTGCATGATTTAATTCAGAGTTTTGGTATAAACTATCAGCTATTTTTTTTAGTCTGTTAACAATTGAGATATTTGTATTGGCTTCCTCGATTGGATTTAATCCCGAATGATCTGGAAACGTGTCAAAGTAAATAACACCCTCGTAATTGAGTTTTTTCAATTGAATAAAAAGTTCAACAGTAGCGACCGGATTGATCGTTCCGGCCATTAAACCATCATCCCGCTTTCCGTACCCATCATTCAAATGAATTCCAAATATTTTTGAATAACGATTTGCTAAAAATGCCGAGAAAGCAGGCATTTCACCTGCGTATAATATATGGGCAAAGTCTATAGTGACACCAATATTATCTGCTTCAACCTCTTTAATTGCGAGTAAAGTTGTAGCCATATTAGGAAGAAGGGCATTAGCTCTAGGTTCATTCGGTTTATATTCTATAGCAACTTTGCAATTCGGATCATGAGCACAGACCTGATCAAGTGCATATACTGTATTATCCCAAATCGAGGAGTAGTCGGCTTGCATTGGGTAGTCAAACCCATCCTGACCCATCCACAAAGTCATAACATCTCCGCCCATTCGTTGTAGCGTATCAATTCCTCTTTTGGTTAAGTCTATAGCTTTTTGCCTTATTAATTTGTCTGGGTTGGTGAAAGCGCCAAGAGCAAAAGCAGGCTCAGAGTAATAACGCATTGCCAATCCATTTAAGGTTAGCCCGTTATTATTAAGTGCTTTTGTAATGTTTTTCTCTTCATTTGGCGAAATATGATCTGGGAAATTCAAGTCTGCTGCATCCATCCCGTTAACAAGCCCGGCAGCTTCGATCATTCCCAATATGCCTCGATTGTTTGCCAATGACTTAAAAGCGTTAAGTCTTGCAGCATATTTGGGATGTGTATTGTGATGTTTCACTATAGTGCCTCAACTGTTTTCAAAAAGATGTGGGTGTTCTTTTTCAAGTGGTGTCAGAAGTAAGATAAGTTGGTTTAGGTGGATTTTCATTTTTTTTCTAGCAAGTTTAACATCACGTTTTTCCAAGGCTTGTATTACAGCCTGATGTTCTTGAAATGCTTCTTTTTGTCTACCGTCGATCGGTAACAATAGCTGACGTGCTCTGTCGACTTGGACCCAGCCCGTCTTTGTCACCTTCGCTAGATTTTTATACCCTGTAAAATCCATAATCATACCATGCATCTCGGCATCCAATTGATAAAAACCTTGGTAATCATCGGTGTCAGCTAGGACTTTCTGCAATTTTAAGTTTCTATTTAGATCTTTAAGTTGTTGCTCTGAAATTTTGGAGGCAAGGATTTCGATACATGCTAATTCTATAGCTTCCCTCAAAAAGGCACCCTCTATAATGTCCTGCATTGAAAATTTTGAAACAAATGTTCCTGATTGTGGAACGACTTCTACCAAACCCTCATTTCTAAGCTTTGCTAATGCCTCAGAGACAGGTGAGCGTGATACTCCCAGTACATTGCAGATATACTGTTTGCGAATTATTTCTCCAGGCAAAAAATTGAGCTCCATTATTGCTTCGCGAATGGCCAGGAATGTTCTGTCTGTGAGTGATCCTTGAAAATTACCCAAGGTACGTATTTTCGATTTTGTGGTCATAAATTTAATACTTAAGTCTTGCATTCATCAAAGGATAGCCGATAATACTAACATGTTAGTATAACTCTTATCTAACTGGCAACAGCTACCACAGTCACAGCCGAAAGTATCAGAAATGCATCAAGCGCATTCTACAATTGTTTTAGGTGATAAAGATAATGTCGCGATCGCATTAAGGGCGATTTTAAAAGGGGACTCGATAAGTGAATTAGGTTTGAGCGCTAGGACAGATATTCCTAAAGGACATAAAGTTGCTAAACGGGCGATAGCTTGTGGGGAGGCTGTTTTTAAGTACGGTCAAGTAATAGGTAGATCAACAACAGATATTTCTGCTGGTGAACATGTTCACACGCATAATATTGAATTCACAGATCATAAATCAGGATATGAATTTTCTACAGAAATTCAAAATAAGTCGAATGTCGAGATTAACGAAGAGTTTTTAGGCTATCATCGAGATGATGGGACAGTCGGCACTCGTAATTACATTGGGATTTTGACTTCTGTAAACTGTTCCGGAAGTGTAGCTAAATTTGTTGCAGAGGAAGCTGAAAAAAGTGGGCTGCTAAAGCAGTATAAAAATGTGGATGGGGTTGTCCCAATTGTCCATGGTAGCGGGTGTGGAATGGCTAATTCCGGCGAAGGATATGACCTGCTATTTCGAACGCTTTCTGGATACTCACGGAACCCTAACTTTGCCGCTATTTTACTCATTGGTCTTGGCTGTGAAGTAATGCAGATTGCCGACTTAGTTGGGAAAAGTAGATTACAGAATGAGGAAAGTTTTCGCTATATGACAATCCAAAATGAGGGTGGAACTTCCAAAACAATTGAGCGTGGCGTTTGTATTTTAAAGGATTTACTCGAATATGCTGACCAATCTAAAAGAAGGCCGTCATCAGTTTCGAAACTTACAGTTGGTTTACAATGTGGGGGATCTGATGGCTATTCGGGCATTACTGCTAATCCTGCTTTAGGTGTTGCCTCTGATATTATCGTTCAAAATGGTGGTATTTCTATACTGTCGGAAACTCCCGAAATCTATGGCGCTGAACATCTTCTAACTCGGAGAGCATTGACTGAAGAGATTGGTAAAAAACTACTAGACAGGATCAGTTGGTGGGAAACCTACACGGCTAGAAATGGCGGAGAAATGAATAATAATCCATCACCGGGTAATAAGCGGGGTGGCTTGACTACGATTCTTGAGAAGTCGCTTGGTGCGGTTGCCAAAGGCGGTGTTTCACCATTAGCGGGTGTCTTTGAATATGGCGAAAAAATTAATACGCATGGATTTGTATACATGGACAGCCCCGGATATGATCCATGTTCAGTCACGGGGCAAATAGCGTCAGGTGCAAATATAATTGTTTTTACGACTGGGCGAGGGTCAGTTTCCGGTTATAAACCGACTCCATGTATAAAGTTATCAACCAATACAAGTATGTATTATAGAATGTCAGGTGATATAGATTTAGATTGTGGAGACATAATCGAAGATGGTGTTACCCTTGAAGAAAAGGGCAAGCAAATATTTGAGCAAATAGTTAGGGTCGCATCGGGTCAGAAAACAAAGAGTGAAGAACTTGGGTTTGGTGGTTCGGAATTCGTACCCTGGCAAATTGGTGCAGTTATGTGATGTTTTATAATTTGGGAGCAGTTTATGAGGCTTAAGGGAAAGACGGCTGTGGTTACTGCGGCGGGAGCTGGTATCGGGAGAGCAACTGCAGTTGCTTTTGCAGAACAGGGGGCTCACGTCATAGCAACTGATATAAATGATAATTCGTTTGAAGAATTGCAGGGTCTGGGAATGCAAACTTTACAGTTGGATGTTTTAGATGGGAAATCTTTAAATAGCGTTGCCGAAAGACATAAGGAAGTTGATATTTTGTTTAACTGTGCGGGCTATGTTCATCATGGGTCCATACTAGATTGTGATGACGCGTCTTATGATTTCTCGATGAATTTAAATGTAAAAGGGAATTATAAAGTAACAAAGGCATTTTTACCAAATATGCTAAAACGGGAAAATTCCAGCATAATATTTGTTGCTTCGGCTGTTTCTTCGCTAATCGCTGCGCCAAACCGGTTTATTTATGGCGCATCCAAAGCAGCAGTTATTGGAATGATGAAATCAATAGCAGCAGATTTTATAACAAAGGGTGTGAGAGCTAATGCAATATGTCCGGGCACAGTAGAGTCTCCAAGCTGGCATCAAAGAGTACGATCTCAAGCTGCAAATGAAAAAGAGATAGAAAGTGTGCGAAAAGCTTTCGTTGATCGGCAGCCAATGGGTAGAATTGGTCAACCAAATGAAATTGCAGAGTTAGCAGTTTATCTCGCATCAGATGAAAGTTCCTTTGTAACCGGGCAAGCAATTTCGATTGATGGCGGATGGACAAATACTTAACTCTTCGGAAATTTTAACGGATTAATGATACAAAATATTCCCAAAAGAAATATCGGTCAGACAAATGTTCAAATAAGTGAATTGGGTCTTGGCTGTGCTCCATTAGGTGGGAATTTGGTCGATCTCAGCCGGGAAGAAGCCGCCGCCCTCATTTATGCTGCTATGGAAAATGGTATAGAATATTTTGATACTGCTCCTTGGTATGGTTTTGGTAGATCAGAACGTGTTGTTGGTGACTGTATTAGGGGCTTTAATTATATTTTATCTGACAAGGTTGGAAGATTGCTTGCGCCTGGAGCTGTGAGTGATCCGTCAAATTATGGGATGGTCGATCCTCTTCCGTTCAATGTAAAGTATGATTATAGTTATGATGGAATTATCAGAGCTTACGAGGATAATCTTCAAAGGCTTGGCCTCGATAGAATTGATGTCCTGCTAGTCCATGATATCGGTGTTTTTCAACATGGCGAACAAAATGAAACTTATTTTCGTGATTTGGCTCAATCAGGATATAGGGCTTTAATTGAATTGAAAGATGCAGGTCTTGTTTCGGCTATTGGTTTAGGAGTCAATGAAAATCAGATTTGCTTGGATGTAATGAACATCGGTCATTGGGATGTATTTCTATTGGCAGGTAGATATACCTTATTGGAACAAACCGCTTTGGTTGAACTATTTCCGAAGTGTGCTCAGCAAGGAACGAGTATAATTTGTGGTGGCCCGTTCAATTCTGGGGTTTTAGTTGGCAGGGAAACCTGGAATTACTCAAAGGCGCCAAAAAAAATAATTGAAAAAGCAGCAATATTGGATGAAATTGCCCGAGCACATTCAATTCCACTCGGTGCCGCTGCAATCCAATTTCCTCTGGCGAATAACATAATATCATCAGTAATACCGGGTCCAAGAACGAAAAGTGAATTACTACAAATCTTGGACTGGTATCAGACAAAAATTCCTAACGAGTTCTGGTCTTCTGTGAGGGACAGTGGTTTAATCGACGATCAAGCCCCAGTTCCCAATGTGATCTAATATTTGTATTATTCGAATTTAACTTTTTGAGTTTGCTGGCCAAGCCCATCAACGTGAAGAGTCATTACGTCTCCATCTTTAAGAAAAATAGGATTTGGTTTCATTCCCATACCAACACCGGGCGGTGTTCCAGTTGAGATAATATCACCTGGGTATAGTGTAAACAGTTGAGAAAGGTGGGAAACAATTTGTTTTACGTTGAAAATCATTGTTTTCGTATTACCAGTTTGCATGCGTTGCCCGTTAACATCTAGCCACATATCTAGATTTTGAGGGTCGCCAATTTCGTCTTTCGTTACCATCCATGGACCAATGGGGCCAAACGTATCGCATGATTTTCCTTTGGTCCATTGACCTGAAAGTTTGCTTTGAAATTTGCGCTCTGTAACGTCATTAACCAAACAGTATCCTGCAACATAATCTAGCGCATTATTCTCATCTACGTATTTAGCGGCTTTTCCAATTACCACACCCAATTCAACTTCCCAATCAGTATATTTTGAACCTCTAGGTGGTATAATGTCGTCGTTTGGGCCATTAATTGCGGAATTGGCTTTCATAAACAAGATAGGGTGTTCTGGTATATCGGCACCTGTTTCTGCTGCGTGATCAGCGTAGTTCAAGCCAATACACATAAGCTTACCTACTTGGCCAATGCAAGGTCCCAGTCTTGTATCAGCGCTAACGAGAGGTAACGTTGCAGGATCAAGAGCTTTCAGATCCGCAAGCTTTTCATCATCCAATACTGCACCTGTGATATCATCAACTACTGCAGACAGATCTCTGATATCACCTTCACTATCCATCAGCCCGGGTTTTTCAAAGCCTGTATCACCGTATCTTAAAAGTTTCATCTCATCCTCAAAAGTTAAGCAGATAGTTAAACATAGCCTTATACATTAAACATTAAATACTAAAGGATATATTTTTGGTTTTTGATTTTTGTAAGGAATTCATGGCTGGAAAGTTCACTAGCCAGGTTTATATTCGCGAGCAGCCTCTACATCATGAGTGGTATAAGGGAGTTTATTAATTTCTTCCCACGCCTCATTCGGGATAATAAATTTTGATAACTCAATCGTATCGCTAACCCTTATGGGTTTTGTTACGCCAACAAGAGTAGAGCTAATCCTTTTATCATTCAGTGAAAACTGTAGTGCGGCGGCGGGTAATGGCACATTGTATTTGCGACAAATTTTTTCTACTTCTTTTACAGGCTC
Organism: Paracoccaceae bacterium; assembly: GCA_902554885.1. Classification (GTDB taxonomy): domain Bacteria; phylum Pseudomonadota; class Alphaproteobacteria; order Rhodobacterales; family Rhodobacteraceae; genus Salinivivens. The sequence goes on from CACDPV010000011.1 coordinate 36,608, forward strand.
GAGTTCTTGATCAGTAGCTTCTGAATATGCGATTAGCCGGCTTCTTTCAGTTCCTTTAGCCAAAACACCACTCGCGTAGGGTGCTGCATTGATGATGCTAATATTATTTGTATGAGCATAGTTGTACAGCTCATCTGCATTTCTATTAAGAATGGTGAAACGGTTATGATTAATAATAGCATCGAATGGCCAATCTTTAACTATTTCAAGCATTAAATCTGTCTTGCCCATTGCTAACCCAACAGTTTCGGCTAGGCCTTCTTCTTTCATCTTGAATAGTTCGGCCAAAGAGCCATGTTGGCTGGTGATTTCCGTAATGTCTCTACAATGTTCTGGATCGTGGAGATGTAGCAATCCTATGCTATCTACATTCAATGCATCCAGGCTTTCTTCAATGGACTTGCGTGCTCTTGCTGCATCAAACTTTTGTGTTTCCATGTCACGGTCTAACTTTGTAGAGATGACAAAGTCATCTGGCAAACCGCCCCGCTCTTTGATTACCTGGCCTATTCTTTTTTCGGCATTCCCGAAACCGTAATTACGAGAGGTGTCAATCAGGTTGCACTCACTGTCAAAAATAGCATTTATAGTTTCTCTCGCTCGCCCCTCATCCACGCTATAACCATATGTGTCTGGCATGTCCCCCAAAGCTGAAGTCCCAAAGGAGAGCTTAGAAATTCGAATATTCGAATTTTTTATCCTACTTTTTTCCATATAATTTCCTTCAAAAATTATTAAATCGCTACAAATTAAATTTGACTAATTTAATTTTAATCCTCTAAATTTTCATAGCATTCTGGTAAAAAACGGGGTGTGCACAAGCAGAAGAATTCAAGATCCTCATCGCCAATATTTGAAATCTTTTGAGACGCGCCAGCTGGAATTATAATTGCATCACCTAGCTGTAACTCTGCCTTTTCGCCATCTATCTCCAATACTCCGCCACCTCTTTTAATAATATATGTTTCCTCGGTACCATGAAGTCGATGCAATTGTGTTGACACGCCTGGCGGAACGCGAGCCACTGCAAGTGAACTTTTGGGGTGTGCTGGGTCGTTTAGAATTTCGAGGATAAAACAACGTTCTGATGTCCAGAACTCTGAAATGTTCTTGCTATCAATTATTTCTGGCATAACGAACTCCAGTTATCGGTTATTAATCACCAGCCTGAGACACTACTAATACCCCCATCTACTGTAATGCATGCACCTGTAATAAAACTTGATGCTTCACTTACAAGGAATAAGGTGGAATTGGCGATGTCGTCTGCTCTACACAATCTGCCAAGTGGCACCTTATCTAGCCAACTTTTTACCCCCTCAGGCCAATCGCGTTCAAGTCCGGGACGTTCTGTTAAGCCAGGACATATGCTATTCACTCTTATATTTTTTTTACCTAATTCTAGCGCAGAAGACATTGTTAAATTGAGTAAGCCGGCTTTTGTGGACGCATAATGGCTATGGTTTATTGCTGGGCGAATGGCTTCTATTGAGCTAATATTAACAACTGACCCATTATCAATTTTTTGCTTAGAAAACGCCTGTATTAGAAGTAATGGAGTTGCCAAATTTATTGTCAGCATTTCAGAAACTTCTTTTTCAGTGATATTTTCTAAAGACTTGGTTGGTTGGATTGCTGCATTGTTTACAAGTATATCCACCTTAGGAACTTTTCCCAAAGTATGTTGCATTATTTCATTGCAAATTTCAGGTTTTCTTAAATCCCCCGTGACATACTTCGGGCTTCTTTTATTTAATTTTTTTAATTCATCAATCAAAGCATGCAGTTCTGGACGATCATCTCTACAGTGTAAAACGACTTCAGCACCTGCTTGTGTCAGGCGTTGTGCAATACTTCGCCCAATGCCTTGAGTTGCCCCGGTAATCAGAGCGTGACGTCCTTGTAAGTTTAATAAATTTTCGAATGTTGAAATGTTCATGATCTTGTGATCTATTTTACCAATTTTCTAGTAGCTCAGGAAGAATTTTAAGTATTTTCTGACCTGCAGTAGTCGCGTTCAAAAGCACATCTTCGATTGTATCTGGTTTCTGGTCAGGTCCTCCATCTGCCTTATTCGTGATAGCTGAAAGCCCAATAATCTGAAAACCAGCTTGTTTGGCTGCAATGACCTCCATTACAGTAGACATGCCAACGGCATCACCACCACACTGTGCAAGAAATCTTCTTTCGGCAGAAGTTTCTAATGATGGGCCCGTTATCCCAATGTAAATACCCTTAGCAACAGTTATATCATATTTTTCAAAGAGCTGGTTGACGATATTTTGCAGATTTTTATCATATGGATCGGACATGTCAGGAAATCGCAAACCCAATCGATCATCGTGCGGACCAACCAATGGATTTAAGCCGGTCATATTGATATGATCTTGAATTATCATAACGTCACCTGGTTTAAATGCCATGTTTAGGCCTCCTGCGGCATTTGTAACCAGAAAGCGGGTCGCGCCAAGTTTTCTTATTACTCGAATGGGCATAGCTATTTGAGAAGGGGTCCAACCTTCATAAAGGTGAAATCGTCCTTGCATAATTGCGACGCGCTTACTGCCTATCTTTCCTATAATTAAATTACCGTCATGCGTAGGAGCCGTCGATACTGGGAAACCAGGTACTTCCTCATACGAAAAAACGGAACTCTACTTTGACTTTGTTTGCGATAGATCCTAGGCCAGTTCCAAGCATTAACAAGCATTCTACCGGGCCACCGATTTTTGACATTATTTGATTGGAGGCACGTTCAATGGTTGCAATCATTTCCTCAAGATTATCTAACATTCCCTTACCCTAAACTAGCAGCAATTTTTGGAGATAGTGCACGCACCTCTTCAACAACGTTTTTTATATCGAAGGTACAAATGATGCCATCCTTAACTACTTGTTTCCCTCCAATAAACACATCGCTAATATCTGACTTACACGCAGAATAAACTAGGTGGGTAATAGGGTCAAAAACTGGAACGGCGTGAATTTTATCCATATCAACGAATATAAAATCGGCTATTTTACCAACTTCTAAGCTACCTAACTTGTCTTCTTTACCTAATGCTTTTGCTCCATTAAGAGTCGCCATATGCAGTACCGTTTTGGCGTTCATAACTTTTGGGTCTAATGTGTTTCCCTTTGGCAGACTTGCGGCTAAACGCATTGTAAGCCACATATCGAGGTCATTACCGCTTATCGCTCCATCGGTTCCAAGTGTTAGAGTAACTCCCGCTTCAAACATCTTTTCAATAGGCGCAATGCCTGAACCTAACTTTAAATTCGACATCGGATTATGTACGACAATACTCTCATTGTCAGCAATTAATTGAATCTCAGCGTCATCCAAATGCACGCAATGAGCGAGAATAGCTTGCTGATCTAGTAATCCATGAGAGTGCAAATGCCTTATAACAGACTCTCCGTATCGCCCTTTGATATCAGACTGTTCTGCGAGGGTTTCAGCCGCATGTATATGATATAAACCATTGTATTTTTCTGCTATTTTTTTTGCGTCTTTAAGGTGTTCTGGCGACACTGTATATGATCCGTGTGGCATCACTGCCGGGAAAATATCCTCGGTGCTATTATAATCTTTAAAGAATTTTTCAGCCTCCTGCAAAAAATCCTCATGAGATCTATTACCAATACCTGGATAATCAAAGAAGATACCTCCAGTAGAAATTCGCATTCCCAAGTCATGGGCAGCTTTAACAGCTTCGGTTGGATACCAGAACATGTCCATTACACTTGTGACACCAGCCAATAAATTCTCTGCCAATCCAAGCAAAGAGCCGGTGTAAGTAGTTTTTGGTGTTAGAATAGCTTTCTCTGCAACCCATACTTTTTCAAGCCATGCCTCTAATGATAATTCTTCCACTAATCCCCGAAATAAACTATCTGCAGCATGGCAGTGCATATTAATCAATCCAGGCATAACTATTTTATTTTGCGCATTTATCTTTTGTGATGCAGGCAATTGTGTAAATGATTTTTCAACATTGCTTTCTATAGCTTGTATTTTGCCATCAGTAATTGCCATCAAGGCGTTCCGAAAAATGTTATGATTTTTGTCGCAAGTAACTAAATTTGCATTTTCAATTATCAGATCGTACATTTCTAATTCCTTGAGTATTGTTTTCAAATTTTAGATTTCTGTAACAGACAAAAATTAGGGCAGGAAGTAAGGCGAAGTAGGGCATCATTTCCTTACGATTTCTCATGATTTGGTTGAGATCTAAGTGAAAGGAATTTCGATCTAAAAGTCAAATTTTTTGCTGAAGTAATTAGTTATTGTTGCTGGTTGGCTTTAATGAAATAGCGTTCAAGTTGTAGCATAAATTAGTTGAAACTCAGGCAGAAGAAATACATGTTTAAATAGTGAACGGAGTTAAATTTGCTGATTAAATTCTATTGAGAATACAATTGGGCTGAATAGAAATTTATATAAAAAGAGGTTTTTTTTGGAAGTAAAGTTAACGGATTGTTATACACTGAGCGACGGCAAGGCGCTTATGTCTGGCACTGAAGCCTTAGTGCGATTACTTCTTGAGCAGTCTAGAATTGATCGTATGAATGGCCTTAGAACTAAGGGGCTGGTAAGCGGTTACCCTGGTTCCCCACTTGGGGGGTTAGACATTGCGCTTGGGAAGGCAAAGTCTTTTTTGGATGAAGAAGGAATTTATTTCCAACCTGCAGTCAATGAAGAACTTGCAGCTACTGCTTTATGGGGAAGTCAGCATATAAATTTGTACGATAATCCTAGTATTCAAGGTGTTTTTTCAATGTGGTATGGTAAAGGGCCAGGCTTGGATAGGGCAATGGATGCGCTTCGCCATGCTAACCAAGGGGGTGTCGCGCCACATGGTGGAATGGTAATAGCTGTAGGGGATGACCCGACAGGCAAATCGTCTACATTAGCGTACCAATCTGATCAGAATTTTCATTCACTTGGAATTCCATATTTTTTCCCTAAAAATGTTTCTGAGATTATTCCTATGGGGTTAGAGGCGTTTGCACTTTCACGATACTCTGGATGTTGTGTTGGTTTGAAAATTGTGGTTGATACTGCAGACAGTAATGCGGTCGTAGATATGTCTAGGTTACGTCCAAATTATCCAAAAATGAAGCCTAACAAGCTCGTCCATGTAACCAAGCATGATCCAGCTGGTGCCCGAGAAAGTAAGCTGTATGAAATAAGACTGCCTGAAGTCCAGAAGTGGTGTGCAAAAAGTGAAAATGCGGTGCAAATCTACCTACCGGTGAAAAAAGGCAAAACAAAGCTTGGTATAATTGGAGTTGGAAAAATTGCTAACGAAATTAATGAGGCCTTAATTACTCTTTTACCTGACGGAGGTAAAAGCAATACAGTTGCATTTACTGCCATAAATATGCCATGGCCATTACCAGAGCAAAGTTTGTCTGATATGCTGTCTATTTCTGAAGAAGTGTTAGTAATTGAGGAAAAACGCTCTTTTGTTGAAGACCAAGTTGCTAAGATTTGTGTAAAAAAAGATCGTAATATGCTCCTTTCTGGGAAAACTAACCCAGATGGAGAAAATTTATTACCGTCTTATGGCGAACTATCACTTGAGAACATTATAAATGTAATTTCGGAAAGAGCATCCCATCACTCTATCGAGCTAAATCCTCTTAAAAAGCTTTCAATATTAAATAAATTGGATGAGATACCAGTTCGGCAACCCTATTATTGTGCTGGTTGCCCACATAATAGCAGTACCAAAGCATCTGATGGTGAAATTGTTGGGATGGGAATTGGGTGCCACTCAATATCTGGTTTCATTAACCCTGATACTATAACCAATTTCACACAGATGGGTGGTGAGGGAGCATTTTGGATAGGTCGTGCACCATTCTCAGAGCGCGTGCATTCTTTTCAGAATATGGGAGATGGAACATACGCCCATTCTGGGTACTTGGGTGTAAGAGCTGCAGTTGCTGCAGGAGTGAATATTACATTCAAAATGCTAGTTAATGATGCTGTGGCGATGACTGGCGGACAAAGTGCACAAGGAGGATCGACACCTTTGTCGATGAGTGAACAACTATTAGCGGAAGGAGTGGAAAAAGTTGTGATTGTCTCTGATCAGCCAGATGAAATTCGTTTGAATGGTTCATGGCCTGCTAGTGTAGATTTCTTTCACAGGGATAAAATACTAAGAGTTCAGGATGATTTATCACAAATTAAAGGGGTCACTGCACTATTACATGTACAAACCTGCGCTACTGAACTTCGACGTCGCCGAAAGCGCAAAACTATAGCATCGCGGGCGGAGCGTATTTATATTAATCCAGCCGTCTGCGAAGGTTGCGGTGATTGTGCACAAAGTTCAAATTGCGTTGCACTTAAGCCTGAATTTGATGGTGAAGCAGATAAACGAGTAATTGATCATACAGTTTGTAATGATGATTATTCGTGTTTAGACGGTTTCTGTCCAAGTTTTGTAGCAGTAGTTCCAAAACCAGGAAATGATAGACAAGAAATTGAACTACCAGAATGCAATAAACTTCCAGATCCGTTTATTGTAGATAAAGAAATTACAAATATATATTTAGCAGGGATTGGGGGTACAGGGGTTTCTACGCTGTCTGCAGTGTTAGTAATGGCTGCGCGTCTTGATGACATATGCGCACAAGCGGTGAGCCAAACGGGACTGTCCCAAAAAAATGGTGCTGTTACTAGTCAAATAAGGATTACAAGATCTGAAGATCTAAGCTTACGTATGTCCCGAATTCCAGACGGTGAGGCAGACTTGTTATTAGCATGTGATGCAGTTGTCGGAGTAGCTGATAATTCTCTAAAAGTTCTGAATAAGAATAAATCGCAGGTAATAATGAATATTGATATCGATCCCGTTGGCGTGGTTGGTTTCAGAAATGGCAAAACCATCTCAGAAAAAACGATATTTTCAAGATTGAATAAATTTTTAGATATTAAAAACTGCACAACTTACAATATTCAGCAAATTAGTGAGAGTTTGATGGGAAATAAGATCACTGCGAATGTTATGATGCTGGGTATTGCATTACAGAAGGGCATGATACCTATTTCCGTCAGATCAGTAGAAAAGGCATTAATCTTAAACGGAACATCGGTTAAAGAAAATTTAAAAGCCGTACAGTGGGGAAGATGGCTGGCATATGATCCGCAATATGTTTTAAACGTATCAGGATTTGGTAAAAATCGCTTTACCGAGTATAGCTCGGAAGATGCTGAATTAGACCACCTAATACCCATCTTTTCAGAAAAGTTAACTTCCTATCAAAATAAAAATTATGCAGAAAGTTACCAGAAAATTATGGATGCTTTTAAGGCTCAATTTGGCGACACGACCATCTCTCAAAAAACTGCGAAGGCATTATTTAGGGGAATGGCCATTAAAGATGAATACGAAGTTGCACGCCTTATGCTTTCTACAACTTTTGAGGAAAGTCTGATCACAAAATTTGGTACGGCTCGACCATCTGGCTATTATTTAGCACCTCCTTTTTTAAGTTTTTTGAAAGATGAGAATGGGCTACCTAGAAAAATCCGATTTGGACCATGGATGCGTTTTATATTTTTGGCGCTGACCAAATTGAAAGGTTTGCGTGAAACTAGTTTTGATCCATTTTCTTACAGCCAAGAGAGGAAGTTAGAAGTAAAATTTAAAAACTTACTAATTTTAAAGCTCTCGGATCCAAAAAAACTTAAAGAGAGCCCAGAAACCTTTGAGGCCCAATTGGATAGTGCTCTTAAAGTAAAAGGATACGGTCACATTAAGCGTGAATCTCTTAAAGCCGCAATTTTAGCACTTCAATAATTTGTTCTCACGTCTAGCTATTCTGCTGCCTCAGCATAGTTTGACATGGGTGGGCAGATACAAATAAGATTACGATCGCCGTGGGCGTTATCTACTCGGTTAACTGGTGGCCAATATTTATCGACGCGGAATGCACCAGGAGGAAAACATCCTTGGTCTCTTGAATATGGACGGTTCCAGTCGCCAACCAAGTCCTCAACAGTGTGTGGAGCGTTTTTCAAAGGATTATTCTCTCGATCCATTTTATTATGCTCTATTTGTCGTATTTCCTCTCGTATTGCGAGCATTGCATCGCAAAATCTGTCCAGCTCTGCTTTTGTTTCAGACTCAGTTGGTTCCACCATAAGGGTCCCTGCTACAGGCCAACTCATCGTTGGAGCATGAAAGCCACAATCAATTAATCGTTTTGCTATATCTTCAACGGAAATATCTGCTGTTTCTGAGAAGGGTCGAACATCTAAAATACATTCGTGTGCAACTTTACCAAATTCACCTCTATATAGAACATCAAAATTACCTTCCAAACGTTTGGCAATGTAGTTTGCGTTCAAAATAGCGACTTTTGTTGCTTGAGTAAGTCCTTCTCCACCCATCATAAGGCAATATGCCCAACTGATAGGAAGTAATGAAGGGGAACCGAATGGCGCAGCAGAAACTGGTCCAGTACTTCCTTTAAATTGTAGATTATTAGGAAGGTGTGGCTTTAGATGTTTTTTTACTCCAATTGGACCCATTCCAGGACCACCA
>CACDPV010000012.1 GCA_902554885.1 Paracoccaceae bacterium
CTGGTGCGATTTCACTGATTGCGATGATTACTTCAGCAACAGCAGTAATCGGTCAGGAAATCAAAGTTTGGACAACTGAAACGCAGCCAGCTCGTCTGGAAAGACAAGCAAAAATGGCGGCAGAATATGAAGCTTCAACTGGCGTAAAAGTTGAAATGATACCGGTCGAGGAAAGTGAAATGGGAACGAGAGCCACTGCTGCATTTGCTGCAGGCGATCTTCCTGACGTTATTTACTACGGATTACAATATGCATTACCGTGGACAGAGGCTGGAATACTAGACACCGAAGCAGCTCAGGAAGTTGTAGATGCACTTGGATCAAATACTTTTGCCCCTGGTCCTATTCAAATGGCCACCACTCCAAATGGTGTAGCAGGTGTACCGGTCGATGGCTGGACCCAAATGGTTGTTTACCGAAAGGATCTTTTCGAGGCAAACGGACTTGAAGCTCCTTCGAGCTACAAAAATGTGACTACGGCACTTTCAAAGCTACACAATCCTCCAAGTATGTACGGATTTGTAGCCGCCACCAAAGTTGACGAGAACTTTATGAGCCAGGTTTTAGAACACGTTCTTCTGGCAAATGGGGCAACGCCCGTCAGTGCTTCGGGATTTTCGGGTTTTGACGTAGGCAAAACAATCGAAGCATTAGAATTTTATAAGGCAATAGCGGATGCATCTCCTGAAGGCGAGCTATTTTGGCAACAATCTCGCGAACTTTATTTTGCCGGAAAAGCGGCAATGATCATTTGGTCACCATTTATTATGGATGAGTTGGCAGGACTAAGAGACTCTGCCCCACCTACAATTAACTCTGATCCAACAAGTCGTGAATTAGCAAGTGCTACTGGTTTCGTAACGAACTTCTCTGGGCCATCTAACCCAGCTGGCGCTGCATGGGCTGATTCTAGGTATTTTGGGATAACTGTTGATGCTGATACTGAGGCAGCACAAGAATTTGTGAAATTCGCTGTGGGTGATGGTTATTTGGATACTCTAGCTATTGCGCCAGAAGGAAAGTTTCCAAGCAGAAATGGTACTTCTAGTAACCCAACTGAATACATCGATGGGTGGTCTAAACTAGACGTAGGGGTTGATCGCAGGGCCCCATTATCTGAATTGTACCCTGCTGATGTGATATCCAGTATAGTAGAAGGCCTAGATGTAGCACAAAGATGGGGCGTCTCAGAGGGTCAACTTGGCCTAGCATCAAAAATTATTAATAGTCAGGTGATTAACCGCGTTGTTAGGGAATTTATTGATGGTGACATAGCAGCTAACGCTGCTGTAGCAAAGATGAACTCAGAGCTATCTAAAATAGACTAGGTAGATTAGAACTTCCTCTTGGAAGGCGGTGATTTAGCTTGCCGCCTTCCAAAAAATAAAGCACTTATCCAGTAAGTTAATTTGGAGCGCACAATGCAAAAAGTGCCGCCATCAGGGCTAGGGCCCTTGGGAAAGCGCGAGGAAAGATTGGCATGGGGCATGCTACTCCCAACAATCTTATCAGTCTCTCTAATAATTATATTGCCATTGTGTGCAATTTTCTGGATTAGCTTCAAACCAATTTCCTTAGCAGATTTACGGCCGCCAACAGTTTTGGTTAAAGAGCAACTAAAGGGTCAGATAAATGCTGCAGGTGATGCTGCTAAAATTCGCTACCGTATTAGGAACTCTAGTCAATCCAAACCACTAACCGATGTGACAATTTCAGATATAATTCCGGAGTCCTTTGATATCCAAAGTACTGATGAAAGATGTTCAGTTGATGAGACTAACGCAATATACTGCATCATTGGTGTTTTAGAAGGTGGTCAGCGCGAGGTAATTGAAGCAGAGGTTTTGATTAACGACTCTTTTTTTGGATCTGAAAAACAGTACAAGATAACGCAGCCAAGCACCTCAAGTGTTGGAGACAACATATTAACAAACTCAGAACTAACCTTTGAAAATTTTCAAAAGATTTTTGACAGCGAGGAATTTATAACAGTTATACTTACGACTCTCTTTTATACTGTTTTTGGAACTGTCGGAGCGGTTGTAGTCGGCCTATTCGCTGCATTGCTTTTGAATATTAACTTTCGTGGCAAAGGACTAGTAAGGGGGTTATATCTTTTTCCCTATGTTGCTCCAGTAATTGCAGTAGCATTTTCATGGATAAATCTATTCGATCCGTTTTCAGGATCTATAAATAGCTTACTACTGCAAATGGACGTTTTAGATAGTCCCATCAATTTTTTTGGTCAGCGACCCAATGCTCTAATAATGGTAACGATATTCGAGATTTGGCGATACTTTCCTTTGTCGTTCCTATTTATTCTTGCGAGAATGCAGTCAATAGATATTGAAATGTACGAAGCGGCAGATATGGATGGTGCCAGTCCACTTCAGAAATTCTGGTACATAAGCCTTCCGATGCTCATTGGTATAATGAGTATCCTTTTTTTGCTTCGCTTCATTTGGACTTTTAACAAATTTGACGATATTTTTCTATTAACTGGAGGTGCCTCAGGTACTCGGACACTGACAGTAAATGTCTATGAGCAGGCCTTCGCAGTATCAAATATTGGAGCCGGAGCAGCTGTCGCCGTAGTTATTTTTATTTTTCTTCTGATCTTCTCACTTCTGTTCTTTAAATTTTTTAGTCAGGAGGAAGGGCTGTGACTTATAAAAAGACTATTTTTTTCACAGCTTTTATCGTTGGAATACTCTGGGCTATAACCGTTTCAATTGTCGTATCCGTTATTCTATCATTCATTACAGGGTCCCCATTAAAACCAAATATTCTAATCGTTATTAGCATTGGTAGCATTGCAGGCATCTTAATACTTCATTCATTGAGATCCAATCTGATATTATCACTTCTAATAATTTCATCCATTTTATTAAGCACTTTAACTTATGGACCGATTACAACTGGCGATGACATTTCACACTTGCTTAATTACGCCAGTCAAAGTCTCTTCGCGGCAAGTACGGTACTACCACTAACAAAAATACTATCTGGGCTCTCTTTTAAAGAGTCAGGGAGACATGAAATAGAAGAAGCTTTTATTAGGTTTTCTTCAGGGTTTGGTCTGATCTTTTTCACTATGATAGTTCTCATACCATTCTACGTAATGCTGATGACCAGCCTCAAAACACAACAAGAACTTTTATTAAATCCTTTAGATTTCAGTATAGATCTCTCAAAAGGACTAATTCTATTCAGAAGCTATTCAGAATTATTCCAAGACTTTGGGTTTGGACGATACCTATGGACAAGTTTTTATGTATCTACAGCAACGGTGCTGGTTACTTTAGGATTTTCGATACCTGGCGCTTACGCTGTGGCAAGACTAAGGTTCAGAGGGAGTTCAGCATTTAGCAGATCAATTTTACTGATTTACATGGTTCCAATGATTGTACTCGCCTTACCAATATACATCTTATTTTCCCTTACTGGCCTTCGTAATACAATTCTCGGACTTGTGCTAATTTACCCAGTTACGACAATTCCAGTGGCTCTTTATATGCTGCAGGGATATTTCAGAGGCTTACCATATGAAATAGAAGAGGCAGGCTTGATGGACGGGCTTTCTCGTCTCGCAGTAATCTGGAAGATAACATTACCACTCGCACTCCCAGCCCTTGCTTCAGTAAGCCTTTATGTTTTTATGATTGCCTGGAATGAATTTTTACTCGCCTTTATGTTATTGGATGATCCCATAACATTTACCCTTACGAGGGGTGTTGCTTCTTTAAACTCATCAGAAGTTCCACGGCAACATCTCATGGCAGGAGCAGTCATATCTACAGTGCCAATTTTACTAATATTCCTTTTCCTTGAGCGATTCATGACAAAAGGCCTTACTGCCGGGAGCGTAAAAGGATGACAAAAAATAAGTGGCTGGAGCTGGATGAGAAAGCAAGAACTGTTTTATTAAGAAATGATCGAGGTGGTTATACCGTTCCGAGACCAAACCTGTACCCCTACCAATGGAACTGGGATAGCGCTTTTGCAGGTTGGGGGTTTTCAACTTTTGATACCGAACGCGCATGGCAAGAACTAGAGTCTTTGTTTGCAGGTCAATGGAATAACGGAATGGTTCCTCATATCCTATTCCGAAGAAATGACCCTGATTATTTCCCAGGCCCAGAAGTCTGGGGGGTCGAGGGACGCGGACCTATCTCATCAAGCGGCATAAGCCAACCGGCAGTTGCAGCCACTTTTGTGAGAGAAATCTGGAGAAAAGACAAATCAACTGGTAATGTTAGGCTGAGAAAAATATTTCCTAAACTACTGGAGTGGCACAGATGGTTTATGAAATGGCGTCTAAGTGAAAAAAATACTATCTTTATTTCACATCCGTGGGAGGCAGGGCGTGACAATAGCCCTGATTGGGACGAGGCAATGGAAGCCATTAATCCATGTGACGTCGGTGTTTATACTCGACGCGACACCAGCCACGTTGATAGCTCTATGCGTCCGACTAAAGAGGATTACGATAGGTATCTTTGGTTGGTCAAACGAGGGCGCGACCTAGAATGGAATGAACAACTCATGTCTGAGAATAGGCCATTTGAAGTTGCTGACCCTACAATGACTTTCATTTTATTGCGAGCATCTCGGGATTTATTATACATGGCTGAGGCTCTCAACTTTGATGGTGCTGAAATTTCAGAATGGTGTACTAAGCTATCAGATGGGATAGAATCGTTAAGAAACCCTGACGGAGGATTTTTTAATGCCATTAACTGTCGTACCGGAGTGCATTCAGGAAATATAACATCTGCATCATTCTTAAATTGGTATGCGGGAATGCATGATGAAAAAACTCTTGAAGTTTTGTCAAAAACTCTTGAAGAAACAAATTATCCAATACCCAGTCTTTCAATCGACTCTGAAAAGTTTGATGGGATGAGATACTGGCGAGGGCCTACTTGGGCAATTTTAAATTCTCTAATTGGCCTCGGTTTGTCAGAAATGGGATATCTAGCGGAAGCAAAAATATTAAGAAATAGAACGCGATCCTTAATCGCTGATCACGGCTTCGCCGAATATTTCCATCCTATCAACGGCACCCCTTGTGGCGGAGACAGTTTTACTTGGACTGCAGCGGTTTGGCTTGCATGGGCTTCACCATCTAACGGAGACCGCTAATGGGTTCTATTAAGTTATCAGCCATCGAAAAATGGTATAATGAAGCACAAGTCATAAAGGGTATTGATCTTCAAATACAAGCTGGTGAGTTCATCATTTTTGTTGGGCCGTCTGGTTGTGGAAAATCAACATTACTAAGAATGATAGGTGGTTTAGAAGAAACATCTCGAGGTAAAATAAGTATAAACGGCCAAGAGGTTACAGATAAGCCTCCTGCAAAACGTGGACTCTCAATGGTATTCCAATCTTACGCCTTATATCCTCATATGTCGGTTAGAGAAAATATGGGGTTCAGTCTTAAGACAGCTGGGAAAAGTAAAGATTATATTAGGAAAAAGGTCTTGGATACAGCTAAAGTTCTGAGACTGGAAGATCTACTTGATCGTTTTCCAAAAGATCTGTCTGGCGGACAACGTCAACGTGTTGCAATTGGTAGGTCAATCGTAAGAGCACCTTCCGCCTTCTTGTTTGATGAGCCTCTTTCGAACTTGGATGCAGCACTGAGAGTAGAGATGCGGCTAGAAATTGCTAAGCTACACAAGTCTCTCCAATCAACAATGATATATGTAACACACGACCAAACAGAAGCAATGACGCTAGCAGATCGCATAGTAGTGCTGGATGATGGCAAAATAATACAGGTTGGAACTCCACGTCAGCTATATAAAAAACCTTCCAATCTATTCGTTGCTCAATTTATTGGTTCACCTAAAATGAACATCATAAATTGTAACAAATTAACCAACTCTTTCCTCGGTAATATAACTGCAAATAAACATCTGGAAGTTATGCCCCAAAAACTTGGAATTCGTCCAGAGCATATAAAAGTAAACTCTAAAAGACAGAGCGTTATTAAAGGGATAATTGATGTAATAGAGTACTTAGGCGCTGACAGTTTTCTGTTCGTAGATTGCAAAGATTTGGGGATAATTACGGTAAGAGTCGATGGATCACACGAATTTAACTTAGGTGAAATGATTAATCTGGAATTTCAGAGAGAAAATACTCATTTTTTTGATTGTAGTGGCGCAAGAATGTAAATTTAAGAAATAAATCATATAAATGAAAAGATCCGAAATAAATACTATAATCTTAGAAGCTAACGAGATGATTAAATCTTTTGGTTATTACTTACCGGACTTTGCATATTGGTCAGCGGAAAAATTTAAAGAAAAACAAACAGAAGCCGAAGAGATAATTAAAGCAGGATGCGGCTGGGATATAACGGATTACGGTAGAGGTAATTTCAACACAACTGGTCTTTTTCTATTCACGCTGCGAAATGGAAAGCTAGCAGATTTAGCGAAAGGAAAAGGGATGTGCTACGCTGAAAAGCTACTTATCTCACGGCATAATCAGTTAGCACCTATGCATACCCACATTAAAAAAGCCGAAGATATAATAAATCGTGGTGGTGCGAATCTAGCAGTAGAAATTTTTGGCTCTGACCAGCAAGGTAACTATGACGAGCAAAGAGGCGGCGTTGTTTATTGTGATGGAATAAGGCGATCATTTTCACCAGGAGAAAGAATTATTTTAAAACCCGGTCAAAGTATAACCTTATTGCCTGGAGATTGGCATGCTTTTTGGGGTCACGACGGCGATGTACTCGTTGGTGAGGTTTCTACGGTAAACGATGATTCAGAAGACAACATTTTCCGTGATCAAGTATCACGATTTTCCGACATCGATGAAGATACTGCACCAATCCATTTATTAGTTAGCGATTACGAAAAATGG
The DNA here is from genome assembly GCA_902554885.1 of Paracoccaceae bacterium. Lineage (GTDB taxonomy): Bacteria > Pseudomonadota > Alphaproteobacteria > Rhodobacterales > Rhodobacteraceae > Salinivivens. The sequence continues at coordinate 6,886 of CACDPV010000012.1, forward strand.
CTAAACGCATAACTGATAAATTAGCAAAAGCTAATCAAGAAAAAGTCCACCGAATGCGATGCACTACTACTTAATTTCGATACACGCTATGACACGACTTACACGTTTTACCTAGTGAAAGAACAACATCTCTCAACCCATCTTCATCAACTAATGAACCACCTGCATCAATTGCGGCTGTTTTAAGGTTTAAGGCTTTATTAACAAAATCTTCATAGTTACTCCAAATTTCAGGTTTAGCTTCTGCATGAGGATCGACTGCTTCGATCTCAAAGAGTCTAGGTGTTTGATCAGCCAATTTTTGGATATTCTGGATTGCCGATTTTGCACTAACCAAGTCAAAGTTTACCTGCCCCTTCAACATAAGACCTAAAACACGCATGTTATCTGAAATTTCGCTCATCGCTTTCGTTCGCGCCGTTACAGCTTCACTTTCAACACTTGCAATAGAGTGCATCGCCGTGCCACAAATAATAATGCCAGCTATGGCCAAATATTTTAATTGCACAAATTACCTCGCAATTGTCAGAATTATTTAGCCGATCTTAAGCCAGCTATTTTCCCTTAGTTGGTAATTGTAGACGAAGTCTGCTTCGAGGCAACAGTTTATAAAATTTGGAAAGGTATGATCAAAGTGGAAGAAAAGTGCATTCAAAAACAAATCAATAAGTTATGCGAAAACTACTCAAAACATACTGGAACAGAATTTATTAACTACTATGATCCAGCTTTTTTAAAATGGCTCGAAAAAGTTAATCCTACTGAATTAAGCAAGAATAAAAGAGTTTACACATACATCGAAACAAGTAAGTTTGCACAGGCAATTATGGATGCCTACATGACTTCTATGAATGAAGTTTCAAAAAAACTAAATGATCAAGTATCGAAAAATTCTTATACTAAAGAGGAAGTAATTGAAATTGTTTTTGAAGCGTTTAATGCGGCAAAAATGATTGGTGAGGACCAAATCAAAAGCATTAAGTAAAGCCTTTTTCGGCTTAATAAGTATATTATTAACGGTGAATTTTATAAAATAGTTGAATTATAGTCGATGAAGATAAGCAACACAAATTACTCGCGACAAAATATCTCTTGAAAAAAAGACAACGTTTTGGTTCACTGATCTAGTTAGGTTTACCCTAATTTGGGCTATTTTAACGAGAAACCGATAGATGGGATTGTTCCTATGGATAGACTTGCTACAACTTTTACCGGGCTTAATTTTGTTAATCCGTTTATTTTGGCATCAGCCCCACCAACAGAAAGCAAACGTAAAATCCTCAAAGCATTCGAGGCTGGTTGGGGTGGAGTTGTAACAAAAACGATCGGCTTGCACCCAGTGGAAAATGTGGCAGGCCCGAAAACAATATACCAACGCACTAGTGATATAAAACCGTATGTATCAAGAATGAAACGCTCCGATACGGTTTCTCATTCCTCCTGGAATTGGGAATTGATTTCAGATCAGGCACTAGAAATATGGCTTCCTGATTTGGAAGAGATAAAGAAAACCTATCCTGATCGAATGGTTATTGCATCCATTATGGCCGGTGCGGGAAATGATGAAGAAATGGGAAACTGGCAAAAACTAGCGCGCGCCTGTGTAGGTGTTGGATGCGATGCCATTGAGTTAAATATGTCATGCCCTCACATGGATCGTAAAGACATGGGAGCAAACATTGCAAATGATGAAGATATAATAAAAGATATAATAAAAGCAGTCACAAGTGCTGTGGATGTGCCAATATGGGTTAAACTCACACCATCGACCTCAAAACTCGTTGATGCAGCGAAGGTAGCGTATAATGCAGGTGGAGCTTCAATATCTTTGTGCAATACCTTTCCATCTCTGCCATTAATGGATCCAGAAACAATGAAGTTCGAAGTTGAGGTTGATGGATTAGTAACTTCTGGAGGTCTGGGCGGCTTAGCTATACTGCATCAAGCATTACAACGAGTATCTGACATTTCTAAAGCGTGTCCGGATGGTGCTATTTCCGGGATTGGGGGTATTCGGGGATTTCGAGAAGCCTTTAATTTTATCGTACATGGCGCGGGCAACTTACAAGTTTGTACGGCTGCAATGGAGGAAAAAGGGAGCGGAGGGGTCGGCATTAAGCTTATCCAAGAGCTAAAAGATGATCTATCGGAGTACCTGGAGCGCAAAGGGCACTCATCAATTGAAGATCTTCGTGGCATAGCGAGTGAAAGAATTGTCGAACATGCTCAGGTAAGAAGAAAGAGCGGTGCTTACAATGGCGGTTATGAAAAAGCATCTTAGGCTATTCAAGTTTTAAATCTGCGGACACTTCTTTAGTCAGAACATAATAGAACCCAAATAACGTTATCTTGTGAATCAGTTTAGATACTTGCGAGCTATGAAAGCTTGGCAATATTATTTGCGGACATAAGTTACTCTACATTTGATACATTTTTTGTACTTTTAAATTAAGAATCTAAGTGCACAATTACATAACAAAAATTGGAGGTCAAAATGGGAAAAAAACTAAGCGTAATTCGTTTCAAGCCAAAGCCGGAACATTACGAGACATTTTTGAATGATGTAATTGAAAACGGGAAGGATCGTGATCCTCAATACCCACACTTCTGCGTAAGGGCGGGGGATGAAGTTATCGCAGTAGTTATAAGAGACTCGGATAATTTTGAGCAAAGTGCTCAAGAAGGTGTCGTCAATTGGTTGGATGAAAGAAGGTCGATGCTGCAGGAATATGATCCAGTTAACCGTCATACAATTCCTTTATCCGGTGATCTTGTTGAATGACTCACAAGATCCATATCTACATTTGAAAACCTATTCGGCATCTAAGCACTATTAGTAAAGTTGAACTGGTCAAATTATAAGGCTGATAAAATCAACGACAAGATATTTTTGATGCTACGGAGAACTCTAACCTACGACTTTTAACGTTAGACCTTTAACTCAGTAAATTAACTTTCTTTAGTGAGATTATTCCAATCTGCTTCAGATAATATTTCTGTCTTACCTGTTTCAACTGATTTTATTGCACCCATCAACTGCTTTAGGGTACCAGCTTTTTCCCACCTGCCCTTAATCGAACCATCAGTATCTAGATTGTAAGAAATTGTTTTTAATCGGCCCGACATGTCTTTATCTTCAAAAAAATTAAAGACATTATTACTACCTATCGGTCGAAAAAATACGGACATAACTAAACTAGAGATTAGATCCAGATGAGTTAAGTTCTGCCATTATATTAGCCTTTAATATCAGAGCCTTTACCATCTTCTCCGTACTTGTAAGCTTAGTCCAGTCCACATTTAGCGAACTGCAATATTCACAAGTACATTGTTTTTCATGTTTGGGAAAAAAATTATCGAATCCATAATCGGGTATCATAAGCTACCTTTCGTAAGTAACCATGCTTACAGCGCAATATTTATGTCGTGGTATAATTGTTTACGTGCCCCCTCGATGATTGGATCAAACTGATATAAAATAATCAATAACTTTGAACAGGGAATTTGGGAAAGGACGTTAAATGGATTGGAATGAACGTTACTCAATTGATGATTATTTATTTGGTAAAGAACCCGCACAAGCTCTGTTAAGGAATGAAGAGCACTTGGTATCCAATGGCACTACATTAGTAATAGCAGATGGAGAAGGAAGAAACTCAGTATACTTAGCTAAGAAAGGCTTTAAGGTTACCGCCACAGACAATTCAATTGTTGCAAATCAGAAAGCAAAATCTTTAGCGGTGAGTGAGAATGTCGACGTGGATTATAAATTAGAAGACTTCTTTGATATCAATTGGACCGAAAAAAGCTATGATAATGTTGTAGGAATCTGCTTCCAATTTGTACCCCAAAACTTAATAGATACCGTATTAATGGGTTTGCGTTCAGCAACAAAAAAAGGCGGTACATTGCTAATCCACGGTTACACACCTACGCAACTAAACTATGGAACAGGCGGACCGAAAGATAAATCACTAATGTATACTAAAGATACCTTCACCAATTTATTCCATGAATCAGAAATTTTTAAATTAGAAGAATATGAAGCGATAATAAATGAGGGTACTGGCCATAGTGGACGCTCAGCAATGATTGATTTTATCGGTAAGTTCTAGTTCTAACCTGCAAATGAATTATAGTTTGCGAAGGTCACAAATTTACTAGTATGGCCTATGAGTACATTTTCTTCTTACGTTCACGTGTTTCTTGTGTTCCCTGATCGGAGCCATCATGAAAAGAACCAAACCACCTATCCCAAGGCATTTCAACGGTTCCATAATTACACTCAAAATATCTGTGGTGAAGTTGATGAAAAAAGTCACCCATACTGGCCCTCTCCTTATTTGCAACATACAATTTTTCAAACCCTGAGTGTGAAAAAATGGGATGAATGGACTGCATATATCCGTGAAACATTACATGCAGTGGATGAGTCGGCACAATGAAGTGGATAATAAAATTACTGTAAAAAATGAGATGCTCAATCGGATGCATAGAAATTCCTGACCACGGTCCAATGTTAATATTTCGGTGATGTACTGCATGAGCAATCCGATATAATGGGGGCCAGTGGAGTGCTCGATGAACCCAATAAAAATGAAAGCTCGCCCACAAAATAAGAAATGGAAACATTAAAAAAAACCAAATGATATTATCTGGAAAAAGAAATGCAGGTGCATAGCCGTTCGCCATAGCCCAAAAGACTAAACATTGCATCATTGACCACTGAGAAACACCGCTCATCAGAGTCCAAAACATATTATCATGAACTTGGTTACGGAAACTAAAAATACCATTATTAGTAGCGGGTTGACGTGGATCATACTTAAAATCCTTATCTTGCCCCTTGAACTTATAAAGCCATAAATGCAGCACCCCGGCGCAAATTGTATGAGGGACAAGATTAGCAATCCACACTCTTGTTATCCAACCCAACTGAGGCTTTTGCATAACATCTAAAGACGGTAAAATTGTGAAATAGGCAGTAATTGCCAAAACTAGTGCAAGGGTTGTGGTAGAGGCTGCCAACCAATATGCCGAGTACCAACGCACAATTGCCAAAAATTTTGGAGGCCATTCAAATAAAGGATTCAAGGCTACTGGTCCAGTCGGACGGTGGTTCCAACGAGTAGCTTCACTATCCTTTTGATCTTCGGTTTTCATTGAATATAAACTCCAGCCAAATCACGTTCCGAAACGATTAATCAACCCTATTGATATCATTTCTACTGTATTCCGCTAGGTATTTTTTGTTGGTACTCCAATTGTTTTGATCTCTAGATATAAGAAAAAGGTGCAAATCCATGCGGGTAGTAAGCTCGCTGCAAACTTCGCGATCAAATTTCTAGCTATATCATTAATTTTAATCCATTTTTCAATGGCTCCCGTATAGACCATAATTATTAAATTGTAGCCAACACAGTTTAGGGATCACATTATGAAAGCATGTTTAGACTCAGCGTTGTACGACGCCGTACTTTCTTATTGCATTGATAGGACCCTAAGTGGTTATGACCAAGCTATGCATTACGGTCGATTGAGTGGTTTTTTTACTTTCGAAAATGAACTTACAGCTCTTGGAAAAAAGTTTGCGCAAAGTCTTAAAACGAGGAATGAAGTATAAATACTATCTTAGAAAGGCAAACTCCCAAGCCTTAAGTAAAATCAAATACATACTAATTAAAATTCACAAGGGAGTTTTATTTACTCACAATTAGTGTGAACCCAAATGTGGAAATAAATCAATCCTCGTCGATAAACCTGTTCATAACTGTTATTTTCGTAAGGCCGTATTTACTAATTGCACATTGTGTCAAATTTAAATTACATTTTATAAGCAGGCATACTTAGAAAATAAAAAAATCCGATTTTGGATACGAGCTATGTCGCCTATTTGAGCTTTAATATTTATGTCAAATAGATTCACTACGAGTGTCATTATATAATCCAAATTCCATGAAACAGCGTATTAATGATATGAGATTAATACTCGTCATAATATCTATTTTTCCTTACGTCTGTATGGCCAGCACCGACATCAGGGAACAATATATTATTGCAGTGGAAGACTTTTCAACTTGTGGGATCGCACTGATGCCTTGGGGTAATAGTAAATGGAGGCCTGATGAAGCGGAAAAACTATATGTTGAGCAGGCTAAAATAAATCGAGACAAGATGAAATCTGAGATTGATGAAAGTTTCTATACAGAGGCCAACTTACAAAAATTGTTTGTTGATTTAACAAATGAGTTCTACCGAGAAACTTCTGACCTCACAAAGCAGATACAGACTTTAGCATCTGATGATCATGACTTGATTTGGAGAAGACTTTTTGATTTGGAAAAGGAAGCTCGTTTAGTGCGAGAAAAACTGGCATCAGACTTCCGTCTTCATGCAGAAATAATTAAGATGTGTTCAAACGAATAAATTTCTACTAATTTTTTATTTTAACACCTTGGGTAACAGTCATATTTAATTTTACGACCGGGCCACTAGATTTGATGACTTTCTCACCTTTAATCACTTGTTCGGCATAAAAATTACAAGAGGTAAGTAACAATAAAGTGAGTAACGCAGCAAAGCTCTTCATATATTATAACTCAATAAAGTCATAGTCTCAAATTCCACATCCAAAGAGGTATTACTGCAAAATGAAATAAAACAATGATAAATAGCATTAAATAAACTGTTCGTTTTTGCGGATTCATATTCTTCATAAATGAAAGTTTCTTCATCATCTAATTATCCACAAATTTTTCTTTTATACCTGAGAAATAAATCATCCCGATAACAAGACCCTGAGTAACAAAGAACATGGGCGAAACAATATAAAAAATGAAAAGAAAAAATAGGTCTTTATCAATCTGCATTGGGTTCATTAACTCAGTAACGAAACCCAAAATAATAAATATCAGGACCAAAGAAACCAATAGTGTTTTACCAAGTGTTTTAAATTTATAAAGCTGATAACAAGTGATTAAGTAAAGTACTGAGAAGAGAGTAAAAAGTATCCCACCTAGATCCGTTAAATTATTGCGTATAGAACTTTCTGAATTACTTATTTGAATGGTGCCACCCCAAATAATTATCAGGATTAGTAAAGCTACTTTTAACAAAATTATATTTTTGAAGGTACTCTCAATCATTACCATTAGCCTGTATTTGCTTTTGAGTTATCTATTAAACCTAACCAAAATAAGATGTATCTACGTCCAAAAATAAGTAGCTTAATTTTTAGTTTGCCTTTTCTTGATGTCTAATTGCGCCCGAATATGCTTTACATACATTTTCTTCATCAAAACGCTCACAAAGGTGTTCTATAAGCTCAATCATATTATGAGGACCATTCACATAGTCCATAAATGCATCCATTGAAGCCCACTCATTCACGACAAGCAACTGATCTTCATGTGTATGTACGATGTTATAAGTGTCTAGTCCCTCAACACCATTTTTTCTACTGTCAACGATCAGGTCAGTAATTTCATCCACTGCCCCTTCTTTAGGCGAAACGGCTATTACACTCATCATTTTCATCAATACAGACTCCCACTTGTAATTATCAAGTAAATCTAAGGCCAAATTTTACCACAAAATTTTTATGTTTGATCTGAAAAACCATGCATAACGTTTAATTTACTAACAGCAGCTTTTAATAAAAGTAACTATAATTATACTATTTAACGAGACAACGCGTTGCCACCTCGCCATCAACCTTTAAAGTTATGCTTTCACCAGATTGCACATAATGCAAACCGAGCGCCGTTCCTCCTAGAACAATGTCTCCCTCTGAAAGAACGAGATTATTTTTTGTTAAGTGACGACTTAGCCAATCTAGGGATGATGCAGGCCCTCCAGCCAAAGGCCAGAGATGACCAATATCTTTTTCAAATTCGTTAATTTCTAATGATAACGTGGACTTTTTTGCATAGTGTTCTGTCGAATTCCACCAACCATGCTGAGATACAACCAACCCTTTGTTAAGCCCATTGTTTGCAACCAATTCCGCCAATGATTTTTTAGAACCCCGAAAAATATAGTTGTGTAATTCAATCACTGGAAAGACTGATGCAATTTTTCCATTTTCCCCAACTTTGATTGCCATCTCAGCTTCAACAGCAAGATTACAAAACTGATTTGATTTTATTTTGGAACCATCGGAATGCACTTCACTCTTAAACAACGTTCCACGAATTGGCCCTTGCATTCCAAATAACTTTGTTGTCCCTGGACCGGTACAGCCGACTTTGTAACCAATTACTTTATCGCCCTCGCCTACCCTCAAATTTACAACTGCCTCTTGAACTGCATAGGCCTCATCTACGGTTAGGCTAAAGCCCTCTTCTCCAAAGCACGTACCTGGTGTTATATTTCTGAAGTCTCTTAGTTGTCTGCTAGCTATTTTACCAATTTTATCAGACATACCAGTTCTTTAATGTTCCTGTAGCAATCGGGTAAAAACAGATTTTAACCATTAGGATTATAACTTGCGTTATGAAAATAAAAGGATTCCAAATAACTATATATGTAGCCCGTTAACTGCCTAAAAATTTTAATTTTAACGGTGATTTAGAGTAACCATTTATCAACCAATTCAGAGGCGTAAATTTAATAAAAACATAATATAAAATGACACAGACAAAAAAACCAGTAATGACTGCGAGTGGTAATATAATAAACTGGCTCAGCCCAACATGGTAAAATACTGCACTCATCATTGTAACCGGGATTACATGTATGATGTATAAAGGATAGGACAGCTCAACAAACCATCTAATAATTATACTGTGTGATTGGATAAATTTGGAAGCTAATCCAATGAAGAGCAAACACCAGAAGGTAGAGTTCATTCCAATCATAACTGAGTTAAAAAGTACTAGCATCGGATCAAACTGCGTTTTTGCAACGTTTCTTAAATTTTCCACTTGTCCGATGGTAAGATGATCTGAGTAAAGGCGTAAGAAAAATGCTGAAATAGATAGAATACCTAAGATCAAAATGGCATTGGTTTTTTGAATTTTTACGAAAATATTTTGATTTGAGTAAAGTATTACTCCTACCAAAAAATAAGAAAAATGATAGAATAAGTTCCCGATTTTCAAATCAAAATAGGTTGTGGGTACCTTAAGTGCTGATGGGTGCCACGAATTATTCAAAATATATGCTAAAGGCACTGTCGAAATTAACCATAATACAATAATAAAACTTATTTTTGGCGTTATCTTAATACAGATTAAATCCTTAATGAACTTGAGCCTGTATAAAAGAGAAAAGAACAAAACGAAGATCATTAACTCGTACAGAAACCACAGATGTAATGTAGTATAATCGAAGCTTCCGTCTGAGATATCATATAGTGCGGAGAATAATATGCATGTTAAAGCTACTCTTATCACGCGGTCTTTCAAGAATTGCAGTGTACCTTTACTTTCTATAACTAGAATTGCGAAAAAACCTGACATTGAAAAAAATAAAGGCATTCGCCAGCTACTGATGAAACGGCCCATTACATTAACCCATTCTTCAGCTGGTGCTATATTATCGATTCCAAATACTTTTGCAAAATCTGGCGCCCAAAACAACATAGGAGCATGTATGACCAAACCCATCATCATTGCGAAAGCCCTTAAAAAATCTAAATTATGGTACCGCTGCATACTTTTTCCATTTAACTGAGGTATTTACCAAACGAATTGACCAATGATAAAAGACTGTAAGGACTATAATTGTCAACAGTTCCATGCAGAAGTCTTGTTTCTAAAAGCTGATGCTACCGAAAACTCATACACCAATTGCTGCATTTCACCAATATAAGAACACTTAATATTAACCTCTAAATTTTATTTAAATCCGTTTGGGGTGTCGTAATGTTTACTCAAAATATAAATTATATTGAAGACAAAAATTCTTTAAACACAATTGGTTTGTTCATTAAATTTTTCGAAAAAGTTTAATAATATTGAAAAATTTTGTATCAATTCGTAATTTGGGCAGAAAGTACAAACACTGTACTGACACTTTAAGCCAAATAAGTATCTATCTTATTTTGTGAGACCTACATACTGCGACACTATATGCATTGAATAGCACATCATTGAAGCTACTCTCTTTTTTAAAACGTAAGAAGATTTGGATCAGTTTGTACCTTCCGGTTTAGCTGATCCATATTAGCTGAAACTTAAAAAGCATTGATGCTAAGCTGGAAAGATAGGGGCCATGTTATGAACGCTCACGAAGATTTTACTGATTACGAGTGTGTACTAAGATACTGCATGGACAAGACAATGGGAAGCTATGACAAGGCTATAGCTTACGGTAAGTTACAAGGTTTTTTCGATGGAAATAAATTAACGCCAATTGGTAAAAAAATTGCTCGCCTGATTGACGCTGGTATTTTTACCCACCATCGTACTTTTTAGCTCTCTTGTAATTCTTTATCGTAGTCCTCAGAGTTTGCTTAACCCGCAAAGGCTTAGCGCGTACATTCCTTAACCGTAATATAACTTTCTGAGATCATACCCACACTGTCTCCAATCCAACACATTTTCACTTGTCGACCATATCTGATACTTTTGACATTGAATGTTGCTATCTCATTGCCCGTGTCAAGATTAATAACAGTAATATCTTTTCCAACGGCAATCGAGTTTGAACTTAGTTTAATGTTCTTAAACGTTTGACTTTCACCTGAGCTATTATGTTTAAAATGATCTACTGACCCCCAACTCGCATCTGGCACCTGAGATGGCTGAGCTTTAATACTGAGCGGTACTAAAATTAAAAAAGCTATTGTCAGTATAAAATGTATTTTCTTAATCATCAGCATTTCTATTAAAACCTTCACATTATAGAATAGTAGTTTAATATCTTTTTAATTTTAATAGGAAAATGATTAAGAGACAAAAAGAAAAGCAGTTTTACACGGTTGAATGACAAAATAGGGCATGGTGACCGAAATGTTCAAAAAGTTTTTACTGAGATTAAGAGGTTTTTTAAACCAACCTGTTGAGAAGCAACTAATGGTTCTAATTTTAATTGTCTTCTTGATATTTTTATTAACCCTTACACAATATGTTTCAGTGCTTACTGACGCTGTAACTAAAGCTCAATGAGTAACTGTTTATTCTATATTTTTTTTAGTTGCTTCGTTATTAGGTAGCTAGCTTAAAACTATTTTTGTTGCGGATAATCACTATTGTTTTGCCCTAATTGACAAAATTATGGGAGGAATAAATTCTTTTTACTAATTACCCAAATCTTCAAAAAAGGAGTACACATGCCGTGGATTGAGACAGTTGCCTATGAAGATGCTAACGCAAAATTAAAAGCACTTTATGACAGAATTAAAGGACCTGACAATAACGTAGATAATATAATGATGATGCATTCTTTGCGACCTCATACGATGGAAGGTCACATGGCAATATATAAATACGTCTTACATCACCGTGACAATACCGTCGAAAAGTGGTTTCTAGAGACCCTTGGTGTCTGGGTGTCTGCTCTGAATAATTGTGAGTACTGCGTCAATCATCATTTTGCTGGCCTCAAACGGCTATTAAATGATGACAAGAGGGCGGCGCAAATCAAGGCTGCTATAGACTCTAATAATATAGAGTCTGCTCCTTTAAACGATCGCCAGAAAACTGCTATGGAGTATGCTCGCCAACTTACTCACAACCTCAGCAGTGTGCTTGAAGACATCATTGAGAAAATGCGCGCTGCTGGATATTCAGATGGTGAGATTCTGGAAATCAACCAAGTGTCGGCGTATTTCAACTATGCCAACAGAACTGTTCTGGGACTTGGATGTTCTACTGAGGGTGATATCTTGGGCTTATCACCAAACAACAATAATGATCCTAACGACTGGGGACATGCTTAAATTTAAATAAATATTTTGCAAACCAACTGATCCTCAATTTAGTGAATTAAAACTTATAAAATATCTGGTTAAAAAGCACTAAAAGAGATTGAAAAGCATCACACATACTAGGCTCCTAGCCTATTTTTAGAGGCATCGAAAGTATTTTTATGAAACTCTATGCAAGGCAAAGTATCATTGGATGAGATTAAACCTAAGGGTTGCTCTTCAACGAACTCTAAGGCTTCAGTATTCTTTCTCCAGTCCCATTCCAATAACCAGTTTTATAAACATTAGATTTATTTGGAAAAGAAACAAAATTAAGCGCTTCCTGCCACCAAATATTATCATTTATTGTTATCTCTTTTCTTTGATCTAATGTACCCAATGCTATATGTCGCGCATCCATACTGGGGACCTTTATTCCAAGCTGCGTTCCGCATTTGGAACAAAATTGATTAATCATTGGCCGACCATGCTCGGTGTCACTGTCTTCATAAGATTCCAAAGAATCACCAGAGATCTCTAAATCACTTTCATTAAATAAAACAAATGTCCGAAAAGCGGCACCACTAGTGGTTTGGCACCAATTACAGTGGCAACTGACCTTCCACTGAGCTTCTCCATTCACAATATACGTGATATTTCCACATTTGCAGCCTCCAGTATATTTTGACGACATATTATTTCCTCCATTTGATTTATCCTATTATGCAAGTCTACAAGTACAAGGCTAATTGGTCGCATTGCCCTGAACCAACCCTTTTTGTAGAGCTTTACTGGGGGCTAGGTTCGATAGCGACAGGAGTTCGCTAGGACTGCTTTTTTATTGTAGCCAACAGGGAAAGATAGTGGCCTACCCCCACCAGTTTCTAAAAACGCCAAGGTTACACCACACCACCAAGGAGCGCCATCAAAAGTATTTAAAACTTTTATAGAGCACTAAAAGAGGTGGCTTTATCCTTTTTCACCCCATAAACCATGGAATTCATATGCCACTGCAGAAGTATCTCCATTTACCCAAGCATCATGGCCTGGTTCAATTGAGTAAGCACTTCCGGCACTGTATGTCATTTCTGAACCGTCATCATGCCTGCAAGTAATCGAACCTTCGACAATAACGCCGACATGCTTTGCTTGGCAACTTTCTGTACCAACCAAAGGTTTAATGTCCGTTGACCATTTCCAACCGGGTTTTGCAGAAATTTTCATTACTCTCTGACCACCAACATTCACCATTTCGACTTTCGCATTGTTAGGCGTCATCACTTCGTCAGCTTGCGTGGAAAAGTCTTTACATTCTAGAGTTCCCATCATTTGTCTCCGTAATTATTACGTTAAAGATTTAGTTTACTTAGAAAATCATCACATTCTTCGATCAATTTGTCATTAAATTTTAAAACTTTCGTTGGGTAACTTATTGATTATATTATATTTTTATTATGTTATAACATCTCATTTGCCTAAGTCCTATTACTGCACTTGTCACTTGCCATTGTTTATTTACTATTAATGAGTATTGCACTGTCTGGAGAGCAAAAATGAATAGATTAAAATCTGTAAGTAGCGCTGTTGCTATATCACTGCTGACTTTTGGCTCAGTCACTGCTGAAGAAGATGCAGAAACACGCTTGTTGGAGACTAATAAATGCGTGAAATGTGATCTTAATAATGCAGAATTAGAAGGAGCAAAACTCAGAAGAGCAGATTTTAGTGGAGCATATCTTTATCGTGCAAACTTAGAATATGCTGATCTTCGTGGAGCCAATTTTACCGGTGCAGATTTGAGTAATACAAGATTGCGAGGTGCAGACCTTAGAAACGCAATCTTCAATGGTGCCATCTTAAAATACACCAACTTTGGTGATGCTGATTTAAGTGGAGCAAGCTTTGTCGATGCCAAGTTAAGAGGCGCTAGGTTTGCTAACACGAAAGTAGATGGAATACAGTTTTAATTGAATTAGTTATTTTTAAATAGGTGATAGCTTTCATTGGGAAAGGATAAACGCTTTGCACATTTTAGTTATAAGTTTCACAGCAGACGCATCACCTGAATAGTTTGATGCATTGGTTCAAGAAGACGTACCAATCTTCGCTAAAATTGATGGACTAATCCATAAACATTTCATCTTTAACCATGAAGAAAAAACATATGGTGGGGTTTACATGTTTGAAAGTAAGGATGCATTACAAGCTTACATGGATGGCGAAGTATATAAGTCAGTAATTGAGAATCCAGATTGGGCTAACCATCTAGCAAGGCACCATGAGGTGCACGCAGAAGCATCAAATATACAAGACCAAATAAAACGGCATTAGAAAACTAATTATTGAATCAAAGTTTCAAAGTTGCAATCTCAGCGGAGTATTCACCCTAAATTTATCAATTATTTCATCACTGGTTGTATCGGGTGTGTCTGTCATCAAGATATCACTTTCGTAGCGTAATAATTGACAGGCGATGGCCACTTCGAATTATGGGAGATTATATATAGGAGAACTTAAATGGTTAAAAATGGACAAAGAACATTTAATCTAAATGTGAAGGTTTCAGCAAATGAAGTTGAAAAAGTCGAAGCTGAAATTAAGACTCATGCAAAATGGATGCGGGATACTCATAGCTATGACGATAGTAAAATTCAGTTAGTTCATTACTATGTTTCAAAATCGGATGAGTTAGTTAACTTCGCTAATCCTGATGAGGGAACCACTGGCAATGTGCTCTTTTCTATAAATGAGGTATATGTCCACCCAGAAGGTATTGGTCAACATTTGGATGCAGCTGGCGCCTGGTCAGATGCTCCAGGCTTCTTTGAAGTTCTTGGAAAGTATGGCAGCGTATTGGTCATTAATGGTGAAGTAATAGAGACTTTATAAAATAAGTTTCATTATTAGGTAGTATTCACTGACCTACCGCTTAACCTCGAGTAATATATACCCCATGCAGGCTCATATGGGGTGTATGGGTAGTATGTATATGCACTCTTACACAGATAGGGTATTTAATCCTTCCATGGTGGATAAGATCTAATTTGACCTGTCAGAGCATTCGTATCAACGTGTGAGTGGATTCTATAACATGCAGTAACGCAAAATTGGTCTAAGCCATTTAATTCTAGGGCATCATGAATATCTTGCTCTTCTTCTGCTTCCCAGTGGCAAAAGAAAAAATCATCATTTCCCAGCCAAGCTGCTACGCATTTACAAGTTTCAAAGGTCCAACGTTTTTCAAATGCAACATCTGTTTCTTTATCTTCCTCATAGGGAGTTGTTAACATTTGCTTTTTTGCCTCATCGGACATGTATGTATGAATTGCTATATATGTTTTACGAGCCAACTAATCCCCCATTCAATGAATTAAAACTTATAGAAAATTATTTGGTTAGCAAACAAAACAACAGATAGTATATTAATAATTTTTTCATTTCTATTTCTTCACCAAACATTTTCTAGATCTTTATGGCTATCTTTTTTTACAGCACTTCCTGTCTGCGCCAAAGCACTTTTGAATAAGGTGCTATTTGAAATTTATACTTACTTTTAAAGTGCAAAAAATACGGTCCAATACCGTAAGAATAAATAAATAAAAATTAAATTAACACATTTTAATTGGGTTTCTGTTCGCAACCAAGCGCAGTAAATCCAAATCAAACAAAATGGAAAAACAGAAACATAGTTAGCGGATACCAATCAAAAATAATTGCTATGGCGCTTAATAAACCAAGAAATAAGGCAATATTTTTTAATAATTTTTGATTTTTGAGAGAAATTTCAGAAGGTAACAAAAATCTGAAAATTGAATTCAGCATACCATCCATTTACCTTTTATCCTTTAAATTTTTAACTTTTATAAAAATTTTAATGTTTAAAACCCATTCTTTATATCATTCGTAGCACAAAAGGGGGCTCAGGCTTGGGAGATGCCTGCGCCCCCTTTTAATTGAAATATAGGGAGATGTTAACTGACCTTGGTTAACACGCACTATTTATGTCGTGACACATAGTATGTACGCACCAACGTTTAGTTTGGATCAAAGTTTTACACTTACCATCGCAGCGGGATATTCATCTAAGGTTTTAACTATTATGTCATCAGGGATTGGATCGGATTCTTCTCTAATATTTTAAGGGTCATTATTTCTACACAACATTCATTGCGCTGGCCATTTTTTGAGTGTCATCAAAAATGTAAAACTCTGCATACTTCTCATTTTTTATGACTGCGTGATGGCAACTCAAAGCTTCAAGACCGTCAGCAGTCATCTTTAGTATGGTAAATACATTTCCATCGTCTTCAAACATATTGACAAATTCTAACTTGAAATTGGGCCAAAGCGCTTGCATTTTGGCAAGTTGACCAGTTGCCCAAGCTTCAAAGCCAGTGTAATCACCAGATATTGGCATTTCACCGCCCATCTTAACCGCCATATCTTCAGCACAAAGTGATGCTAAAGTAGGCATATCCCCTGCGGCAAATGCTTCATAACTTTTTTTAACAACTTCCTTGGGTGTCATCTTCTTCCTCCAGTTAAAAAATTCCCGTTAAGCTTAATAATCTCACACTACCTAGCTAGTACATAAACTGTAGCGCGGGCTGGGATACGCATGGTCTGCAGTTTAGAGAGTACTCCAGGTAAGCCATAAAGCACGGTATTAAGAATAACTGAGTGATGTCAGTTGCTTAGATTAGCTTAACTCTATACAATTAGGCTTTTTGTGGCACACCGGGTATGTAACCAAAATAATATAAGGTTGTTTACTATCAATGACTTATCGAGGTGCAGTTTTGGAAAAGTAGGTGTGTGACAGCAGTTAGCTGACTACATGTATTTAGCAAATCGATTAATCAAAGTAGAGTTCGACCGATACTTAGAATTTTTGTACCCATTAAAAATCCAATCTAGTGGCGTCCAATAAATGAATGCATAGTAGATTATCACTGGGAAAAGAATACCCGACAAAAAGCCGAGCGAAACAACTATCCAGTCGTTGACGCTAAAAAACATCAAAGTCCCGCTCACACTAATTACAAACATTAAGTGAAAAACGTAAATTGGATATGAAAGCTTAACTAGCCAGCGAAGCATTTGACCGCTTGATGAAATTTGATGCATCGCAAAGCCCATAATTGACAGGACTAATAACAAAGTTGCACTACCAGCTAGGCCATTCACAATCCACATTTCCAATGGGCCAGAAAAAGCAAAGGGTTCATCCTTAAATCCACCCCACCCCAACAAAGCAATCGGTATGAGACTAGACACGATCAAACTAGGCAGCCAAAATCGAACCCGTTTTAGTGTCTCTAAGAACTGTGAGTTTTTATGGATCTGTATTCCAATAATAAAAAACGAAGCCATAAACAACATTGAACCTATATTCACTTCGCCAAAAGTTGTTGGAATGTCTCCAAAAATGCCACCTGTTGGCTTATTAAGCGGAGAAAGTAAAATGAGTATTGGAAGCCATAGAATAAGGACGCGAGTTAAGCTTAGCTTATAATCTGAAATAAATGAAAAGATCTTTGGACTAATGCTCTTTAGCAACAAGAGAACCCCATAAAATAGGAGCAAATAATAAAGGAACCAAAGGTGATCTAAGCGCAAAGTGAATGGCACATCGTATAAAAGCCAAGATATGAGTTCGGGTATTTTAAATAGTTCGGTGGCCGCTTCATCGATAGCGGGAATTACAGACCATAGCAGTAATATAGGCGCACCCAATCGTATCAATCTATTTAATGCGTAATTACCAACGTCCCTCTTTGCCAGACTAAAAGCGGTAAAAAACCCTGCCAAGAGCATGAACAAAGGCATGCGCCACGTGTGGATCCAAATAAAGATAATTGAAGCCCCAAGCCTTGGCTCTGAACCATCTGCAGGTTCTAAAAAAAGCACCAATACATGCAGGAGCACTCCCATTAGAAGCGCTAACGCTCTTAAAAAATCAAGACTGTGAAAACGATCGGTCATATGCTTTTTATAAACTAAGTTCCTGTTTAAAGAACATTAGATGAGCACGGAAAATCATTCAACGGTATTGACACTTGCGTTAGCTGTGAATAGCAGCAAATGCATTAAGGCTAAGATCTTAAAAAAGTTTCTCATCACCAATAAACTTCTACATCGTTATGGCTATCATTATTCATAGCTCTCGAGAACATAGTCTAACTCTTCTGTTCGGATAAGTTCATCTTGGTCGTCACCTGATGAATGGACAACAACCCATACACACTTCTTTTCACTTAGATTATAAGGTGCGTGGGGCACGTTATCTGGAATAAATATCTGTTCGCCCTGCTTAATCAAAGTTTGGTTTTCAAGCTGCTTACCATGAAATAGTGTGCACTCACCTTCTAGCATATAAGCTATAGTTTCGATGCCTCTATGTATATGTGGCTTGGATTTAACACCAGGAAGCATAGGCAAAACGTTCATACAAACCTTTTCTGCTCCAACCGTTTTTCTTGACACACCAGCATCGTATGTGACCCCTTGAGCCCCTTCATATTTCAAACCAGGTTTCACTAGTCTTACACCATCATCAGCCATATTATACCTTTCCAATTTTATAAGTATTTTAAAGAGTGATTAATTAGACTGAGATTTAAAGTTTAAGCGAGGCCAGCAAAAAGGAAGGAGCTACTGAACCACAGTATCCTTCGCTTATCTTAGCCTCTATCTCTAACAGGCAACAGGTTTCTGAAAGCCTAATGTATGCTTTTATTCAAATCTCACCATTCCACAGGCTCTGTCCAACGTCCCTAGGTTTGAAGCTTTAACAAGCATCTCCTGAAACTCGGTCGACATACCAACTTCATCAATCGCCTTGCCTATAACCACCATATCTGGTGCAGAATAAACAACTTGAGCTCTCTTCATATCTTCTGCAATCACAGGTGCCCACATTGTTACATTTACGTCATGGCCAGCGAGCATATCTGGAACAGTTGATACCAACGCAGCGGCTTCAGCCAAGTTTTTACGTGGAAGTACATATTCCCTAACCATTGCTGCATTGTGATCTGGGTTTCCTTCCCCAGCGACTACTCTGGCTAACTCTGGACCAGTCATATCTGCTGCAGGAGCCGCTTCTCTTTCTGCCATTAAATCGCTCCAAGCTTTATCATTATGTAAACTAGCACTTACTTGAAAGGCATGCTCAACTGAGTTGAAGAAAGCGTATAAGTGAAGTGTTTCCGCTCCATACCCACCAAGCACCTGAGTAAGGTCAACGGCATTTGCACCATTATTTACCATTATCGTTGAGGCTTTTCTCAAGCGCTCTTTTGCCAACTCCGTTTTACCATTGTGTGGCTTTAAAACTCTTCTCGATCCAAACATTTTATCTCCTTTCATCAATTTTGAAATTTTATTTCGAAACTAATTATATTTTTTAAAATTTAAAAAGTTTTAAAATATTACAAATTCATATTTTTGGAACTAGTACATTTCTTATACTAGCTAGAGATTTTATAGAGTTTAGAATTATCGAATAGTAATAATTTTCCTTTCTGAACAAAGGGCATAAAAAAAAGGATATAGGTATGAACACGGCACAGGATCGGGCAAATCGAATAGCAGCGGTAACAGTACGAAGTAGAGACTTATTTTGGATTTTCAGCATAACGGCTGTAATGCATTTTGTAGTGTTTGGAATCATCGCCTTTGGCGGCACCGCTGCCAATTTACCAATCACTATTTTTATCATCTTTGGTACTATAATTGGTATCATGGGAAGTCTGGATTGTCTGGATGATATCAAGGCCATTGGGATGGATCGTGGAGAAGATGAAGTTAATACACACTTTCAGAAACGTTTCGACAGTATTCAATGGGGGGCATTTAAAGGATTAATAGTTGTTGGCTTTGGCCTAACAACTTTGGCGGAACTTTATGTGATGTACATGATGTAATCATCAAGTAATTTAGCAACCATCTTCATAACTTTGGCAACTCTGGCAAATTAAGTGTGGGTTACAGAAAAGTGTTTTGATCAAATTTACAGTTACCTAAAAAAGAAAAGGGCTTAGCTTTCATGGCTAGCCCTCGACAGGTAAAGGTAAGAATTGGGAGTTGTTAACTGACCATGGCTAACACGCACTATTTATGTCATGACACATAGTATGTACGCACCAACATTTAGTTTGGATCACAGTTTAACTTTAGCCATCTCAGCTGTGTATTCATAAAGATGTAAGTTGCATCACAATCGGGCCAACAAATTCTTCGACCATTACATTATTATTATCTTGCGAAGATTTGCTTCTTGCCTCTTCAAGCTTTGAACGCTCTGCATTCGCTATTTCTTCCGAAGGATAGATGATTACAGCTTGGTGATGATTCTCGTCAATTTTCCACCACAGTACTTCTTCAGGAGGGAAATCTTTTCCGTAATTATCCCTGTAACCCCGCATCACTGATTGAAGATGGCTTGGATCTGGAACGCCATCTGACCATCGCCACTTAGTATAAACTGCATATTTCATAATAATCTCCTTAGTTCATGCTAAAATAACCCAATATGGATACTAGATACTTATCATTCAGTCATCTCTGACATCATGTAAGCTTTATAAACTGCGCCATTATCTTTATCCCATTGCATTTCTGCGGGATCAGACATAAACGCTCCTAACGCTTCCATGTCTGTACAATTCATTGCACACATAACCTCATTATTGCCAAGATCAGCTATACGATATTCGGTTATCCATTGACCCATTGGCCCAGCCATGTCTTTTTCAAGTTTGCTCTTTATCGCATTAAAGCCAGCTTCAATGATCCCATGAAAGAAAATGTTCATATTAGATCCTCCTAGTTATGTTTTATCAGGAGACATAAACTCTCCTGATCCTGTAAATTGTTTTCCTTTTATTGATACGTACCCGATTGACTAGTGTAAAATAGTACAAATTCTGTAGTTACCTTCTCACAGTTTTACGATTAGGTATTGGTAACCTCGATACACGCTCGAAGAATTAAAGGTCTAGTCAAGCAAAAAGGAGAAAAAATGTTTGCAACTTTTACAGATTGGTCGATGGACGTACCAGAAGAAGGTGTTAAAACAGCAGAAGAAATGTGGCCCGAAATACAAGCAGCGGGTGCGCTCAGTATGCGTATTGTAAAAACAGACGATACAGGGGCACGCAGCATGACTATGTGGCCTGATGAGAAAACTGCTCACAAAGCAATACATGCAATGAGAGCAAAGGGTGCGGCAAAGTCTGGTGGCGATATTATCGGCAGTGCTATGGGAACGGTTCTAGCCGAATTTGGTTAATTATAAAGTATTTCTGTTCTAATATTTAATAGCAATTTTTATGGGATTGATGACACTCCAAAAGGGCTGAAATATCTGATTCATTCCATGCTTTTGTGTATTTTTTGAAAAGGCTCATTAGTCCACCCTCCACTAAAGTTATTGATAGTTCTCTTTTTCTAATTGTTTGTTACTTAGATCCTTTGGATGTTCCCGACCATCAAACCAAGGAGCGTCTGCATAGTTTTCGACCTTTATACCCTCCATACACGCTAGGTTTACTACATATTGAGTTGGTGTGTTACGGGCATGGTGGTGTGTATGAATGCCGCAAATTGAACAAAACCAGTGTTTTGAAGTATGAGTATGAAAAGTATATTCCTTTAGCTTATTTTTACCTTTGATTACCTCTAAATTCTTAAGATCAACACAGGCAAAGACAGCATACTTTCTACTACACATCGAACAAGAACATCTCTGTACATGTTCAATTCCATTTGGAAGTGTCAGGTTTATCTCGACAGCGCCACAATGGCAGGTCAATAACGCAGAATTTTCCATATCTTTGCCACTATCCAGCAATCAGAAAGTGATAGACTAGCAGACCGATAATCAAACCCTTCAGAAAAGCAATCCAAGCAACACCATAGTCACTGATACCCAGTTTGGATTTCCAGAACTCCATTTGTCTTTTATGCATTTCAATCATTCTTACCAATAAACCTCTACATCTTTAATGCTCTCTTGGTTTACAGCACTTCCTGTCTGAGCCAAAGCACTTTTACCAACATAGACTAGACGCATTTGGTTGTTCCCTTGAAAGCCACACTTCGTACATCTGGCTCTGCGGAGCACTTCATCACTGGTTATGTCCTCGCCATATTCTTTTAGCAGAGCTGAAACTGGAACCATTGCGTTGTGGCGACAGCTATCATTCTTACATTCAATGTAGAAATGGTGAGACTTATTTCGTTTTAACTGGATCATAGCATTATAGTATTCAGATTCGTGTTAATCTCCAATACTTTGCCAAAGCTCTTAGCTTAACACTTTCATATGCTATAACATCTACCCGAAAGTTATTTTATTTCACATTCCTAGCAAATAAAGAAGGGCGCAGACTTGGGAGATGCCTGTGCCCCTTTAATTTGAAATATAGGGAGACGTTAACTAACCTTGGTTAACACGCACTATTTATGTCGTGACACAAAGTATTCACGCACCGACGTTTAGTTTGGATCAAAGTTTCACACTTGCCATCGCAGCAGTGGATTTATCTAAGGTTTTATCTATTATTTCATCACAAGCTTTTCTTAAATACTCTGAATTAGCTGCATGGAGCAGATGGCACACTGCGTGTGAAGTAGTAATAGCCACCTCTTTTAAATGTATATAGGATCCTTTTGGTCTGCTTTCGCCCTGATCATCACTTGTGCTCGCCAAACGCAATTTCAAGCATCGCTTTCTGAATAGCGCTAGGCATGCCCGGGTCGTATTGAGAATGGGAAGCTCCCTTTACAATCTGACATGTTTTCTTCAGCGTGCAACTTTCACTTTCAGTTCGCTCATCCTTATCTGCTTCGCTCTCTAATAGCTTTTCAATAACTTCATAGGCAAAAGCAGGGGGGCAGAGCATGTCGAATTCGCCAGTGATCAATCTTATTTTTTTCCGTAAAGAACGAACACATTCCTCACGACTTTCAATAAAATGCTCACCATCTCCGTGGATTTTCGCAACTACCGTATCAAGAAAGTTTTTCGAGTTAATTGCAGACGCATGCGAATTCAAACTCATGTAAAAGGTCAAACCCAACTTAACGATATCCTCATCTGAAGTCAGTAGCTCGATACTAGTTGCGGAAGGATTATCATTGTCGACACCTACAGTTGCGCCCAGATTATCCCACTTCAACCAGCTTACCGCTGCTTTTTGACTTTCGTCTAGGCTTTCGCCCGTCATCAATTCCCAATATTTTTTTACGATTTCCAACCCAGGATTCTCAGTTTTTTCCAATCTTTCCAAATCAGCGCGTGTCTTGTATCCAACATGCCCGATGAACCGACGCCACTGCCCAGGATAATACTTTCCTTTGCCATTTTTACCGTCCCCATAATCGTGGTCCAAATCCTGCTCCCGAATAAGCCACAAGCCACGCAATACCAACCCAGAAACAGTGCTGCCAAAATATTTGGCGGCATAGGCCAACCCTAGAGTAGCACCATTCGAACCGCCATAAACGACTTCCCATTTATCAATACCAAAATGCTGCCTTAACACTTCACAATCGGCGATGTTTGCGTCAATCCCGGTGGAGGTATCGGTTCCAGATACCTCTTCAATTTTCGAGCGTCCCCACCCACGTTGATGAAAATAGATTATTCGAAACTTAGAACGTATCTCTTCGTTCAAAATATCCAACCTATGCTCTTCATTGTCCGCTGGTCCCCAGCCGCCGTGCAAGATCAGCATCGGTGCGCCAACTGGGTTACCGAGTTCGACGGTATAAAGCGAGAGACCGGTTTTTACTTCGACCATTGATGTTTGTGAGTAAGGAGCGATCTTAGATATCATTCTGGTTTTCCTTAGCAATTTTCAACAAGGCACTATAGCGTTACCACGAAGCTTGCATGTATAGTATCACATAATCTTGGCGACAGATTACCTCTGCATCGCCACTCCCAGTTGGCGATGCAGGGTGTCTTTGCCGATCAAAGGAAACAGCTTCTTGGGCACATGCCGCTTGTACCGATACGAGCCATTGGGTCGTTGAAATACTTAAGGCGGGAGTTTTGCCACATCCTGCTCAATCATCTGAATGACGGAGCTATCATCACTGGATGCAAGTGGGGTGTTTGTGACTTCTTGACAATTTAAGGCAAAAACTGACCAAGTGGTCCCAAAAGCGGTCCCAATAAATGGTCCAACCCACTGTTATCATTTAATTTATTCAGAAAAAGTAAGGAAAATGGCGCACCGGGTAGGTGGTTCTATTCCCTATTCCTGCGCTGAATAACGTCTAACATCCTGATATTATTAGATACAGCATACCTTAGTTCACTACAATAAGGCGTTTTCTGGTCAGTAATTTGGTCAGTAATGGCTAATTAGCTGATCTCTAAAGCTCTACATCCTTACCGTTACTAGTATAGGGGATAGCTTGGTGGGTTGTGACAGTATAGTTTAACTCTCTAAGTTTAACTTCCTCTAAGTCTCATAACTTATAACGATAACCTATTATAGAGAGACACCCCCTTGCGAGGGCCATTGGGGTGTATGGGATATGTATATATGTAGCTTTACACAGAAGTGGATGCTCGTTCCTCGTTTCATGGACATATAAGGACACTGCAAAACCGTGTTGTAGAACGAAGGTTGTCCGCTTGAACCCACTGCACACGCGATAGAGCTGGAGTTCCTTTGAGCCTATATGGCTTCAATAAAGTATAAGACCTTCACGAGACTTTTATGCGAAAATTTTGTATTATCTCAAAGTTTTTTAACTAAGCAAATTGCAGCACCAATAGTCGTGAAAAAGCCGGCAAGTGGCAAGATGAAGACAGCATATTTTTTTGGCATATAGTTTTCTTTAAACTCTATTCCCTTCGCAGAAAATTCAAAGTACCACATTTCCCAGTACTTACCACGCATACCCTGAACCACTTCAATCCCATAAACTATCAAAACCAATCCGACCAAGATAATCATAAGTTTCCAAAATTGACGTACATAAAGGGACAACCTTTCTGGTATCTTTTCATAAATTAAATTTAAAGCAATGTGTTCATTGTCTCGGGCGGTCAGTGAAAGTGCAATAAACATCAACCATATGTTACTCAGTACTGTCAAAAGATCCCCCCAAACAGGAGGGTTTTCAAATACATACCTCATCACCACATTATAGATCGTAAAACCGACCATAGCCGCTAAAAGCAAAGAGCAGAGAGCCTCTAGAGTACGATGCACAAAACTATCAAACACACTTAAAAATCGCAACATTTTGTTAACCACTCATCATTTGGGGAAGAAACATGGTCAGCTCAGGGATAACGAGAATAAAAAACAAAAGCAAAAATAGTCCTATCAGATATGGTATTAATGCTACAGCAACTTCCTCTAATCGCACACGGGCGATAGTTGCTGACGTAAAGTAAGCAACACCAACCGGGGGAGTAACTGAACCAATCAAAAAACCAACAATAACAACTACGGCTGCTTGCACTTCTGGAAAGCCTGCTTTAGCCATTACGCTTACTAAAACTGGGCCCACAATTATTATATTAACCGCAGAGTCCATTACAGTTCCGAGAAGAAAAATAAATAGCATTAAAGCAAGTATAAAAACAATAGGCCTGTCAGCCAAACCAAGCAACCACTGCTCAAGGTCACTTATTGCCCCTAGTGAAGTAAGCAACCAACTAAATGGTCCTGAGGCAGCTATGATTATAAAAACCATTGCAGAATTTCGAAATGCCCTACGAAAGGCACTAGTACATTCGTTCCATCGGATCGTTCGATAAACAAAAACACCCGTGAATAGCGCAACGACTGCCGTGATAGCTCCAGCCTCGACCACTGAAGCAATGCCACCCATCACGGAACCAACAAGTACAAGCGGTATCAAAAGAGCAAATGAGGAACGATAAAATTCTTTCCCAGCACGTTTTACAGAGAAACTTTCATCACTACGTTCAAAATTATATTTAACAGCATAGTAATGATTAATCAGCATAATAACTACGCCGATCAATATACCTGGGATAATACCAGCCGCAAATAAAGCTGCCACTGAAATTTCGGTTGCATTAGCAAGGACAATCATCATGATACTCGGTGGAATAATGCCTCCAATTGTGGAGCTAACGCCGGTTACCGCAGCAGAAAAAGCTGGAGGATATCCAGCCTTCTTCATAGCGGGTAAAACCAAAGCACCTACTGTCGCTGTGTCAGCCACTACCGATCCGTTCATCCCTGCAAAAAACATACTTACTAGAACATTAACCTGGGCTAAACCTCCCCTCATTCGACCAATAAGAGCTCTGCTCAATGAAACAAGCCGATCGGTAATCGTCGCGCTAGTCATCAACTCACCGGTCAACATAAAAAAGGCAATCGCCGTTAAGGGTACAGAGTCAATGGCCGTAAACATTTGACTGGGAATTAAGACAAGGGGTACTGCATCCGTGATTAAAATATAAAAGAAAGGTATTAAAATTAAAGTGAAGCCAATGGGAGCCCCACATAGGATAAAAAATAGTAGTACGCCAAGTAGAAGGATACTTTCCATATTAACTCACATATATGAAGATTTTATTTTCGAAAAGATCATCTAGTACTTAAAATGACTAAATGATCTTTTCAGTTTTTTATAATATTCAGTCTTATAAGGCCCCAGCTTCTTCTAACTGAGCCACAAAACCTTTCATACCTTGTTCAAGAAGAACTCTTTTGGCAACCGCTGGCTCAAATGTGCCCTTGGCATCTAACCAAGCACCAATAGCTCCAGCTCTCCATTTGGTTAGCTCAGCTTCAGTTGGGACATACCATTCTGTCGCAGATGCTTTAATGATATCTTCTCCGTTCTTAATCCAGGCGTTATCTAACTCATTAACTTTTTCACCATAAGCATCAGCTGCTTCGTGTAACCATTCCCGCTCTTGATCAGATAATGCATTATATTGCGTAGCATCCATCGCAAGTATATTTCCAGACCACATTCCACCAATTTCAGTGAAGTACTTTGCAACCTCATGCAGCTTTGCAACTTCCTGCCAAGGAGTAGCGACATACTGACCCTCAACTACACCCGACTGAAGACCTTGATATAACTGGCTCCAATCATACGGTGTTGGTGTAGCACCCCAATTTTTGACGAGCATAAATTCAACTGGGCTCTTTGTAGTGCGCCACTTTAATCCCTTCATATCGTCTGGTACGCGGACAGATTTAGTTGCATTTCCAAGCTGTCTAAAGCCGCCGCTTGAATATACGGCGAGGCAAATGTGTCCAGCATTTTCAAGCGCCAATTTGCACTGCCGCTCAGCTAACCATTCATCAGAAATGCGCTTTGCGTCTTCTAGTGATTTAAAAATGAACGGCAAATCAAAAATTGCTAATTCAGGACCAAAATTACCATAGTTCGCAGTAGAACTAGTCCAAAGAGCTATCAGTCCTTGATTAGCCTGCTCACCGCATTTCTGCTCAGCACATAGGCTTCTTTGATAGTGTGGTTCAATCGTCATTTTACCGCCTGAGGCGCTTTCTATAGCCGGTATGAGCGCTTGATCGATGGCGTCCCCTATCGGCATTCCTAATCTTCCAGTAGTTCCAAGTTTAAGAACCATTTCAGCAGTAGCAGACTGCGCTGTTAATGCAGCAACACCTGCCAAGACCAGGATTTTTCCAAATTTAAAAAGTTTCATTCTTCGTCTCCATGGTGATATTACAGGCTCATTGTTTACTTTCATTGTAATCAAAGAAAGGGACAGATGTCTCTAAACCACAGGACAGTTTAAAGATAATGTGTTATTTAAGCTTTATTGGTTTTTAAGTATATAAGACTCTAACCGCATTAGGATAAAAAGTTGGCATCAATTTCTCCTAAATTCTTAAGGCTACCCGAACAGTCAAATTTAAGTTTAAGAGATCAAGTTTGTGAGGTTATTAGCGCTGCTATTACTTCTGGTTCTCTTGCCTCGGATAGACCTTTACCTTCATGCCGCAAGTTGGCAGATCAGTTGAAAGTTTCTCGAAATACGGCTTTTGCGGCTTACAACCGATTAATAGATTTAAACTTGCTTATATCTCGTGACCGTTCAGGTTATTTTGTGTCGCCAGAGACTGCCATTTTTTCGGACTTACATAAATCAAGTTCTAAGGATGAAAATAACTATAACAAATGCCCAGTCAAATTTCAGCCAAATAATTTAATGCCAATTGTAAATCCGCTCGATTGGCAAGATTACCCTTATCCATTTATTTACAACCAAATTGACCCAAACCTTTTTCCAGTTGATGGATGGCGAGAATGTGCACGACAGGTTTTAGGACGAAAACAACTTTCAAATTGGACTAATGACGCAGTTGAAAGTGATAGTCCACAATTAGTGCAACAATTAAGGCAACGTCTTCTGAATACTCGAGGCATTTATGCAGACGAAAATGAGATCTTGGTTACATTAGGCTCTCAAAATGCTCTCTTTATTCTTGGCTCAATATTTTCTCGACAGCCCGGTTCAGTTGGAATAGAGGATCCAGGTTTTTTTGGAGCAAGGAATGCTTTTCGAATGGCTGGACTCGATATGATAGGATTGCCAATAGATGAACAAGGTTTGGTTCCAAAAGCTATAACAAAAAATTGCAATTTAGTTTTTACTACACCCAGCCATCAATTCCCCACTATGGTAACAATGAGCGAGCAGCGTCGCAAAGACTTACTTTTCGAAGCAATAAATAAGAACTTCATTATAATAGAAGACGACTATGAAGCTGAGATGAATTATGTGACCCAAACAAGTCCATCCTTAAGGTCAATGGATACTTCAAATAGAGTTATTTATGTAGGAAGTTTATCAAAAACAATTTCGCCAGGAATCCGTTTGGGATTTATTGTAGCGCATCGTGACATTATTCAAGAAGCCCGAATTTTACGCGGCGTTATGATGAGACATCCACCTACAATAGTTCAAGAAATTGTAGCCCGGTTCCTTCAGCTCGGTCATTACGATGCGCACCTTAGAAGTATTGAACGTCGCTACACAGATCGCTGGCATGCAATGGCAAATGCTATCTCAAAGCATTTAGGAATGCTTAATCAAACCACAACAGTTGGAGGTACATCTTTTTGGTTAACTGGACCAAACAACTTCGACACTTGTATTCTTAAAGAGAGTTTAAAGAAGAGAGGTGTACTAATAGATAGGGGTCAAGATTACTATCTGAAGGAAAATGATAAAAGAAGCTTTCGGCTTGGTTTTGCCTATGTCCCTGTTTCAAAAATGGAAGCCGGGGTGAGAATAATTTCTGAGGAAGTAAAGAAAATTTTATAAAATAAAATGCTTTACCAAACTGTCCCTCCGAAATATCCAACCTGTCTCTAGCACAGTTTGTCTCTTTAAGTTCTAATGTTACTCAATAAACAACTGAAAGACAGCAGAACGACAAAAGATTGTACGGGAATTAAAACTTGAAAGATAAAACCTACGCTTCGCATTCACCAGCAGCTTATCAGTTTAGGATTCCTGAACAGCAACTAGATTCAATCCTAAATAGAGTTGAACAGTTTCCTTGGCATGAAATGCCTGAAGACGGTGGTTGGAATTATGGTGCCAACCTAGATTATATGAAGGAACTTTGTGATTATTGGGTCAATAAATTTGACTGGCGGGCTCAAGAGGCCAGAATTAACAGTTTCAATAACTTCAAATTAAATATCAGTGGCATAGACATGCACTATATTATTGAAGAAGGAAGCGGACCAAACCCTAAACCTCTTATGATTTCTCATGGATGGCCTGGGTCAGTACTAGAATTTTTTGATTTAATTGAACCACTGGCCCATCCAGAAAAATTTGGAGGTCATGTAGAAGATGCGTTTACAGTAGTCGCGCCATCTCTTCCTGGATTTGGTTTTTCTGGGCCTCCAAAACGACCTTATGGACCTAAAAAAATGGCTGGGGTTATTAATTCACTAATGGTCGAAGGCCTTGGGTACGAACGGTATTTGGCTCAGGGTGGTGACTGGGGCGGCGCTATTTGTTCTTGGCTTGGTTACGACCATTCGCAGAACTGCGAAGCTATTCACATCAATGTTCTCACCATGCGTCATCCCGATGGCCCCCAAACCCAAGAGGAACTTGCTTGGGCTTCGCAATTTGATGAAGATCAGATCATGCAGGACGGTTATAGAGTACAGCAAGCTACTAGACCTCAAACACTAAGTTATGCAATGATGGACAGTCCTGTAGGCGTCGCTGCTTGGATTGTCGAGAAATTTCATGATTGGTCTGACGTTCCGACTGGGGAACTAGAGAAAGCTCATAGCAAAGATAATTTGTTAGCCAACATAATGGTATATATTGCAACTAAGACATTTAACACGGCATCTTGGATTTACTATGGTCGCCGCGAAGAAGGAGGGCGGGTACTTTCCCCTGAAGGAAAACGTGTTGAAATTCCAACTGGCTGCGCAGTATTCCCAAAAGAAATGCTTCGCTGGCCTCCAAAATCTTACGCAGATAAAATCTACAATATCACACAATGGTCGGAAATGCCATGTGGAGGTCATTTTGCGGCCATGGAAGAGCCGGAAATGCTGTTAAACGATATTAGAAAATTTGCACGCAGCCTGCGTGTTTATGCAAAGGAAAAATGATGAAAAGGACATATAGAGAATTTCAAAAAATAGCTTCAGAACTTAAACCTGAAGGTAGAGCTTTCATTGATGGTCAATTCTGCGATGCTGCAGACGGCACCACGTTTATTACTGAAAATCCTGCAACTGGTGAAACTTTAACAAAAGTTGCGCATTGCAAAAATACTGATGTTGATCGAGCAGTTGCTGCTGCTAGGCGCGTATTTAATGCTGGAACCTGGTCTCGAGCTGAACCCGAGGAAAGAAAAGAGGTCCTTTTGAAAATAGCTCAACTGGTCAGAGAGCATACCGATGAATTAGCGGTATTAGAAAGTTTGGATACTGGAAAAACAATAAACGACTGTCTGGACGAAATTGGGGGTGAGGTTCCTAATTTTTTCCAATGGTATGCAGAATTAGCTGATAAAACTTTTGGGAAAATAGCTCCAACTGGCCCGGGCGCTATGGCTTTAATTACTAGAGAACCAGCAGGAATAGCAGGGGCAGTACTACCTTGGAACTTTCCATTGGTAATGGCAGCCTGGAAAATTGCCCCATCACTTGCAGTTGGTTGCTCTGCTGTTATTAAGCCTGCGGAACAAACTCCGCTTTCAACTATACGACTAGCTGAACTCATGCACCAAGCTGGTGTCCCTGCAGGAGTAATAAATATTGTGCCTGGTTATGGTGAAACAGCAGGAAAATCGATCGGGCTTCACAACGATATAGATACAGTTTCTTTTACTGGCTCTACAGAAGTTGGGCGCATGTTTATGCGTTATTCAGGAGATAGCAACTTAAAAGGTGTTGGATTAGAGATGGGAGGAAAGAGCCCATTTATTGTGTTGGATGATGCATTAATTAATGATGATCTGATTGAGCATGCTGCGATGTCAGCATTCTGGAATGGAGGTCAAAACTGTTCAGCAAATATGCGTCAACTTATAGCCAAGCCCTTGGTAGAAGAGTTTACTGGTAAAATTTTGGATCGTGTAAAAGCTTTCAAACTAGGCGATCCATTGGACCCAGAAACTGATATAGGATCAATGATTACAAAAGACCATAAAGAAGTAGTAATGAGTTATATTCAAAGTGGGATAAATGAGGGCGCACAAATGGTTACTGGGGGTGATAGCGATCTGCCAGGTTTTTTTATACAACCAACAGTTTTTGAGAATGTAGCGCCAAATATGAAAATCGCAAAAGAAGAAATTTTTGGACCAGTCTTGGGTATTATGCCCATGGATACAGGTGAACAAGCCATATCAATAGCAAGCGATACAGATTATGGTTTGCACGCTTCAGTTTTCACCCAAGATATAGATCGGGCACTTCATATAGCCCGTTCCCTACCCTGCGGGACCGTATCAGTAAATGGCTTTTCTGAAGGAGACATAAAAACCCCGTTCGGTGGATACAAACAATCTGGCTCAATGGCCCGGGATAATGGAACAGAAGCTTTAGAACAATATCTGCAAACAAAAACCATATGGATTCACACTAGCGAAAAAACATAATATGGCAAAAGCTAGAAATTTGAATTAATTCGCCTTAATATTTTTATATAGGGCATCAGTGCCAAAGCCACCCTTTTGAGTTTTGGTACCAATCTGTTAAAAAGCTAAGTCCATTTCATATTGATCATAGAATGCGTCTTGCATCTTTTGCTGTTGATGAAACATTTCTCTTTGAGTTTTTAGAGACCAAAATAGCTTTGGGTTAGTTCTTCTTAGTGCCTGGTTTTATATGCTTTCCCGGTTTACACATTTTAAGTTTTGGCCTTTTTAAATAATCTACTAAATCTGATGGTATAGCCTGAAGTTTACATGGTGGCCTCCCCTGGTTAAACAAACAACAAAACCGTTGTAAAACAGTGGTTTAACCTGAGATAAACTTGGGAAGTGGTGCCCCCACACTGGGTTATGCTCCTTACCCCTGCACTGCATCTGAGCTAACACTCTGTTTTTATTACATACAGCATACACCAGTTCATCTCAATACTGCGTATCTTGGTCAGTAATATGGTCAG
>CACDPV010000013.1 GCA_902554885.1 Paracoccaceae bacterium
TGGTCTTGGAAGTAAAGGGTTAATTGGTGAATTTGATAAAATAAGGAATCATTTTGGAAATACTTTACTGTCTCAGGTGGCAGCAATAGCTGCTATAAAAGATCAAAAATATCTATCAGACGTTGTGAAAAAAATTTCACTTGGTCGAGAAAAAATATACCAAATTGCCAAATTGAATGGTCTCACTGCGATTCCGTCTGCCACAAACTTCGTTGCCATTGATTGTGGTAAGGACGGTAATTTTGCAACCCAAGTTATGAATGGTTTACTTAAAGCGAAAATTTTTGTGAGGAAGCCTGCTGTAGCTCCACTTGATAGAACAATTAGAGTGACTGTCGGACGGAATGACGATATAGAGTTATTTAAGAATGTTTTTCCGCAGGTTCTTAAAGCTTCGCAATAACTGATGCAGCTTCGTTAATGGCATTTTTGCCATGAGGCACCCCTACTGCGATCATGGCGGTTTCTAGTGTCGCAATTAACCCCATAGTCATTTGGGCGTTTACGTGACCCATATGGCCTAATCTAAAAAAACCATCTCCATTAGGGTCTTCAGGAGTTGCCATTCCTAAGCCTATGCCGATTGTTAATCCTGTATTTTCCTGAAGCCATTTTCTCAGATGAGTACCTTTTGGTGTATGGACTTGAAGGGAAGTTACTGCATTTGATCTAAAATTCTTATCTCTAATGTTAGCCTTTAATTCCCCACCTTTCTCCCATCCGTCAATCGCAGCCCATATGGCAGACGCGAGCACTTCATGCCGTTTCCAAACCATTTCGATATTTTCGTTTAAAATCATATCTAATGCTGCATTAAGTCCGTAAAGGTGATGCGTCGGTGCTGTTCCTCCAAAATACCTATAATAATAATCTGGATTTATGCGCGGCCTCCAGTCCCAATATGAACTGACCATTTCCAAAGAATTTTGTAAATATTTTGCTTTTTCGTTGAAAAATACAAAGCTAACGCCCGGAGGAACCATTATACCCTTTTGACAGGCCGCTACCATAACATCTGCACCCCAATCATCCATATGAAATTCATCACAAGCTAGTGAAGCGATACAGTCAACTAGTAACAAAGCATCATGATTAATTTCATTTAATAATGCTCGTATTGGGGCAATTTCGTTTTTAACAGAAGTTGAAGTATCAACATGAGTGACCAAAATGGCTTTGTAGGTTTTATCTTTTTTGAGAGCAGCTTCCAGCAAGTTCAAATCTATAGTGCTACTGGTTCCAAAATCTAAAACCGTTGTGATCAAGCCATTTTTCTGAGCGATTTCTGACCATCCGTGTCCAAATCGCCCTGTTGCGGCAACCAGTATTTTATCTCCTCTATTGGTAGTATTTGATAGAGCGGCTTCCCAAGCACCATGACCGTTAGATATATACATTGCC
The DNA here is from genome assembly GCA_902554885.1 of Paracoccaceae bacterium. Classification (GTDB taxonomy): domain Bacteria; phylum Pseudomonadota; class Alphaproteobacteria; order Rhodobacterales; family Rhodobacteraceae; genus Salinivivens. The sequence goes on from CACDPV010000013.1 coordinate 1,402, forward strand.
ACGTTGCCATCCGTTTTGGCGACCTGACATAATTTAGGTACAATATTATCAGTTAATTCAACAAGTTCTCCTTCATAAATATTGGGCGATGAACGATGCATCGCCTGCAGAACTTTCTCAGGTATTACAGATGGCCCTGGAATAGCCAGGTATTCGATGCCGTTACTTAAATTCATATTTTTTCCTAATTTAGATTAAAAGTGATAGCTCATAGATTGACCACGTCAATCCACATAGGCATTATTTCTTGAAATTCATTACTTTAATTAAAAAGACCAATTTGTGAAATACGGTTTAAGTTGTACCAAGAATTTTTGTGCGGCAAATTTGATGATAATTGCGCCTATTTTAATTTGTAATTTTCTATATAGATTTAAATCAGGTGTTTCGTAAATTTATATTAATATAACACAAATTAGTGCGAGCATTACTTAAGATCTTTTGCTTGAATACTGAAAGGTTAAACATGGCTCAAATATCAGTTGCGAATATTTTTCGGCACTCCAAGGCAACGCTTTTAAAATTTGGAGCAATCGACTGGATAGCAGACGCGGTGGCAGAAGCAATCGCAAAATCTGAGAGCGTGGGTAATCGGATCTGCGGCCTTTACTATCTGGAGAGTTATTGCCTCCAACTTCAATCGGGTAGGGTGAAGGGTGATGTTGAGCCAATCGTCTCTCAAGAAAGAGCAGGAGTAGTTCGCGTTGACGCCCAGTTTGGCTTCGCGCAACCTGCATTTCAAAGAGGCTTAGCTTCAGCTTGCCTATCAGCAGTTGAAAACGGTATTTGCTCTCTAGCAATCGGGCGTGCTCATACTTGCACATCACTTGGTTATTTTACTGAACAGATTGCAAAGAAAAACCTGATTGGTATTGGATTCACAAATGCTTCTCCGATTGTGGCGCCGCCGGGTGGTAAATCGCGTATTATTGGAACAAATCCAATTGCATTTTCAGTGCCTGATGGAAATGGAAAGACTGCAATTCATTTTGACCAATCTACAACCGCTGTTGCGTTAGGAAAAATTACGATGGCCAAAGCAGCCGGTGAAAAAATACCTGTGGGTTGGGCTCTTGATAAGAATGGTAAACCAACCACCGATGCAGCGGCTGCCTTACAGGGCTCTTTAGTTTCTAGTGGTGGGTACAAAGGTTGGGGATTTGGACTTATGGCTGAAGTTCTGGCGGCAGGTATTGCCGGGGGCTTAGCTTCTCAATTTGTGCAACCGCTTAAAGCTACCAATGGAGAACCGCACAACTTGGGACAATATTATATTTTGATAGATCCTCAAAAGTCCAATTCGTTTGAAAATCTTCTTAGTGATCTGGAGGCTGCGGTATCTCAAGACGAGGGCACGCGTTTACCAGGTCAGGGTAAAGTAGAGGAAGAATTTGTTGCGGTGCCCAATGACCTTTTGGCATTGCTAGAGCAACTTAGTGGAACTGATTGGAAACACTAGACGTCCAGTTCGTTTACAAAACGAGCGTTGCTTTGAATGTATTGGTATCGCAATTCAGGTTTTTTGCCCATTAAACGATCAACCAGATCCCCAGTTTCACCTGGATGGTCCTCATCTATTGAGACCCGAATAAGCTTCCTGCTCGTTGGATCCATTGTCGTTTGCTTGAGGTCTTTGGCATCCATTTCTCCCAGACCTTTAAACCTGCTGACTTCTATCTTACCTTTGCCACCCAAGCCTTCTGAAATCCATTTATCACGTTCAATTTGATCTTTGCAGTAGACGCGATTTGAGCCTTGAGTAAGGCGAAAAAGTGGGGGACAAGCGAGGTAGAGATGTCCTTGATCTATGAGTGGCCTCATTTGTGTAAAGAAGAATGTCATCAAAAGAGATGCAATATGAGCGCCGTCTACATCTGCGTCCGTCATGATTATAATTTTGTCATATCTAAGATCATCAATATTGAATTTGGACCCAAGGCTTGTTCCCAAGGCTTGTGTAAGGTCATTGATTTCTTGGTTAGTCCCTAGTTTTGAGCTTGCAGCTCCAAGCACATTCAAAATTTTTCCTCTTAATGGTAAGAGTGCCTGTGTTTTTCTATCCCTTGCCATTTTTGCAGAGCCACCCGCGCTATCTCCCTCCACGATAAATAATTCCGTACCGTCTCGAGTGCTCTCTGAACAATCAACAAGCTTTCCTGGCAACCGAAGTCGCTTGGTCGCTGATTTTCGCGCTGTTTCTTTTTCTTGTCTTCGCCGCAGTCTTTCTTCTGCTCGCAATATAAGAAAATCCAAAATTGCATTAGCAGACTTGCTGTCAGAGGCAAGCCAATTATCAAAATGATCGCGTACTGAGTTTTCTACTAGTTTTTGGGCCTCTACTGTCGCCAAGCGATCTTTAGTCTGTCCAACAAATTCTGGCTCCTGTATAAAACAAGATACGAGGGCGCAGCTTCCTAATGTTAGGTCTTCACGCGTAATATCTCTTGATTTCCTGCTATTTATACGTTCCCCATAAGTTTTGATACTTTTTAAGATGGCCGCCCAGAAGCCACTTTCATGCGTGCCTCCTTCGGGTGTTGGGACCGTATTGCAATAAGATTTAACAAAGCCGTCTCTCGATGGGGTCCAATTTATTGCCCACTCAACTTTACCTGGGATTTGAAATTTTTCATTGAAATCAACGGAGCCTGCGAAAGGGTGATGAGCATATGTGGATACTCCATTCAGAGTTTCGTTTAAAAAATCTGAAAGGCCACCAGGAAAATGAAAGGTGGCATCCGTGGGGGTCTCTCCGTCAATTATCTCTGATTTCCACCTTATTTCTACACCAGAAAATAAGTAGGCTTTTGATCGAATAGATTTAAATAATCGGGAGGGTTTAAATTTATGATTTCCAAATATTTCTTTGTCAGGCAAAAAAGTTACATACGTTCCTCGCCTATTTGATGCATTCCCAATCTTTTCTAAGTTCCCGAGAGCAATGCCGCGAGAGAACCTTTGTTCATATAGTTCCTTATTTCTGGCTACTTGCACTACCATAGAGCTAGAAAGTGCGTTAACAACCGAAGCGCCTACACCATGTAATCCTCCAGATGTCTGATATGCCTTTCCTGAAAATTTTCCTCCGGCGTGTAATGTGCAAAAAATAACTTCTAATGCTGATTTATCTGGATATTTAGGATGTGGATCAACTGGAACTCCTCTTCCGTTGTCTCTAATAGATATTTCATAATTTTCTTTTAGTTCTACTTCTATGCGATTGGCGTGCCCCGCAACCGCCTCGTCCATAGAATTGTCTAAAATTTCAGAAACCATATGATGAAGAGCGCGCTCGTCCGTGCCGCCTATGTACATCCCGGGACGCTTTCTCACAGGTTCCAGACCCTCAAGAACTTCTATTGAAGATGCGTCGTACTCTGGATTTTCTAATTCCGACAATAGGTCAGTCATTCGCGGCTGCTCTTTTTTATTCATTTCTAAATCTGCAAGCGTAAATAAACAAGAGTAAGAATAATTTTTCTATTTACTAAAATCGAGTTTGAACAAGGAAATTGTGAAAATATCTGCTGTGAATTTTCAGCCCAAAAAAGTACACTCATCCAATTTATAATTGACTTGAAAGCGATCTGAGCAAATGCAATGGGTATTCCATGGATTATGATCAGACTTTTCGAACTAGTGGGAAAAATCTTGTTAAATTAGCAATACCACTTATTGTCACTCATCTCGCCAATGTGGCGCTTGGCATCACGGACACTATAATGATGGGTTGGTACTCGGTACCTGCTTTGGCCGCGTTAGTTTTAGGGAATGCATATTTTTTTGTATTTTTTTTATTTGGCGCTGGATTTTCTTTTGCAGTACAACCCCTCGTTGCTTCTTCATCAAGTGCTGGAGAGTTTATACTTGCGAGACGATATATGCGGATGGGCTTGTGGTTATCTTTAATATACGCGGCTTTAATTTTACCATTTTTTTTTAGTACAGGGAAAATTCTTATTTTACTTGGGCAAGCCAGTGATATATCTGAATATGCTGAAAATTATACTCGTATTGTGGGGTTTGGACTAATACCTGCTCTTTGGGCTATGGTTATCCGGTTTTTCTTATCTGGTTTGCATCTGACCAAAGTGACTTTGTTCATTACTTTGACTACAGTGCTTTTAAACATCCCCCTAAATTATTTACTAATTTTTGGAAATTTCGGCTTTCCTGAATTAGGAGTTACTGGAGCAGCAATTGCTTCGGTTATAGTTCAAATTATTACGGCAGTGTCTATCACTGCATATGCGCTTGGTAAATTACCAAAATATAAACTATTAACGAGGTTTTTTCATTTTGACAAAGTTGCATTCCTCAAGGTTGCTAAATTAGGGTTGCCGATTGGAACAAGCATTGTTGCAGAGGCCGGTTTGTTTACTGCTTCATCTATAATGATGGGCTGGTTTGGAGCAGTGACGCTTGCAGCTCACGGTATAGCACTCCAGATAGCATCTGTGATGTTTATGGTCCACTTAGGGTTGGCAGAAGCCTCTACAATTAAAGCTGGAAATGCTTGGGGCGATAAAAACATATTATATTTAAAGAAAGGAGCTAAAGTTGCGGCCTCATGTTCTATACTATTCTCTCTTATTGCAATGACTTTTCTAATGGTCTTTGGGGATGCAATTGTATCAATTTATGTCGACATCGATGATCCATCGAGAGAGCAGATAATTCATATTGGTGCGCTACTACTAATTGCTGCTGCACTTTTCCAATTTGTAGACGGTGGCCAAGCCATGGCCTTGGGCTTGCTTCGAGGCATACAGGACACCTCAGTTCCTATGATAATAACAATTTTAAGCTACTGGTTGGTTGGCATTCCATCAGCGTATTTATTCGCGTTTGTTCTTAATTGGGCACCTTTTGGAATATGGGCTGGTTTAGGAACAGGTTTAGGTTCTGCCGCATTGTTACTGAGTGTTAGATTTATTTTTCTGATAAATTCAAGTCGTAAAATAACGCTTTGAAATTATATTTCAATCGCTGAGACGGTCACAAAAGGAAGATATGCGATCGCAGGCAGTTTCGAGGTCAAGCATAGATGTTGCAAAACTTATACGGAAATTTGGTGACAGGCCGAACGCGGCTCCAAATACAACGGCAACATTTTCCTCTTCCAAGAGCGATAATGCAAATTCTTCATCGTTAGAAATAATTTTTCCTGAGCATGTTTTTTTACCAATTAATTTGTTGATTTCTGGGTAAACGTAAAAGGCCCCATCTGGAATTGGGCAAGATATACCATCGGTCGCATTCAGTTTTTTTACGACCAAGTCACGACGCTCTTCGAAAATAAGTTTATTTTGCTGGATGAATTCTTTTGGTCCAGTTAGTGCAGCGAGCGCGGCCCATTGACTAATCGTGCATGGGTTTGAGGTTGATTGCGACTGGATTTTGCGCATTGCGGAAATAATTTTTTCGGGTCCACCAGCAAAACCAATACGCCATCCGGTCATAGCGTAACCTTTAGAAACGCCGTTGCATGTTAGCGTTCTAGGAAAAAGTTTGGGCTCTACTTCAGCAGGCGTGACAAATTTAAATCTGCCAAAGGTAATATGTTCGTAAATATCATCTGATAGAATATTAACCTTTGGAAATTCCAAAAGCACATCCGTTAACATTTTTAGTTCTTTGAATGTATAAGCTGCACCTGTTGGGTTAGAAGGTGAATTAAATATGAGCCACTTAGTATTTTCAGTTATAGAAGCCCTTAAATCATTTGGCTGTACCTTATAATTATTTCTCGAAGCTGTTTTTATAATTTTCGGAATACCGCCAGCGAGTTTAACCATATCTGGATATGAAACCCAATAGGGCGCCGGTATAATGACCTCATCTTCTGGGTTAAGTGTCGCCATCAAAGCATTGTATAAAATTTGCTTTCCACCAGTTCCTACTGATATTTGTGATGGCTCATATTTTAGATTATTCTCAGTTACAAATTTTTGAGAAATAGCCTCTTTTAACTCAGGCATCCCATCTGGATTTGTATATTTTGTCTCACCGGCCTTTATAGCTTCAATGGCGGCTTCTTTAACATGTTTTGGTGTCCCAAAATCTGGCTCTCCAGCTGATAAACTTATTATATCTTTACCCTCTGATTTCAATCTGTTTGCAAGAGCTGACATTGTAATCGTTGCGGAAGAATTGATTTTTAAAACTGAATTTGACAGAGATACCATAATATACCTATTTGAGTTTGATTTCTATGTGTAATATGCTTCTGATATTAACCATTCAAGAAAATAATTGGAGTATGTCATGATCGATGATTTGGATTGGTATGGACCTGAGACAGCCACCTTTGGTGATCGACTATCTGCAGCCATTGAAAAATCTGGCATGACGCAAAAGCTGGTCGCTAAGCGCCTAGGCATAAAAGTAGCAACATTGAAATCTTGGGAGCAGGATATTAGTGAACCTCGAGCTAATAGATTGTCGATGTTAGCTGGTTTACTAGGTGTATCTATTATGTGGCTTTTGCATGGGGAAGGTGATGGAGTGGAGCATTCGGATAACGAGACCCAGGTCACACCGGAAATCAATGATCTATTATTTGAAGTAAGAGCGCTTCAGACGGGGCTTTTATCATCTGCGGATAAACTGGCCAAGCTTGAGAAACAATTAAGGTCTAAATTGAAGGACATATAATGTCAGAGGTAAGAGAGAACAAAATAAAAAAGCTTAAAATAAGGTCAATGAGACGTGGTATTAAAGAGATGGATGTTATCCTCTCTTACTATAGCGATATTTGCCTGGAAAAGATGTCTGAAGTTAAGTTGGAGCTATACTCCGACCTTCTATTTGAGAACGACCAGGACCTGTACAGCTGGTGTTCTGGGCAAGCAGTCCCAAAAGGCAAATATTCAGTTATTATTGCCGAGATAAGAGCTGTTCTTAAAGAGAAGAAATTCAATTATCATTAGCCTTTAGCTCTCTCTCTAATCTTTATTTTCAATCTTGAGTATTACCAATGACCAATATTCGGCATAGAAGTCCATGGCTCACATGGTTGCAACGCTTCACCGTGTTGTAGTAGTTCAATTGAGATATTATCTGGGGATCGTACGAATGCCATTCTTCCATCACGAGGAGGTCTATTGATTACAACGTTGTTTTTAGCTAAGTACTGACACATTTCATAAATGTTTTCGACCTCATAAGCTAGATGACCAAAATGCCTGCTGTCAGACGGGAGTTCATCATCATCATCCCAATTGAAAGTTAGTTCTAGTGGACATTCATGTTGGTCTTTAGGAGCAAGAAAAACAAGCGTAAATCTTCCCATTTTATTATCATTGCGTTTTATTTCTTTTAATCCCAATAAATTGTAGAAAGTAATCGATTTCTCAAGATCCTTTACCCTAACCATTGTATGTAAATATTTAATTTCCAAATTTTTTCCAATTCTTTTTCTATCATAAGTACTTAGCTCAAATAACTTTGATAAAATTTCAATGCAAGGCATCGTATCAAGTATTTATGAATGATCAATTTGATTAGAATCCACAATTTACTTAAAATGTTTCTTCATGTTGTGGTTTATTCACGGCTAATCTCTAGATATAGTCAAATTTAAGTGATTCAATAAAGGACCCGAAAATGCCGCTATCCCCCGAACAGACGGAAGAAATCAGTGCTCAACGCGAGCAGACAGCTATAACGCGTAGGGTTGTAAGTGCTGGTATGGAGGAAAAACTATATACAGCTTTTCAGGTTCTTGATCATGGTTTTGTGCGGGTGGTCGATTATATGGGCGATGACAGTGCAATATGCCAAGCTGCGAGGGTCAGTTACGGGAAAGGTACCAAATCTGTTCAAAATGATGAAGGTCTTATCAGGTATTTAATGCGCCATTGGCATTCCACGCCATTTGAAATGTGTGAGATTAAATTACATGTCAAACTACCGGTTTTTGTTGCTCGACAGTGGATCCGACACCGAACAGCAAATGTTAATGAGTATTCTGCACGCTACTCGATCTTGGATCGGGAATTCTATATACCCAGTCCCGAGCATGTTGCTGCGCAATCTATCGTTAATAACCAGGGTAGAGGTGAAATCTTAGAAGGTGCCGAAGCACAGACTGTTCTGGAGCTTCTGAAAGCTGATAGTGCACGTTGCTACGATAATTATGAGAAAATGATTTCTCAAGATGGGCAACAGGGTTTGGCGCGCGAGCTAGCGCGAATGAACTTACCTGCCAACATATACACACAATGGTACTGGAAAGTTGATCTGCATAATTTACTGCATTTTTTGAGACTGAGGGCTGATCCGCATGCTCAGTACGAGATAAGGGTTTACGCTGATGAAATTTGTAATTTGGTCAAAGATTGGGTGCCGTATACTTACCGAGCCTTTGAAGATTATAGACTTGGCGGAGCTTCCCTATCTGCGACTTCGGTAAATGTTTTGCGGAGAATGATCAAAGGTGAACAGGTGGAGATGGAAAGCTCAGGCATGAGCAAAGGAGAATGGCAGGAGTTTCAAAATATTTTTTTTGATTAAGGTGAAACGAAATCAACTTTGATCTTTTGAATTTGATTTCCAGCCTTATCATAAATCAAGATTTCATCTTGATCTGTTATTATTGCGTGCCAATTCTTTGTTTGCGTATAGGCTACTGGACTAACACTGCTTGGCAACTCTATTTTGGCTGGCATTGGAATAGCACTTGTTCGAAAGTTTAAAATAAACAGGGAAACTATGATAACAAACCCAATTATCATCACACCAGCTAATACAGTGACAAGAAGCTTTAAGAACTTTATAGTTGGTGCTACTAAAATTTCTTTTTGAGGGACAATTTTGTCTTCTTCTATAATATCTTTTTTTGTCACTGCGAATCCTCCTGGGCGTCTTGATAAAGCTCTTTCACGTGATGCACCAGTTTCAGCTAGTCTATCAAGGTCTCGACTTCGCAAACTTATAGAGCAGGGCGTTGTGCGCGTAGACGGATCAGTTGCAACCCATGTAGATGCCTCAGTATCTGAGGGGCAATTTGTGGAAATAATAGTTCCTCAAGTAAAAGAAATTGATAATTTCCCCGAGAATATCCCCCTTAACATTATTTATGAGGATGAATATTTAATCGTTGTAAATAAACCAGCTGGAATGGTCGTCCATCCGGCACCTGGCTCCCCAAATAAGACTTTAGTTAATGCATTGCTGCATCACTGTGGTGATACTTTGTCTGGGATTGGTGGTAACAAAAGACCTGGCATAGTTCATAGAATTGATAAAGATACCAGCGGATTGCTAGTTTCCGCAAAATCCGACTTCTCTCATCAATTCCTCGCAAAGCAATTTGAAAATCATTTGGTTGAAAGAAGCTACCATGCTTTATGTTTTGGAGTGCCAGATGCTAACGATCCTCGATTACGAGGTATTAAAGGTGTTAGTTTTGAACTTGGCAACATTTTAAAAATTACTACTAACCTAGCAAGACACAGAACGAACCGACAGAAACAGGCAGTCGTATTTGAGAAAGGGCGTCATGCAATTACCAGAGTAAAAGTCCGCGAAAAGTATGGACCCTTGTCAAGTTTAGCTTTGATAGAGTGTCGTCTGGAAACTGGTAGGACGCACCAGATCCGTGTTCATTTAGCTCATGCTGGGCATGGTTTGGTAGGAGATCCATTATACGGCGGACGGAGAAAAATCCCCTCAAAATCTTTTTCGGATGAAATTGTTACTGGAATATTATCTTTTCCTCGGCAAGCATTACATGCTGCTAGTCTAGGTTTTATTCACCCAAAAACAAATGAGACTTTAAGTTTTGAAGCTCCTTTGCCGGCTGATATGAGTGACCTTATTAAACAGTTGAGCTAGGTTTAGGTCTCAGTGTCGCTAGGCTGGTTGCAGATTTAACTCAACATATCGCTAAATTTAAGATAGAAACTTGAAAAAATAAGTTTTGATTACTACATATCATCCAACGAGGATTTTATATGACGAATTATGCCAACTTACCTGCTCCCAGTCCAGAAGCTGGTCTCAGCCGTTACTTACAGGAAATACGTAAGTTTCCCATGCTTGAGCCCGAAGAGGAGTATATGCTTGCAAGACGCTGGGCCGATGAACAAGATCCAGAAGCTGCGCACAAATTAGTGACTTCGCATTTGCGTTTGGCAGCTAAAATTGCTATGGGGTACCGTGGTTATGGTTTGCCTCAAGCTGAAGTGATCTCTGAGGCAAACGTCGGCTTAATGCAGGCTGTTAAGCGCTTTGATCCAGAAAAAGGGTTTAGATTGGCGACTTATGCCATGTGGTGGATTAGAGCGAGTATTCAAGAATATATCCTTCGTAGTTGGTCGTTAGTTAAAATGGGTACTACGAGTGCCCAGAAAAAACTATTTTTTAATTTAAGAAAAGCGAAAGCACGAATTGGAGCTTTGGACGAAGGCGATTTGCACCCTGAGAACGTGAAAAAGATTGCCACTGATTTGGGTGTGTCTGAAGATGAAGTAATTTCAATGAACCGCAGATTAAGTGGTGGAGATGCCTCGCTTAATGCAGTCGTTTCTTCTGATGGTGATGGATCAATGGAATGGCAGGATTGGTTGGAAGATGAGTCGGCCGATCATGCAGCAGACTTCGAGAATAAAGATGAAGTTGAATTTCGTTTAGATCTGCTAAAAAAAGCGATGAGCTTTCTGAATGAGCGAGAACAGGATATACTCCATAAGCGCCGATTACAGGATAAACCTTCGACTTTGGAAGAGCTCAGTACGGAATACGGTGTTAGTAGAGAGAGAATACGGCAGATAGAGGTACGTGCGTTTGAAAAACTTCAACTTCAAATGCGTGAACTAGCTTCTGAAGTATCGGTCGTTACCTGATACTTGTAATACTTTCTTTCGTCTCTGTTAGCGTCACTCCTAAACTCTGAAAGTGTGGTTAATTGCTGTGAATTCGAGTTTCAAATGGGGAATACTAGGTGCTTCTAAATTTGCATTTGAGCAAATGGCGCCAGCTATCCATGCGGCCAAAGGCAACGCACTTGTAGCACTTGCGACTAAGGACTCAAAAAAGGCTAAAAAATTTCTAGCACTTTCAGACACGCTGAATATTCATGATGATTATAATGACTTATTAGAAGATCCTAATATTGATGCAGTATACATACCATTGCCGAACCACCTTCATATTGAATGGGCAATGCGCTGTCTAAAAGCTGGAAAGCATGTTTTGTGTGAAAAGCCAATCTCGATGGTAGCCGAAGAAATAGATGGTCTAATTGAATTGCGCGATAGAACGCAGCTTCTAGCGGCTGAAGCTTATATGGTAGTACATCATCCACAGTGGCAATTAGCAAAAGAGTTTGTAGATTCTGGGAAGTTAGGAAAGTTAGTGCAGATCGATGGTGTATTTAGTTACAATAATGCAGATGACCCAATGAATATACGCAATCAAGCACAGTATGGCGGAGGTGGCATTCCTGACATCGGTGTTTATCCTTATGGTGTAAGCAGATTTGTTACAGGTCTTGAACCTAGTGAAATACTTTTTGTCGATATAGTTTTTGAAAATGGAGTTGATACTTGGGCAAATGTTTCAGCTCAATTCCCTGGTTTTAAAATGCAGGCAGTGACTTCAATGCGATCTGCTCCTCGGCAAGAAATGACAATTCAGGGCACAGAGGGATTTTTGAAACTTACGGCGCCCTTCAACCCTAATGTTTACGACATTGCTCAGATTACATTCAGAAAAGGTAATGAAAAGGAACAAGTTTTTAAATTTCCGGCAGCAAATCACTATGTTAATCAAGTTGAGGCCTTCTCTCTGGCAGCCACAACCGATGAAGCTTATGGCTGTACGTTAGAGTTCTCCAAAGGTACACAAACTATGATTGATATGGTTTATGAGAAGAATAGAAAGCTTTTACAAGAGTAATCTAGTAGGTAATTCACCTACTGATTTCGATCAATAAAATCTAACACTTTTGGCCTTATATTAGTTCTCCAGTTTTTCCCTGCAAATATACCATAGTGACCGGCATTGGCCTCAACATGAATTAATTTTTTTTCTGGTGGCACATTTTTGCAAAGAGCAATGGCCGCTGAGCATTGTCCTGGTGCTGATATATCGTCTTTACCACCTTCAATAGTCATTATTGCAATATTCGAGATAGTACCGATGTCAACCTGCTTTCCCTTTATTGAAAACTGATTTTCAGCTATCTCTCGTTTTTTAAATATTCGATCCACTGTCGATAAATAGAACTCTGCTGTCATATCCATTACAGCTAAATACTCATCATAAAAATTGTTATGTTTGTCGTGCTCACTGGCTTCTCGTTGAGCGACTTTAGTTATTTGATCTGAAAATGCTTTCGTATGTTTCTCTGCGTTCATAGACATAAAAGACATTAGCTGTAACAGGCCAGGGTACACTTGCCTTCCAACACCTGCATACTTAAACCCTACTTGTTGAATTAGCGTCTGCTCTAAGTACGCCAAAGTCGCTTTATTGCCAAAGTTTGTGATTTCAGTTGGAGCCGCTTCTGGATCAATCGGACCCCCCATGAGAATTAAAGATTTTGGTAGAGAATCTTTCTCCTCCTGCGCAAGAAATGCTGTTGCTGCAAGGGCTAAGGGCGCCGGTTGGCAGACGGCGATCACATTGATTTCTGGGCCTAGGTATCTAATATAATCGATTAAGTACTGGGTATAATCTTCAATATCAAAGCTTCCCTTGGAAACTGGAATATCACGGGCATTGTGCCAATCTGTGACGTAAATTTCACTATCCATGATTAAACTTTTTACGGTTGATCTAAGTAAAGTTGAGTAGTGACCTGACATGGGTGCTATCAATAAAAGTTTCCTTGAAGCTGGATCTCTTCCCAGGACATTGAAATGAATGAGATCACCAAAATCTCCAACTATTTTTCTATCGATCTCTACTAAGTGATCTCGACCATCGTAACATGTTATACTATCTATGCCCCAATCAGGTTTTATAGCCATCCTTTCAAAGGATCTTTCGGTGACTTCTCCCCAAGCCGCAACCCAGTCAATGCTCGGGTTTGGAAAAGCTGATATTGCTGGGTGTGAGGCTGCAGCTTTTGCTGTCGCTCCAAGCCACTGGTTTGTGTTACGAATTGCTTCGAAGTAATCGTAACTTAGCATCTTATGCATTTTTATTATCCTAAATAAGCGGTGCGATAAAAAGGAGCATGGTAATCTTTGATCTTTTTGTTATGCTGCACTGCAGCTAGGATAGTCGGAAAAGTCTCACATGACAAGTTCAGATAAAAATTTACCGTCAATTGATCCGCAATTGAACGCAAATCTGCAGAAGCTGGAAGAATTGTCAGGACGATTTTTCGAAATTTTGAGTAGTAAGAAGCAGATCAATCCTGCCTTAAACGGTCCGGGGCACGATATTTTTGTGAAAACTGCCGGAGCTTATTTGAAAAGCATAGTTCAAAACCCGACTTATATAATGGAGCAACAGATCTCTTATTGGGGAAAAACGTTAGAGTATTTTGTGGATACACAAAAGCAGTTTTATTCCGAGAAAGATAAGAATGATGACATTGGGTCTCTTGATAAACGTTTTAAGCATCAATTGTGGAGGAGCAGCCCATTTTTCAAATATGTCTTAAGTCAATACCAAGCGAATTCTGACATGATTAAAAGCGCCGTGGCACAGGTAGAGGGTTTATCTTCAAAAGATAAAACGCGCTTGGAGTATTTTTCTGGTCAAGTAATCGATATGATGGCTCCTACCAACTTTTTCGGAACGAATCCTGATGCGTTAGAGAAAGCTTTTTTGACTAAAGGGCAATCTCTTGTGCAAGGTTTAGAGAATTTGATTAGAGATTTAGAGGCTAATGACGGCGAACTATTAGTCCGTTTAGCAAATGAAAATGCTTTTAAAGTTGGATCAGACTTAGCTTCTACTCCTGGTAAGGTTGTTTTTCGTAACAGACTTTTTGAACTAATTCAGTATTCGCCCTCAACTGAGACGGTTTATCGTATTCCGTTACTTATTTTTCCTCCATGGATAAACAAGTATTATATCTTAGACTTAAAGCCACATAATAGTTTGATACGTTGGTTTGTTAATCAGGGCTACACGCTGTTCGTGGTATCGTGGGTGAACCCGGATTCTAGCTTCTCTGATGTTGGGCTTGAGGAGTATATTGAGGAGGGATACTTTCCAGCGATTGCAAAAGTAAAAGCTATTTGTAATGTCAAAAAAATAAATGCTTTAGGGTATTGTATTGCTGGGACCATACTTAGCCTCGCTATGTCAATCTTGAGTAAAAGAGGTGATAGATCTATAAATACGGCCACACTTTTTACGACATTAACTGACTTTTCAAATCAACGCGAATTTACTCCTTTTTTACAAAATGACTTCATTGATGCTATAGAAAGCGAGGCTAACGATAAAGGTATTCTAGAAAGTTTTATTATAGCGCGGACATTTAGTTTTCTACGCTCTAATGATCTAATCTACACTCCGGCGATTAAAAGTTACATGATGGGCGAGGCACCTCCTTCATTTGACTTACTTTTTTGGAATGGCGATGGGTCAAATTTACCAGGTAAAATGGCAGTACAATACCTTAGATATTTGTGTCAGGATAATCAGTTCGCAAAAAATGAATTAAAAATGTTTGAGGAGACAATTGGCGCCGCAGATATTGAAACGCCTATTTTTGCAGTAAGTTGTGAAACTGATCATATAGCGTCTTGGAAAGACAGCTTTAGAGGTTTACAAAATTTCAGCTCCAAAGAGAAGACTTTTGTCCTTTCTGAAGCGGGACATGTTGCTGGTATTGTTAATGCTCCAGGTAGTGGCAAATATGGGTATTATTTTGGGAACGGTGAATTTGAAGATGCAGAGCAATGGAAGAATGGTGCAGATTTTGAAAAAGAAAGCTGGTGGCCGTTTTGGGAACGATGGCTGAGGAAGAAATCAAAAGATCTGGTGGAAGCTCGCATACCCAAGGCGAAATTTGATTTAGATTTGGGAGATGCTCCGGGTTATTATATTCATCAAAGACCAAGAGGATAATCTGCTTTTATAAAAATGCTGCAATGCAGAAAAATGTCTTGCATTGCTGCGGCGCAGCATGTATACATCAATGGATAACATTTTTACAGGGGATATTTGTGATGGTTAGTACAATAGATATTAATAAATTTTACGCAGATTTTATGGCTTCTTTGCCTACGGATACGTCGGTTTTCGATGACGCAATTAAAAAGCAAACAGAAATCAATGAAAAGTACTATGATTTATTTTTGAAAGTCGCAGAGAACTCTGCTTCCGTATCATACAAGTGGGCGAGTGATACGATTACCAAAATGCAGGAAGCTCCAAAATACGATGGTGATCCTTCAGGGTACGCTAAATCTTTAGGAGACTTTGTGTCGGCACAGGCTGACGTTACAACTGAAAACTTGGCAACCTACGCTGAAATTGCAAAAAAGGCCCAGATGGACTCAGTATCTCTGTTTCTTTCGTCAGCCAAGGAAGTGCAGAAGGAAACAGCAGCTGCAGTAAAAAAGGCTGCCAACGATATTAATCCAGCCAAGAAAAAAGCGTCTACCTAGCTCCTTTATAGCTGACTTTTTTCCACTTTTTCATACCAAAAAAAAGAGGCAAACAGTTGCCTCTTTCTTTTTTTCTGCAGATGCTTAATAATTGCTGCGACGCTGCAATGAGGCGATTGGGGGATCACCGTGGAAAAAAAGTCAAGTGCTTTGCTTATTAAAAGATATGCTAGTCGCCGTCTTTATAACACCGAAACAAGTGATTATGTTACCCTCGATGATATAGCCGGTTTTATTCGATCTGGCCGAGACGTACAAATAATTGATCTAAAGTCTGGTGATGATCTCACTAGGCAGTATTTACTCCAAATAATTGCTGAGCATGAAAGTAGAGGAGAAAATGTACTTCCAATTGATGTTTTAACGGACCTAGTTAGAAGCTATGCGAGCCAAACATCGTCAGCTCTCCCAGAGTTTTTAACTATGTCCTTGGAAATGTTTCGTGAGAGCCAATCTCAGTTTATGGAGAATATGAATAATGTTAACCCATTGCAGGGAATGCCTGGGTTTGAGAACTTACAGGCTCAGCAAGATGCGTTTTTGAAGGCATTTATGGGGGGGTTATCTAGCTACAATGCTAAGAACCCACCAAATGCAGAAGAAGATAAGCCATCGAATGAATCAAAAGATGACCTTGAAGCAATCAAAATACAATTGAGTGAGCTTCAAGAAAAGCTTAATAAGTTGAGTTAACTTCTATAGCCCAAACTTATCCCTCAGTGAATACCAGGTCATTGCCATGACCAGCAAAGGTGACCGAGCGAAGCGACCTCCTGGAAATGGTATGGAGGGTACTTCTGCCATAGCATCAAAGCCAGTGCTATCTTGATTTAAAATGGTTTGAGCAACAAGTTTTCCGGCATGGGTAGCATTACCAACGCCATGGCCAGAAAAGCCGGAGATGTTGAATTCATTATCACTCAAACGTTTGAAAAATGGCATTCTACGCATCGTAATTCCCAAAGTACCACCCCAGGCATAATCAATTTCCACGTCGTTTAATTGCGGAAAAATTTTTAGTAGCGGTATTCTCACTTTGGCTGCGATATTTTTAGGAAATCTATATCCATAACTTTCCGTCCCTCCAAATAGGAGCCTATTGTCATGAGACATCCGAAAGTAATTCACAACAAATTTTGAATCAGCAACTGCTATGTCTTTAGTTAAAACTTGGTGTTTCGCTTCATTCAGTGGTTCAGTTGCTACGATAAAGTTATTTATTGGCATAACTCTAGCAGCTACCTTGGTTTCAAGGTTTCCAAGATATCCATTGCAAGCATAGATTACATATTTTGCTTTAATGAAAGCTCTGTTTGTTTTTAATACAACAGGATTACCTTTTAGTATTTTTTGCACTGGGGTTTGTTCAAAAATTCTTAAACCGCTTTTCTTGCCTGCTCTTGCGAGCCCCAGAACGTAACGAAGAGGGTGTAAATGCGCCGCATTTTTATAGAAAATACCTCCTTTATATTCATTGGACTTACAGAGTGCTAAGCTTTCTTCTTTACTAACAGTATCTATATTGCCAAGCTTGTATCTCTTTTCAAGAAATTCTGCGTAATAATGAAGATCGGATGTCTCAGTATTTGAATTCCCTAGATTTGCCACTCCTGGACGCAGAAAACAATTAATTTCATTTTTGGCTATAAGGTTTTTAACGGTATCTATGGCATCTTCCGCTAAAAACCAGAGTTTATCTCCGAGATTATCTCCCACCAACTTAATTAAGTCGCGTTGATCCATACGTTGACCAGCACCCAACTGTCCACCATTTCGTCCGGATGCCCCAAAGCCTACTTTCTGTGCTTCAAGCAAGACAGTATTAACACCTGCTTCAGCCAAGAATAGGCCAGCGCTTAATCCTGCATAACCGCCTCCAATAATTGCAACATCTGCGGATATATCATTATTTACTGGCTCAAAACTATCTAGTAATTCTGAAGTTGCCGTATACCAACTATTTTGAGGATATCTGTTGGTTTCATCATTTATATACAGTAAATTCATACGTTTAACAAAAGATGTTCCCTCTCCCAGGGACTAATAACTTGTAAGAATTCATCATGTTCTGCTCTTTTCACAATAGAATAAACGCGACAAAATTCTGTACCAAGTATCTTATGTAATAGGGTCGCTTCCTCAAATAAGTCCAAAGCCGATCCTAGCCCCCGCGGGATGTCCTCGGCACCCTCATAAGCATCGCCACGGAATTGCTTAGAGGGACGGATCTCGTTTTTTATGCCCAAATAACCGCATGCAAGAGAAACTGCGATTCCCAAATAAGGGTTGCAGTCCATACCGGCTATACGATTTTCAACCCGTCTTGCAGAATTGCTCGAAAGTGGCACCCGTATACCAGTAGTTCTATTGTCTCTCGCCCATTCCAGGTTGATTGGCGCGGCATGGTCTTTAACATAACGTCTATACGAGTTCACATAGGGAGCTAGTACTGCAATTGCTGCAGGTAAGTATTTCTGTAGACCTCCAATAAAGTGGTAAAACATATCAGTTTCACCGCCCTGCGGTCCGGAAAATAAGTTTTCCCCAGTGTTAGTATCTAAAATGGAATGATGAATATGCATGGCGCTTCCAGGTTCATCCTCAATAGGTTTGGCCATAAATGTGGCAAAGCAATTATGGCGCAACGCAGCCTCTCTTATTAATCTCTTAAAGTAAAAAACTTCATCTGATAATTTAAGAGGTTTCCCATGTTGAAGGTTGATCTCCAATTGTCCCGCCCCTCCTTCTTGAGTAATCCCATCAATTTCGAAGCCCTGAAGTTCTGCAAAATCATAGATGTCATCAATTACAGGTCCGAACTCATCAACCGCCGTCATTGAATACGCCTGTCGTGCAGCGGCTGGCCGACCGGATCTACCCATCATTGCTTGGATTGGTGTTCTTGGATCGGAGTTTCTACTCACCAAATAGAATTCCATCTCCGGTGCCACTACGGGAGCCCAACTTTCTTTTTTATATAATTCTAAAACTTTCTTTAAGACGTTCCTAGGTGCAAAAGGTACTGGCCTTTCCTTCCTATCGTAGGCGTCATGAATTACCTGCAGGGTCCAATCTCCCGTCCAAGGTGCTGCAGTGGTAGTTGAATAGTCTGGGTTTAATATCATATCTCGTTCAATAAAACCCTCTTTGCCTGCAGCCTCTCCCCAGCCACCTGTTATCGTTTGAAAGAAAATGGAATCAGGTAAATGAAAAGTTTTTTGTCTTAGAAATTTTTGAGCTGGAACAGCTTTGCCGCGCGCTATTCCAGGTAGATCGGAGACAATACATTCGACTTCATCAACCTTTTTCCCATCGACGTACGCTCTGGCCGCATCAGGAGCTTTGCTTAAAATATTGGAGAATGTCTTCATCTTTGAATTCACTTTGCAAAAAACGACATTATTTTAGATGCGAGTAGCTCGTTATCGTTTGAGCTATTTAATTTTGATTTGGCTGCGATAAGAAGGTCGTCGGGGACAATTCCTTTCCCCCTATTTTCAATTAAACCATCTATATAATCCGAATTGAACTCAGGGTGTGGTTGGAAAGTAATAATTTTGTCATCATAATTCAGTCCAGCAAATTTACAGAATTCACTGCTCATAATGGTTTTAGCATTAGCTGGTGGCACAACTACTTGGTCTTGGTGCCATGCGTTTAAGATCACATTTCTATCTTCGTATTTATATTTGGTTGAGCCAACGGACCAACCACCTTGAAATTTTTCAACCACGCCGCCGAGTGCTTCTGCTATAATTTGGTGGCCAAAACATATGCCTACCAGTGGAGCCTTTTTTTGATCGATAAGTCTAATAAATTTGCGAAGTGGATCTAGCCATTCATGGTTTTCATATACTCCATGGCGTGAGCCAGTTATCAGCCAACCGTCGCATTCACCCGGTGATTTTGGAAATACCATTTCCAAAACAGGGTATGTTTCAAACGCGAAATCTTCTGAAGTCAAAAAACTTTTGAACAAGTCTGGATAATCGCCAAATTTATTCAAAAGGCTTTCATGGCTTTTACCAGTTTGTAAAATTCCAATTTTCATGAATTTTCCCATAATATAACGTCATATGCTGTTAATATAGTATTTCCACTTATCTGCCGAGGTTATTTTATCAAGTTGCTTAAACTCTTGCTTTTTTGTTAAAACTAAGTTTGCGACTAAGCTTTCAGGAAATATATTTTTTATAGCATCGTCATTTTCAAATAATTCAATTGCAGTAATCCAATTTTTTGCCAATTGCGGCAGATTTAATGAATATGCATCTCCCTGAATCGGCTTTGGTGCATCCATTTGATCCTCAATTCCCTTTAAAGCTGCACCCAATATGGCTGTAAATAACAAATATGGGTTTGCGTCACCGCCTGCAACTCTATGCTCAATTCGCTTTGAACTGGGACTACCCATCGGTATTCTTATTGCAGCAGTTCTGTTTTCGTAAGCCCAAGAAACTCCCGTTGGAGCGTGAGCTTTTGGCGTTAAGCGTTCGTAACTATTCTCAAATGGCGCAAAAATCAACGTTGAGGCTTTCATTGCGGATATACAACCACCAATGGCATTTTTTAAAAATTTAGAGCCAGAATTCTCACCGTTGCTAAAAATATTTTTCCCATTGTTATCTAATATAGAAAAATGCACATGCATTCCATTGCCTGGTTGGTCAAAATATGGCTTTGCCATAAAAGTGGCGGTTAATCCATGTTTAATTGCCACGCCTTTAGTTATGATCTTTAGGAAAAGCGCATCATCTGCAGCTAACAATGCATTGCGATGTTTTAATGTCACTTCAAATTGACCACAGCCTGACTCCGAAGTTATACTTTCAAAATCAATTCCTGCTTCAAGGCAGGCTTCCTGAATTTCACTGAGAATGACCTCAAAATCATTTAAGTCTTGAGTGGAAAGCACATCCGCACATATTAATTGATTGTTCGTTTTAGGATTAATTGGAGGTTTTAGTGAGTCATTCCTAGCATTAACTAAATAAAATTCCATTTCAGTTGCGGCGATAACAGTCCAATCTTTTTCCTTGTATCCATTCAAAGTTTTATTCAGAGTATGTCTGGCATCGCCAAGAAAATTTTCATCATCATCTGTAAACATCCAACATGGATAGAACAAAGGTGTATTTTCTAGCCACTTAAACCGAAAAGGTTCTCTCCCGGTAGAACTAATATAACCATCGGTGTCGCCAGACTCAAAAACGAGTGGACTATTCTCAATATCCTCTCCCAAAAGATCCACATTTAATGCAGATAAGGGCAATCGGATTGACTTATTTTTTAATTTTTTGGCATTCTTACTGAGAAGTATTTTGCCTCGAAGAATACCGTTTAAGTCGGCAACTGCTACCTGAATTGTTTTCGCCGATACTTTCGACATAGTTTCACCATCAATATTTGCTTAGACAATTTCACTCAATTTTTGATTTGTCTACAAAACTTTATGGTAAGCATTTAATAATGTTCAAAATTTTGAATTTCAATTTTAAATACTCCAATCACTCATAAGTTTTCTTTGAATGCTCGCAGATTAATAATCCGCTTGGATTTAAAATTACTTTCCCGTTTCTATTGTCTGAGCCGATTTTCGTGCCTCGGCGCTTTCCACGTCAGTTACTCCCAGTAATTTAGCGGCTAGGCGAATTATTGCATCTTCTTGACTATCACGAGCACCGTCCGCTAATGCTACTTGCCACAAACCTTCAATAATTTGTCGACGGCTCTCATAAGGTATAGTATTCTTCAGTGCTCTTGTGAAACGTACTGTATCTGGAGCTTCAGCCTCCATCTGTTCTGCGATTTCAATTGTAGAAGTAGACTTTTCTTCAGACATTTTAAATTGTTTTATCAGAACACGTTTTATTGTTTCTACTTCGCTCTTATCGTATTGTGAGTCAGATTTTGCAATTCGAACCAGCAAAGCCGCTAAGGCAATATGTGCGTCTTCACCTGAGACTGGGTCTGGTTGTTCAGATAATATCGATCGCAGAAAATTTGAAATCATAGAATACTCTTTGTTTTAAAATTGGCATTTGAGAAATACTGATATAGAGACTGAGAATGATTAGACAAGTCGCGAAATATCTTTTGCTGCTTTTATGAAGTCTCTGAATAACGGATGGGGATCAAAAGGCTTTGATTTTAATTCAGGGTGAAACTGTACTCCGATGAACCATGGATGGTCACTCAGTTCTACAATCTCCGGTAGTCGCCCATCGGGGGACATGCCAGAGAAAATTAATCCGCTTTTTTCCAGTTCTTTACGGTATTTAACATCTACTTCGTAACGATGCCTATGGCGCTCTTCTATCGAAGTCGAGTTATATATTTTTGCAACACATGAGTCCTCTGCCAGTACTGCAGAATATGCTCCAAGACGCATAGTTCCTCCCTTATCATCTTCTACTTTTCGAGAAACCTTGTGATTTCCTTGAACCCACTCTTTAAGGTGATAAATAATTGGTTCGAAACGACGCTTTCCTGCCTCATGGTCAAACTCCTCTGACCCAGCATTTGATATTCCGGCCATATTTCTAGCAGATTCAATTACCGCAGTTTGCATACCCAAACAAATTCCCAAATATGGAATTTTATGTTCTCGAGCAAACTTAGCCGCCATAATTTTGCCTTCCGTTCCGCGCTCGCCAAATCCACCAGGTACGAGGATGGCGTGAAATCCGGACAAATAAATTTCGGGATCCTCTTTCTCAAATGTTTCTGCATCTACCCAATTAATTTTCACTTCAAGCCTATTAGCCATACCTCCGTGAGTCAGCGCCTCGGCGATAGACTTATATGCGTCTTCTAATTGGGTATATTTTCCAACTATAGCAACGTTTACATGTCCTTCGGGGTTGTTTAGTCGATCTTTAACATCTTCCCATTTTGACAGATCGGGCTTTGGAGTAGGAGTTATAGTGAAAGCATCAAGGACGGCTTGGTCCAGGCCCTCATTATGATAAGATATTGGAGCTTCATAAATGGAATTCAAATCTTTTGCCGAAATCACGCTCTCGGGACGAACATTACAAAATAGTGCTAGCTTTTCACGCTCTTTTTGGGGGATTGACCCTTCGGATCGACATACCAAAATATCTGGTGATATTCCAATTGAACGGAGTTCTTTAACGCTATGTTGGGTTGGTTTCGTTTTCAATTCTCCGCTTGCTTTTACAAATGGAAGCAAAGTCAAATGCATGAAAATACATTCTCCCCTTTGCTTGTCTTGTGAAAATTGCCTAATAGCTTCGAAGAATGGTAAGCCTTCAATGTCTCCAACAGTCCCTCCTATTTCGCAAAGCATAAAGTCAACTTCATCCTCTCCAATCTTAATGAATTCTTTTATTTCATCAGTCACATGTGGAATAACCTGTATTGTTTTCCCCAAGTAATTGCCCCGACGCTCTTTTTCTAGGACGTTAGAGTAAATTCTTCCCGAAGAGACAGAGTCTGTCATCCTTGCGGATACTCCAGTGAATCTCTCGTAATGGCCCAGGTCAAGGTCTGTTTCGGCACCGTCATTCGTTACGAATACTTCACCATGCTCAAATGGGCTCATTGTTCCCGGATCAACATTTAAATAAGGATCTAGTTTCCTTAATCTTACACTGTAGCCTCGCGCTTGCAAAAGAGCGCCCAATGCAGCTGAAGCTAAACCTTTTCCAAGAGAAGAAACCACTCCGCCTGTGATAAAAATAAATCGTGCCATTAACGAAGTTCTCCCATGGTATTTGGTCTTACAATATAGCGGCGTAAGTACTGCAATAATTCAGTAAAACCACAACTATCACGGGGTTAAAGTATAACAGGATTCTTAACCTCTATGCAAGTTATACTGATCCATATATTGATACTATTTAGTAGTAACCAACAAAAAGTTGTTAATCGGAGCTGGGTACCAGACTTTCTGATACCCCCTCTGTAGGCGGCAAGAGTGACTCTATATCATCCATAGAAGTGTCGGGCTTTGTATCGTTGTTAGACGAAACACCCAACCTGTCCATTACTGAAGTTTCTGAGGATTTGTTGGCCGCTATTACGGTTAAGGTGATTGATGTGATGATAAATGCTATTGCAAATATCCAAGTTAGCTTCGTTAGCGCACTTGCTGCAGCTCTACCGCTCATGACACCGTCGCCACCGCCGGACCCCATACCTAAGCCACCACCTTCGGATCTTTGGATAAGTACAACGCCGACTAAAGCCAGAGCTAATAGAAGATGAACCGTTAAAACTATATTTTCCATTAATCCTTAACCTTGTGGTGCTCTTTGTGGTAGATAGGTAAATTTACTGCGTACCGCAAGAGCCAAATCTATTTGTTTTGAGATTATATTATGTGTTCCTCGCTTTGTTTAATCAAAATCAAAAAAATAGATTTATTTTTGCATTACAGCTTTACAGCCTACACCTAGGCGTTATACCGACCCCGTCACCGACTTACTAGAAAGGTTTTCCGATGGCAAATGTTGTTGTTGTAGGCGCGCAATGGGGTGACGAGGGTAAAGGTAAAATAGTTGACTGGCTGAGTGAAAGGGCCGACGTAGTTGTAAGGTTTCAGGGCGGACACAATGCGGGTCACACCCTAGTAATTGATCAGGAAATATTTAAATTACACGCGCTTCCATCCGGCGTAGTTCGTGGAGGAAAATTATCAGTAATAGGCAATGGGGTAGTCCTGGACCCATGGCACTTACTAAATGAAATAGAAACGATTAGAGCACAAGGTGTCGTAATTAATGCTGATACGTTAAAAATCGCAGAAAATACCCCCTTGATCTTGCCAGTGCATGGTGAGTTAGACAGGGCAAGGGAAGCGCAAACTGGGATCGCGAAAATTGGCACAACTGGGCGAGGTATCGGACCAGCTTATGAGGATAAAGTAGGGCGAAGGGCAGTAAGAGTTTCCGACCTGGCAGACAAAACTACTTTGTCTAATCGACTTGATAGGCTGCTTCAGCACCACAACACCCTCCGAAAGGGAATGGATCTAGAGCCAATTGATAAAAGCAGTCTTTTAAATAAACTACTTGATGTGGCGCCTCTTATTCTACAATTTGCAGCACCGGTGTGGAAAATTCTAAATGATAAACGAAAGTCGGGAAAACGCATTCTTTTTGAGGGTGCGCAAGGAGCATTATTGGATATCGATTTTGGCACGTATCCTTTTGTTACATCCTCCAACGTGATTGCTGGTCAGGCCGCCACTGGTTCTGGACTTGGGCCAGGGGGTATTGATTTTGTTTTGGGGATAGTAAAGGCTTACACTACGAGAGTTGGAGAGGGGCCTTTCCCCACGGAACTTAATGATGATTACGGTAATAAGCTAGGAGAGCGCGGGCATGAGTTTGGAACGACCACTGGACGAAGGAGGCGCTGCGGTTGGTTTGATGCGGTCCTGGTTCGCCAAACTTGCGCCACTTCCGGGGTAAACGGGATATCTCTAACAAAATTAGATGTATTAGATGGGTTTGAAAAAGTTAAGATCTGTATAGGTTATAAGCTTGATGGCGAGTTAATCGATTATTTGCCAACGGCCGCCGATCAACAAACCCGCTGTCAGCCAATCTTTGAAGAAATGGATGGTTGGACGGAAACTACTGAAGGTGCAAGGAGTTGGGCTGAGTTGCCGGCTGGCGCAATTAAATATGTAAGAAGAATTGAGGAGTTGATTGAATGCCCTGTGGCGCTACTATCAACTTCACCTGAAAGAGAAGATACAATACTTGTAAGGGACCCGTTTGAAGATTAATGGCTATCAGATACAAAAACAGACGACGCATTTCGCTATTATTACTCCTCGTTGGCCTACCAATGTATGTAGTTTTTGCGGTAAATATAATAGCTTTATTTGAGCGACCATCTATTTTACTTGAGTTTGTAATCTATTTAGGTCTAGGAATTCTTTGGGCTTTACCATTCAAATTTATCTTTAAAGGTGTAGGGCAAGCTGATCCCGAGCAAACTGATTAATCGACCTGCCTTTTAAATAGATTTTTTATTCATGAAAATAGCAATGATAAAAATCAAATAGGGTTTAAATCAAGTTATGAACAAAACAGCCTTATTATTTGAAAACCCCATAACGCTTGTTGGTGGAGCTGAAGTTTCGGCTGATAATTTTGCAGAGAGTATTAAGTTTGCGTCCAATGTTGTTGCTGCGGATGGAGGAGCAAATACCTGTCTTAAATACGGAGTAAAACCTAAAGCCGTAATTGGTGACATGGATAGTATTGATGAAAATTCAAAAACTCAAATTGGCCAAGATTCAATCCATTTTGTGAGTAGTCAAAACGATACTGATTTTGAAAAATCCTTAAATAGAATTAATGCGCCATTAATTCTAGGATTAGGTTTTTTAGGAGATAGATTGGATCACCAAATGGCGGTTCAAAGTGCCTTGGTGAAACATTATGATAAAAAGGTGCTTTTAATTGGTAGTCATGATTTAGTTTTTTTAACACCTCCAAAGTTCTCAATTAATCTAAAAAATGAATGTCGTGTGTCGATTTACCCAATGGGAGAATGCTCTGTTGGTTCAAAAGGTTTGAGATGGAAAACAGATGATATTGTCTTTTCCCCGATAAGCACAATTGGCACTTCAAATTGTACCACTGGAGATAAAATTGAGCTTTATCCAAGTAAGCCGTTAGTACTAACAATTATTCCCAGAGATTTTTTTATTCCTACTTGTTTAGCCTTATTAGCCTCAAAACCCTGGCGTGCTAACTAGATCCAGCACACTAAACGTTTAATAATTCAAAATTTAGGTTCTATCTTAGCAATTAGGAACGTTAACAGCTAAGCCACCCATCGATGTCTCCTTGTACCTTTCGCTCATGTCTTCACCAGTTTGACGCATTGTTTCAATGCAAACATCTAAAGGAATGATGTGTGTTCCGTCACCTCTAAGAGCCAGGCTAGCAGCAGAAATTGCTTTAATTGCGCCCAGCCCGTTTCGTTCGATACATGGCACTTGGACCAGTCCTTTTACGGGATCGCAGGTCATGCCTAAATGATGCTCGAGCGCAATTTCTGCTGCATTCTCAATCTGTTCTGGGGTTCCTCCGATGACTGCACAAAACCCTGCTGCGGCCATAGCACTTGCTGAACCTACCTCTGCCTGACAGCCTGCTTCCGCTCCACTAATTGAGGCGTTAAATTTTACCAGCCCGCCAATTGCAGCGGCCGTTAATAAAAAATCTTCTATTTTTGATGGTGAGCTTGTGGGAACGTGGTCCAAATAGTAGCGCATTACTGATGGCACAACACCAGCCGCACCATTTGTTGGGGCAGTAACAACTTGTCCTCCTGCTGCATTTTCTTCGTTGACCGCCATGGCGTACACACTCATCCAGTCGTTAGTTGTATGTGGAGGCGTTAGATTGTTACCTTTTTCTGAAATCAAAGCATCATAAATGCTCTTAGCCCTTCTTTTTACGTGAAGGCCTCCTGGAAGCTCTCCAGTACTTTCTAGGCCCCGCTTGATACACATATCCATAGTATTCCAAATTCTTGCGAGCCTATCTTTTATTTCAGTGTTTGTGTGTACGACTTTTTCATTTTCCCTTTTCATTTCTGCTATGGATTTGCCAGAATGTCTTGCCATTGCAAGCATTTCAGCAGCGGATTGAAAAGGATAAGGCACTTCCGCCTCCTCTTCATATTGAGAATGTTCTGAGAATTCGGATTTTGTGAGGATAAACCCTCCACCAATTGAGAAATAAGTTTCCTCCAGTATGATATCCCCCTGAGGGTCGGTTGCATATAAAATAAGGCCATTTGAATGTTCAGCTAGTCGTGGTCCATAATCAAAAATTAGATCGTCAGATATATTAAATTTTAGTTTCTCAAGTCCATCTGGCTCTAGAAAATGTGTTGAATGGATCCTGGTTAGAGCCTTACCAGCTTTTACTTCGTCGTAGTTTTCTGGAGTAAATCCTGCTAGGCCCAAAGTGATTGCCCTATCCGTGGCATGACCCACGCCTGTGAATGCAAGTGAGCCATGCAAACGACAACGCAAGCCGTTGAACTTAAATGGCGATGCGCGCAAAAGATCCAGAAAATTATTTGCTGCTACCATTGGGCCCATAGTATGAGACGATGATGGTCCAATCCCAATTTTAAACATGTCAAATACTGAAACAAACATCGGAAAGTTCCTACACTTTTTATCTTTGCAAAAGAACTAAAATATTTTTGCTTGTTGTTAGTCTTTCATAACTATATTTCTATTACAAATCTTAACTAAAAATTAACTTTTTAATCCTAAAGTGATAAATCTTTAAATTTTGTTATAGAAACGACTATTACTGATCTAGAATTGTCAATATAGAATAAGTTTAGTGAAATATTATTAAGAAAATTTTTGTAAAATCAGTAAAAAGGTAGACAATGCGTACGGAATTATCACCGAACGAACGCGCAAAATACTTATGTGCAGAAAAAGCGGCAGAATTTGTTTCGTCCGGAATGAAAGTTGGCTTAGGTACTGGAAGCACAGCCTATTGGCTAGTCAAGCATTTAGGACGCAAAGTGCGTGATGAGGGATTGAATATCACGGGTGTGCCTACCTCTTTAAAAACAAGTGAGCTCGCTAAATCAGAAGGGATCCCAATCTGCTCATTGGACGAAGCAGGTTGGCTCGATATTACCATCGATGGTGCAGATGAAATAAGTCCCGGTTTTAACTTAATTAAAGGTGGGGGCGGAGCGCATTTACGGGAAAAAATAGTTGCGATGGCGTCCGATAAGATGGTTGTAATCGCCGACTCCTCTAAAAAAGTGGCTGAATTGGGTTCGTTCCCGTTACCTTTAGAAGTCATACGATACGGTTGTGAGTCAACCAAAAGTCAGGTTGTTCAATACTTAACGCAGAATGGATACAAAGACCCGCAGGTAATGTATCGAACGTCAAAAGACAAAAGATTTATTACAGACGAAGGAAATTTTATATTAGATCTTCAACTAAATTTTATTTCTGACGAGTGTATACTCTCAAATGACTTAAATTTAATTCCTGGAGTAGTAGAAAACGGTTTATTTGTTAACATTTGCAATTGCGTTGTTGTTGCCGATGAAAACGGACAGGTCACTGTGGATTGGAAGAAAAATGAAGATCAGAATTCGTAAAATGCCAATACAAAGCATTGCTTGAGTAAATATAATGAACTTTGACTATGATTTATTTGTAATTGGTGGTGGGTCTGGAGGGGTTAGAGCCGCCCGCGTGACTGCTGCTTTAGATAATAAACGCGTCGCTCTGGCCGAGATGGATCGGTATGGTGGCACTTGTGTAATTCGAGGGTGTGTGCCCAAAAAGCTTATGGTGTTTGCGTCAGAATTTTCTTCAATATTCAAAGAATCTGTATCCTATGGGTGGGATGTGCAGAAAGATAATGGACTAAATTGGAATTTTTTTTCAGAAAAACTTTCTGCTGAAGTATCAAGGTTAGAGCATATATATCTAAATTTATTGAAAAATTCAGGTGTTCAAACCTTCGATCAGCATGCAAAAGTTATTGATGAGCACACAGTGAAGTTGGCAAGTGGAGAGCAGTTTACTTCAGAGTATATCCTGCTGGCTACAGGTGGCAAACCAGATCTTCCGAATATACCAGGTATTGATCATGTATTGACGTCAGATCAGATTTTTTCCTTAAGCACGTTACCTCAGAATTTATTAATTGTTGGTGGTGGTTATATTGCATGTGAATTTGCCTCAATCTTCACTGGTTTCGGCACTAAAGTAACACAGTTTTGCAGAGGTGAGACCATTTTAAGAGGTTTTGATAGTGAAGCTACTACTATCGTTGCTAACCAAATGAAGTCGAATGGCGTTGACTTACAGTATAGTGTAAATGTAGGTAAAATAACGAAACAAGAAAATAGTTTCCGGGTTTCCGATAACTATGATCGGGTTCAAGACTTCGATCAGATACTATTTGCTACAGGGCGTGTTCCAAACTCCTATGGTTTGCAACATGGTTCGGCAGGATTATCCGTTGGTGATAACGGGGAAATTATAGTTAACAAATATTCGAAATCTTCAATTGATTCAATTTATGCAATCGGTGATCTTACAAACCGAAAACAACTCACGCCTATTGCCATCAAAGAGGCGATGGCTTTTGTTCAAACTGCGTTTTTTAATAACCCAACATGTTTAGATTATTCGAGTATACCAACCGCAATCTTTACAAAACCTGAAATGGGTACAGTAGGGTTGAGCGAAGAAGTGGCTGCTGAACGTGGCCCAGTTGATATTTTTACAACATATTTCAAACCAATGAGAAGTGGTTTTGCTGATAATGAAGACAAATCTTTTATTAAGTTGATAGTTTGTAAAAAAACAGACAGAGTTCTAGGGGTGCATATCGTCGCACCTGGAGCTGGTGAGATGGTTCAAATGGCAGCAATTGCGGTTAAAATGGGGGCTACAAAAAAGGACTTTGACAACACAGTGGCCGTTCATCCCACAATTTCGGAAGAAATAGTAACGATGCAAAAACCAGTGCGTAGTAGTTGAAATTTACTTATTACTACCCAGTTATGTTAGGTAGCGAACGCTAATAAAAAGGAAAGATTGATGGCAGGTAATTCTGGCGGCCCTTGGGGTGGTGGATCTGGGGGGCCAAAGCGTCCCGGCAATGGAAGTAATGGCGAAAGACCTCCTAAGAATAACAACCAAGGACAAATGCCTCCTGAAATCGATGATATGCTTAAGAAGGGTCAAGAGCAGTTACGTGTCCTTATGGGAGGAGGCGGAAGAAGAGGTGCCCGCGGTTCAGGTGGTTCTGGTGATGGCGGCCTGGGAAGGAATGGCTTTTTACTAATTTTCCTTTTTCTTGCTGGTTTATGGGCTTTTGCGAGTTTTTACACGGTGAAACCAGAAGAGAAGTCGGTAGAGTTATTTTTAGGAAAATTTTCTTCGATCGGTAATCCAGGCCTTAACTTTGCCCCTTGGCCTTTGGTCACCAAAGAGGTTCTGCCAGTAACCCGAGAGCAGAATGAGCAAATTGGCGTCGGTGGTCGTGGATCGGATGCAGGTTTGATGCTAACCGGCGATGAGAATATTGTTGATATTGACTTTGAAGTAGTCTGGAACATAAAAGACCCGGCACAGTATTTGTTTAATTTGCGTGATCCTCAGATTACGATTAGAGCAGTTGCTGAATCTGCAATGAGAGAAATTATAGCACAGTCTGAACTAGCGCCTATATTGAACCGGGACAGAGGTTCGATTGCGTCTAGATTGCAAGAATTGATACAAGCTACATTAGATAATTATGTAAGTGGAATAAACGTTGTGCGAGTAAACTTCGACAAAGCTGATCCACCAGAGCAGGTAATAGATGCGTTTAGGGAAGTTCAGGCAGCTGAACAAGAGCGTGACAGGCTTGAAAAGCAGGCAGACGCTTATGCCAACAGAGTTTTAGCTCAGGCCAGGGGCGAGGCAGCTCAGACCTTGGAGCAGGCGGAGGGTTATCGAGCTCAGGTCGTCAATGGAGCAACTGGTGAAGCCAGTAGGTTCACAGCCGTACTTCGGGAATACAAAAAAGCGCCTGAGGTTACGAGAAAAAGACTATATATCGAGACAATGGAACAAGTGTTCTCTGATGTAGAAAAAGTTATAATAGACGAGAGTGGGGGTGGCCAAGGTGTTGTTCCATATCTACCGCTCAATGATTTGCGTAGGGAGAATAAGTGATGCGTAAAATCTCATATATAATTCCCGCAATTGTAGTTGTTTTGGTGCTAGCATTGTCCTCGATCTTTATTGTAGATGAACGTAATAAAGCGCTGGTTTTGCAATTTGGTAGGGTAGTTGCAATAAAAGAAGATCCCGGTTTGTCATTTAAGTTACCATTTATACAAAATGTAGTTTACTATGAAGATCGGATATTGAGTAGTGTTGTTGACCCACTAGAAGTGACGCCTTTAGATGATCGCCGTTTGGTGGTTGATGCATTTACTCGATACCGTATTTCAGACATCAACCAATTTAGAGAAGCCGTCGGTACTGGAGGTGAATTAGCTGCAGAAGGTAGGTTAGATGGGATTTTCAGAAATGAGCTCAGAGAGGTGCTCGGTTCGGTATCTTCTAACGATATTTTAAGTTCTGATCGTGCCCTTCTGATGGATCGAATTTTAAGTGGAGCTAAAACAAAAGGCCGAGCAATAGGTATTGAAGTGATTGATGTTAGACTCAAGAGAACTGACTTGCCTCGGCAAAATCTCGACGCGACTTTTGCACGAATGCGCGCGGAACGAGAAAGAGAAGCGGCTGATGAAATAGCAAGAGGAAATGAGGCGGCTCAAAGAGTTAGAGCATTAGCCGATAGAACGGAAGTGGAAATAGTTTCTGATGCTCGGCGCGATGCAGAGATTATTCGTGGTGAGGCTGACGCCGAACGGAACGCGATATTCGCAACTGCGT
>CACDPV010000014.1 GCA_902554885.1 Paracoccaceae bacterium
AGGTTATAGTGAATGGGAAGCCATGGGCGAGGCCGTTGGATTTAAAAAGACGGGTGGTTTTACGCTTGCTTTTACGGAACATGAGGCTGAACTTTTGTATGAACGTCAGGCTTTGAAGGCCGATGCGGGCGCACCGATTACATTTGTGTCCAATAATGCACTCAGAGCTGCAGAGCAAAATCTCAGCCATAAGGTTCTGGCTGCAAGTTACTGCCCTGAAGATGGTTACGCAAATTCATCACTCACCGGTCAATATTATCGCATTCGTCTAAAACAGAACGAAGTGCAATTTCGTGAGAAATGCAATGTTAAATTAATCACTAGAAATAGCTCTGGCTTCAATTTAACAACTTCCTGCGGCACTGTCCACGCAACGCGTCTGCTTTTAGCAGCAGGGGCCTGGCTTAAACCCATAGCTGCTCATCTAGGTGTTGATTTGCCGGTCCGCGCGCGTGTCAATACTGTGTCTGTGACAGAGAGAATGTCTCCTCTTATATCCAGTATCGTCGGTCACGCAACTGGACTTTTAACCATGAAACAGAAAAGCAATGGTACAATTCTCATTGGTGGCGGATGGCAGGGACAGGGAGTTCCGCAAGACGGGCGCGGGAATGTTACAGCAAAAACGCTAATCCCAAATTTATCCCTTGCACAACATGTTTTACCAGAGCTTTCAAATGCGCGCGTGACACGCAGCTGGGTTGGATTCGAGGCAAATGTACCAGATTTTTATCCACTTGCTGGTGCTTTGCCGGGCATTGAAAATGCTTTTGTTCTGGGATGTGTAAGAGGAGGTTATACAATTGGCCCTTACATGGGTAGATTAATGGGTGACTATATTCTTGGGCAAGAGCCGGAATTGCCTTTGTTTGACCCAGGACGTGAGTTTAGTGAGGTATGATTATGAAGAATAAAGTTGAAGAACTGTGCCGTTTAGATGGGAAGGTAGCTATTGTTACTGGTGGTGGATCTGGGATAGGA
This sequence comes from Paracoccaceae bacterium, assembly GCA_902554885.1. Classification (GTDB taxonomy): domain Bacteria; phylum Pseudomonadota; class Alphaproteobacteria; order Rhodobacterales; family Rhodobacteraceae; genus Salinivivens. Next base: position 982 of record CACDPV010000014.1, read on the forward strand.
AAGGCTACTGCAAAAGTTTTTGCAGATGCAGGTGCGAAAGTAGTTGTAACTGGACGTCGTAATGATCTCTTAAGAAATGTGGCCAACGAAATAAATGGACACGCTATAGCTTGCGATGTTTCAAATCATGCACAGGTTAAACACGTGTTCAGTGAGGCTCTTAAAGTCTTCGGAAAGGTGGATGTGTTAGTGAATAATGCCGGTGGCCCAGGTCCAATCGCTCAGGTAGCAGATGTGGATATGAATGCTTGGGTTGAGTGTCTCAACATCAACTTGGTTGGAGCCATGCATTGTCTTCAAGAAGCCGCTAAAATTATGATTGATCAAGAAGCGGGGTCCATAATAAATATGTCATCGCTTATGGGAGTGCAGGGTTATCCAATGCGCTCTGCCTATGTAGCAAGCAAATTTGCTTTGGTTGGCGTAACGGAAACAATGGCAAGAGAACTTGGTAAACATAATGTTCGCGTAAATGCTTTGTTGCCAGGTGCAGTTTCTGGAGAGAATATGGACGGCGTATTAGAACGTCGCTCATTAGCTGAACGTCGCTCTGTAGAAGAGATTGCGCGTGAGAACTACACTGAAGTAGCTGCCTTAAAACGCTGGGTTTATCCAGATGAAGTTGCACGGGCTGCTCTATATTTGGCATCCGATCTCAGCTCTGCAATTACAGGTGATAAAATTAAGGTTGATTGTGGCCGTTTTTGATCTCAAATAACTTTCAGTACGCCTCTTGTGTTTGTTTGGGACTCTTAGGTCACTTGAATTTTTGTCCACTCTTTTTAATTTAGGGACAGTAGTTTTAGTAAGAATGTTCCATGACGTTTAAAAGGATTTTTACTTATGGAAAAAAGAAAGCTCGGTAAATACGGTGCTGAAGTATCTGCTATCGGAATAGGTGCCATGTCATTTAGTAATTTTTATGGCCCTACAAATGAACAAGAGTCACATACGATATTGGCTGAGGCTTTGGATCAGGGGATTTCGCATATTGATACAGCAAACGTTTATGGAGCTGGAGCATCCGAGGCTGCGATTGGTAGTTTTCTCGCCAAACAAGGTTCAAAACGAAACACTCTTTTCTCGATTGCGACCAAAGTAGGAATTAAAGGGAATATTCAAACTGGCAAAACAGAATTTGACAATAGTCCAGATTATTTAAGAAAAGAATTGGATGGCAGCTTAAAACGCTTGGGAGTTGAAAGCATTGATCTGTACTACATCCATCGCCGCGATCAGAATACTCCTATAGAGGAGGTGACTGAAACCCTTGCAAGTTTTGTAAAAGCAGGGAAAATTCGGTCATTTGGATTTTCAGAAATTGCGCCATCCTCACTGCGGCGAGCGGCATCTATTCATCATGTCGCGGCCGTTCAGTCCGAGTACTCCCTTTCAGTACGAAGTCCAGAATTAGGTTTAGTGCAAACGACTGAAGAGCTTGGCACAGCACTAGTTGCATTTTCGCCGTTGGGCAGATCCTTGCTTACCGACAGACCGCACTCATCTGATAAAGTTAAAAAAATGGATTGGTTAAGTAAAAACCCACGTTTTACAGAACCAAATCTCAAGTTTAATATAGAAGCTACTGGCAAATTTAGAGACCTTGCGGCTCAATATGGTGTCGCTGCAGCTACTCTTTCGATTGCATGGCTTTTGAACAGAAATAAACATATTATTCCAATTCCCGGAACCAGGTCAGTTAAACATTTTTTAGAGCATTGTGCTGCTGCTCGGTTGAGACTATCCAAGGAACAGATGTCCGAAATTGAGAAAGTACTGCCGATTGGATGGGCGCAGGGTGATAGATACTCTGACAAACAGTGGGTAGGACCCGAGAAGTATTGCTGAAAATTTAAAGTACTCATTTTAAATTAAAGTTGAAGCTTTAAGCCCATCTAAAATGGCTTCTTCTACAGTTCTAGGGCTTAATGCATCACCAATCACATGAAGGTTTGAGTTAAAGTTATTTTTTAGTTCTTTTTCCAAAGTATTGACGGATCCAGCACCAAAAGCCGTTACAAGAGTATCAACATCATTTAAAATGACCGGCTCCCCACTTAAAGTATGCTGGAAGTAAGCATCTTCGGAGTCTATGCCATGTAGTCTCAGATGAGTGAAAGTCTGTACGTTCAGTTTATGTAATTTGCCTAGCCAATTATCGCGAACATATTGATTGACGGTTTGTCCTGGTACCATGCCGTTGCAAGCTAATCTTACATGACAGCCTTGGCGAGCTAAAAGCTCAGCCAATCCCAAGCCCACCCAATCACACCGCCAATCTGCTATTGCTACTCTCGAGCCTACATTAGCTTTGCCCTCCAAGATTTGCCACGCAGTAACGACATGAGCATTTTCTCGTCCGTCTATTAAAGGTTCAAATGATTTTCCACCCGTCGCCAAAATAACAACTTCTGGTGCTTCCTGCATGACAAAGTCTGCAGATACTTCTGTATTCAGCGTAATTTCAACATTTTGCCTTTGCAATTTGTTTGCTAAATTTGTCGTTATTCCTCCAAATTCAGATCTACCAGGTAGCCTCTCTGCTAAATTTATTTGACCACCGAGCATTGAGCTGGCTTCAATCAATTTTACTCTGTGCCCACGCGAAGCCGCGACCGTAGCTGCTTTCATTCCCGCTGGACCACCGCCTATTATAAGAATTTTTCTTTTTTTGGTGGCTAGTTTCAATTTACTAAAGGTCAACTCTCGCCCTGTTTCTGGACTTTGAATGCATGAGATGGGCTGTCCATTAAGCATATGTCCAATACATGCTTGATTACATCCAACACAGGCAGTTATCTCATCAAGCCTTCCACTTTCTGCTTTTTGCGGCATTTGTGGATCTGAAATTATTGCCCTTGTCATTCCGCACATGTCTGCTGCTTCGCTTATAAGTGCCTCCTCTGCAATGTGAGGCGTATTAATGCGCCCTGCCACAAAAATTGGTTTGTTGGTGGCCCCCTTAATCGCTTTTGCAAGTGGTAATGTATATCCCGGTTCAAACCGCATTGAAGGAACTATGTGCGTCGATCCTGTTAATCCAGCAGAAGTTCCTGCTGTTATGTTTATATAGTCTATCTTTTCATTCTTATTCAGTTTTTCAACAATCTTGATTGTTTCCTGTAATTCTATTCCTCGAAATTCCTTTTCATCTCCAGATAGTCTTACGCCAATCAGCATGTCACTGCTTGAGCCCAGTTTTACGGCATCAATTATTTCATCTAAAATACGGTACCTATTTTCAAAATTGCCGCCGTACTTGTCTTTTCGCTTATTTACGTTTTTATTTAAAAACTGTCCAAGGAGATAACCATGGGAAGCTACAATTTCGATACCATCAAGCTTAGCTGCTTTTAAATTTTGCGCAGAAACTCTAAACCCCATAACAATCTCGTGAATTATTGGTTCGGACAACTCACGCGGCATTACATGAAATCGTTCGTTTGGAATCGCAGATGGAGCATACGCCACGGGACTTGTTCCATCTTCCAAATCTGCCATTTCTCGTCCAGGATGAGTAAGCTGACCAAAGACAAGACAGTCATACCCGTGGCAAGCCGTTGTTAATTTTTTATATCCTGCAATACAACTAGGGTCGTAAGCACGTATTGCAGGCCGTCCTGAATCGCCGGATGGATGTACGCGGGCGGCTTCAATAATCGTTAGCGCTGCTCCACCTTTTGCTTTTGCTTCATGGTATGCAACCATAGAATCCGTTGGACAACCATCGTTTAGCATCACCGCCATGTGACCAGTTGAAAAAATTCTATTTTTTAAAACCTTTTTTCGTATGATCAATGGTTCAAATAATTTTTTCTGTTGGGGCTGTGCCAATTAATCGCCTTTTACAAATTGAGAGGTTTAAAGTTGAAAGGCTTAAGATAAGTCATTGAGCAAAGAGGCCCCGAGATATTTAATGTCTTTACTGTTATTGTAATGGGAAATTGATATTCTTAGCCGCCCATTTCTTATTCCACAAATTAAACCTTTTTTGGATAATTGTTCAAATGAGCTTTTTACTGTATCTGCACATGGATGTGTTAGTGAAATAATATGAGAGCTGAATTCAGTCGATGTTGTCGGTCTAAAAGACTTCCAGTCGCTGTCTTCTAACATTGAAAATAGTATCTTTGCCAGTTTATCAGAATGTTTCATTATACTTAAAACTTTGATATCTAATAGTTGCTGTATCGCGGTCTTTAATCCGACAACTGATATATATGAAATCGTCGATTGTGTATATTTTGCTGCTGTTTTTGATAAGTTCAGCTTAGTAGCCTCCATATCAAAAGGGTTCTCATTGCTGAACCAACCTATTGTGGGCGGATCCTTTTTTAAAAGTTCACTAGATAACCAGCCAAACGCAATGCCCCCATGGCCACCGAGCCATTTGTAGCCACTACAAACCAAAAGATCTGCACTCCACTCACTAATATTAATTGGAATTGCGCCAGCAGCTTGAGTCAAATCAACAACTAACTTTGCGCCAACGTCTTTTGTGTATTTAGTTAATTTTTTTATGTCAATTCGTGTTCCGGAGGCGAATTGAACATAACTAACGCACACAACAGAGGTATTGTGGTCAATGTTGTCTATAATGGTCTGCGTTAGATCAGTGTTTGGGACTTCATTAACAAAACATATTTTTAGATCACCGGTTTTTTTGTTTGTTAACCAGGGTCGCGTAATTGATGGAAAATCGGTTGAAACAAGAATAATTTTACTATTTGGCTCAGGAGAGCACAGGTTCGGAACCTGAGATAATAGTTCACTAGCGCTTGACAAAATTGCAATATTTTCAGGTTTTGCCTGTAATAACTTCGAGACGCTACCGCGTAAAGGATCAAGGAAACCTGCCTCCTCTTTATCAGTCATCTTTAGATTTCCATATCTTGCTACAGTACTGAGAAATTCTGTCATTTCCGCAACTGTCTTGTCGCTTAATAAGCCCAATGATGCTTGATTAAGATAAGTGCTTTGACCAAGGCAAGGATAATCTGAGCGTGATGAAAGAGCGTCTGCCATGAATATATACTTAACTTTCCTTGAGTATTTTAATAGACTGAGACTAATCCAGATCTAAGATAAAGATCAATTCTGGAGTCACTTTGGAAAAATCCACTTTTGCTGAGGTTGTGCCGTGTGGCATACATTTGAATACAAAATTAGGCTACTGATTTTTAATAGAAATTTATGTATACCATTGTATTTATTGACTTTTTTTTAGTTAGATATATATCCAAGGTATGGAAAATTATGTTTGTAATAAATGCAATGTAGTAGCTAATTCGCTAAGTAATTCTTGCCCAAGCTGCGGTAGTAGATTTTTCTATGTAAACGATAGACAACGCATCTTAGGGGTAGCAGCTCTTATTTGCCTAGTTATTGCCACAGGATTATTTACCCTCCTTCAGTCAGTCCCAGCGATTGCCAGTTAGAGAATTTTGGCATGAAAATGGATTTAACTTGGAAAAAATTACTAGGTGAAGGCCTGTCTAACCAGCAGATCGAAACGATGCTCTTACTCGGTGTTGTTCCAATTATTCTCTTAACTATTTGGTTTATGGTTTTTCTCTACAATAATCTTGCACCAGAACTTGAAAATTAAATCCAAAACTATTTGAAAATGTATTGAATTTTTAACTAGGAATATGCATGACGTCTTATACTGATATCGAGAAGAAACAGTTAATTCTTAATTATTGCCAATTAAGGATGGGACAGATTACACGAGGTGATGTAACTGAGATTGCCACACGTTGCGGGTACCTGACTGCAAACGGACATTTGTCAGAATCTGGACGTTCACTGTCTCAAGTCCTTGCTGCAACTGATCGCGTCATGAAGGTGGCTTGAGAGCCCCACCTACTTTATCTATAGTTATGGTAATGAAGCTGGTGCATTCAATTTTGTAAAACAGCGGAAAAAGACAATTGAAAGAAATGGCGAATATTTGAAAGATATTTGTTTGTTGAAATTCCGCATAGAAGGATTTTGTTTCTTAGGATATCATTAATTGAATTTGAATGATAAAAGAAAATTTCCTAGTGTATGATAATAGTCGGTATAAGGTTCTACTTTATTTTAGGGGTTCTTGTTTAACCATTGCCATACTTTATTGGTTTTATCAGTTTTATGTCGCTAATTATAACGGGTTCGGAATCCAATTTAGATACCTTACTATTTGGGGCCTTACAGGTAATGTAATTGTAACCGGTTTGTTATTAAGGCGAACCTTAACCGGACAAAAAGAAAAATATTTTGCTGCTGTCTCGGCTGTTTGTGTTTTGAATGTACTGGTTGTATTTCTTTACTGGAGATTATATTTTATTGATCCAAAATTAGTCAATTATTCTGGAAATATTGTATGGTTTCAGGAATATTACTTACATCTACTGGGACCGCTTTTTCTTTTTGTGGACTCTCTGTTGGTAAATAGGTCTTTTCGACAGTTTAAACTTGGCATTATACAAGCCCTTTTACTAAGCTTTTCATATGTATTATGGACCGAATTCGTAACGGGTCCTTTGAACAACGTTCCAGTTGGTTCCATAACTGCTGGGCTTCCATATCCTTTTCTTAACGACATGGTACTTTCTGACCGGCTAGAATTTTATGGGATTTCAATTTTAACTGGAGTATTTTTTTACTTTTTATTTTGGTTAATCGATAGGGTAGGTATCTCGCATTTTTGGAGTTTATAAAAATGACAAAAATGCCAAAATTTTATTGAACAATAGTTTCAATATTAATTGAATTATGTAATTTATTAGCCCTAATTTGTTAACAAAGGATTAGAATATGAAGCTTGAATTTCATCATATTAACTTTGTATCGGCTGATGTAAAAAAGATGCATGAATTTTACACTAAAGTGTTGGGTCTAGATAATATTCCAATTGAAAATTTTCCAAGGCCACCCGAAACTGAAAAAAAAGGGTATAATGGTGAAATAAAATTTGCGACAGACGGGGTAATGCAAATGCACCTTGCGGAGAAAAACCTTGATGTCTCCCATAAGCACGACAAACATATTAATCCTGTGGAAAGAGGGCACATAGCGTTCAGAACAGATGACATTTCATCTTTTTTAAAAATTTTGGATGAAAAAAAAATACCATATTCTGATTATGGAACAACTTTTGCCAAGGAATGGCATCAAGTCTTTTTTCATGATCCTGAGGGTAATATTGTAGAAGTTCATCAGAAGGTCTAAGGTTCTTTGAGATGGGCTTCACCAAGTTTTTATTGGTTTTGCATGAAGTAATATTCGCTTAAACTTGTTCAATTTGATTTGAGGTAACTAAAATGCATGCAGCTAGTCAAACACTATCGGTTGGTCAAAAAGCTGGTTGGGGCTTGGCCGATATGGGCGTTGTAGTATTTGTCATTGTAAAACAACTATTAGTATTATCATTTTTAACGAACTATCTAAGCGTTCCTGTCGGAATTGCTGGACTCCTGACCACGAGTATTCTGATTTTTGATATAATTACTGATCCTATTGTGGGTTATCTCTCTGACAGAACTAATTCACGATGGGGTAGAAGAGCACCATGGATGGCAATTGGTGCAGTTATTCTTTCATTGGGTATCATTGGGTTATTCGGCGTTCCTCAGTCGTTAAGCCTATATGGAACCATAATTTGGGTTGGTAGTTTTTTTGGACTGGCAACCGTTGGTTTTACTATGGTTGCAATTCCATATGGAGCAACAGCTGGTGAGATGACTCTAGACCCCAAAGAAAGGTCCACAATGATGGGTTTCAGAATGGCTTTTGCAAGTGTTGGTATATTGGTGGGCGGCGCTGTGATTCCTCAGCTTGCTGGAGGTACTAAAGAGGGTCATTTTACAGCAGCAATATACATCGCCCCAATTATTATTTTATCTATTTGGGCGTCTTTGTGGTCAACTCGGAGCGCACCTAGAGTTTTTACCCCTTCTTCGCAGGGTTTTATATCGACCTGGCGTTTGGTATTAAAAAATAGGCCGTTTGTTATGTTGGTATGCCTGTATGGGATTATGACACTTGCCATTGCATTAATCACAGCAGGACTGCCGTTTGCTGCAATTTACTTAATATTTGATAGTGGCAACTCCATACTCTCTCCTGCATCTCAAGCGCTTGGTATATTATCATTGCTGTTTGCTTGCTTTGTCTTTGGATCGATCCTTAGTCAGGCTTTTTGGGTTTGGATGTCGGCTCGTTTTGGTAAAGTTAGTGCGTTAATTTTTGGTCTTGTAAGTTATATAATTTTACTTTTTGCAATTTTTTTAAGTTTGCCGTCTGTAGATATTATTTTGATCGCTATATTGTTTATCATCGCAGGTATGACTAATGGTGCATACCAACAGATCCCATGGGCAATTTATCCTGATTTAATGGATATAACGCGAAGTGAGTCGGGTAACGCAATTGAAGGCGCGTTCAGCGCGGTATGGCTTTTTGGGCAAAAAGTAGCGAACGCAATTGCACCATTAATACTATCACTTATTCTTGCTATTTTTGGGTGGAGAGAATCTAGCGATGGATATACCAATCAAATACCAGAAGCACTTGGAGCGTTACAAAACTCTATAACAATTGTGCCTGCTCTTATCTTAGCATTAGCGATTGCGGGTTTATTTTACTTCTCAAAATATTTGAAAAATTATTATCTACCAGGAAATTTAAAATAAAAAACCCTTTGGGAGTTCTATCCCAAAGGGTTAATTTATTTTTTATAGTCTTTTAAGACGTACCAGCGATAGAATACATTCCATGCATATCGTTGATAGTCCAGCTCAGACCGAAGCCTTCGAAGTACTCCAGCCATTAAAGTGTCCCTTCTCTAGTTGGCTAAAAGACTCACTATCACAATTTTCCAAAATAGCCAAATAAAAGTATGTCTAATTTTTATTTAGTAGAAAATATAGCAAGAAAATGAAATTTTTTTGAATACTTAAAATATGGATATAAAATCTACGAAACAACCAAGATCTGGACATCTGCTACATTGGTGCCAGTTGCTCCAGTATGCACGAGATCCTCGGATATTTTTAAAGCCGCATTGCTATTATTATCTATCAAAAAGTCTTCGGCTTTATAACCGCTTTGTAGAATTCGTTTGCAGGTTTGTTGGTCAATAATTGCTCCAGCAGCCTCAGTTGGACCATCTCGCCCATCCGTACCAGCGGAAAGGAAAGCCCATGACTTATCTACAGGATACTCGTTGGCTAATTTGGCAACAATAAGAGCGAGTTCCTGATTACGTCCGCCTAGGCCATCCCCCTTGATTTTAACAGTAGTTTCTCCACCCCATACTATAGCAGTAGGTTTGTCATTTAGCTCAACTTGCTTCAGTTTTTGATAGATTGTGGCAGCAGCTTCATTTACATCGCCAACCAATGGTTTATCCTCTACACGCGTTAAAAAATCATTTCCTAATGCTTCTGCTGATGCGCGAATACTTTCTCTGTTATCACCTATTAAATAATTAACAGCATCTTTTCCTTGCCGTTTAGATTTTCCCGCCATTAGAAATTTTTTTATATTTTCAGGTATTAAATTCAACAAATCGTTTTCAGCGAGAATTTCTAGAGCGCTTTCCGTTGTACCCAATGGGCTCACTGTAGGTCCACTAGCGACTACACGCAGATCATTTCCAATAACGTCTGACAGAATATAGCTCGTTACAGGAGTTGGATCAGCATAATGCAGCAGGCCACCACCTTTTAACTTTGAAACTTGCTGCCTTATATGATTCATTTCATCAATGTTTAATCCATTGCTTAACAAAATTTCATTTAGGGCTATTTTATCTTCGAGAGTTACACCATCAACGGGCGCTGGCATCAGTGCAGATCCACCCCCAGAAACAAGGAAAAGTACTTGGTCATTTTTATCAGTTTTCTTTAATGCAGTAATCACTTGTTTGGATGCTAGTGCTCCTGCTTCATCGGGAACTGGATGCCCAGTCTTGAACATCTCACAGTCATCTACATTTTCTTTATTTTCTTTGTGGGTTATGCAAATACAATTGTTTGGTCTATTTATATGGGGCCGTAGACCGTTGATCATTGCTGGAGCTGCTTTCCCAACACCAATCACTAAAGTTTTACCACCGGATTTGGGTTCTGGAAGACCATATTTTCTTATGCAGGATTGCACTGCTGTGAAAGGGTTTGCCCTTTCGACAGCAGCTTCATAAGCTTTTAAAGCTTTGGCTTTTAATTGATTTAGGTCATCCGCCGGCAATTTGTTTTGCTTTCTCAACAAGTACTTCAGCCTGTTTAATAGATGCATAATCTATAAGACGTCCATCAAGAGATACCGCTCCTTTGCCGCTCGCCTCAGCATCAGCCATAGCTTCTAAAATCCGATTAGCTTTAAGAATCTCAGCGTCTGACGGGCTCATAACTTCATTAGCTAATTCAATTTGACTCGGGTGAATTGCCCATTTCCCCTCACAACCTAAGACGGCGGCTCTTTTTGCGGCAGCTCTAAATCCGTCAGGATCTTGAAAGTCACCGAAAGGCCCATCTATCGGTCTTAAGCCATTTGCTCGCGCGGCCACAACCATTCGTGCGATTGCGTAATGCCACATATCTCCCCAATGGGTCTGACGCGTTTCACCCTCTACATCGTCCGTTAATACCGAATAATCTGGATGGACACCGCCTATACTAGTTGTACGAGCTCGGGTAGATGCAGCATAATCAGCAACGCCAAAATGCAGGCTTTCGTTACGCTTTGAAGCCGCTGCTATCTCCGAAACATTTTGCATGCCCAATGCTGTTTCTATTATATGTTCAAAACCAATGCGTTTTTTATAACCCATTGCATCCTCGACCTGGGTTACCATCATGTCGACAGCGTATACATCAGCCGCCGTGCCTACCTTCGGGATCATTATCAAATCTAATCTTTCTCCCGCTTGTTCGACAATGTCGACTACATCTCTGTACATGTAGTGAGTATCCAAACCATTAATTCTAATAGACATGGTTTTCTTTCCCCAGTCTATTTCATTCAGAGCCTTGATAATGTTTTTGCGCGCTTGCTCTTTTTCGTCGGGGGCTACCGCATCTTCTAAATCTAAAAAAATAATATCAACATCGGAGTCTGCCGCTTTTTGGAACATATTAGCTTGAGAGCCTGGCACTGCCAGTTCAGATCTATTCAGTCGGGCTGGCGCCTGTTCAATTGGAAAAAAAGACATTTTTGTGGTTCCTCCTACATATTGATTTGTCTAATCGAGCTCATTGGCGGTAAAAAATTTTACTGTCAATGAAAAATTATGCATGCCAGTGTACACAGTGGTATTTTATTCATTCAAAGTGGATTTGGACTTGTAATAGTGCGCGATTGCTTGAGCCCTATTTTTTACGTTAAGTTTATCAAATATATTTGAGATATGAAACTTCACAGTATTAGCTGATATTTGCAGTCGCGCAGATAACTGTTTGTTAGTCAACCCCTCGGACAGTGCTTCAATAATTACTTTTTCTTTACGGGATAATGTATTAATTGGATCATTTCGCAAATCCCGAATATCCAAAAAAGGGAATACCATTTTACCAGCAGCAACGTCGAGACAGGTTTGTATTAAAGTCTCTATCGGAGCCGATCGTGATACAAATGCTGCTGCTCCTGCACCCATTGCCTGTCGAGCAATATCTGGGTCGCTACCTTCACCATATATGATTGTGCGTGGAGGAATGCTTTGACTTCTTAATAGGTTAATTAGTTTCTCTGCACTTAGATCTCGGATATTCCAATCTATAATGCAGAGTTGTACCTCGATTCTTAGAATGGTAGCCAAAAATCCCTCTGAAGTACTACTTGTCGCTACAAGCGAGAATCGCGAATCTTGCTCAAAAGTTTCAGACATTGCTGAAAGTACCAATGGACTGCTATCGCATAATATTAAGTCAATTGGGTTAGAAATATCGACGTTAGACATCTTATTTTTCCCTTTAACCTACCCATTAAGGTAGTTTTAATGAATACATTTGCATATTTAGAAAAATGGGTAGGTAATTTACTATCCTTAAAGTCACCCAAAAGCAATAGTAAGAGGTGTTTTCTTTTTTTTCGATTGACCTAGATACACAATCACAACGGTATTAAGGAGTAATCATGTCAAACGAAAATATCTTTTCAAAACTAGAGATCCCTCAAACAATAGCAGCTGGTCCAGGACCTGGAAACACAGACGAGCGCGTTTTAGCGGCATTCGCGAACGCTGGCTTGGCGGATCATATGCACGCTGACGTTTTACGAGGCATGATTGAGTGTAAAAAAATGCTGCGTGACGTTTGGGGCACCGGTAACATCCATACTTTTGGTGTAGCGGGCACCGGATGGAGTGGTTTGGACATGATGTTTAGCGGAGTTCAACCGGGAGACAAAGTTGTCATGTTTGTCAACGGAACTTTTTCGGGTATTGACGGGCTGTCTGCGCGAATGAAGGCAGCAACGGCTGAAGAGATGGCGAAAAATTCATTAAACCCTGAAGCTGCTTCAGTTGTAACCATAAATGTACCACACGGACAATCAGTTTCAGAAGACATTATCGAGAAGGCTTTGAGGGAGCATAAGCCAAAGTGGGCGGCAATGGCGCATTGGGAAACTGGCTCTGGCAGAATAAATGACCTAGCTGGCTTTAGTGCGGCTTGCGAAAAACATGATGTACTTGGTCTTGTTGACGCTGTTTCTTCATTAGGCGTTTCAAACTTTAGAATTGATGATTATCCAGGTGTGCATGGTTGGGCGTCCTGTCCGCAAAAAGGTATTTGTTGTTTGCCAGTGACTTACGCACCGGTATCTTTCAGCGATCGTTTTATTGAAACAGTTATTTCGTCTGGAGCTCGATCCTTTGTTCATCACCCTGTGATGGAGGCACGTCATTGGGGAATAGTAGAAGGTAAAGACGTCGAAAAAGGCACATATCACCGTACACATTCCGCTTATGCAATCGCTGCTTTCCACGAAGCTTTGCGAATTACTTTGTCTCAGGGGTTGGCTGCTCGATCTGCGGAATACGTGTATCATGAAAATGCACTCCGTTCAGCTGTCGAGGCGATGGGTTGCGAAGTCACATCTAATATGACTTCGTTAATTGTTCTAAATTTACCAAAAGACCTCGCTGGCAGAGAAATGGAACTCGTGCAGCACTGTCGGGCACAAAATTTTGGAATTTGGCCAACCTTATCGGAACCCGTACAAGTAAGGATTGGCATACTTAACTTGCTTACTCAAGCGTCAGTAACGGATATAGTTAACCGGTTTGCTCAAGCGATACGTGATTTGGGAGGTAGTGTCGACGATGCGTTTGTTAACGATGCATTAAATGCTTCATATAATTGCGCGGTTGCAGCTGAATAATAATAATACTCAAAAGTTTTATTTGGAGATAAATAAATGGACATCCACGAATATCAGGCAAAAGAAATACTAGCAAAGTTTGGTGTAGGGGTACCTCCAGGTGCACTTGCTTATAGTCCAGAACAAGCAGCATATCGCGCTCGGGAGCTTGGTGGCGATACATGGGTTGTAAAAGCCCAAGTACACGCCGGTGGCCGCGGAAAAGCGGGTGGAGTTAAGGTTTGTCATAGTGATACTGAAATCGTGGAGACATGTGAAAACCTTTTTGGTAGCAAATTAGTCACGCATCAAACCGACTCGAACGGTAAGGGCGTTTATAGAGTTTATGTAGAAGGTGGTGTTCCGATTGATAGGGAGATTTATCTGGGATTTGTTTTGGATAGATCATCTCAAAGGGTGATGATTGTGGCTTCCGCAGAAGGGGGTATGGAGATTGAGGACATTTCTGCTGATAAACCTGACAGTATCGTGCGCTCGACAGTGGAACCGGCAGTTGGATTGCAAGATTTTCAATGCCGACAAATTGCGTTCAAATTAGGTATAGATCCAGCTTTAACTCAAAGCATGGTAAGAACCTTACAGGGTTGCTACCGAGCATTTAGAGAGCATGATGCAACTATGGTTGAGATTAATCCATTAGTAGTTACTGGTGATAGCCGTATTCTCGCATTAGATGCCAAAATGACCTTCGACGATAACGCACTTTTTAGACATCCTCACATCTCTGAATTACGTGATAAAAGCCAAGAAGATCCTAGAGAAAGCCGTGCCGCTGACAGGGGCCTAAGCTATGTTGGGTTAGAAGGTAACATCGGCTGTATTGTCAATGGCGCAGGCTTGGCGATGGCAACTATGGACACAATCAAACTAGCGGGAGGCGAGCCAGCAAACTTCCTTGATATAGGAGGTGGAGCCACCCCTGAACGAGTTGCAAAGGCATTCCGTTTAGTAATGTCTGATGATAACGTACAAGCGGTGTTGGTAAATATCTTTGCAGGTATAAATCGGTGTGACTGGGTTGCAGAGGGCGTCGTGCAGGCACTGCGTGAGGTCCAAGTCAATGTGCCAGTGATTGTTCGACTAGCAGGGACTAATGTTGAAGAGGGTCAAAAGATTCTCGCCAAATCTGGGCTCCCAATTATAAGAGCGACAACATTAATGGAGGCAGCTGAGCGCTCGGTAGAAGCTTGGCAGAATGACTCTCCTGGAGAAACTAAATTGAGGGCAGTAAAATGAGTATATTAATTGACAGAAACACACCTGTAATAGTTCAAGGTATTACTGGCAAAATGGCCCGATTCCACACAGCCGACATGGTGAAATACGGTACTAATGTTGTTGGTGGAGTAGTTCCCGGTAAAGGTGGTATGACAGTAGAAAGTTTACCCGTATTCGACACAGTCTCTGACGCCGTTGAGAAAACTGGTGCAGAAGCAAGTCTCGTGTTTGTTCCTCCACCCTTTGCAGCTGACAGCATTATGGAGGCGGCAGATGCTGGAATAAAGTATTGCGTTTGCATAACCGACGGTATCCCTGCGCAAGATATGATACAAGTAAAGCGTTACATGTATAGATATCCAAAAGATAAACGTATGGTTTTAACTGGTCCTAACTGTGCAGGCACAATTAGTCCGGGTAAGGCACTGTTGGGAATTATGCCTGGTCATATTTATTTGCAAGGCAATGTTGGAATCGTTGGGCGTTCAGGTACTTTGGGGTATGAAGCGGCTGCACAGTTGAAAGCACATGGTATTGGTGTGTCTACATCTGTAGGCATAGGTGGCGATCCAATTAACGGCTCATCTTTTAAAGATATTCTAAAGCGTTTTGAAGACGATGACGATACTCATATAATCTGTATGATTGGTGAGATAGGTGGGCCGCAAGAAGCAGAGGCGGCAGCTTATATTAAGGATAATGTGAAAAAGCCTGTTGTTGCTTATGTTGCCGGATTGACTGCTCCAAAAGGAAGAACCATGGGGCATGCAGGTGCAATTATTTCTGCGTTCGGTGAAAGTGCTAGCGAAAAGGTAGAAATTCTATCAGCAGCAGGTGTAACTGTTGCACCGAACCCTGCTGTAATTGGTGACACAATTGCTAAGGTAATGCAGCAAGCGGCTTAGGTCTCAATAGTATTATATCAGTTAGGTGATATCATGTTATCAGTTGTAGAACAGCCAAACTCTAACCAAGATAAATCTTATGCAAGCGCACTCCAGAAGCGGTTGCATAATTCTTGGTTCAAGGTTTTGGATAATCGTGCGCCCGAGGTTTCAAAGGAAATCAGGTCAGGCAATCATAAATGTGGGTCAGATCAGTACTGTGACATGTTTCAAGCAGTTACGATTTGGTTTCACCTTTCTCAAATACTAGACGAAATTTTAAATATTAGAAAGACTAGGCTTTCTGGTTATAAGAATTCTTCTAACCATGAACCAACTCAATACAATTTTAAGGGCATTCTATCGGAGTCTGATGAAGATAAAAAAACGCACCTTTTAGGAATTCTCAAAAAAAATAAACTTTCTATTGGCCCCACTATTACGGCCCATCCTACTGAAGCAAAGCGCGTTTCAGTGTTAGAGATCCATAGGCGTATCTATCAAACTTTGGTTAAGTTTGATAGTTTTAGATGGGGTCCTAAAGAAATACAACAATTAGAAAAAGACCTTGAGGGAGAAATTGATTTACTCTGGCTAACCGGGGAACTGAGACTAGAAAGACCATCCTTGGAAGCGGAGATTGAGTGGGGCCTACAATTTTACAAGACAAGTATTATTGAGGCTTTGCCACGTGTATTCGAAAGCTACGATGATGCCGTTAAATCTGTTTTTGGAAATCAAGACATTGATCATTTTGACCTTCGTTTCCATTCTTGGATTGGTGGCGACCGAGATGGCAATCCTAACGTTACCTCAGAGAAAACTTTATTTGCTCTCGAGTCTGCAAAGGAAATGGTCCTATCTGTTTATTCAGAAAGTTTAAGTGAAATTGCATCCCAACTAAGCATTTCTAATAAAATTATGCCCTTGTCTAAAAGTAATTTCATGACTTTGAATGAAATAATCAGATTGAGATCAGGTGACCCAGAGAGCTTAATACGCAGAAATCCAAATGAAACTTTTCGACAAGCGCTTACGGCAATGAACCAATGTTTGGACGAGGGAAGATATAAATACTCTAAAGATTTCATTGCGGATTTAAAAGCTATTGAGGCTGGTTTACATTCAATTGGTGCTGTTAATATTTCAGAAAAGCTTGTTCGACCACTCAGATGGCAAGCTTCTGTTTTTGGTTTTAGTGCTCATACGTTGGATGTGCGGCAAAACTCGGAAGTCGTTACTAGAGTGCTTGCAAATATTTGGAGTACCCTAGGGACATTAAGTGAGCCTGGGTCTGAAAGCTGGTTAAAACAAATAAAAACAGAGCTGGTGCAACCCAACCTCTCTGAATTAGACAAATCCAAATTAACTGAAGAGTCTTTGGAGTTGATTTCTCTTTTAGAGTTAATATTGACAGTACAAAATGGACCTGACCCAGAAGCTGTTGGACCATTCATCCTGTCTATGACCAGGTCGGCTGCAGATATTTTGTCTGTTCTTCTGCTTGCGCGTTATGCTGGTTTTGGGTCGGAAAAACTATCTTTGAAGGTAGTACCATTGTTTGAGACTATAGAGGACCTCGATAAGGCGCCAGAGATTTTGAGGCAAGTTTTTCAATTTCCAATCGCAGCTAGAAGCTTGAAAGATGCCGATGCATTTATGGAGATTATGCTAGGGTATTCAGATAGTAATAAGGATGGTGGCTTCCTGTGTTCATCATGGACACTTGATAAAGCACAAAGAGCTATAACCCGTGCACTTTCAGAAAATGGTGTAAAGCCAAAATTTTTCCATGGAAGAGGTGGGTCGGTTAGTAGGGGGGGCGCTCCGACTGATCGAGCAATTGCAGCTCAACCTAAGGGGACGCTTAATGGTATGCTCAGGCTGACTGAGCAAGGGGAAGTTGTTACTTCAAAATATGCAAATGTTGGTACGGCTGCGACCCAGTTAGAACTTCTTTCGTCTTCAGTTTTGCATCATTCTACTCTGCCTAATGTTTCAGCTGTAGATCCAGAGGCAGAAGACGTTATGGAGGCGCTATCAAGTTTAAGCCAACTTTCGTATCTAAATTTAGTTAGCCACAGTGATTTTGTATCTTATTTTAATCAAGCAAGTCCAGTTGATGAATTATCCTTGTTGAAAATTGGTTCTCGACCTGCAAGGAGATTTGGGGCGTCCAGTTTATCAGATTTGAGGGCAATACCATGGGTTTTTGCATGGAGCCAAAATAGGCACTTAATCAGCAGCTGGTACGGTTTTGGTGAGGCCGTTAAGAAATTTTCTGAAATAAGAGGATCATCAAGCAAAAAAGTACTTAGAAAGACAATGAGAAGGGTGCCACTTTTCCATCTATGCGTTGATGAAATTGAAAAGTCTCTATTGTTGGCTAATATGGAAATAGCGCTATTTTATAGTGGGTTGGTAGACAATAATAAAGTAGCCGAGGTAATATTTAGTAAGGTTAACGAGGAATACCGATCTTGCATTGAAGTGATAGAGGAATTAACAGAACGTAAAATTGGTTACAGATATCCAAATATAGTCGCGAATATAGAAAAAAATGCTGGACAATTAGACTGGGCTCATAAGACGCAGGTAGAATTGTTGCGGAAAGTAAGAGAAAATGATGTTAATGAATATCGAATACAGCTAATGCAAAGTATGAATTGTATTTCAGCAGGACTGGGTTGGACAGGATAACGAGTAAGGGTCAGGAGACGCAAATGAATGTACTTCACAAACAAGATGGATTTTTTACTGAACAGTTGGATAGCAGTGACAATGACTTATTCAACGCAATTAGGTCTGAATTAGGGCGGCAAAGAGAGGAGATTGAGCTTATTGCGTCAGAGAACATAGTTTCTCGAGCGGTTTTGGAGGCTCAAGGTTCCGTGATGACAAACAAGTATGCCGAGGGTTATTCAGGGCGTAGATATTATGGTGGTTGTGAATATGTCGATATTGCTGAAAATCTTGCAATCGAAAGAGCTTGTAAGCTGTTCAATTGTAACTTTGCGAATGTGCAGCCAAATTCTGGAAGTCAAGCAAACCAAGGCGTTTTTCAAGCACTTCTAAAACCAGGTGATACAATACTTGGAATGAGCTTGGACGCGGGTGGACACTTAACCCACGGCGCCAAACCAAACCAGTCTGGTAAGTGGTTTAATGCTGTGCAGTATGGTGTTCGCAGAGATACGCTTGATATAGATTATGACGAAGTAAAGCGGTTAGCTTTAGAGCATAAACCTCAAATGATTATTGCTGGTGGTTCTGCAATTCCTCGGCAGCTTGATTTCAAAAAATTTCGTGAAATTGCTGACGAAGTTGGCGCATATTTACTCGCAGATGTAGCACACTTTGCCGGTTTGATTGCAGCCGGAGTTTATCCATCCCCATTCCCACATGTGCATGCTGCTACAAGTACAACACATAAAACCTTAAGGGGCCCAAGAGGTGGTATAATTCTGACGAATGACGAGGCGATATCGAAAAAAGCTAATTCAGCAATCTTCCCTGGTATTCAAGGTGGTCCATTAATGCATGTAATTGCGGCGAAAGCTGTAGCTTTTGGTGAAGCACTTCGGCCAGATTTCAAATTATACCAACAGCAAGTGATAAAAAATGCTCAGGCGTTGGCAGATACTCTCATGACTGGAGGGCTAGATATCGTAACTGGTGGCACAGATACCCATGTGATGCTTGTAGACCTGAGACCCAAGGGAGTAAAAGGAAATTCTACTGAAACTGCACTCGGCCGAGCTAATATCACGTGCAATAAAAATGGCGTTCCGTTTGATGATGAAAAACCAACAATAACTTCAGGTGTACGGCTAGGTAGCCCCGCTGGTACTACCCGAGGTTTCGGGGAAATGGAGTTTCGTCAAATTGGTGAATGGATTATTGAAGTCGTGGACGGCTTGGCACTGCATGGCGAAGGTAATAATGGCGCCGCCGAGAAACGCGTGAAATCGGCAGTCAAAGAGCTGTGTGCAAATTATCCACTATACCCAAATTTATAATCAAAATTAGTTATTAGTTTAATTTTAATTAAAGTATAACTAGATATAGAAGATCAGGTAACTATGTTAAATAGTTACCTTCTACCCTTTGCTCGGACGGATCAAAATGTGGGGGTTAACATACACGATAAAACCTTATGTTGGGAATAAAATACTGCCTAATTTCCTATTCGGATCTTTGGTTTTGTGTATCGCTTTTGAACGTTGATGTAAGTCTACGAAGTTTTAAAATAACATCATATGATTCTGCAAACTAGGCTGAACAGGCAGACCTTAAAAATCCAGCTCTGGATACATACTACAAAATCTGGAAATCCAGATCGAGCGTTTTCAAAGTTAGAGTATCGCAAAATAATTAATCAAAAGGAATATTCAAGATGAGTTATAAGTCAGACATAGAAATTGCGCGAGAAGCTCAAAAAAGACCTATACAGGAAATTGGGTCCAAACTTGGAATTCCGGTAGAGCATTTACTTCCATACGGTCATGATAAAGCTAAAGTCAGTCAAGAATTTATCAATTCTGTTCAAAAAAATGATGATGGAAAGCTAATTCTAGTAACTGCTATTAACCCCACACCGGCTGGTGAAGGAAAAACTACAACAACTGTAGGTTTGGGCGATGGATTAAATCGCATTGGAAAAAAAGCAGCAATTTGTATCAGAGAGGCATCTCTTGGACCCTGCTTTGGTATGAAAGGCGGAGCTGCTGGGGGTGGATACGCTCAAGTGGTACCCATGGAAGAAATGAATCTCCATTTTACAGGTGATTTTCATGCAATTACGTCGGCCCATAATTTATTAGCTGCCATGATAGATAATCATATTTACTGGGGTAACTCTCTAGAAATTGATGAGCGCAGAGTAGCATGGCGTCGTGTAATGGATATGAACGATAGAGCGTTAAGAGATATAGTAACATCTCTTGGTGGAGTATCGAATGGATTCCCACGGCAAACTGGGTTTGACATAACCGTTGCTTCAGAGGTTATGGCGATACTTTGTTTGGCGACGGATTTAGAAGACTTACAAAAACGCTTGGGTGATATAATTGTAGCATACAGACGGGATAAGACTCCGATATATTGTCGCGATATAAAGGCTGACGGTGCTATGACCGTTTTGTTGAAGGATGCAATGCAGCCTAATTTGGTTCAAACTCTGGAGAACAATCCCGCATTCGTACATGGCGGTCCTTTTGCTAATATTGCTCATGGATGTAATTCTGTCATGGCAACTACAACAGCATTAAAAATTGCAGACTATGTTGTCACTGAAGCTGGTTTTGGTGCAGATTTAGGCGCAGAAAAGTTTATGAATATAAAATGTAGAAAAGCTGGTCTTTCTCCATCAGTTGTAGTTGTAGTCGCTACAATTAGGGCTATGAAAATGAATGGGGGAGTGGCTAAGTCAGATCTGGGTGATGAGAACGTGGAAGCCGTCGTGCAAGGGTGTCCAAACCTAGGAAGGCATATTGAAAATGTTAAATCTTTTGGGGTTCCAGTTGTGGTAGCTATTAACCACTTTGTTACTGATACTGATGCGGAGGTTAAAGCTGTGCAAAATTATGTATCTGAAATGGGTTCTGAGGCAATCTTGTGTAAGCACTGGGAAAAAGGTTCTGACGGTATAGTGGATTTGGCAGAGCGAGTTGCTGCAATAGCAGACTCTGAGCTTGGAAATTTTGCACCTCTATATAACGATGAGATGTCTTTATTTGGTAAAATCGAAACAATTGCAAAGCGGATCTACCGTGCTGATGAGGTTCTGGCCGATGCAAAAATCCGGAACCAATTAAAAGAGTGGGAAACTGCTGGTTATGGTAACTTGCCGGTTTGTATGGCGAAAACCCAATATAGTTTTACAACGGATCCCAACCTTAGGGGCGCGCCTACAGGCCACGCTGTACCAGTAAGAGAAGTTAGGTTAAGCGCAGGAGCCGGTTTTGTTGTGGCGATCTGTGGTGAAATAATGACTATGCCAGGGTTGCCATCAAAACCTGCATCAGAAAGTATTATGTTGAACAAAACAGGTCAGATAGAAGGACTATTCTGATCTACTCAAATAAATTTAGTTTACCACATTATTTTATAAAAAAAGGAAAATACACTATGGCTGGTAATGTAATTGATGGAAAAGAATTTTCTGCCAGGGTACGTAATAAAGTTGCCGAAGGTGTAGCAAAACTCGAAAAGGACCATGGTATAAAGCCAGGTTTAGCCGTGGTTTTGGTGGGGGAAGACCCCGCTAGCCAAGTTTATGTAAGGTCTAAAGGAAAGCAAACCGTTGAGGTTGGAATGAATTCATATGAGCATAAATTGAATGCTTCCACTTCCGAGAGTGATTTGCTTAGTCTAATTTCAAAGTTGAATGAAGATCCAGATGTTCATGGTATATTAGTTCAATTACCACTTCCTAGTCATCTCAATGAGGATTTGGTCATTAATTCTATCGCTCCACAAAAGGATGTTGACGGGTTTCACATCTCCAATGTTGGAATGCTGGGGACAGGTCAAAAATCCATGGTGCCGTGTACTCCCTTGGGATGTCTAATGATGTTGCGGGATTATCATGGTTCTTTGTCCGGGTTAGACGCAGTTGTGATTGGTCGTTCGAACATAGTGGGAAAACCTATGGCACAGCTATTACTAGGAGACAGTTGCACTGTCACGATTGCACACTCAAGAACTAAAGATCTAGAAGATGTGGTAAAAAGAGCTGATATCGTAGTTGCGGCCGTTGGTCGGGCTGAGATGGTTCCTGGTGATTGGATTAAAGAGGGCGCAACCGTAATCGATGTGGGCATCAACCGTATTAAGAAACCAGAAGGTGGTACACGTCTTGTCGGTGACTGCGACTATGAGAGCTGCGCAGCTGTCGCAGGTGCCATTACCCCAGTTCCAGGTGGCGTTGGGCCTATGACGATAGCCTGTCTGCTTGCTAATACATTAACAGCTGCATGTAGGTCAAACAATGTTGATGAACCAACAGGTTTAACAGCTTAATAGGATAGTATTGTCAATCCAACAAATACAAGCAATATGGCTATCCACTGCTTGGAGGAAATTTTTTCTCTAAGGAAAAATGCTGCTAGTAGAATTGTTACCAGGCCGAATAATGATGCGCTGATAGATGCATATACTGGAAATTCTAGTTTGCCTGAACTGATTACAAAACCTTGAGCGACAGCATCAAGCAATGCCATCAGAGCAAATATTCTCCATTCTGATAAATCAGGAACGATAGGTTTGTTAAGATATTTGGCAATAAGAATTAAAGCTATAAGAGCAGAAATTCGATTTGGGAGCAGAAGTGCATATTGGTCACTTAAGTTCGAAGCATATTGTCCTAGGGCAAAACTTGAAGCAAAGCCGAAACTTGATAATACGGCCCATAAAATAGCTGTTTTTTTGTTTGCAAGATCGCCTTCGTTTTCTTCTTTAGATGCAGCGACGTATCCTGCACAGATTACTATTATAATGACTGCCCCAACTTGTATGCCGTTTGGTAGATTTCCATTGAGGCTGGAAAATATTAAAGAGAAAACAGGGTACCCGCCTACAATAGGCGCAACCAACTTTATTGGTCCATTTATAAAGGCTTTGTATAAGGATATACCGGCAAGTGCAAAAAACGACCCGGATGCTACCGAAACTGATAGGGCGAGAATTGATATGTGGGAAAAATCAGCATTCAAGAGTGCCACTGGGCTTTGAAGCAAACATCCAAAAAACAGAACTGCAGCTATGGATGCATAAATGCCTTTGGGCTGCTTTAAAATTCTGATTATAAAATCATGGAGACCCCAGCATACAGCAGCTACCAGGCCAAATGTTAAAGACAACATAAGTGGACGCCTTATTTGTCGTGATCAGTTCATTTTGTGAGTTGAATGCTCAATTTTAGATATCTAGGGTATTTTCCTTTTCCCAGGATGAAAAATGTGAAACGAAAGAGTTCCACTCTTCCATCTTAAGTTTCAAATAAGCGTCGGAAAACTGTTTACCCATCGCTTCTTTCAGGCCTTTGTCCTTATCATAAGCACGTAGTGCATCAAGCATATTTAAAGGTAATTTTGGAGCGCCTCTGACCGTATGACCTTGAGCATACATATCAAGGTCGTAGCGTTTTCCAGGATCAGCTTTAGATCTTACACCGGATAGCCCTGCTGCAATTATTACGGCCTGTAATAAGTAGGGATTTGTTGCGCCGTCTGCCAATCGCAGCTCAAAACGACCTGGGCCTGGCACGCGAACCATGTGAGTTCTGTTATTTCCAGTCCATGTGACTGAATTGGGTGCCCAAGTTGCTCCTGACATAGTCCGAGGAGCATTTATTCGTTTGAAGCTGTTTACTGTAGGATTAGTTATTGCTGCTAAAGCGGAAGCGTGCTTCATTATTCCGCCAAGGAAGTGTCTTCCTTTCTCTGACAACCCAAGCTCAGAAGTTTGGCTGGCTGTACTCGGAGTAGTTGCAAACACATTTATCTTTGATTTAGAACCTGGCGCATCCCAAACGGATATATGAGCATGACACCCGTTACCAGTTAACCCTTCAACCGGTTTGGGCATAAATGTTGCGCGAAATCCGTGTTTTTCAGCCACCGATTTTGTCATAAATTTGAAGAAGCTATGTTTATCCGCAGTGGCTAAAGCATCATCAAATTCCCAATTCATTTCAAATTGACCGTTGGCGTCCTCGTGATCATTTTGATACGGACCCCAGCCTAATTCTAGCATGTAGTCACAAATTTCCTTTATCACGTCATAACGCCGCATGACTGCCTGCTGGTCATAGCATGGCTTCGAAGCAGTATCGTATTCGTCAGAGATTTGTGATCCATCTGGTGATAACAAGAAAAACTCAGCTTCAATACCTGTCTTCACGTGCATTCCTTCGGCAGCAGCCTCATCAATGAGTCGTCTCAAAACATTTCTAGGAGCCTGAGCGACATCCTCACCTTCCATCACACAATTCCCTGCTACCCAGGCTACTTCTGGTTTCCAAGGAAGCTGGATAGCACTATTCGGATCTGGAACTGCAAGCATATCTGGGTGAGCAGGTGTAAAATCTAGCCAAGTCGCAAAACCTGCAAAACCGGCGCCTTCTGCTTGCATATCAGCGATGGCCTGTGTTGGTACCAGCTTAGCTCGCTGACCACCGAATAAATCAGTGAACGAAATCATAAAATATTTTACGCCTTTTTCTTTAGCAAATGCGGCTAAGTCTATCGTCATTTTCTTCTCCCAATCTTATTTATGTAGCGGCAAAACAGTACTCAATTAGCTTTAGTATGATGTACCAGGCTTTCCCGGGTACCAAGTTGTTCCAGCAAGAGGTACTTTAGCCATTGCAGCAGCCTCCATTGTTACAGCAACTAAATCCTCAGGCTCCAAATTATGCAAATGGTTTTTTCCGCAAGCCCTCGCTATTGTTTGAGCCTCTAATGTCATTACCTTTAAGTAGTTTCTTAATTTGCGGCCCCCTTCTTTGGGGTCAAAGCGCTTCATCAAGTCAGGATCCTGAGTTGTAATACCAGCTGGGTCCATACCCTCATGCCAATCGTCATAAGCCCCTGCTGTAGTTCCAAGTTTATTGTATTCTTCTTCGTGGATTGGGTCATTATCTCCCAATGCAATTAAGGCTGCAGAACCAATTGCAACTGCATCTGCACCAAGAGCCATTGCTTTTGCCACATCTGCACCATTGCGGATACCACCGGATAAAATTAATTGAACTTCTCGGTGCATTCCTAAATCTTGAAGAGCCTGAACAGCCGGGCGCACAATTGCCAAAGTAGGCTGTCCTACATGCTCTATGAAAATATCTTGAGTAGCGGCGGTTCCACCTTGCATTCCATCTAAGACGATTGCGTCTGCTCCGGCCTTTATGGCTAATGTAGTATCATAGTATGGCCGCGCACCGGCTACTTTTACGTATATGGGAACTTTCCACCCAGTAATTTCACGTAGCTCTAGTATTTTTATCTCCAGATCATCTGGCCCAGTCCAATCGGGATGTCTGCATGCGGAGCGTTGGTCTATTCCTTTTGGCAGATTTCGCATTTCTGCAACGCGATCTGATATTTTTTGACCTAACAACATACCACCACCACCGGGCTTTGCTCCTTGACCAACTACTATTTCAATAGCATCAGCTTTCCTAAGGTCGTCTGGGTTCATTCCGTAACGTGATGGTAAGTATTGATAAACCAGTTTTGTTGAGTGTCCTCGTTCTTCTGGAGTCATACCCCCATCCCCTGTAGTTGTAGAGGTTCCTGCAGCAGAAGCGCCTCTACCTAAAGCTTCTTTAGCGGGACCTGAAAGAGCGCCAAAACTCATACCGGCTATTGTGATTGGGATATCTAATTCAATGGGGTTCTTAGCATAGCGAGTTCCAATCGTTACACTTGTTTCGCATTTTTCCCGGTATCCTTCCAATGGATATCTTGAGATAGAAGCTCCAAGAAATAATAAATCGTCAAAATTTGGGAGTTTTCTTTTTGCTCCGCCACCTCTGATGTCATAGATACCTGTGGCAGCAGCACGGCGTATATCACTATTCACGTCGTTTGAGAATGTTGCTGAGTACCTTGGTGTAGTGTGTGGTATGGCCGGCTTTTCTATTTTATTCATTTAATCCATCCTCAATATGCGTCTGAATTATCAATGTCAAAATTATACAAGGTTCTTGCTGACCCGTAACGCGTAAATTCTTCGGGTTTTGCATCACAGTCGGCCTCTGAAAGCAATTGTCTCAGTAGCTCAATATGTTCAGGCCGCATTTCCTTTTTTTCACAATCGGCCCCTAAACTTTTTACGCTTCCTCGCACGAATAATTTTGCTTCGTAAAGGCTATCGCCTAACGCATCTCCAGCGTCTCCGCAGACAACGAGGTTACCTGACTGAGCCATAAACGCCGACATATGCCCAATATTTCCATGAACAACTATATTTATACCTTTCATAGAAATTCCACAACGGGAGGAGGCATTGCCTTTGATCACTAATAAACCTCCATGGCCAGTTGCTCCAGCATATTGGCTGGCATCGCCCTCTATTATAACTTTGCCACTCATCATATTTTCAGCTACACCAGGACCTACTGAACCTTTAACATTTATGGTTGCCTGTTTATTCATTCCACCGCAGTAGTATCCTGTCGAACCTTTGATATTTACTTCTATAGGTGCGTCTATTCCAACAGCGATTGCATGGCTACCTTTTGGGTTTATTACCTCCCATGCTGTTTGATTAGTACTGTCTTTTTGGTCATGCAAAGCACTATTTAGCTTTCGAAGTCCATTTTCTTGAAGGTCAAATTCTAACATTTTAGTGTTTCCAAAAATATACTGTTGCTGGTTCTGGTTCCCAAACGTGGGCACTCTCAATTCCCGGCAAATTTACCAAAGCCCGATATTCACTACCAAACGCTACATATTGATCAGTTTCTGCCATTACTGCTGGCTTGCAAGCAATCGGATCCCGAACAACCCCGAAGCCATCTTCTGTTCCAACCACAAAAGTGAAAAATCCATCTAAATCTTCCAAAGAACTTTCTAACGCTTCACCCAGACTAGCACCGTTTTGCATTTTCCAAGTTAGATAGGCAGCTCCTACCTCGGTATCGTTCTCTGTTTCTATATGAATACCTTCTCTCCGTAACTTTCGGCGCAAAGAGTTATGGTTAGATAGCGAGCCATTATGAACCAAACATTGATCTAGACCGGTATTAAATGGATGAGCCCCCATGGTAGTAACCGCAGACTCTGTTGCCATTCGAGTGTGCCCAATTCCATGCCGTCCGGACATTTGCGGAATCTTAAATCTTTCGGTAACTTGCTTAGGAAAGCCAACTTCTTTGTAAATCTCTAAAGATGAGCCTCGGCTCATTATCCTAATTTCAGGATTAAAAGATTTCAAAGTCTCAGAAAATTTACCTGTTGAGCTTCCATCTAAGGTCACGACAGCATGAGAGTCGTTTATTCTCACATCCACCCTACAGTTTAAATACTTGCCTAGGTAATTTGGTAAATCCTTAAAATCCTGGTGAGCGTTCTCTGATTGTATAGTGAATTTTTCCTTACTAGCGTCTTTATCAGAGTAGATTGCGATTCCTGCACTATCGGGCCCTCTGTCAGTCATTGTAACTAACATGTCGCTAAGAAGATTGCCAAGATCACGCTCTAGACTGGCATCCTTCAAAAACAATCCCACTATGCCGCACATTATTTTGCCTCATTTCAATAAAAAGACGCCCCACTTTTCAGAGCAACTACAGTTTATTTATAATCATCCAAATTAAATAATCAACTGCTATGAATAAAATTTTCATTTAAGTAAATTAATAATATTAACCAATATGCTAATATTTTTCATTGCTTTGTTTTATTCAAAAGATAGCTTTCAATGCTGTCGTCCATAGCAAATTTTCACCATATTTTTGGTTTTAGCTGCCCTTACGAAATGATAGATTCAATAGTCACTTATCTTGTGGATACGAAATAATCGATAGAAAACGAGCTGGTAACTCTTCCAGTACTTCTGGGCCGTGAGGAGCGTTAGCATCGAAAAATAACGTATCTCCGGGCCGAAGTGGGTATAAGCCATCACCATGACGATATATGACTTCACCTTCCAGCATATAGATGGTTTCGATACCACCATGCTGAAAAGTTTTGAAGGTGTCAGTCTCACTTGTTAGCTCAATCAAATATGGCTCTACAATTACTCCACTATCATTCGATCCTAAATGCCCTAATAAATTATATTGATGTCCAGCCCTTGTCCCTTGTTCTTCAACCTCTACACCTTCATTTGCCTTAGTGTGAACACATCCTCTTTTTTCTTCAAACTGTTTGAAAAAGGAAGTTAGTGGTATTGAGAGCGCATTTGATAGTGTCTGTAACGTTGACAACGATGGGGATGTATTTCCATTCTCAATTTTTGACAGCATACCCGTTGAAAGCCCGGTCATCTTAGATAGATCTGAGACAGTTATCTCCATCTGTTTTCGGTAAATTCGTATTTGTCTTCCGATAGCAACTTCTAGAACATTTTCTCTAAATTCACTGATAGAATGTGGGTCTTGTTTTGATACAGAATTAATTTCTACCTTTGGCATAACGGCCTCATTATTTTTTTTATTATACCCACGATTGCACTAATTGTACAAAGTTAAATTGGTAATAAACCTATTATTTCTTAAACTTTCCCTTTATTTTTATATAAATTTAGGTGGTATTCTATTTCTGGTTAGCATTAAAATTAAATAACGATTGTCCATCAATTTTATAGCCATTTATCATAGACTTAGCAGTGTCAGAGGTAAGCCAATTTTCAAGTTCTTCTGCCATTTTATATTCTACATACTTATGACGAGTTGGGTTTATTGGAATGAATGAATATTGATTGAATAAAAGTTTATCATCGGCGAACAAAATTTCTAACTCAGATTTGTTTTTAAAGTTTAACCAGCTTGCTCTATCAGAAAGAGTATAGGCGCCCATGCTTGAGCTAATATTTAATGAAGCTCCCATACCCGCTCCAACAGATTTGTACCAATCTCCAAACTTTTCTGGATTAAAATTACTCAGATCCCATAGTTTGACCTCCATTTTATGGGTCCCACTGTCGTCGCCCCTACTGATAAAAGGAGCAGAAGCATTTTTTATAAAGCTTAGGGCTTCTTCTACACTTTCAGCATGCCTAACATTAGCAGGATCAAATCGAGGTCCTAGTATAACAAAGTCATTATACATAATTTCGCGCCTGTGAGTGCCATATCCATCAGCGATAAATTTCTGTTCGGCTCTTTTTGAGTGCACTAAAATTGCGTCCACATCACCAGCAGCACCGAGGCGCAGTGCCTGGCCTGTTCCAACAACAAGCAATTTAATGTTTAGGCCGATATCAGACTTGATTTTTGGCAACAAAACGTCGCTCAATCCAGAATTATTAAAAGACGTAGTTACAGCCAACTTAATGCTATCTGCAAAAGATACATTTGTAAAAAGTAGAAAAGCCATTATGCTAA
Organism: Paracoccaceae bacterium; assembly: GCA_902554885.1. Taxonomy (GTDB): domain Bacteria; phylum Pseudomonadota; class Alphaproteobacteria; order Rhodobacterales; family Rhodobacteraceae; genus Salinivivens. The sequence goes on from CACDPV010000014.1 coordinate 30,505, forward strand.
TTAACTTTATTAGCCTGTTCATTCTACTATATCACCTGCTATAAATTTACTAGCGTTTTGGGATAATGGCTTAATAAAGAAAGTTTTTGCTGGTTGAATGTCCTCTAAAATTCCTTTGTTTAGAAAGTATACGTTTTTTGCCAAACGCTTTGCTTGCCCGATATCGTGTGTTGACATCATAATTGTCGTTCCATTTGCCACACAACTTTGGAGCAAACTTTCAATCTCATAGGTTGTTTTACCATCTAACGAGGCGCAAGGTTCATCTAAAAATAGCATCTCTGGCTCAGTAATTAGTGCGCGGGCTAGAGCCAACTTTTGTTTTTCTCCGCCAGAAAGCCTTGTCGCAGGAACTTGCATTGACGCTCTCAAATCAATCCTATCTAGCCATTGCGCAGCTTGATGATTTGCCTGCTCCTTGGATATTTTGCGAAGTAAAAGTGGATACGTTAAGTTTTCAAAAACAGATCTACGCAACATGATGGGTGTTTGGAAAACGAACATTTGTTTTCCAATGCTTTCAGTCTCCAAACAAGACCATCTAACGGTGCCTAACTTTAGTTTAAGTATGCCATGTAAAGCTTTCAAAAGGCTTGTTTTTCCAGAACCATTAGGCCCTAATATTACTGCTATATCTCCTTTATCAATTTGAAGATTAATAGGTCCAAGAATGTGTTTGCCTTGGAATTCTACCATTAAATTCTCTGCAATCAGAGGGAACATTACCAGCGCCCCTCACTCTCAGTTTTGCTCAGCCAATGTGTTCCTATGTTTAAGGCAATTGTGATCAAAATTAGTACGAAGCCCAGTGCAAGCGCTAATGCAAAGTCACCTTTTGATGTTTCAAGTGCTATTGCTGTTGTAAGTACCCGTGTGGCATTGTCAATGTTCCCACCTACTATCATTATTGCGCCTACTTCGCCAATTGCCCGCCCAAAACCCGCAAGAGAGGCTGTCAATAATGCTCTACGCGCATCCCATAATAATGTCTTAATCCTTTGCCCATGAGTGGTATTCATTGAAATGAGCAAGTCGTGGTACTCAGACCATAACTCTCTCAAGGATTGGTGCGCTATTGATGTAATTAGAGGCGTAATTATGATGGTCTGGGCAATTATCATAGCGGTTGTAGTGTATAGTAAATCCAAAACCCCAAAGGGACCAGAGCGCGATAAAATTATATAAACCAGTAGGCCGACTACTACTGGAGGGAGCCCCATAAGTGCGTTTAAAAGTGCTATTATAAAACGTCTAAATTTAAATCGTCGTATAGTCAAAACGGCGGCCAGCGGTAACGCAATTACGCAACTTATAGCCAAAGC
>CACDPV010000015.1 GCA_902554885.1 Paracoccaceae bacterium
TCTTATCTATGATTTTGATCGTCAACCTTTTCTATGGGATAGTCCTAAAAATTTAATTAATAGTTTAATGGAAGAATTAGAAAAAAAATCTTTTATATTTGAGAACAAGATTTGAAACAAAATTAGGAAGAAAGAATGAATTTAGTCTACTCTTACTTTGTATTAGACATAGTACACCGAGGTCATTTGATGATGCTGAAAAACTCCAAAGCCATCGCTGGTCCCGAAGGACGCCTTATAGTCGGGATAGTTTCTGACCAAGCTGTATTAGATAAAAAAGGTAAATCTCCTACACTAAACTATTCAGAACGGTTGGAATTAGCAGCCTCAATAAAATATGTGGATTTGGTAGTTGGGCAGAAAAATTATACTCCTTACGAAAATATAAAGAATATTACTCCAAATATATTGATGGAAAGTGAGAGCCACAGTGCGTCCCAAATTGAAAGAGGCAGGCAGATAATGAGTGATTTAGGTGGAAGAGTGATCGTAATGCCTTACTTCGAAGACCAGTCTTCCACTCTTATTAAATCAAAAATATCACAAGGTGATAGCGATTAACAATTTTATTTTGGAATTATTAGTAATTTCTTAAAGCTCTGGTCAATAGGTTTTACACTTGGCTGGGATCATCATCAGTAAGCCGCTTACTGCTTAACGGCTTTGCTACAAAAGGTTTTAATGCTTTTTAGTTTTTAACGATGGGCTATTTATTGGGCTTGTTTATGTTTAATCAAAAACTTTCGATTATTTATAAATACGGATAAAAGAATGACTAAGTATTTTTATGCAGAAATATTGTTAAAATGGAAGTGACTTTAGATCAGGCATTACAGAAGGGGATTGAAGCCCATAAGGCAGGTCAGGTTCAAGAAGCTGATCGTATTTATACGGCTATCCTGAAAGCGGATCCTAAACATCCTGATGCTAATCATAATATGGGTGTCCTGGCCGTTGATGTTGGCAAGCTTGAGGCGGCTCTTCCCTTTTTTAAAACAGCATTGGAAGCTAATTCAAGCATCGCTCAGTACTGGCTGAGCAATATTGATGCTTTGATTAAACTAGGTCGAGTAGCTGATGCTAAAGCATTGTTCGATCAAGCCAAGAGCAATGGCATGAAAGGTGATGCCTTTGGCAAACTGGAGCAACAAATGGCGGGGAGAGGGAAAGATCAAGAGCCAACGCAAAAACAAGTACAACCTCTGATTGATCTATATTCGCAAGGTCTGCACCAAGAGAGCATAAATTTGGCTGCTCAGTTATTGGGACAGTTCCCTAACTCTATCAATCTATACAACATTATGGGTGCAGCAAATCAGAGTTTGGGTAACCTTGAGGAAGCAATAGAGGCTTACAAAAAAGCCATCTCGCTCAAACCTGATTATGCCGAGGCTTATAACAACATGGGTGTTACCCTTAATGAACAAAGCAAGCTAGACGAAGCACTAGAGGCTTACAAAAGAGCCATCTCGCTCAAACCTGATTATGCCGAGGCTTATAACAATATGGGCAATACTCTCCAAAGGAAAGGCAAGCTAGATGACGCACTAGAAGCTTACAATAAAGCAATTACTCTCACACCGCATCATGCTAAGGCCTATTATAACATGGGCCTTTGTCTAAGAGATCAAGGCAAGTTGGAAGAGGCAATAGAGGCTTACAATACGGCACTCTCCATCAATCCTGATTATGCCGAAGCCTACAGCAACATAGGGGTTAGTCTTAGAGATCAAGGCAAGTTGGAAGAGGCAATAGAGGCTTACAATAAGGCTCTGTCTATCAATCCTGATTTTGCGGAAGCCTACAGCAACATGGGCAATGTTCTCACAGAACAAGGAAAGTTAGACGAAGCACTGAGGTTTTACACCAAAGCACTAAAAATCAAGCCTGATTATGCTGATGCCTATTATAACACCGGCGGTATTCTAAGACAGCAAGGCAAACTGGAAGAAGCGGTACAGGCTTACACCAAAGCTGTCTCAATCAAGCCTGATTATGCAAGTGCGAAGCACATGCTGTCTGCATTAACTGGCAATACTAATGAAACAGCACCAAGGGAGTATGTTGAAAATTTATTTGACGGATATTCTAAAAAATTTGAAGCTTCTCTTGTTGATATGTTAGAATATAAAATTCCAAAATTAATTAGAGATATTTTAATACAACCAAATAGTAACGAGTCACTGGGGTCAGTTTTAGATTTAGGCTGTGGTACTGGTTTATTAGGGCCGGAGATTAGAAACCAGTGTTCACGACTTGAAGGTATTGATTTATCGCATGCCATGCTAGAGCTCGCAAAGCAAAAAAATGTCTATGATAAATTAAACCACTCAGATATCGTGGAATATCTATCTAATTTTGCATTGGGTTTTGACTATTACATAGCATTAGACGTCTTTATTTATGTTGGGGAGCTAGCTGAAATATTTCGATTGATTAAGTCTAGAAATAAGAAGCCTGGGAAGTTAGTCTTTTCTACAGAACACACTGAACTGGATGGCTTCCATCTGCTTAAAACTGGACGATACTCACATTCCAAAAGTTATATCGAAGGTCTCTGTAAGAAATTTGACTACAATATAGATCATTTTGCTACTACCAACCTTAGAAAAGAAAAGGACGACTTCTTAACGGGTGCTATATATGTCGTAAGCTTTACGACAAAATGAGTAAATTATCGTTAATCCAATTTCTGGGCAATTTAGTTATCATTTGGATGCTTCGAAAAAGGTGCCATGACACTTTCTTATAATAAGTATTTATTAGTGGCTTATCCTCATGATCAGGTAGCAAGCTGAGGCGAAAAGGTTTTGCAGCAAGTGGTGCCTATAATGCGGAATTTACTTATCACTCTTTAGCTTGGACAAAACAAGTAAGGATTGGGTTGCATACATCATTATATTTCTATCGAATCTTGCGTATATTCGATACTTTAACCCAAGAAGCTGTTTAGAAACTCTGGCCGTCAGCCACCTTTTACTTCCTAAGCTTTTTTCTTTTAAGTATTGCTATAATAAAAAGTAGAACCTGAGTTGACATACTTATTAGTACTATCAAGTGAAAATATTCCGCTTTCAGCGAACTGATAATAATGCCGTAGAGTATCCATACTAAAAGTGATAGTATTGAGAAGTTGAGCCAAACCTTCTTAATTATTCGCTCTTTTTCTTGAGCAATCAGCTGTAAATTTTCTTGTTCACGTTCGTATTTGCGTCTTTTGCGTTGTCTTTCATCAAACTCATTCATGCTACAAAGTCTTATAATATGAGCATTTTACAATGCTAATTTCCACATTTTACTCAAGTATCATTTAAAAGCCAAAATGGAGATTCTTATATACTCTAAGATTAGTGAGAATTTTCAGGACTTTAAGTTTTTCAAATCTCTAATAAGTTTTCACTTTTGTACAAAGTCAAATAAATTTTCAATTAACTTCCATTTTATCCGTCGGTGACCCAAATATAATCTTCATGCTTACGGGCGCTAATAGTATTTAAAGGTTTACATTCATCTTCATATTCTTCTGGCCTTTTGCCAACCCATTTTTTAACTTTGCCCGACTTAAAACAGAACTCACTTTTGTGATAGGGGCATAGAATTGTAGCTTTGTCAGTTATTTGGCCGACATCTAATGGTAAATCCATATGCGGACATAGATTCTCAATGGCATAAATTTCCCCCTCGTTGATCAGTAGTATTTCTTTTTCGTTGAGCATGTATTTCTTCTTTTCGCCTAAACTCAACTCTTCGATCGGTAAGGTGCGAAACCATTTCTTTCCTTCAAATTTTCTTTCAACTTCAGTAATGTTTAGTTTTAATGCGCCGGTATTTATGCTGCTTACTTCGTGCAAAGTAATCAAATTACTGGTTCCCCTTAGTTTCAATCTCAAGTAATTTTGGACAGAGACTTTATCCTTAATCTGTTCATAGACTGTTTCAGAAACGAGCAACCTAGTGCCCGCCTCTTTATTGATGGCCTCAATCCTACTTGCGGTATTTACTGTATCTCCAATGACCGTAACTTTTCTATCATCACCGGAGCCTACAGATCCAGAAATAACCTCTCCATAATGTATGCCAATTCTCATATCGAAATCTCTGCCATACGCCTTTTTTAGGTATGACTTGAATTGGTCCATTTCCTTAAGCATTTCAACACCAGCACTTACAGCCCTTAATGCTTGTTGTCTGGACTCTTTTAATCCAAAGATAGCCATAATTGCGTCGCCAATGTAATTATTTACTTCACCTCCGTGGCGTATAATGACTTCCCGCATTATTGAAAAATATCTATTCAGTATAAATATTACATCGTAAGCAGATAATGACTCTGAAAAAGGAGTAAAGCCTTTGATGTCACAAAAAAGTATCGTTAGATTGCGTATTGTGCCAACAGATTCTAACTTTTGTTCAGTAATTTGATTGTTTAAGTCTGCGTCCCTTTTGTCTAAAAGTAACCTGCGAAATGACACATTTCCTTTTAACTTTGTCTGACAACCCAATCTAATATTTGGAGGGAATGAAAGCTTTTGAGCAAGCCGCTCCTCTAATTCACCTCGTGGATGACAATTCTCAAGTCCGTCTAATATTTCAACACGACAAGTAGAGCATTTCCCAGAACCACCACACGCGCTTAAATGGGCGATATTATTTCTCAAAGAGGCTATCAAAATTGACTCTTCGCCCGAAATATTAATTTCCCTATTATCGGGTTGGACCAGGGCAGAGAAGATTTTTTCATCTTTTGGCAGTTTTAAATTGTTATGAGTGCCATCACAAAAAGGACCGTTTGAAGTCTTTTTACAGCCGCATAAGTATGCGGTTTCTGTCTGATTTGCGGTAAACTTCTTGGGGCTAAATTGAGTTCCTTCGTGACTTCCATCACAAAAAGGTTGATTTCTACTTTTCCCGCAGCTGCACCAAAAGTAATCTAATCCCCCTTCTAGCTGGACAGGAAAGGGTTTATTTATAGTCATAGAAACACCTGTAATTATCTAGATACTAGTAAAGTAGTCCAATCTTTGGAAATAGTAAGGCATTAACCTTACACGAAGTGTTTTCGATAATCTAAAATAAAAAAATGGACAAATAAATTAGCATAATTAATTATTTAGTCACTGGGACCTAAGAAATTTAGCTGGACTTACCTTAAGAGATTTTATTGCAAAATATAAACCTGCCAATAGATTTGCTACTAATCCGCCCGTGATAACCAAAAATACGGTCGGCCAAATTATTTGAAAAGGTAGTTCGAGGACATATGTCGTTATTCCCCAAGCTCCACAGATTGCAAAAAATATTGCCACGCAACCTGCTATAGCCCCTATAAATGAAAAACGAATTATATAACTAATAATTAGCTCCTTTTGCGTCGCTCCCAAAGTTTTTAGTATTGCCGCATCGTATGACCTTGCACTTTGTCCAGAAGCTGCTGAACCCAAAAGAACTAAAAATCCTGTTGCCAATGTAGTAAGTGCACCATAAGAACTCGCAGTAGCTATAGAACCTAATAGGTCACTGACCCGCTCAATTACAGCTCTCACTTTTATAAGCGTGATATTTGGAAATTTTCTTGCTAGCGTGTTAAAAATTCCAATTTCTGACTCAGTATTGGCATAAATTGTTGTAATAAAACTGTGGGGTGCGTTTTTTAGCGCACTTGGGTTCATAGCGATAACGAAACCAATTCCAGCAGTTGAGAAGTCTACATTGCGAAGACTGGTAATTTCTCCAGTAATTTCCTTTCCCATTATATTGACTGTTATGCGATCACCAAGCCCAAGCCCAAGTTCCTCTGCCTGTTCAGAAGCAAAACTAATTTGGGTTTTTCCTGAATAATTTCTTGGCCAAAGCCGACCCGCTGTAAGGTTAAACCGTTCTGGTAATTCCTCAAAGTATGTAATGCCCCTATCTCCTCTGATTACCCAGTGATCGCCAGCCACGTCAGAAGCTTGTTCATTATTTATTTTTGTAATTATTCCACGCAGCATGGGGGCTTCATCAAATGAGGTAACGCCGTTGTAAGAATTCAAAGTCCTTCGTACTTCGTCGATTTGAGATTTTTGAATATCGATTACGAAATAAGATGGGGCAACTTTGGGTAAATCGTTATTGATTGATGTTCTTAGATTACCATCGACCTGACCTATTATGGCAAGTACCGTTAAGCCTAATCCTATCGCGAGCAATGAGTTAGATGTTCCTTCTTGTGTGCCTCCCATAGAAGCCAGCGCCCAGCGTGTGGATGGGCGACCATTAGCAAATCTAGCTAATTTCTTAATAATTGCCATAAAGATACGTGCTGATAGAAATAGAGCTAATACAGCGACTGAAAAACTGAGCGCAAACCAACTTGTAAGTTTAGGGTTCTGATTAAATAAAGCTGAAGTAATTAAAAGAATAATTAAGAGGCCCAAACTCCAAACTAAGTACTTAAAACGTGGTAATCTGTAACTTAGCAAATTCATTTCGCGAAATAGTGCTGCAGTCTGTATATTTTCACATTTTGATAATGGCCAAAGTGTGAATAATGCTGCGATTATGGCTCCGTATATAGCGGCCTCGTATATTGGTTTTAAAGAAAAAACTATATCAATAGGGATTGGAATAATAACCGTAAGAAAAGGTGCTAAAATATGTGGTGCACTCGCTCCTAGGCCCAAGCCCAAAGCTATTCCAAGCAAAGATAATATAGATAGCTGAATGAAATAAGTCATAAAAATCTGGAAATTTGTGGCGCCTAAACTCCTTAAGACTGCGATCGTAGCGATTTTTCTGTTAAGGTAACTTTTAACTGCTGATCCAATCCCGACACCCCCAACTATGAGACCTGCGAGACCCACCATTATAAAAAAGGCTGACAATCTGGTGACAAACTCAGAAATACCTGGTGCACCATTTCTGGAGTCTCTCCAACGCATGCCACTATTTTCAAATTTTTTTTTCGCAAGAGTTTTGAGAGTATCCAAGTTTTCACTTGGAGCTATCTCTAGCCTATATTTTGCTGAAAAAAGTGTGCCGGGAGCAATTAATCCAGATGTTTTCAAATCTTCAGTTTTTAAAATTGTTCGGGGTCCTAAACCAAAATTAGTGCCAGCATCATCGGGAGAAGTGACAATGATATCTCTCAAAATAAATTCGGTAAGTCCAAGACGGAAGGAACCGCCGATAGAAATACCTAACCTTGATACAAGATCGCTTTCCATTATTGCGCTTTTGGGTTGTCTCAATACATCTCGAAGTGCTCGTCCACTGGAAAGCTGGACGTCTCCGATTAGTGGATATTTATCATCTATAGCTTTTATCTGAGTGAGTGCTCTTTCATTCTGGCCATCCCTGATGACATTTGCCATCGATCTAAATTCTAGGATTTCTGACATATTTGCGGATATTGATTTAAGCCAATTCAGTTCTTCAGTATTTGCTAAGCGATAGGTAAATTCTGCTTCTGCTTCGCCGCCAAGTAACTCAGATCCTTTCTCACCAATCGCATATTCAATTCCACTCTTAACAGTTCCGACGGCAGTAATTGTTCCAACGCCCAGCACCAAACATATTAGAAATATACGGAACCCGGAAATGCCTGAACGTAGTTCGCGGATCGCCATTTGTGCTGAGAATTTGAGATTTTCAAAAATAATCACAAAAGTTTTCCGTCTCTAATTTTGATGATCCTATCGCATTTTTTTGCAAGTTCTCGGGAGTGGGTAACCAGAAAAAGTGTAGTATCGTTCTCATTTTTGATTTCAAAAAGTAGATCGACAATGGCTTTCGTATTCTCCTCATCCAAATTCCCTGTTGGTTCATCTGCTAAAAGGATTTTGGGATTTGAAACATATGCTCTTGCCAGTGCTACACGTTGTTGTTCTCCGCCGGACAGCTGTGAGGGATAATGATCAGCACGATGCGATAGTCCAACTCTATCTAATGCAATGATAGCGTGTTTATTTGGATTTTTTGAAAACGAAATTTCTAAGGGTGTTGCGACGTTTTCGAGTGCTGTGAGTGTGGGTATCAAGTGAAAGGATTGAAAAACAACTCCAACGTTATTTCTACGCAGCTTTGAGAGACTGTCTTCCGACATTTCTGTAATTACTTGACCCAGAATTTCTATTTCTCCGCTGGAGGCCCGCTCTAATCCACCAGCCAGCATCAACAGTGAAGACTTTCCCGATCCCGATGGGCCTATCAATCCAACACTTTCACCTTGATCAATGTTTAGTGAAATATTTTTTATAATGTTCACATTGCCTGCGTTGCCTTTCAGCGTCAAAGATACATTTTGTAAAGAAATAATCGGTGTTCGCATGAAAGCTCTCTAATGATTTTTATAGACAAAGTTAAATATGGTTTATTTTTGGTTGTGAGCAAGGCGATCATTTTACTATTTGTTTTTTCCTCATTTGCCCACGCTGATAATCAAATAAGAATACTTATGCTTGGAGATAGCTTAACTCAGGGATATGGTTTGGAAGAAAAAAAAGGGTTGGTTCCTAAGCTTCAGAATTGGCTCTCAACCAATAATGTTGAAGTATTACTAATTAATGGCGGGGTTTCTGGTGATACGACACTAGGGGGTTTCGAAAGGTTGGACTGGTTGCTTACTCCAAATATAAATGGAGTAGTAGTTGCACTTGGTGGAAACGATTTATTGCGAGGCTTTGATCCGAAATTTACTAAAAATAATCTACAAGAAATTTTCAAAAATTTGAAATCGAAGGGAATTAATAGTGTAATCGTTGGGACTATTTCTCCAATAAATTACGGTCCCCAATTCAAAAAAGAATATGATGCGATATATCCTTCCTTAGCAAGAGAATATAATCTTTCTTATATAGATAGCCTATTTTCCCCTTTAATTGATAAAAAAACGCAGGAAATTTCAGTCAATTTGCTACAAGCCGATGGTATTCACCCGAATGAGAAGGGGGTCGAAGCAATAGTGAACTATATTGGTCCAGTTATTAGAGATTTTACAGGTTCACTCTCTCAATAAACGGTAAAAATTAATCAAGATTGTTAACATCAATTATTTAGGCGTGTTAAAAAATTTATCAGCAAGATGCCAAGATGTCACAACGAGAGTTGGCAGAAAAATGAACCCTTGAATTTCTCTTGTAAAAAATACTACACACGGATCTAGCTAGCATTTAAGTCTGCACTGCCTTCATTTATTTTAGGAGATAAAATGGCCAAAGAAGAATTACTCGAGTTTCCAGGAATTGTAAAAGAGCTATTGCCCAATGCTACATTCCGAGTTGAGCTTGAAAATGGTCATGAAATAATCGCGCATACGGCAGGTAAAATGAGAAAGAATAGAATTCGTGTCCTTGCGGGTGACCGTGTTCAGGTAGAAATGACACCGTATGATTTGACGAAGGGGCGGATAAATTATCGTCATAAATAGACGTTGAAGCTTGTACTTGGATCAAGCAGCCCTCGGCGGCTGGAATTACTATCCCAGATAGGTGTAACCCCTGATGAAATTCGGGCACCAGAGATAGATGAAAAATTTATTACCGGAGAATTACCGCGTAAATATTGCAATCGAGTAGTATTGGCAAAGCTCAGGGCAATCACATGTAATGCAGACGAAGTGGTTCTTTGTGGGGATACGACCGTCGCTTTGGGTAGGAGGATCCTTGGTAAGCCAAAGGATAAAGACCAGGCTATAGAATATTTAATTGCTCTTTCTGGTAGAAGACATCGGGTTATAACAGCAATAGCCGTGCGATCTAATGATAAAGTTTGGACAAAAGACGTTGTTAGTATTGTAAAATTCAAGGTTCTTTCTGCAAAAGAGATTAAAGATTATATAAGTACAGACGATTGGAAAGGAAAAGCAGGCGCTTATGGTATCCAAGGGTATTCCAGTAAATTTATTCCGTGGATATCGGGCTCTTTCTCGGCGATAGTTGGCTTGCCTTTGTTTGAAACACATAACTTGTTAGTTAAAGCAGGTTATATAATGGGAAAAGTTTGAAGATGAATGGCAAGATAGCTCTACTTGATTATTTTGAAGGGAAAGAGGCAGCTGCATTACTAGTAGATGGTGAGTTATGCGATTTTTTTGCAGAGGAAGATGTAATAGCGCCTGGTTCTATTTTCAGAGTAAAAGTAAAGCGCCAGCTAAAAGGCAGTGGTGGCATTTTTGTTGAAAGTCCAGATGGTGATTTTTTTTTACATCAAACAAAAGGAATAAACACTGGCGATGTTATCTTAGTACAAGTTAGTAGTTATGGTGATAGAGAAAAACTGCCTCGTGTCACAACAAAAATACTTTTTAAAAGTAGATATGCAATAGTAACACCTTTTGCTGTTGGGCTTAATATAGCCAAGAATATCCAAGATGATGAAAGAAGAATTTGGCTTAAGCAAATGGTAACGGAAAGGCTTGAAGAAATCCCTTATGGGATGATTTTGAGATCAATTTGCAAATCTGCCAGTGATAGTAAAATCCTCAATGACTGTCGAAACATGATCACATCTGCTCAAAATGTATTATCCGATGATAATAACAAGCTCGGGTTAGTATATCGATCTCACTCTCCGCATCAAATGGCATGGCGGGAATGGAACGATATACCGGCTACAGATAAAAGCAGTGGTTCATTTGCTGAATATGGAGTTTTAGAATTAATCGATGAGCTCAAAAATTCAAAAGTCATTATTAATGAGTGTAATTACCATATTGAGCCCACAAAAGCCTTTGTGGCGGTAGATGTTAATACTGCGGCGGATATTTCATTTTCTGCCGGATTAAAAGCTAATCTGGCGATGGCCAAAGATCTACCGCGTCAATTACGATTGAGAGGTTTGGGAGGGCAAATAGTTATAGATCCTGCACCAATTCCGAAAAGAGATCGAAGAGCAGTAGAAAACGCGCTTCGGGCAGCATTCCGTAAAGATACAGTCGAAACTAATTTCGTCGGATGGACAGCCATGGGCTTGCTTGAATTACAGAGAGCAAGAATTCGTCCTAATTGGTTAAATCTTTAATTGGGTTCAGCATAATAGCAAGTTATTCGGACCTAAACCGCTGTATCTTTATAATTGATTTCCTTTTTATCTTGACCGAGCCTACTGCGCCGTATGTGTAGTCGATTTAGAGCATTCAAATATGCTTTAGCTGATGCAACCACAGTATCTGTGTCTGCAGATTGTCCCGTAGAAATATTCCCTTTATCCTCCATTCGAACAGTTACTGTAGCTTGCGCGTCTGTTCCCTCGGTTACTGCATGCACTTGATATAACTGTAACTTTGCGCTGTGAGGATATAACGACTTAACCGCATTAAAGGTTGCATCAACGGGTCCATCGCCCGTGGCACTAGTCGACATTTCGTTGCCGTCAATTATCAACATCATTTCTGCACTTTGCGGCCCATGTGTTCCGCATTTAACCTCCAAAGATTTTAAAATTATGTGATCATTTTCTGCATCTTCGCCAGCGCGCATAAGTGCTATAAGGTCTTCATCATAAATCTCTTTTTTCCTATCCGCTAATTCTTTGAAGCGGACAAATACATCCTTCAGCTGATTGTCAGCCAACTGATAGCCCAAATCCTCCAGTTTAGCTCTGAGTGCCGCCCGACCTGAGTGTTTGCCTAAAACTAGATTTGTTTCAGATAATCCTATGTCTTCAGGGCGCATTATTTCAAAAGTTTCAGAATTTTTCAGCATACCATCTTGATGAATGCCGCTTTCATGAGCAAATGCATTTTTGCCAACAATTGCCTTATTAAATTGGACTGGAAAACCTGAAACAATTGCAACCCTCCTTGAGAGATTCATTAATTTAGTTGCATCTACTTTTGTGTGGTAAGGCATTATATCGGCTCTTACTTTAAGTGCCATCACAACTTCTTCGAGCGCCGTATTACCAGCTCGCTCCCCAAGTCCATTAATTGTGCACTCTATTTGTCGAGCCCCTCCCTCGACTGCTGCAAGCGCATTTGCAGTGGCCATACCTAAATCATTGTGACAATGAGTTGCGAATACGACCTCATCTGCTCCCGGCACATTGTTAATTAGCATGCGAATTAAATCTGCAGATTCGACTGGAGCAGTGTAACCCACAGTATCGGGAATGTTGATTGTTGATGCACCAGCCTTAATTGCTATCTCCACGACGCGCATTAAATAATTGTGTTCCGTTCGAGTGGCATCCATTGGGGACCACTGGACATTATCGCATAAGTTTCGGGCATGTGTCACTGTATCGTGGATCAGCTCTGCCATCTGATCTTTGTCAAGATTTGGAATAGCTCGGTGTAATGGCGATGTTCCAATAAACGTGTGTATTCGAGATTTATTGGCATTTTTTACAGCTTCCCAGCATCGATCAATATCTTTATAATTTGCGCGAGCTAATCCACAGATCGTAGAATTTTTCGAGCGTCGAGCGATTTCACTGACCGCTTTAAAGTCTCCCTCTGAGGCGATAGGAAAACCTGCTTCTATGATATCGACACCCATTTCATCCAAAAGCTCAGCTATTTCGAGCTTTTCTTCGTGGGTCATAGTCGCGCCCGGTGACTGCTCTCCATCACGGAGCGTTGTGTCAAAAATTACTACCCTGTTGTTACGGTTATTATTTTTCATTTGAAATCTCTATGTTTGGTATTTTTGATTTAGTTCGATGCGTTCATTGTCTCCCCTGAGCGGACGCACCTTACTGGCACGCTCAGAGGCTGCCTAGAATCAGGTTTTGCTTTTGATTTATTACCTTACAAATTTTGGACATTGAACTCATTCACACCAAGACATTATTCGAAAATAAGTTTATACATGCATTGTTTTAAAAGAAAACAATAAAATAATTATTGCTCGTAACGTGTGCGTAGTAGACACATAGTGCAGCAGGTCATATTTTATATTTTGAATAAGAATTTAGTGAGGCCTTTGGTTTTGAACGAGCAAATGGAAAAAAGTTTAGAAAAAATTGAAGCAGTGATTTCTGATTTATTGCGGACCAGCGAAGATTTATCGGATGTTGTTGCGGCTCAAGATAAAGAAATTTCCAGAATGAAGGATAGCCTAAAGTGGCTTTTAGAACGAGAATTTGAACGTCAAAATGCTGAGAACACAGCCACAGCTGAAAAACCGCCGCCACATTGGTAGATACGAAAGCAATTGTTATTTTATTGAAGCTAAAGTAGGCTTTAGTAAATAATAAAATAAAGCACAAATGGGCGTACTATGAGATTTTTGGTTAAGTTATTTCTATCAGCATTTTTGGTTTTTGCAGTTCCCTTGAGTGTTGGTGCTCAAGATGATGTTGTAGTTACTAAGCAGTATGATGACGGTGGTATGTATGAAGGCACATTTAAAAATGGTCTTCAGCACGGAATTGGAACATATCGGTTGCCAAATGGCTATGAGTATAGCGGCGAGTGGGTTGATGGCGAGATATTTGGGATCGGTGTGGCAAAATTTCCAAACGGTTCAGTATATGAGGGGAATTTTATTAAAGGCAAACCCGAAGGTTCTGGCAAAATTATTTTTGCAGATGGAGGAACTTATGAAGGGTCTTGGTTAGATGGCAAAATAACTGGTCAGGGTGTGGCTGTTTATGCAAACGGATCTAGGTTTAAGGGTGGATTCCTTGAAGCAATGCACCACGGTCAGGGCGTTATGACAAACCCAGATGGTTATGTATATGATGGTGACTGGGTTAACGGAGTTAAGGAAGGTTTAGCGAAAATTACCTATCCAGATGGCTCCGTATACAGTGGAAGTGTGATACGTGGCGCTCGAGAAGGCAAAGGTACTCTGGAGATGACAGAGGGTCTGATTTTTGAGGGTTTTTGGGAAAATGGCGAAATCAATGGATTAGGAAAATTAACTCAGCCAAATGGTGATGTTTACAAGGGCGAATTGTCTAACGGAAAAAGAAATGGAAACGGCATTGTAGAGTATGCAAACGGGGACGTTTATGATGGAGAATTTAAAGAGGATCAGCGAGCAGGGCAGGGCACTTTTTTAGGCTCGGATGGTTATAAGTATTTAGGCGAATGGGCCGAGGGGCAAATTCAAGGTTTAGGTGAAGTCACCTATCCGGATGGTTCATTTTACGCAGGTAACTTTGTAAATGGCCTAGCAAGTGGCAAGGGTAAAATTCAGTATCCAGATGGTTCTGTATATGAAGGAGAGTGGAAGGCTGGTGTGATAGAAGGGAACGGCCGTGCTCAGTATTCAAACGGTGTGGTTTATGAAGGTGGATTTAAAAACGCCCGCAACCATGGTTTTGGAATAATGGACTATGGAAACGGGTATATTTACGAGGGTGAATGGAAGGATGGTAACCGCCATGGAAAAGGGATGTCCAAATTTGCCGATGGTATGGTATATGAGGGTGACTACTTAAATGGCAAACGCCATGGTGTTGGTAAAATCATACTTGCGGATGGATTTAGATACGAGGGCGAGTGGTTAGCTGGTGAAATAACTGGCCAGGGAATAGCAACGTATTCGAATGGGGATATTTATGAGGGAACTTTCATAAATGGACGCCGCCAAGGTCAGGGTACAATTAAATTTGCAAATGGAAGATCGGCTAAAGGTAATTGGCAAGATGGAGCACTAATTGATGCTGAGACTGCAGTTACTGATACGGATATTGAGGCTTCTACTGGAAACGAGTAATACAATTTTAACTAAATTGTGCCGCTTTTAGAAATTTTAGAGAGAATTGTTTGAGCTTTAGATAAGGTCGCAGTTTTGACATTTTCGTCTTGTCTGTCCCAATTGTGATACATTTGTGCCATGCGAGGGTTTGAAGAAAACTTTCCTTTATG
This sequence comes from Paracoccaceae bacterium, assembly GCA_902554885.1. Classification (GTDB taxonomy): domain Bacteria; phylum Pseudomonadota; class Alphaproteobacteria; order Rhodobacterales; family Rhodobacteraceae; genus Salinivivens. Next base: position 14,798 of record CACDPV010000015.1, read on the forward strand.
CCGGATAAGGAAACTCCAGTAAAGCGCGTTAAATGGGCAAGCCTTTTCGCCTAACTTATCTTTAACGTCATAATGGCAGTTCTTACAATAATTTGACATTCTATCTATATACGCCCCACTACTGATGTATGGCTTTGATGCAACCACCCCCCCATCAGAAAATTGGCTCATTCCTAATGTATTAGGAGCTTCAACCCACTCAAATGCATCAATATACACTGAAAGATACCAATAGTGGACTTCTTTTGGATCTATATCTGCTAAAAGAGCAAAGTTACCAGTGACCATAAGGCGCTGTATATGGTGAGCGTAAGAATGCATCTTAGTTTGTAAAACTGCTTGAGAAACACAACGCATTTTTGTGTCGCCGCTCCAATAGAAACTGGGAAGTTTTCTCTTCGCGTCCAAGTAATTTTGATCGAGATAATCAGGCCCCTTAAGGAAGTATATTCCTCTGATATATTCGCGCCATCCAATTATTTGCCTTATGAAACCTTCTACAGCGTTTAATGGGGCAACACCATTAATAAAGGCTTTTTCTACTTTTCGACAAGTTTCTAGAGGATCGAGTAGTCCAGTGTTCAGATACAAAGAAATTAGGGCATGATATAGAAACGGTTCGTCAAGCATCATAGCATCTTGATAATCCCCAAATAAAGAGAGTGAGTCATTTATGAATTTATCAAGAGCGAGATTAGCTTCTTCTGGCGTTACTGCATAATTAAAAGGATATAGTTCACCGAAGTGTGAACTATAACGCTCATTAACAAGAGATAAAACATTCTCTGTTGTTACATCGTTTTTAAAATTTGTAACCTCTGGGCTGATTATTTTTTTTGGGGGAGACTTTCGATTTTCTTTATCGAAATTCCACTTTCCTCCAATCGGTTTATCACCATCCATCAGTAGGTTAGTTTTTCTTCTCATCTCTCGATAAAAAAACTCCATTCTTAATGTTTTTTTATCACTGGCCCAATTTTCAAATTCTGCGTGCGATGCGATAAAGCGATCATCCTCAAGTATTGCGACCTTCAGAGGTATATCCTCAAGTACTTTTATTAGACGCCATTCACCTGGTTTTGTGACCACTAATTCATTGGCATCTACTTTCTCGGCATAGCGAAGGACTTCGCCAATGAGATTTTGAGAATTTTCTGGATCGTCTATTTCACTGTATAAAACTTTCCAACCTAATGTCCTAAGTCGCGTTGCAAAATGCCTCATCGCTGAAAAAATAAAAGCAATTTTTTTAGGATGATGTTTGACATATTCTGCCTCAGCATCCACTTCAGCCATAATGATATAGTCTTTCGACTTGTCTGCTTTTTTAATTGCAGCAATATCTAAAGTCAGTTGATCACCCAGTACTAGGATTAAATTTGATTTTACCAAGGGATTTCCTCATTGGCCCAATCATAAAACCTACCTGTGTGAGATGAATCTTTTGTTAAGGTTACATCTAAGATATTTTCAGCAGCCTCTGTAGGCGTTTTGGTCGGGTGTTTACTGGCATATCTGTGGGTTAGATTTGTATCAACGGTGCCCGGATGAATAGCAAGTAAACAAGCCTTTGGATGAGATCTGGATAGTTCAATAGAAAAACTTTTAACAATTTGATTTAATGCAGCCTTGGCTGCCCGGTAAGAATACCATCCTCCCAATTTGTTATCTTCAATTGATCCTACCCTAGCTGATAATACTGAAACCACTGAAGATGACTTTTTATTCAAAAAAGATCTTACATGCTTTAAAATATGTGCTGGGCCGATAGCATTTGTCATAAAATGATCAATCATGTTACTTTGTGATAGGTGGTTTATTGATTTTTCTGGAGCGCTGTTAATTTCTAACGCCCCTGTAGCTATTAAGATGAAGTCAAATGGCCCGTCTACGGATGCAAAAGCAGCTTTAACGCTGTCTTCGTCTGTCACATCAAACTGATTAAACGATCGGGAGAGGCTAGTTACATCCCAATGTCGCTTACTTAAATTGTCCGCTATTGCACCTCCTATTCCGCCAGAGGCACCAAATATCAAAGCTCGTTTCATTAACTTGGACATAGATGACAGTAACGAACATTCAAGAAGATTTCTTGCTCATTTGCTTACTCTGTAATAAATCATGCCGAGAAAATATTATGTGGGGTTCATTTCGAATGGCTAAGGACAAAAAACAATCGCGACCAAAGGCCGAAACTCCGAAAGGTTTCCGTGACTATTTTGATCAAGAGGTTTCTGAGAGAAATGAAATGTTACAAAAAGTTGCGCGTGTTTATCATCATCACGGTTTTGATGCACTAGAAACGTCTGCTGTTGAAAATGTTGATGCGTTGGGGAAGTTTTTGCCAGATGTTGATCGGCCAAATGATGGAGTATTTGCATGGCAAGAGGACGATAATTCGTGGCTTGCATTACGCTATGACTTAACCGCGCCGCTTGCTCGTGTTTATGCACAATATAGAAACGAATTACCGAACCCTTATCGTCGTTATGCTATGGGCCCTGTTTGGAGAAATGAAAAACCTGGTCCGGGGCGTTTTCGACAGTTCTATCAATGTGATGCTGATACAATTGGGGCTCCAAATGTGGTGGCGGACGCTGAAGTATGCGCAATGTTAGCGGATGCTTTGGAGGAGGTCGGAATACCTTCTGGTGATTATATGGTGCGGATTAATAATCGAAAAATTCTTAATGGTGTCTTGGAATTGATAGGACTGGACGATCAGACGAAACGCCTTGAAGTTCTGAGGGTAATCGATAAATTCGATAAAGTTGGTGTATCGGGGGTAGCAGAACTTTTAAGCGTTGGTAGATTGGATGCCTCTGGGGCTTATATAGATGGGGTAGGTCTATCAAAAGATCAAGCGGCGCCTGTTCTTGCATTTCTTACCGCAAAGGGTGACACAAATGAAAAAACACTTTTGAACTTACGTGAAGTGGTCGGAAACTCGGTTACTGGCTCCGAGGGTATATCAGAATTGGATATGATGGCTGAACTCCTTACTATAGGTGATTACTCCTCCAAAAGGGTTCAGCTGGATCCATCAGTTGTAAGGGGCCTGGAGTATTATACTGGCCCTGTATTTGAGGCAGAGTTGACATTCGAAATATATGATACAAAGGGAAAAAAAAGACAATTTGGCTCTGTTGCGGGCGGAGGGCGCTACGATGACTTAGTGAAACGCTTCACTGGACAAACTATTCCAGCTACAGGTGTTTCGATTGGGGTAGACAGACTTATGGCTGCACTGAGGGAGAAAGATCGATCAAGAACGGAAACAATTGGGCCAGTTGTTGTAACAGTTATGGACCGGGAAAGGCTGAATGATTACCTTAGTATCGTGTCTGAGTTGAGATCCTCTGGTATTCGTGCAGAAATGTATTTGGGGAATCCAAAGAATTTTGGCAACCAATTGAGGTATGCCGATAAACGGTGTTCACCTCTGGCAATAATCGAAGGTAGTGAAGAAAGAGACAAGGGCCTTATCCAAATTAAAGATTTAATATTGGGCACGCAACTTGCCAAAAATGCTACCTTGGAAGAATGGAAGGAAAGGCCAAGTCAATTTACAGTGCCAAAAAAAGAAATGGTTTCTAAAGTGCAAGAGATTTTGAGAGCTTTGAAAAAGTGAATGAGCAAAAACGGATAGAAATTGAAGCTGACCGAATTCTAAGGTTATTTTCGAATTCTGGAGCACAAATAGTGCAACCTGATGTTTTGCAACGGGCCGATACTTTGCTGGACCTATATGGCGAGGATATTCGAGCGCGTGCCTATGTTACCAGTGACCCCTTTAACGGTGAAATGATGTTGAGGCCTGATTTTACAGTGCCGATTGTAAAAACCCATATGACTGGTGAAACAGGGAATGAAACTGCTCGTTATGCTTATTGTGGAAAGGTGTTTCGGCGTCAGGAAAAAAATTCTGAAAGAGCAAGCGAATATTTACAGGTGGGGTACGAGATTTTTGATCGCACAGATGTGATTAAGTCTGACACTGATGTTTTTTGCATAGTTAAAAAAGCTTTGGGCGATTTACCACTTAGAGTTGCCACTGGTGATATAGGTATTCTAATGACTGCTGTATCGAGCTTAAAAACGACCAGTAGCCGGCAAAAAGCTCTGTTGCGCCATCTATGGCGGCCCCAAAGGTTTTTAGCAATTTTAGAAAAATTTACTAACGAAGTAAGCTTATCAACCGAGCGATTTGATGGCTTTCAAGCAGAAAAAAGTTTTGCTAATCAAGCTAAAGAAATTGGATTAAGAAGTAAGTCTGAGATAATTGAACGTATTGAAAATTTACTACAAGATAGTAAGGAAGCACCAATTTCCACAACAGAATTGGAGGTAATAAATTCCTTGCTGAATATTGGTGACAAATGCCCTCAAGCATTAATTAAGCTTAAAGATCTATTACCTGATATGCCCGCTCTTGGAAGTGCTATTGAAAAATTCGAAAAACGGTTGTCAGCCTTAGATAATGCAGATGTTGATCTATCCTCAATTGACTTTGAGGCGAGCTACGGTAGGACTTCTATGGAATATTACGATGGATTTGTTTTTGGCTTTTACTCTGAGAACCATATTAATCTTCCTCCGATAGCTACTGGCGGAAGATATGATGCTCTAACCAAGCATATCGGTAAAGGGCGAGAGATTCCTGCTGTTGGAGGTGTGGTCCGACCGGATTTAATAATTCAGTCGAAAGGCTTTGAAGACAATGATTAAGCTGGGCGTGCCCTCAAAAGGGCGGTTGATGGAGGAGACTTTCTCCTGGTTTGCTTCGCGTGGGGTACATCTTAAACGTACTGAGTCTAAAAGGGAATATGCGGGTTACGTTAAAGGCGTACAAGGGATAGAACTTACACTTCTTTCTGCCGGTGAAATACCTACAGAGCTAAATGAAGGACGAATTCATTTTGGTGTTACTGGGTCGGATTTGGTATGTGAAAAGTTGCCCAATTGGGATCAAAATTTAGAAATTGTTAAGTCTTTGGGATTTGGTTTCGCTGATCTTGTATTGTCCGTACCCAGATTTTGGATAGATGTTGATACTCTGGATGATTTTGACTCTGCAGCAGAAGCTTTTCGCGAGAAACATGGGTTTCGTTTGCGTATCGCTACAAAGTATCATTACCTCGTTCGAGAGTTTTTAAAGTCAGCAGGTGTGGCTGATTATCAACTTGTTGATAGTCAAGGAGCTACCGAGGGAACTGTGAAAAATGAGACAGCTGAAGCTATAGCTGACATAACCTCTACCGGAGAAACACTTAAAGCAAATCATCTGAAAATTTTAACTGATGGGCTAATACACAAGTCCGAGGCTACTTTATTTAAGTCTAAGTCTGCATTTTTTAGAAAAGAACAAGTGAACGCTGAAAGTAAATTTTTGGCACATATTTTAAGTGATTAGATCACACCAATTTTTGCTAGCTCACCTGCTAATTCAGGTGGCAGTTCATCATCTGAGTTACGGTGCAGTCCCAAATCAGGTGGTGCCTTGTCTATTTTGAGATACCGCCATCCTTGAAATGGTCTTTTTAATACTGGGCTTGTTCGGGTGTATTTAGGTTCAAGTACTATTGCACATCTTCTAACACCATCTTTGCTAACTACTTCATCAAAGCGTATAATTTTTTGTCGACATTGAATGACGCCTTTTATAACCCAGTAAATCGAACCGCCCGCAAGTAATTCCTTCTCACGCTTAGGCCACATTCTGGTTACATGTCTTGGAAGGCCATCCTTGCCTTGAGCTGCCTTTGTCGATTGCCATTTTTGCAAATCTCCAATGTTGGACGTTCCCACACTCAATTTCACTAGATGTATAGTTGCAATCATGGTTGTGCCCTAGTTACCTTCTAAAACTTCAATTTTTGCTGTGTTGACGCAAATCTAGTTAGCAGGTAAACTGCTGTACCGTGCTTACCGTATCTCACAAACTAGTGCTGTATAAAGGATTTTAAATGTCAGATTTTCCGATGACAATTTCTGAGCAAATTTGGGATATGAAATACAGACTAAAGGACCAAAACGGTGCATTTCTTGAGCAGAACGTTAAGGATACCTGGCGTCGGATAGCCAAAGCTTTATCAAAAGCTGAAGCAGACCCAAAAAAATGGGAAACTATTTTCTTTAACACTTTAAGTGATTTTAAATTTTTGCCGGCCGGTAGAATAACAGCCGGTTCAGGAACCGAACGAAATGTAACATTATTCAATTGCTTCGTAATGGGAGTGATACCCGATAGTATGAGTGGTATTTTTGATATGCTGAAAGAAGCCGCCTTAACTATGCAGCAGGGTGGAGGAATAGGTTATGATTTCAGTACTATTCGGCCAAAAGGTTCGCTTGTAAAAGGTATTGAAGCCGATGCGTCTGGGCCAGTGTCATTCATGGACGTATGGGATTCTATGTGCAGGACTATTATGTCGGCAGGCTCGCGGCGTGGCGCCATGATGGCAACAATGCGGTGTGACCATCCTGATATTGAAGAATTTATTACTGCAAAGTCGGATCCACAAAAACTGAGAATGTTCAACTTATCTGTACTGGTAACTGATGCATTTATGGATGCAGTGAAAAAAGGTAAAAATTGGAAACTTACCCATAATAACAAAGTATATAGTGTCATTAAAGCAGCTCATCTTTGGGATAAAATCATGCGTGCAACGTATAACTTTGCCGAGCCAGGAGTAATTTTTATTGATAGAATAAATGAGACAAATAATTTAAATTATTGTGAAACTATAACGGCGACAAATCCTTGTGGGGAGCAGCCTTTACCTCCCTATGGGGCATGTTTACTGGGTTCAATTAACTTGGCCAAACTAGTTGAGCATCCATTTAATGAAAATGCCTATTTGGATGTTCCTCAATTAGAAGAGTTAGTTAATACGGCCGTGCGGATGATGGATAATGTCATCGATGTATCCCAGTTTCCGCTTAAAGCACAAAAGCAGGAGGCTAAAAATAAACGTCGGATTGGTTTGGGTGTGACTGGTCTTGCAGATGCTTTATTGATGGTGGGTTTGCGGTATGGCTCTGATGAAGCGGTTAAAAAAACTGAACAGTGGATGAAAATAATAGCGCGCTCATCTTACAATGCTTCGATAAACTTAGCGAAGGAAAAGGGCGCCTTCCCACTTTTTGATCCTGAAAAGTTTATAGCGTCAGGTAATATGAAGCAAATGGACGAGGATATTAAACAAGCGATCCATAAATTTGGAATCAGGAATGCTCTTTTAACGTCAATTGCACCGACTGGTACAATCTCTTTATATGCGGGCAATGTCAGCTCTGGTATCGAGCCTGTTTTTGCATACAGCTATACGCGAAAAGTTTTACAAAATGATGGCTCTTATATTGAGGAAGAAGTTGTAGATTATGCAGTTCAAATGTGGAGGGATAAATTTGGCAATGCGCAGCTACCTGATTATTTCGTAAGTGCGCAAAACTTGACTCCATCAGATCATGTTAGAATGCAAGCTGCAGCTCAAAAGTGGGTTGATAGCTCAATATCTAAAACTATAAATTGTCCAGAAGATATAAGTTTTGGTGACTTTAAAGAAGTATACATGCAAGCTTATGATACTGGTTGTAAAGGTTGCACGACCTATAGGCCTAACGAGGTAACAGGATCAGTTCTGGCAGTGGCATCGGAAGATAAATCTAAATCTGACACAGACATAGATGGGGATATCATCTATATGTCTGAGCCTCTAGACCGACCCGAAACCCTCGATGGTAATACCTACAAGTTAAAGTGGCCAGATAGCGAGCATGCAATTTATGTAACCATCAATGATATAATTGTTAATGATCAAAGGCGTCCATTTGAGGTTTTTATAAATTCTAAAAATATGGAGCATTTTGCGTGGACAGTTGGTTTAACACGAATGATTTCTGCAGTATTCCGTCGTGGAGGTGATGTTTCTTTTGTCGTCGATGAACTGAAGGCCGTGTTCGATCCCAGAGGTGGAGCCTGGGTTGGTGGAAAATACATTCCGTCGATCTTGGCAGCTATAGGTGGTGTTCTTGAAGAACATATGATGAAAATTGGGTTTATTAGGATTTCTGATGAATCGCCTATTCAAAAAAGTAATGAAACCAATAAGGTAGAAAATCTGAAAACAAGCCGACAAAAATCTTGCTCTTCGTGTGGTCAGTTCGACCTTCAGATGATCGAGGGGTGCATGACTTGTAGGAACTGTGGTTACTCAAAGTGTGGTTAACGCAAAAAGGTTATTAAAAGAATTCTGAATGACTGAAAAAATTACCAAGCTTGATGAGCTTAAAAAGTTAGCTGATGGTTCAGGCCACAGTGGAAAATCAAGATTTTTTTTTTATGAGGCTCTTATCAATACTGAACTATATCTATTACTTGAGAAAGAAATTGAAAGCGGTGTGGCATGTCCGAAATTAATTGAAACATCGGAAGATAAATACGCCTTAGTTTTTGATACCATCGCTAGGTTAGTTGATTTTACTGAAAATAGCTCTCCCTATCTTGCGCTAACGGGGCGCATGGTTCTACCTATGTTAAAAGAGCAGAAGCTTGGCTTGGGCTTAAATTTAAATTTGGCAGTTCCGTCAGAGACACTGCTTAGTAGTCGTGATATTGATTGGTTGCAGAATATTGTTGAGCAAGCTCCAGAAAGATTACACGATAAGATAACTGCGTTTAGAAAGCCGAGTATACCGTTCCTAGTAATAGATGCTTTAAATAAGAAATTAAGATATTTATCTGACATTGTTGCCCAAGCATGGACTGCTGAAGCCATTTATTTAAATGGGCACAAATCTCAAGTCATTGTATTCGTTGATGTAAATCCAATGATGCATGGTGCAGTAGCGAAGGCAGTAAATGAAGCACTTACTTTTATCCCGCACGCCGATAAGCTAATCGACGTTATCTTTCTTAAAGTTGATAACCCATTTTTAAAAAAAATTAAGAAGGTGGGTACCTCTATTAATTTCGAGAAAGTTTCAAAAGAAACAATCACTCCGAGTGAAATGGACGAAAAGCTGAAGAAGTCGCTTAAACCGCCACGGCTTAGGTGACTTTTATGGATTAGACAGCCTGAACTAGGCCTTTGATCGCTTACTAAGTGGGTCGTATAAAGGTTTTAGAGATGCTTTGGCTTCGCAAATAGTACCTGAAACATCTATTTCAAATTTTGATGAAAGAAGTTCTTCTGGACTTTCACCTTCGCATGGTACGTATCCCATACCGATTGCTCCACCCAATTTATGACCATAATTACCCGAGCTAATATAACCTACGATGTCACCATCTCTCATTATTGGTTCGTTGTGATATAATAAAGGTTCAGGATCTGTTAGTTGAAATTGTACCAATCTTTTTTCTAAGCCCAATTCTCTTTTTTCAATCACAGCTTTTTTACCTATGAAATTAGTCTTATCAGTATCTACTGCGAAGCCTAACCCGGCTTCAAGCACGTGGTCCTCGCATGTAATATCATGGCCAAAATGCCGGTAAGCTTTTTCTATTCTGCAGCTGTCCATCATATGCATTCCACATAATTTTAAATTATGATCTGAACCAGCATCAATTATTGTCTCGAATATATGACCGCATTGATCACTACTAATGTATAGTTCCCATCCAAGCTCCCCCACATAAGAAACCCTATGTGCACGGGCGATTCCCATGCCTATTTCAATGACTTGCGCAGTTCCAAAAGGATTTGTTTCATTCTCGAAATTATTTGGTGAAACACTTTTTAATAAAGCTCTTGATGCTGGTCCCATTAAGGCAATAACTCCCTCAGCCGCAGTAATGTCTGTAATAACTACGCTATAGTCCTTTTGGTTTCTACGCAGCCAAGTTTCATCAGCAAGTCGAGTGGCGGCAGGTGTTACGACCAAATATGTGGTTTCACTTAGTCTGGTGACAGTAACGTCTGCTTCTATCCCGCCCTTTGAATTCAAAAATTGGGTGTATACTATTTTTCCTATATCGACAGATAAGTTGGCACCGCACAAATAGTTTAGAAAGCTTTCAGCATCTTCACCTTCTACTCGTATTTTGCCGAAAGTAGACATATCATATAGACCAACATTCTCCCTTACAGCCATGTGCTCTCTAGCAGAATTTTCAAACCAATTCTGGCGTTTCCAACTATAAACATATTCATCATGTTGCCCGTCAACAGAGAACCAATTTGCTCGCTCCCAACCAGCTGCTTCTCCAAAGACTGCGCCTTTTGACTTGAGATGTTCATGGAAAGGTGTTCGTCTAACCCCTCTGGCACTAGCCTTTTGTCTAAAAGGGAAATGATCAGCATATAGCAGACCAAGTGTTTCTTTTGAGCGTTCAAATAAATATTTCTTATTTCCCTGAAAAGGCTGCATACGACTTATATCCACATCGCCTAAGTCAAATGGTTTTTCTTTATCTTGCATCCATTGTGCAAGAGCCATTCCTGCGCCCCCAGCAGATTGTATACCTATGGAATTAAAGCCGGCTGCTACCCAAACATTTTCCATTTCAGGTGTGCGACCGAGGTGATAAGCGTCATCTGGTGTGAAACTCTCTGGTCCATTAAAAAATGTATGAATTCCAGCTTTCTCAAGCATTGGAACTCTGTTTATAGCCATTTCTAGTATTGGTTCAAAATGCTCAAAGTCTTCGGGAAGTTGGTCAAATTCAAAATCTTCGGATATTCCAGACATACCCCACGGCTTCGCATTAGGCTCAAATGCACCAAGTAACATTTTGCCGGCATCTTCTTTGTAATAGGCACATTCATCGGGAACTCTTAGCACAGGTAGTTGGGTTAATTCGGCTATGGGCTCTGTAACTATATAAAAATGTTCACATGCCTGGAGGGGAATATTTGTACCCAACATTTTACCGACACTGTGTCCCCACATTCCAGCACAGTTTACTATTTCTTCACAGGCGATATGCCCACGCTCACCATGCTGATCAGTCCATTCAACGCCACTTACTTTATTTTGATTTTTAAATACTTTGGTTATAGTAACTCTTTCATGAATTTTAGCACCGAGCTGTCTTGCACCTTTTGCAAGGGCTAGGGCAATATTTGCCGGATCTCCTTGTCCGTCTTTCCCAAGAAATACTCCGCCTACTACACTTTCTAGATTGATATGAGGGTACCTATTTTGAATTTCATGTGGAGAAATTTCTTCTACATCGACTCCAAAAGCTCTAGCCATGGCTGCAGAGCGTTTTAATTCTTCCATTCTCTCATTTGTAAGAGCAACACTTATTGAACCAACTCTTTTAAAACCTGTCGATACACCGGTTTCTTTTTCGAGATCAAAGTATAGTTCTTGCGTATATTTTGCTAATTTTGTCATATTAGCACTGGCTCTTAGTTGCCCGATTAATCCTGCTGCATGCCAAGTCGTGCCAGAAGTCAGCTGTTTACGCTCGAGCAAAACGATATCATTCCAGCCTAATTTACTTAAATGATAGGCCACTGAGCAGCCAATGACCCCTCCACCTATGATAACAACTTTAGCTTTATCCTGTATCATCGTTATCTAATATCCTTATAAAGTTTTGTACCCTAATTCATGGATTTTTTGAGCAATCTTTGAAATATGTGCAGGACCAATTTCACAGCATCCACCAACAATACTGGCTCCATTTCTAATCCAATTAGTAACAAAATTACTATATTCTTCCGGTCCTAAGTCTTTTCGAGCAGTTAAAGCATCAACCGTCGGTCTTGTTTTCAGAAATTCTGATGAAATTTTAGAAAATCCATTCGCATATGCTCCAAAAGCTAAACCTATTTTGGAGAGTATAGATAATGCATTACCCACCACTTCAGGTGGTGAACAGTTAATGAGAACTGCCTCAACAAAATGACTATTAATAACAGCTTCTACATCTTCCAGATTTTCGCCAGAGCGAAGCTTTGTGCCATCTTTATCATCGACACTAAAAGATATCCAAACAGGTTTATTGCTATTATCTGTTGCCGCCAAGACCCCTTTAGCTTGTTTCAAAGAGCACACCGTCTCAACCAATAATATATCTACCTTGGGGGCAATACTTTCAACTTTCTCTTTATATATTTTTGATGCTTCTTCTACTGGGGGGCAAATGTCGGGCCGGTATGATGCTACTAAAGGGCCAATTGAACCAGCAACACGACCAGCTCCAAACTTGTCACGGGCTTTACAGGCTGCAGCAACTGAAGAGTTCCATAAATTTTGTACTTCATGCTCAAGTTCAAAGTGTTTTAAACGGTCCCTGAGGATTGTGTAGCTGTTCGTGGTAGCAATAGTCGCCCCAGCCTCAAAGTAAGCACTATGAATATTTGAGACCATATTTGGGTCTTTTAGCATTATTTCTGTTGACCATAGTGGGGTAGGTTTTTCGCCATACTGTTTAACTAATTCTTGCCCAACTGACCCATCAAGAAGGGTGACTGCTTTTTTCATGCACGCAATCTCTCGTTAAGCGGATCCCAAATTGATCCATTAGCTTGAATAACAGCTTTGTGACGGTCTCCAAAAATTTCAACTTCAATTTCTGTTCCTGCTGAAGCCAAATCACTTCTAATCATTCCCAGAGCTATTGAAGAATTTGTACGATATCCCCAAGCGCCAGATGTTGTCTCTCCCACGATTTCACCATCTTTCCATAAAGTAGACATGTATGGTGCATCACATTCTCCAGCACTTACGATTAGTGTTACAAACTGTTTTTTAATTCCGCGCTGTCTTTCTATTTCTAATGCTGCTTTTCCCAGAAAATTTTCTTCTTTGTCAAACTTAATAAATCTCGACAAACCAGCTTCCTGTAGGCTGTAATCTGTTGATAAATCGCCTTTCCACGCTCTATAACCTTTTTCAATCCGAAGAGAATTTAAGGCCCACATTCCGAACGGCTTTGCGCCTGCGTCAGTAATTTCTTTGTAGAGTGCGGATATATTCTCCACTTTAGTATGAATTTCCCAACCTAGTTCACCTGCAAAACTAACGCGCATCAAATGACAGGGCTTGCCACATACTTTTGCTTTTTGATGGTTCAGCCAAGGTAAGTGTAGATCCGCATCAGTACCAATTTTTCCAAGTAAATCGCGAGACATTGGTCCCGTAACTATCAATGTACTGATGCTCTTTGTATTATCTGTCACAGATATATTTTCAGAAGATGCTTTATTAACAATATCCCAGTCATGCCACTGAGCCGATGCGGCTGTTATCAGAGTAAATTTTTCTTCAGAGTGCCGTACTATCGACATCTCAGTTAGTGTCCGGCCTCTTTTATCTGCAAAATAAGCCAAATTAAGACGTCCAGTTTTCGGTAAAGACCCTGCTATCCTTTCTTTTAGCCATTCGGCAGCACCTGTGCCCTCAATCTCAAAGCGGCTGAAGCCGGGTAAGTCTAATACTCCTACTTCATCTCGTACGGCATAACATTCTTCTTTAATTCGTTGTTCCCAAGGTCCTGAACGCTTCCAAGTTTGGGTTGCTTTTTCTGTAGTGTCATCAGTGGTATGGGCAAACCAATTTGCGCGTTCCCACCCATTGTAAGCGCCCATTTGGCCACCTTTTTTTATTATTTGATCATGTGCAGGGGAAAGTTTTTTATTTCTGCCTGCAGGCCACTCATGCCATGGGAAATGCATAGCATATTCGTGACCATAAATCTCCATACCCTTGGCAACACAATAGTCATGATCTGTATAATCTGTGTAACGTCGCGGATCACAGGACCACATATCCCATTCCGTTTCGCCTTCAATTATCCATTCTGACAAAACCTTTCCGGCCCCACCGCCTTGAGCAATCCCAAAGGTAAACACACACGCCTCAAATGCGTTAGGTACCCCAGGCATTGGGCCTATCAATGGCAGCCCATCTGGTGCATAAGGAATAGGTCCATTAATGACTTTACTTACGCCTGCTTCACCTAATATAGGCACTCGAGCAAGTGCATCTTCAATGTACCATTCTAATCGATCTAGATCATCTGGATATAGCTGAAAACTAAAATCCTCTGGCATTGGGTCTTCGGGCTTCGTCCAATGGGCCCTACAATTTCGCTCGTATGGGCCAAGATTGAAGCCAAACTTTTCTTGGCGAAGGTAATAACTACTGTCAACATCGCGAAGTAGTGGAAGTTTGTGTTGTTCTTTAGAAGACCAATCTTTTACAGCATCGACTTCCTCAAATAATAGATACTGATGGCTCATAACCATCATAGGAACAGTTCTTCCGCCGAATGGTATGAACCATTCTCCAACTCTTTGTGCATAATAGCCCGCTGCATTGACGACATATTCGCATCTAATGTCCCCTTTTGTAGTGTGGATAATCCATTCATTATTTTTTCTACTCACCCCACTTGCTGAGCAAAAGCGGATAATTTCTGCACCGAAATCTCTGGCACCCTTAGCCAGTGCTTGGGTTAGTTGTGCTGGGTCGATATCCCCATCACTTGGATCGTGAAGAGCGCCGGAAAGGTCATGAGTTTCTATAAAGGGATATACATTTTTGATCTCGTCTAACCCAAGGATCCTAATATCCATACCCTGATATTGACCCATTCCTTTAGCACGTTCAAACTCTTGCATGCGTTCTTTGGAATGAGCGAGCCTAATTGAACCTGTCATATGATAATTCATAGGGTAGTCAACTTCTTGTGCTAACCCACTATATAATTCAGTTGAATAACGCTGCATATTCATTATTGACCAACTTGTAGAAAATGTTGGTACGTTTCCCGCTGCATGCCATGTAGACCCAGCTGTAAGTTCATTTTTTTCAATAAGTATACAGTCTGTCCACCCTTCTTTAGCAAGATGATATAGTGCTGATGCCCCAACGACTCCACCTCCTATTATTACAACCCTTGCAGATTTTGGAAATTCAGACATTTTTATCTCCCTAAATACTTATTTAAAGCAAATTTACATTTTTAATAAATTGGTGGGGCAATTACCCAAATTATATTGCAGGGTTTTGAGAATGGGTTCGCCCAACTGTGTGCTTCCCCTTTAATTCTAAAACTATCGCCCTCACTTACTTTGAATTCCTTACCGTTTATATTTAAAACAAGACTTCCGCTTATTACGTATCCAACTTCTTGCGTTTTTCTCTTTTGTGTTTTTGCCAACTTTGAATTTGGCTCAAACGTCGAGTACACCACCTCAAAATCATCGGTAAGGTCAGGCGAAAGTAACTCTTCTTTAAGACCAGACGAGTTCGAGCCTATGACCCTTCGTGCAGATTTTCTTACGATGTACCCTTCTTCTTCTGAGCCTGAACTTGTCTGTCCAAATAATATTGATAGAGGGACGTTAAGAACATGAGCCAAGTCTCTTAAGTCATCAATTGATGGTTGAGACTTATCTCTTTCTATCTGACTGATCCATCCCAGTGACTTTTCTGTAGCCTCAGATAATTCTTTAATTGTCATTTTCCGAGACTTCCTTAGTGACCGAAGATCGGCACCCAAGGTTGATGAAGCATTTGGATCAAAATTTTGCATTAGCGTCCCACAAATAGGCTAGAAGTAGGGTGTTAGTAGTTCGTGAAAAAATCAAGTAAAATTTCATAACTATAGACTTTTTTAATTTTCTTCTTTAGGCGATGTATGTCATGGAATATAATCCCCCGACCGACCCACTAGATATTCTCCACGAAGATGCGCATATTTTAGTAGTGAATAAACCTGCAGGCCTACTTTCCGTTCCTGGCAAGGGAATTGAATTAGCAGATTGTCTGCTAAGTAGACTGAAAGTTGCTTTTCCAAACACGCTATTGGTCCATCGTCTTGATAGAGATACTTCGGGTGTCATGATTTTTGCTCAAACGGGATACGCCCAGAGAATGCTGTCAATGCAATTCGAAAAGCGTCAAGTCAAGAAAACATATGTCGCGCGTGTTTCCGGGGTAGTTACGCAAAGAAGTGGACTAATCGACCTGCCCTTGGTTGTTGACTGGGAAAATAGACCTCGGCAGATGGTATGTTACGAAACGGGGAAGCTGGCATTAACCGAATGGTACAAACTAACTTCTAGTGAAAATGAAAGTAGATTACGCTTGGTTCCTAAAACTGGACGGTCGCATCAGTTGAGAGTGCACTGTATGGCGTTTGGCCATCCAATTATAGGAGATCCTATATATGGAGGGTCTATCGTGCATCGTAGAATGATGTTACATTCAGAGGAGCTCAAAGTGAACCATCCGGAAAGTGGATTTGGTTTGCGATTTAGGTCAAAAGCACCTTTTTAGTTATTAATACTTTGATATGACGGAGTCAAAATATCCCTTAATAGAGATAGAGGATGG
>CACDPV010000016.1 GCA_902554885.1 Paracoccaceae bacterium
TTGGGCGCGATTTAAGTGGCTTTGTTTTGGCAACATTAGTCTTTGTTCCATTGGTAGTAATTGCCACTGCTGTTAGCTGGTTCGTGTTGATAGAGGTATCGCGGATTCAATTATTGACGCTTGTCCTTGTGGTAGTATTTGGAGGCATGACAATATTTTTCAACGATGAGCGGTTCTTGAAGATAAAGCCAACTCTCATCTACTGTTTATTCTCCATTATATTATTGTTTGGTATTTTTAGAAAGACATCCTATCTTGCGTCCCTTTTAGGAAAAGCATTACCACTTTCATATGACGGCTGGATGATCTTAACTAGACGAATGGCATATTTTTTTCTTTTCTTAGCTGCTGCCAATGAGTTTGTCTGGCGGACTCAATCCACTGAGACATGGGTTTATTTTAAAACCTTTGGATTAACTATTGCCATGTTTGCGTTTTTCATTACCCAATATTCGGTATTCAAAACATATGGTGATTTCAAAGATTAAATTAGTTTTTTGTTAATTTTTTGGCAGTATTATAAAAGTTTATATTGTCCGCCGCTTGTTGACTAGGCGCTTACTTAGGGCTATGCGGCTACTGTGGAGATTTGTAACCAGATTGTGGACCACGTGAAAAAAACCGCTAAAAGGTCAGGATGAAAGCCCTTCCTTTCGCTTGGCCGCGAATGAAGGGTTTTATTTTTTAAACAGAGTCATTAATGAAAAAAACTTGGAACAAAAGAACCCATCTCGTCCATTCCGGAAATCGCCGTAGTCAATATAATGAAGTAAGCGAATCTATTTTTTTGACCCAAAGCTATGTTTATGAAACTGCTGAGGACGCCGAAAAAAGATTTTCAGAAGATATACCAAAAGATAGATTTATATATACCAGATACGGTAATCCAACTATTGCAATGTTTGAAGATAAGATCGCCACCTTGGAAGGAGCTGAAGCAGCCTTTGCAACAGCTTCAGGAATGGCTGCAGTAAGTGGAGCATTAATGTCGGTACTTTCCTCAGGCGACCATGTTGTTGCGGCAAGGGCCTTATTCGGTTCATGTTTATACATTCTGGAAAAAATTCTGCCAAGTTTTGGCGTGAAGGTAACCTTTGTTGACGGTACTGATATCGATCAATGGAAAGGCGCAATTACTCCGCAAACAAATGTTGTATTTTTTGAAAGCATTTCAAATCCCACTCTTGAGGTTATTGATATTAAAGCAGTATCAGAAATTGCTAGATCCGCAGGGGCTCTAACGATCGTTGATAATGTATTTACAACACCAATTTTTTCAAATGCTTTTTCGCTGGGTGCAGATGTTGTGATTTATTCTGCAACTAAACATATCGATGGTCAGGGGCGCACCCTGGGAGGCGTAATTTTAGGGTCAGCTGACTACATTTATAAATCAGTTGAGCCGTTCATGAAGCACACCGGTGGCTCAATGAGTCCGTTTACTGCTTGGGTATTGCTAAAAGGATTAGAAACGCTGGATTTAAGGGTTCGCGCTCAAACTAGCTCAGCTTATGCTATAGCAAAAGCTTTAGTTGATCATCCAAATATTTCGTCTGTTATATATCCTGGTCTGGAAACGCATCCTCAATATACTTTGTGCAAGGATCAAATGGAAAGGGGTGGAACAGTCATTTCGTTCGAACTATTGGGCGGCAAGGAGGCAGCATTTACCTTTATGAATTCGTTAGAGATAGTGCTCATTTCTAATAATCTAGGAGATGCAAAATCAATTGTAACCCATCCTGCCACTACTACACATCAGCGATTGCCAGCTAGCCAGAAAAAGCGGCTGGGTATAACGCAAGGACTTCTGCGTCTAAGTGTAGGATTAGAGGATCGTAAGGATCTTATAAGTGATTTGTTATCTGCTTTAAACAAAATTCTCTGACAAAAAATATAGTTTTGATTGATCTATAAGTTGTTTTTATTCGTATTTTAGAGATAAAATATAATATGATTTGTTTAAGAACTGGAATACATAATGAATGTTCATGCTTCCAACCACAAAAGTACTGTAGAAACTCCTCAGCGATCGGATAGCTTGGATACCCTGAGGCAGTGGCTTTCTGATGGTGCGAAGAGACGGCTTACTGACGAAGAGTTAGTCGCAATAAAAATTCTTTTACCAAAAATAGAAGATTATCCAGATTTCGAGACAGAATACCCACATGATTTTAAAGTAACTGAAGATTATGCCGCAAGAATGCCAGACCTTCAGAATGGGCCTGCTGCAATGATCAAAGGTTCACATCAATCGATACAGCATGTAGGTATTTCTAATTTCAGGCTCCCGCTTAAGTTCAAGAAAAAAGATGGCGGTGAAGTAACGCTTGAAACATCCGTGACTGGATCAGTAAGCCTTGATGCAGATAAAAAGGGAATAAACATGTCCCGAATTATGCGGAGTTTTTACAAACATTCTGAAAGTACTTTTAGTTTTGAGGCCATTGAAGCTGCATTAAGTGACTACAAAGAAGACTTAGATACATTCGACGCTCGGATTATGCTTCGCTTATCTTTTCCTCAATCAATCACCAGTTTACGGTCAAACCTTCAGGGATTTCAATACTATGATATTGGACTTGAGGTAGTAGACAAAAAAAATATTCGATCCCGCTTTTTACATCTGGATTACGTATATAGTTCAACTTGTCCTTGCTCTCTTGAGTTGTCGGAGCATGCTAGACGAGAGCGAAATCAGCTAGCGACTCCCCATTCGCAACGTTCAGTTGCAAGGGTTTCTGTCGAAATCCTAGATAAGGACATACTTTGGTTTGAAGATTTAATCGATATCTGTAGAAGTGCGGTACCAACGGAAACGCAAGTTATGGTAAAAAGAGAGGATGAACAGGCATTCGCTGAAATGAACGCAGCGAACCCGATCTTTGTAGAAGATGCTGTGCGTCTCTTTTGTTCGGCACTAAAAAAAGACGATCGCATTGGTGATTTCCGGGTTATAGCCAGCCATCAGGAAAGTTTGCATAGCCATGACGCAATTTCTATCATTTGCGAAGGTCCAACTTTTGATCAGAATACTTTTGATCCAAAAATGTTCTCCAGTCTAATTCATGTCGGCTAGTTGTTACTGAAGCTTGACAGAACCCCTGTCTCGGTACAAGCCTAGTATATGCGGTTAGATTTACGTCCGATAGGTTATGTAATAGGCATTCTTCTCACTCTGTTGGGTATTACAATGTTAATACCGATGGTTATTGATTTTTCAGAAGGTCGTGGATTTGTAGGGGTCTTTGCTGAAAGTGCACTTATAACGATATTGACGGGAAGTTTTCTTGCGATCGCATGCTCAAACGGAAAATCTGAAGGGCTCGATGTTCAAAAAACTATCCTTTTGACTACTGGCGTATGGGTTGCATTACCACTGTTTGGTTCTATTCCCTTTATTATAGGAAGTACCCAACTTTCATTTGTTGATGCTCTTTTTGAAGCTGTGTCAGGTGTAACAACTACTGGTTCGACGGTTTTGTCTGGGCTGGAGGATCTCCCAAAAGGTATTCTCTTGTGGAGAGGTATTTTACAGTGGTTAGGTGGAATTGGTATTATAGTTGTCGCAATGGTGTTCCTGCCTGAACTCAGGGTAGGTGGTATGCAAATTTTTCGTGCAGAAGCATTTGATACCATGGGAAAAATACTACCGCGTGCGACTACTATTTCACTTCAGATATTTGTTATTTATTTGGGTATAACAATTGCTTGCGCTTTATCATATGTGGCAGTTGGAATGTCTGCCTTTGACGCAATAGTCCATTCCTTTACCACAGTTTCAACTGGTGGTTTCTCAAACTATGATAAAAGTTTTGGTCATTTTTCGGAAGCTGTAGAATATGTCGCTATCGTTTTTATGATAATGGCAGCTCTCCCCTTTGTTAGGTATGTGCAGCTAGTTAACGGAAATAGTCGGGCAATTTTTTCTGATACGCAAATTAAGACATTTTTAATAACTACCTTAGTAATTGCTACTTTTGCGTTTTTTGTTTTAAATTCATTATTCCCAGGAGACTGGGAAAATGCGTTTCGAAAAGCTCTGTTTAATATTACATCAATCATTTCAGGAACAGGTTACTCAAGTGATAACTATATGAAATGGGGAGGGGTTCTTGTTTCTGTAATTTTTTTTATTGGGTTAATTGGAGGATGTGCTGGGTCTACAACTTGTTCAGTAAAGGTTTTTCGGTATCAGTTAGTTGCTTCTGCAATCCTTTTACAGCTTAGAAAAATCCGCTATCCACACAGAGTTGTAGTATTGAAGTATGATAACCGTCCCGTAGCGGAAGATGTGCTTCATTCCGTTATGACATTTTTCGTTGTTTTCTTTTTGAGCCTTGGTGTCCTTGCAATACTGTTGTCCATGACAGGATTAGACCTCATAACATCTATTTCTGGAGCGGTTACAGCATTAGGCAATATTGGCCCTGGCTTGGGAGATCGCATTGGACCCTCTGGAAATTTTATGGGTTTAAACGATGCAGCTAAATGGTTGTTGATTATTGGAATGTTAGTTGGACGCCTTGAACTAATGGCAGTTTACATTTTGTTTACTCGGAGGTTTTGGAGAAATTAATAAAATATACTAATTTTTCCAGCAACTTATAAGAGCGGTAACTTTATTCGCCATAGACTCGATCTGTCCTAAATCTAAAGGTGTATTGCGATAAGAACGTTTAAGTTCCAGCGATCCAGTATCGTGTAAAAATTTATTAATTTCCCTTACTTTTATTGCAATTTGAGCATCTGAATTTTCTTTTGAAGTTGGATGGGTTATATGCAGTCCAATAAAATTTCCTGAAGAGTCAAATATCCCCCCTCCGCTATCACCTGGTTCAATAGAAACTGAAAATCGAAACTTATTTCTATCGCCTTGTAAATCTTCCATTTCTCTTAAAATTCCTTCACTTAGGGTCGAACGATTTAATTTTCCCTGATAAGGGAAGCTTGCTAGTGCGACCTTATCACCAATCTTGGGTAAAGCGCTTGTATATTCAATAATACTAAATGGTTTTAGGCTCTGGTTAGGAGTAAGTATAGCAAGATCTAAATCGCTATTTTCTTTAAAGATGCTGTAATCATATATCCCATTTGCAGTTAAACGGGAACATTCCGACAAGCCGCTTGATTGAGTTATTATTTTTGCTTCATCATCAATAAAGAGACCGGATCGTGAATATTTGGGACGGCGTAATTCAAAGCCAAGATACTCATTGAAATTTTGATCTTCATTTTCTGAAGTTCGTTTTCTTAGAGCACCTGGAATACTTTCAAACTCTAGTCGCATTTTTATCAACAGCCTCTTTGCAATAAAATCTTCTTCATCTGGCCATATTAATCCAAAGCCTTTTATTTTATTATTCAAACTTATTGCTGTAAAAAAACTATTAAATTCATCATTTTCTCCTGACAGCTCAAATGAGTTTCGTAATAATAATTTTTTTCCATCAATTGGAATTATTTCCAAATCTTGCATTGCGTCAAAAAGAATCTTTAAATCATAATCATCACCATGCTGTGATATCAGAAAAACCTTTATCTTTGATGATGGTGTGGCCTCGTAGGTTATAAATGGTGGTGTGATTGCCGTTGGATTTCTAAAATCGGTCGGCAATGGTATTTTAATTCCGGCCAGAATATTTTTTTCCATTCTGATACCGTTGTCAAAGAGTGGTTTTAGGTAGTTTTTTATAAGCTCAGACTGCTGTGTAATCGTCATAAAACCTGTTGGCTCATAGTTATTATTTATTTGCCACTCACTAATTGCTTTTCGTGTTCCAGGGCCATATTGTCCATCTATTTTGGAGTCATAGATACCTTCTGCCAATAAAGCGGATTGAACTGCTTTTTTATAGAAATCACTTAACTGTGCATCAAAAAACTTCGCTTTTTCAAGAGGGTCTAATTCCTCTATACTTGAAAATAATAGATTTTCACTTTCTGAAGTAGTTAATAAGTTTTCATTTAAGTTGAAGTCATAGTTTTGATCATAATTGGCGTTGTTGTCACTAGAAAGCTCTTCAAGGTCCGCCATCGCAAAGCTTCCTGCCGTCCAAACTTTTTTACCATAATTTTTACCGTCTGTCACAAAGCTATCTGAAGAAATGAGATTAGCTGATAACTTAGTATTTAAGACGTCAAACGCTTCTTCGAAATCATAAGGTCCCAAAGAGACAGCATACCAACCATCGTCAAGGAAAAATATGTTAACTTTCTCATTTAAAGTTGTTGAAAGTCTGCTAGTGGCTTCTTTAGCCCGAACAATACTTGGCAGTGTTTCAAGTTGTATCCAACGGATCTCGTTTGCAGATACTACGGTGCCTATAAAAAGATATATTGAAAGAATTATTCTAATCATAGTATTCCAGACTACTAGTAATTTCGTTTTATCTTGTGTTGATGCTGCAAAATATCTACAGTAAAAACTTTTTGAAATCATTTAAAATCAATAAACTGTTGCCAATTGACCCTAGTAATAGCATTGCATAAACAGGTAGCAAGCAGGTATACGGAAATACAAGGTAAAAATAATGAATGTTGTAGAGCCGAAATCTTTCCAAGAAATTGTTTTGAGGTTGCAAAACTATTGGTCAGACAATGGTTGCGCCATTCTTCAACCTTACGATATGGAGGTTGGCGCAGGGACATTCCATCCGGCAACTACGCTGAGATCCCTAGGAGAAAATAATTGGGCTGCTGCCTATGTTCAGCCGTCAAGGCGGCCAAGCGATGGGCGATATGGGGAAAATCCTAACCGTCTTCAACATTATTATCAGTTTCAGGTCATAATGAAACCTAGCCCTGAAAACTTTCAGGATTTATATTTGGGATCTCTTGAGGCGATTGGTTTGTCAATGACTATTCACGACATTCGGTTTGTTGAAGATGATTGGGAGAGCCCTACGTTGGGCGCTTGGGGGCTCGGTTGGGAAGTATGGTGTGACGGCATGGAAGTTAGCCAGTTTACCTATTTCCAACAAGTGGGTGGACATGATTGTAAACCAGTTTCGGGTGAATTGACTTATGGTTTGGAACGGCTTGCCATGTATATACTGGGTATTAATCACGTTATGGAAATGCCGTTTAATCCCCCCGATGCGCCAGTGCCTTTAAAATATGGAGATATTTTTCTGCAGACTGAACAGGAATATGCAAGATGGAATTTTGATGCAGCGAATACAGATATTCTTTTTAAGAATTTTGAAGAAGCCGAAAAAGAATGTGAACGTATCCTAGCTCATAGTGAATTAGATCCAAAAACAGGAAAAAAAATAATTATGGTTCACCCTGCTTATGATTTGTGCATCAAGGCGAGCCATTTTTTCAACCTATTAGATGCGCGTGGGGTAATATCTGTTACAGAAAGGCAAGCTTATATATCGCGTGTTAGAAATTTGGCGAAAAAGTGTGCAGATTGTTTTGTGCAAACTCCTGCAGGAGGACAAAAAAATTGAGCGGAAAAGTCATTGTCGCTTTTCTGGTTTTACCTGCAATTTTAGCAGGTATGGCCCTTTTTTATTTACAAATTTTCAGTTTCTACGAGGAAGTGATCCCCGATGGAGTTACAGACGTGGCTATCTTACAAAAACAAAATGAGCTTCCAGAAATTATTAATTATTCAAATTTTCGTGCAATAAGTTCAGATAGCTCTCCTATAAGATATCGTGCGTGTTTTGACACTACTGTAGATCTTGACACTCTACGCAGCCGATATTTGGTGTACAACGGTGCGGAACCTAGAATTGCCCCCTATTGGTTTGACTGTTTTAATGCAGAGGAATTAGGTTTATCTCTGAAAGATGGTGTAAGCGGTGAGGTATTCTTGTCTCAGAAAAATATTATGTACGGAGTTGATAGAGTTGTGGCTATTTTAGAGAATGGAAAAGGCTACGTTTGGCATGAAATAAATGACTGCGGTGAGAAGTTATACGATGGTTCTCCAGTTTCAAAAGAATGCCCTGAGAAAGATTAACCATGCCAGATTTGTTAATAGAGTTACTTTCAGAAGAAATCCCGGCGAGAATTCAGGGATTTGCTGCACAAGAATTAAGGAAAAATATGTTAAGTTTCCTTGCTGAGCAGGGTTTATCAGAAATTGCAGCAACTGCCTTCTCAACTCCACGGCGCCTCACACTTTTTATGACAGGCATTCCTGAAAAATCTGATGATTTTATCGAAGAACGAAAGGGGCCCAGAGTAGATGCGCCACAAAAGGCTTTAGATGGTTTTCTTAGAAGTGTTGATTTGGAATTAGGTCAATTAAATGTAAAAAGAGACGGCAACGTCGATAAATATTTTGCATCAATAAAAACGCCTGGAAGAATATCAACACAAATTGTTGCTGAGGCTTTAGAAAAAACAATACGGACATTTCCTTGGCCAAAGTCTATGCGATGGGGTGTGTCATCATTAAGGTGGGTCAGACCCTTAAAAGGTATACTATGTATTTTTATAAAAGATGCCGAGCATCAAGTAATTGATTTGCAAATAGATGGAATACGCTCAGGCTCTTGCACCACCGGTCACAGGTTTATGGCTCCTGACTATTTTACAGTTAAAGATTTTGAGGATTACAAGCTAAAATTAAGAAATGCTTTTGTAATTCTAGATAATAGGGAACGCTCTGAAATAATATTAAATGATGCAAACAACTTAGCTTTTGCAAATGGATTAGATTTAATCAATGACGATGCTTTATTAGAAGAAGTATCGGGTTTGGTAGAATGGCCTGTTACACTGCTGGGAAAGGTTGATAACGAATTTCTTGACCTGCCCTCAGAAGTTCTAAGAGCATCTATGAAAGAACATCAGAAGTTTTTTTCATTAAAAAACCCAAAAACTGAGAAAATTGAAAGGTTTATCACAATTGCTAATATTGAATCTGCTGATAATGGAGCAACAATATTAGAGGGAAATCAAAAGGTACTGTATGCTAGGCTATCAGATGCAAAGTTTTTTTGGGAAAATGACTTACGTTTAATCCAAAAGGACGGTCTTGATACTTGGTTAGAAAAGCTAAAGAATGTCACGTTCCATAATAAGCTTGGTAGCCAGGCTGATAAAGTATTACGTATTTCTGCTCTAACCAAAAAGCTAGTAGGCCCACTCGCGTGCGATGGCGAAGCTGCTGTAAATGGTGCAAGCATATGCAAGAGTGACTTAATTTCTGAAATGGTTTACGAATTTCCGGAGCTTCAGGGTGTTATGGGCAGATATTACGCTATCAGCTCTGGATATTCTGATAGTGTGGCGAAAGTATGTGAAGAGCACTATGGACCCAAGGGACCAAATGATCCTGTGCCAACAGCTTTGACATCTGTAGCGGTAGCGCTAGCAGATAAATTGGATACTTTGCTGGGCTTTTGGATTGTTGATGAAAAACCAACTAGTTCAAAAGATCCATTTGCTCTTCGACGAGCTGCCCTTGGTGTCATAAGGATAATTCTTGAAAATGATCTGGAACTCGATCTAGTCGAACTGCTTTATGATCATTTGGAAGATTTGTCTCAGTATGGCAATAAACCAGATGCAGTATCGGAATTGATGGCATTTATTCGAGACAGATTTAGGATTTATCTTCGGGATAAAAATATCCGATATGATGTGGTAGACGCATGTCTTGAAGTTGGAAACGTCGGAAATCTCAATCTGATCGCTAAACGAATTAACGCACTTACAAATCTGCTGAAAAGTGATGAAGCTGAAGATTTTTTACAAGGGTTTAAACGAGCAAATAACATCTTGGCAAAAGCAGAGCAAAAAGATGGTGTGGAATATTCCTATGGGGCTGATGGAAAATATATGGAAGTTGATCCGGAAAAGGAATTATTTAAGGCCTTAACTAAACAACATTCTATTGTTAAGCAGGCGGTTTCTGATGAAGATTTTCCAAAGGCTATTTTAGCAATATCGAAGCTCAGGAAGCCGATAGACAATTTTTTTGAGTTTGTTCAGGTTAACTCTGATAATGATATTGTTAAGCGTAACAGATTAAATTTACTGGGCCAAATTCGAACGACTTGTAGTCTGGTAGCTGATTTAAGTAAAATTGAAGGCCAATTACGTTAGTAGAATATTATTTTTAATTGAAGATTATTAGTGCAATATGTGCATAATGATGATTACTTGATTTAACTTTAAACGGGTCAGAAATGCAGGAAATGGAACGGATTGAGTTAAATTTTGAGCTAATTACACCATCAGCGAGGATCGCGACCGCAACCCATGGAGGTAGAGCAAAGTGTCTTCAGCGACTGCTAAGATTAGAGCTTCCGGTACCTAAGACAGTAGCAATTTCATTTTCTGGTGTTCATTCAATTGCTGCCGGTCATTTTGAGAATATTACAGATATTTTAAATAATTTTGGTACAGACGATTTGCTATGTGTGCGTCCTTCATCAGAAAGTTCTGATTGGGGTGGCCCCAGTGCCATTATGAATATTGGTATGAATAATCTACGTTATGAGGAACTTAAACAAACGGTAGGGCCAGATGTGGCATCATCAATATATATCAACTTCATACAAGCCTATTCGCTGCACGTAGCTAGATTAGACCCAGATATTTTTAATCAAGTTGACAACGAAAATAGTGAAGCTTTGGCAAAAGTATTAGAGATTTATGAAAATGAAACGGAGCAAGGCTTTCCTCAGGATATTATGGTACAACTCTCTGAAATTCTCAGGTCTATGGCACGTACTTGGGAGAGTACCACTGCAAGATTGCTAAGACAGGCAAAGGGGGCACCAATGGATGCCGGTTTGGGTTTAGTTATCCAAGTTATGGCATTTGGTCTGGGAGAGGGTGAATGCGGTACAGGGATCTTACAGCTTATTGATGAAAATGATGGAAAGCCCAAAATTAAAGGACGCTATAAGGAACAATCACAAATTCGGCCAGAAAAATCTAGCGAAGGTACTCTTTATTTAACAAAGGATAAAAGAGGCTGGTCGTTAGAAGATAACAATGAAGAAATTTTTAGACAATTAGTTGAATTCGCTTCTCTTATGCGCGTTAAATTACGAGAAGAAATGCAAATTGAGTTTAGCATTCAAAATGGAGCTTTACACATTTTAGACGGTATTAGAACACCTAGGCGGTCTCAGGCAGCTGTGAGAGTGGCTGTAAGACTTGCCGAAGATGGAATTATTTCGCGCTCTGAAGCTTTAATGAGGGTTGAGCCAAGAGCAATAAGCGAACTACTTCACAGGCAAATTGATCCTGAAGCACATCGGCAAATATTGGGGAGTGGTGTTGCAGCAAGTCCAGGTGCTGCAACTGGTAGAATTGTTTTTTCGGCAGAAGCTGCTCAGTCGCATTCATCGAGGGGGATAGATTGCATTTTGGTGCGTAGAGAAACCTCTCCTGAGGATGTGAGGGGAATGCATGCAGCTGTTGGTGTTTTAACCGAAAGAGGTGGTATAACTAGTCACGCCGCTGTAATTGGAAGGGGTATAGGATTGCCTTGCGTGGTCGGAGCAAAGGATATTCGATTTCAGACAAGGAGAAAAGCTTTAATTTGTAAGGATGGCCGTCAATTAACAGAAGGCGACGAAATCACTATTGATGGAACCAGCGGTGATATCTTGTTTGGTTCTCCTAAAATGGTGGAGGCGGCACTAGATGACGCATTTCAGACCCTTCTAGAGTGGACGGATGAAGTTTCAGAAATGAAGGTCCGTGCTAACGCTGATACGCCTCAGGATGCTTTAACCGCTAAGAAGTTTAATGCACAGGGAATTGGCCTTTGTAGAACAGAACATATGTTTTTTGAAAGCGACCGACTTACTGTGATGCGTGAAATGATATTTTCGAAATCTGCTGAGGATCGACGTTTGGTTTTGGAAAGATTATTACCAATGCAACGTAAAGATTTTATTGAATTATTTGAAATCATGAAGGATTTACCTGTGTGCATAAGGCTTTTTGATCCACCGCTTCATGAATTTCTTCCTTCCGACAGAGATGGTATGCATGACTTGGCCGAGGCTTTGGGTTTGCCTTTGTCAGACGTGGTTAGAAGAGTTGAAACGATGGGTGAATACAATCCAATGTTAGGTATGCGTGGAGTACGGTTAGGCGTAACTGTGCCAGAAATCTATGAAATGCAGGCGAGAGCAATTTTTGAAGCGATAGTTCATGTGTCTGACGAAGGTATTTCAGTGATACCAGAAATAATGATACCTTTGGTGAGTGCTAAACGTGAAGTAGAACTTGTAAAAAAACGGGTGGCGTCTGTGGCGTCTCAAGTAAGTTTAGAAACATCCAAAGAGGTTAATTATAAATTGGGTGTTATGGTAGAAACACCACGTGCAGCGCTAAGAGCAAGCGATATTGCCATGAATTCTGAGTTCTTGAGCTTTGGAACAAACGATTTAACTCAAATGGCTTATGGCTTGTCGAGGGATGATGCAGGACGGTTCATGTCTCAATATGTGCAGCAGGGTGTTTTCCAAGAGGATCCTTTTCATATTTTAGATGCGGAAGGTGTTGGCGAACTTGTAAAGTTGGGTGCCGATAGAGCAAGGTCAATAAAATCTGATATTACACTTTCAATCTGCGGTGAGCACGGCGGTAACCCGGAATCAATAGCTTTCTGTCATAGGTTAGGCTTCCACTATGTTTCTTGTTCTCCATACCGCGTGCCGGTAGCAAAACTTGCAGCTGCTCAAGTTGCCATTTCGACTGTAATCAGTTAGAGCCGTCGCCGTTGCTTAATAGTTAAAGTTGGTTGTTTTTAATGGTATTTAAATATTACAAAAAAATAATGCCAATAGTAGTGACCGTACTTTCAATTTCGTGTTTTTCCGTAGCAAACGGAAATAATCTTAATAGGCTTATTGAAATTCAAAAAAAGCATCATGAAAGTCTGCCGGTATTCGTAATGGATATGTTAGTAGATCCTTCTATGAGGCGTGTTGAAAAGATCTTAGATCAAAACTATATTGATGGATTACCAAGCTTTCAAGGTGGGAAAGAATGGAAGTGTCTAACGGATGCACTTTACTTTGAGGCGAGAGGTGAATCGGTAATGGGTCAATTTGCGGTTGCGGAAGTAATTGTTAATAGAGCTAGCAGCAGTAGATTTCCAGATACTCTTTGTGGAGTAGTCAAACAAGGTTCAAATAAAAGCCGTTACAGGTGCCAGTTTACTTACATGTGTGATGGTCTGCTAGAGAGTATTAATGATAAATCTAGTTATTCAAGAGCGGGTAAGATAGCCGGAATGGTGTTATGGGACGTAGATATTAATCTTACGAATGGTGCACTTTATTATCATGCAAAATCTGTAAATCCAAGTTGGGCAAAAAAGCTAGCGAGAACAGGAATAATTGGCGATCATAAATTTTATTCTGATAAATTGCCTGCTAATTAATTTAATAAAGTAAAAATTAAATAATAGTTTGTCATTCTAATAAACTATTCATGGTCTATAGGTTACATTTATGCAAAGCTCCAATAGCTTAAAGGATTATTAAATGACGAACGAAATCAAGCTGGCTTTCAGTCATCCCGTCGAAAGGTCTAGAACTAACCTTTCTGACATCGAACTAGATAGAATTTCACTGCGCGACCACATACTTGAAGTAGAGATTGGGGCATTCCAATCAGAACGTGGCATGACACAGAGAATTTGTTTCAACGTTGTTGTCGAGGTAAAGCCAGTCCATAAAGTAATAGATGATGATGTAGATAAGATATTATCTTATGATAAGGTCACAGAAGCTATTTCGGATGAAGTTTACTCCGAGCGAGTAAATTTGCTTGAAACTTTAGCAGAACGTATAGCAGATAGAATACTAATAGAACCTCAAGCTCATAGGGCATTTGTTAGAATTGAAAAACTTGATAGAGGCCCAGGGGCTCTAGGGGTAGAAATTGTCCGTACTGAAAGAGACCACAATTCTGCTATTTTATCGTCTCTAGGCATCGATGAACTTTCACTTAGACCTCACGTAGTATATCTAAGTAATGCAGCTGTTGCTTCTATTTACTTAGAGTCATGGATTGATCAACTTTGCGCTTCGCAACAACCAGTCATTTTATGTGTTGATTTTCCTAAAAACCCATTAGGGGCAAAGAATGAAAAATCTTCAATACAGCGAAGGCTGGATTTACTATCTATAGAGCAGAGCGCGTGGATATTAGCAGGCAAAAATTCGAAATGTGTGGTAGTTTCAACTAAAACAGAATTAGATTTTGCAATAAAGCACGGCCAGATTTCAGTTTGGGCTCCATCAAAAATAATTTTGGATGCCAACAAACCTCCTGATGTGGATGCTGACAAAACCTACAAATTAGCGTATTGGCTTATGAACGAACTTAATGGAGAGAAGCTAAGTGTGATCGGTATGGTGCCTGAGGCGTATAATGATGATAACATGGTCGCTATACTTCCATTGGAAGAAGATATTTTTTAAACTATCAAGATAGCCATTTAAAGAATAATGAGTGAATATTTCCGCCCGATAATAAATTCTGACCCTACAATCCCAAGTAATGCAAGCGTTTTGCAAGGTACTCCGTTTTGGTTTACCCATGCTGAAAAGCTTACGCGAAATTCTGAGCCAGAGATCGTTTCGGCTAAAAATATTCCTGAGGATATATTTCACAATATTACTGACAAGAGACCTAAAATTTGTGGTCTTTCTTTTGATATTCCTAGGGTCATGGGTATATTAAATGTAACTCCTGACAGCTTTTCTGACGGTGGAAGGTATTCAACTTTAGAGAATGCTACAGAGCACTGCATATCGATGGTTTCTGCTGGTGCAGATATAATTGATATAGGTGGGGAAAGCACTCGACCTGGTGCGCTAGAAGTGGAAACCTCAGAGGAAATATCGAGAGTAATACCCGTTATCAAAAAAATATCAAACAGAATTTCAGTGCCGATTTCTGCAGATACTAGAAAGTCTGAAGTTGCAAAAATGGCAATTTCTTCAGGTGCCGTTATGGTAAACGATATTTCTGGATTAAAATTTGATAGTAAAATGGGTGACTTTTGCATCAAGTACAAAGTGCCGGTATGCATTATGCATTCAAAAGGCATTCCTGAAACAATGCAAAATGAGCCAAAATATAAAGATGTATGTCTGGACATCTATGATTTTCTAAGTCAGCAAATAGAAAATCTGGTAAACTCTGGCATGCAAAGAACAGCTATAATAGTTGACCCAGGTATTGGATTTGGAAAATCCCTAACGCACAACCTTAGTTTATTGCGAAAGATAAGTCTTTTCCACGGATTAGGAGTACCAATACTTATTGGTGTGTCTAGAAAAAAATTTGTAAAAACGCTTGCGGGGCTAAAAGAAAATGAAGACAGAATGTCAGGATCTATTTCTATTGCATTGTACGCTCGTTCGCAGGGCATACAAATTTTCAGGGTACATGATGTAAAAGAAACTGTTCAGGCTATGAAACTATGGCATAGTGTACACTTAAATAAAGTAGGAGATCCCGATGTCTCGTAGATTTTTTGGTACAGATGGAATCCGCGGAAGGGCGAACTCTTATCCGATGACGTCAGATTTTTGTCTGAAACTTGGTGCAGCAGCAGGGTCTTACTTTCGGCAAGCTAGTAAAAAATCGCACCGTGTTGTTATAGGGAAAGATACACGTTTATCGGGCTATATGTTTGAAAATGCATTGACAGCCGGGCTGACCTCAGCAGGCATGAATGTGTTACTACTTGGACCAGTCCCAACACCTGCAGTAGGGCTTTTAACAAATTCTATGAGAGCTGATTTAGGTATTATGATATCAGCTAGTCATAATGAACATAATGATAACGGTATAAAGTTTTTTGGTCCTGATGGTTATAAGTTATCAGACAGTGTGGAAGGTGAAATAGAAGCCTTAGTTTCTAAAGGAGTAGATTGCGTATCCCCAGAAAATATTGGCAGAGCGAAGCGAATTGATGACGGTAGATATCGCTATATAGAAAGAGTAAAATCTAGTTTTCCAAATCAGATGAGGTTAGATGGCCTCAAAGTTGTGATAGATTGCGCTAATGGAGCCGGTTATCGAGCGGCACCAGAAGTCTTGTGGGAGCTTGGAGCAGAAGTCGTACCTGTTGGCGTTTCGCCTGACGGAAGGAACATTAATCTAGAGTGCGGTTCTACCAGTCCAAGAATCGCAGCTGAAACGGTGGTAGCGCATGGAGCTGATGTGGCAATTTGTTTGGATGGAGATGCAGATCGAGTATTAGTTATTGATGAGCAAGGTTGTCCCATTGATGGGGATCACTTCCTTGGAATGATCGGATCACGGTGGATAAAGGAAGATATTTTAATAAAAAATACACTAGTAGCAACGGTTATGTCAAATATGCATCTAGAGACGTTTCTGAATCGAGAGGGAATAAAATTAATCAGAACTGCGGTTGGGGATCGATACGTCGTAGAGCAAATGAGATTAAATGGTTTTAATTTGGGTGGAGAGAAATCAGGGCATGTCGTGATGGCGGACTATTCTACAACTGGTGATGGGTTAATGGCAGGCTTGCAATTTTTAGCAGAAATGGTTCGTAGAGGTGAGCCGGCTAGTGTAGTTGGGCGTCCATTTGATCTCGCGCCCCAGAAAACAGAGAATATAACTTATGCGAGCGAAAAGAACCCTTTGGATAACCCATCAGTTAAAAAAATGATTTCAGAGTCAGAAAAAAAGATTTCAGGGCTTGGACGTTTGTTAGTCAGAAAATCTGGAACGGAAAGACTTATAAGAATTATGGTTGAAGCTGAAGATATCTCAATTATTGATGCCACAATATCCTCCATCAGTAACGCTATTAAGGAACTATAAATTGTCTAGGTAATCTTTGTTTTTATAATCTTCTTTATTTCTGAGTGTTGGTTTATCGCAAGACCGCTCAAAATCACTGCTAACGCAATAAGCATTGAAATTTCAAACGGTTCATTAAGTATTAAAATACTAAAAAAAACAGACCAAAGTGGTACCTGAAAGTTTGTAAGTGTCATGAATATAGGGCCGGCAGTTCGAATTATAATTATTCTTAAAAAAGTTGCTGCTGCTGTTGGAAAGACACCCAAAATAACTAAATAAAAAAATGTTTCACTTGATATCTGAGGTGGCGCTCCCTCAAATAACCACGCAGCTGGTACGACAAAAAATGCGCCACAAGATAGAGAGACAGCAGCTAGGCCTATTGGATCTATTGGCGGCAAACGTTTAGTAAGCACTGCACTAATTGCATAACAAAAGGTTGCAAACAAACAGGCTAGCCTGCCGTAAGCCTCTTTTGTTTCATTTGAGGCCACAAAAACTTCAGGTCCCAAGAGTATAAAAACACCGCAAAAGCCGCAAAATATTCCTAATATTGTGGAAGCTGTAATTTTTTCACTTGCAACAAAAAAATATGAAAGTGGTAGAATTAATAAAGCGACTGAAGCCATTGAAATACCTGCAAAAGCAGATGTTACATACTGTTGGCCCCAACTAAGTGCAATAAATGGAGCTGCAGTTGCAAACAGGCCAGAAAGTACAAGGGTCCGCCAAGCCGTTAACTTTGTTTGAAACAGTTTTCGAGAGGACGAAACCCAAATAATGTTTGTTATTAAAGCGGCTATCGAAATTCGAGTGGCCGCGAGCCAAAAAGGTGAAATTCCATCTAACGCTAGTTCTATAATCATAAAGGTGCTGCCCCAAATTAACCCCAGAAGGGTCAGTAAGAGCCAACTTTGTTTAGTTACTCTATTCTCCATTTATGTCTATCTAACTATAAAATGATATTTTTAGCGATTTAATCGAAAAATGATAAAAAGGCAGCTGCTATTTGTAGCTGCCTTTGAGCAACCGATCCTAATTTCGATCTTTATCTACCATTTTTCCTGCTGAGATCCATGGCATCATACCCCTTAATTTTTCCCCAATTTTTTCTATTTCATGCTCATCGTTCATACGGCGTGTTCCCTTAAAGTAAGGTTGCCCTACTGCATTTTCCTGCATGAAATCTCTTACAAATTTTCCTGTTTGTATATCTTTCAACACGGCTTTCATTTTAGCCTTCGTCTCATCATACGGAAGTATTCTTGGTCCAGAGACATACTCACCATATTCGGCTGTGTTTGATATTGAGTAATTCATGTTTGCTATCCCGCCTTCATAAATCAGATCAACAATCAACTTTACTTCATGAAGACATTCAAAGTAGGCCATCTCAGGTGCATAACCGGCTTCCACCAGAGTTTCAAAACCCATTCTAATTAATTCAACCAAGCCACCACATAAAACAGCTTGTTCTCCAAAGAGGTCTGTTTCACATTCTTCGCGAAAGTTAGTTTCGATTATACCTGATCTCCCGCCTCCAATCGCAGAACAATAGGATAGACCAATTTCCAAGGCCTTGCCACTTGCATCATTATCCACGGCAACGAGGCATGGCACACCTCCGCCTTTGGTATATTCTCCTCTCACAGTATGCCCTGGCCCCTTGGGTGCCATCATAATTACGTCTACGCCTTCTTTGGGCTCAATGAGTCCAAAATGGACATTTAAGCCATGAGCAAAAGCTATGGCTGCGCCTTTTTTAATATTGTCATGCACGTAAAGTTTGTAAGTTTGAGCTTGCAGCTCATCCGGCATTGTAAACATAAGAACATCACACCATGCAGCAGCTTCCGCGATTCCCATTACTTCCAAGCCTTCACCTGCCGCTTTTTTTGCCGATGGTGATCCTTCACGTAACGCTACTACTAAATTTTTTGCTCCACTATCTCTTAAATTGAGTGCGTGTGCGTGTCCTTGAGACCCATATCCCAAAATTGCTACTTTCTTTTCCTTGATTAAATTAACGTCACAATCTCTATCGTAATAAACTCGCATAATTCTCTCTCCAAATTATTATTAATTATAATTTATACTGAAATATCTGTATATTGTTTTCTTATTTTCAATTTGTTATACAATTTTAATATTTTTAATAATCAATTATTGCAAAAATAATAAAATTTATGCTCACTGAATTAGACTCAAGAATATTAAGAATTTATCAATCTGACCCGGATATTCAAATGGCTAATCTTGCGTCAAAAGCTGGTACAACACCAGCGGTGCTGTCTAGAAGATTGGGTCGGTTGAGACGAAATGGTCAAATTGTTGCTAAGGAGGCAGTAATAAATTGGCAACTTTTAGGTTATAAAGTTGAAGTATCCCTGCGCGTTACTTTAGATAAAACACACCATATGGCATTCGATAATTTTATGAGTGAGGCTCGAAAAATTGTAGAGGTAATTGAAATTCAAACATTTTTGGGAAAAGTAGATGTCAGATTACTTCTAATTGCAAAAGATATAGATGATTACCAGAGGATTTATAGGGAGAGAATACTTCATTTACCCCATATATTAGAAATTGAGCCATTAATGCATATTGCTCGTGTAAGAAATAGTGAGGTATTGCCTGTTTGATGGAACTTGATGATATAGATTTGCAGCTACTCAAGGAACTACAGCGAGACTGCAGTAGATCTGCTGGATCTTTTGTGGAGGAATTAGGTTTATCACAACCAGCAATCTGGCGCCGTATTAAACGTTTTTATGAAGAGGGTATAATTTCCGGCAAGCGATTAGTTTTGGATACTGAAAAAGTAGGTTTTAGCGTTACCGTTTTTTTAGGCATTAAGTTAGCCAGAAAGGGTCAAGTTCACTTGGAAGATTTTGAACGAGCAGTTACTGCTATACCAGAGGTGCAAGCTGTGGAACATGTTTTAGGCGTTTATGATTACAGGATAAGAATTGTAGCACGAGATATTCCTGACTTTGAGAGAATTTTAAGACGCAGAATAATGACCCTTCCTGGTGCTGGCGAAATTGAAGCTAATGTTTTATTAAGTGAAGAGAAGAGGCAGGGACCAGTATAATTTTTTTATTTTACAATCTTATAGTTATTAAATTATTTATTGAACTGATTGATTTTAAATTGAGTTGTTTTATTATCCAAATTAGCACTTTAGTAGGGGACAAAAATGAATGCTTTGCTCGATAATATTGATCCAGATGGTTTGGAAGAATTTTCCGTAGTTTTCACTGATCGATCTCTCAACCACATGTCTTCTTCTTTTCAGCTAGTTATGAATGATATCTCCGCTATGCTAAAAGAAGTTTATAGCGCTGATGCTGTTGTGATTGTGCCGGGAGGTGGAACTTTTGGTATGGAGGCAGTCGCTCGACAGTTTGGCCGCGATGCGAAAGTTCTAGTGGCGAGAAACGGGTGGTTTTCATATAGGTGGAGCCAAATATTTGAGAGTAATAATTTGCCCCAGTCTGTTGAGGTTATGAAGGCACGGAGAGAGAAGAACTCAGAACAATCCCCGTTTCATCCAGTTGCAATAGAAGAGTTGGTGGCAAAAATAAAAGAGTATTCACCTGATATCGTCTTTGCACCTCATGTAGAAACCTCCGCTGGCATAATATTACCTGATACTTATATTAAGCAGATGTCGGATGCAGCTCATGAAGTTGGCGCAATTATGGTTTTGGATTGTATTGCGTCAGGTTGCGCATGGGTTGATATGAGTAATTTAGGCGTTGATGTTCTAATTTCTGCACCGCAAAAAGGGTGGTCTGCATCACCGTCTGCGGGTTTAGTGATGCTATCGAAATTGGCAGTTGAGCGAATGCAAAGTTCTACTTCAGACAGTTTTGCAATTGATCTCAAGAAATGGCACTTAATCATGCAGGCTTATGAAAGTGGAGGGCATGCTTACCATACTACTATGCCAACTGATGCATTGAGAGCTTTCAGAGATACAATGCTTGAAACAAAAGAATATGGCTTTGATAGATTGTGTAAAGCTCAGTGGGATTTAGGAAATAATGTAAGAGCAATGCTCAAGCAAAAAGGAGTGAATTCTGTAGCGCCAGAGGGCTTTGGTGCTCCAGGTGTAGTTGTGAGTTATACCAAAGATCCTTCAATACAAAATGGTTCAAAATTTACTAATTTAGGAATGCAAATAGCGGCTGGTGTGCCGTTAGCCTGTGATGAGCCTGATAATTTTATGACTTTTAGATTAGGTTTGTTTGGACTAGATAAACTGTATGATGTAACTGGAACAGTCGACCGTTTACGTCGTGTTATAGATCAAGTTCTATAGCCTTGTATCGTTCTCGGCAGGGCTAGCTCAGACCAAGTCCTAGTTTCATTAGCCCTTTACGGATCTGCGGTGATGAATGTAAAAAATTTATTCCTAAAGCTCTAGTTTCTTGGGCAATAGGTAATGAGCTTTTTGACACTTCATTTAATGCATTAATTCCCAAGACTCTGGTTCTAATATCCAAACGTCTTGATTTGTCATATTTATCCAATATTTTTTCGATATTGCCTAGTCTGGAGGTATCTTTTACCAAATCATACAACGATTTTATGTCCGCCAGGCTCATATTTAAACCTTGTGCTCCAATAGGTGGCAAAACGTGAGCTGCCTCAGCAATCAATGCCGTTCTTTTTGTTGTTAGTTGCTTTGCAATTTGTGAAATAATTGGCCAGGCCTTTATATGGCTTATCACATTAAGTTTTCCTAGGTGTGAACACGAGCGATTGTTAACTTCTTTATCAAACTCCTTTGATTTCAGTGCCAAAAGTCGATCAATATTTTTATTACTTTCCATCCATACAACTGAAGAGCAAGCTTTCCCTTCAAAATCTGCCAATGGTACAAAGGTAAAAGGGCCTCCAGATCGATGAATTTCAATTGAGGCATTTTGGTGAGGTTTTTCATGAGTCACAACAAACGTTAAAGCTTTCTGGGAAAACTCTGTTCTCGAAATTTTAATTTGAGATTTTTCACGTATAAATGAATTTCTTCCATCTGCGCCAATAACAAGCTTCGCTTTTATTTGACTCCCATCGTCTAGATAAACAAATGCTGCGTCGTCACGCCTTATGAAAGATGAAGTAGTTACACCAAATTTTAATTCAAGATTACTATATTTATTTGCTTTTTCAGTGAAAGCTCGGCGCAGAAGCCAATTAGGTATATTCCATCCAAAAGGAAGGTCAGAAATATCTGATGACAGAAAATCTTTTGTCGTTTTTTCCCTAGGCGGCCAATTTTCGCCTGCCGCATCAATAATTCGCATAATTTCCATTGGTACAGCATATGATTTTAGTTCTGCCCACAAATCCAGTGACTGCATGAAATGTTTTGCTGGTTGTAAGAACGCGGTTGTGCGCAAATCAGCACCGGCGTCATTAGCATGGGTGACTGGCTCGTGCGGGTCTACACAAATCACAGAGTAACCTAATGATGCAAAAGATATAGACGCTAGTAATCCTGCCGGTCCCGCACCAGAAATGAAAATATCTATGTTTCTACTTTTCAAGTTTCAGCCTCATTATGTATCAGAAAAGTGTTCAAGCAAGTAAAGTTTGAACTTTATCGCTAGGTTCCGAAATACTGTTAAAAATTTTTAAACTCACTGTGCGATTTTCAGTAATATTGGAATTATTTACATCAAAATTAAGCACTTTACTATCCACAATTATACGATATCGGTAAAACAACTATTGAATACAAAATAGTACTTTTTTTGGGATTTAAAGTTTCACTAATAGCTCTTTGTAGACATCTGAATTCCTAAATATGTTTTAAATCTGGGGAATGGATTAGATCTTTTTTTGGGGGCTGGCTCTGCTGAAGCATTATCAAAGATTACCAATGTTTCTTCTAGCCAAATTAAGGCGCAGATATTTTTTAACTGATTAGACCCTAGTTAAATAAGTGTAGTGTCTGGTCTACTATAATAAAAATCGTTAAATTAGATTTTTATTAGAAGGATAATCTTGTCAAATTAGTTTTGACTTACAAAACTAATTTTCTGTTGCTATTTAAAGGGATTTTACTAAGCTTTAAAGACCTACTTTTATAGTATAGCTTAATAAAAAGTTGCCAGTTAATTATGTATAAACATACAAATAAAGACGCTTATGCTTTAATTCTAGACTCGATTGACACCGGAGACTTTAAACCTGGCGATCGTTTAGTTGAAATAGATTTAGCTGATAAGTTTGGAGTATCTAGGACCCCCATCAGAGAGGCGCTGCAAAAATTAGAAACTCAATCTCTTTTGGAAAGAGATGGGAGAAGTTTAATCGTATCATCGCTGGATCATAATCAGATGGCAGAGTTATATGTTGTTCGTGCCGAATTAGAGGGCTTAGCTGCAAAATTAGCTGCAAAGCATGCTACGGATGAGGAAAAGAGAGTGCTTCAAGACATGGTTGATAATGACCGAAGCTTAATGGCAGACCCAACTGCGCTTGCAAGAGCAAATCGCAGGTTTCACAAGCAAATTCACTTAGCGTCTCATAACCGTTATCTTGTACAACAATTAGATTTAGTTCACAGGTCTATGGCACTAATGGCAACTACTTCTTTGGCCGTTGATGGTCGAGGGGCAATAGCTTTAGCAGAACATCAAGCCATAGTTGATGCAATAATTGCTGGTAAAGCCCAGGATGCTTATAACTGTCTAAGAGATCATATATCCGTCGCTTATGTAACTAGACTGAAACAAGAATTAAGCGACGATTAATTGGATAATCAAAAAAATCAGCCATTCAATGATTTTTTGCTTTCAATGTCTGCAGCAAATCGTTCAAATAAATAAAAGCTGTCCATAGGGCCTGGACTTGCTTCTGGGTGATGTTGAACTGAATAAACGGGTCTTCCAACAAGTTTAATTCCACAATTTGATCCATCAAAAAGAGATACGTGAGTTTCCTCAACGTCATTTGGTAAAGATTGAGTGTCTACTGCAAAGCCGTGGTTCATTGCTGTAATCTCAACTTTTCCAGTTGAAAGATCTTTTACTGGGTGGTTTGCACCATGATGGCCGTGGTTCATCTTAATTGTTTTAGCACCTAGAGATAATGCTAGCATTTGATGACCTAGGCAAATACCAAATATTGGTAAATCTGGAACCTTCAATAAGGTTCTAATCATATTTACAGAATACTTACCCGTAGCTTCTGGATCACCTGGACCATTTGATAAAAAGACACCATCGGGATTGTAAGCTAGCACTTCTTCAGCAGTTGCAGTTGCCGGTAAAACAATAACTTCACATCTAATAGCTGCTAGGCATCTGAGTATATTCTCTTTAACCCCAAAGTCGATGGCGACAACTCGAGCTTTTTTTTCTGCAACTTTACTATACCCTTTAGCCCATTTCCAGCGGTCTTGTGTCCAATTATACTTAGTGCCAGCGGTAACATTCTTAGCTAGATCAAGCCCTGAGAGTCCTTCAAAGCGCTTAGCTTCTTCAATGAGAGCATCTGTATTGAATTTACCATTTGGGTTATGTTCCAAAGCAACGTGTGGGGCTCCTTGCTTTCGTATAATTCGCGCTAGCCTTCTGGTATCAACTCCACCAATAGCTATAAGCTTATTGCTTTCTAGCCATTCAATCAGATTTTGTTTTGATCTCCAACTGGAAGCCAAAGTTGGACGCCACTTCACTACCATTCCACAAGCAAACGGTTTGCTAGCTTCGTTATCCTCAAAATTCACTCCAACGTTTCCAATATGGGGAAACGTAAAAGTTACAATTTGGCCTGCATAAGAAGGATCTGTCAAAATTTCCTGATAGCCAGTCATTGACGTGTTAAAACATAATTCTGCAGTCGTTTGGCCGGTTAATCCAAAGCCTTCACCAAAAAAAACTGTTCCATCTGAAAGAGCGAGACAAGCCGTTGGCTTGATCCCATAAGAACCTTGCATCTTTGATTCTCCAGTGTGCAAATCGATGAGACCGTATTCTCACTCATTATAATGGTCAAGCTTGAGTTTAATTACATGTTAATTTAATTGTGTGGTTGTTAATGCTATAGTATCAGAAGAAAAGATTTTTTGCCTTTCCTGGAGGATGATATGTCACTTCGAAATGAAATAAATTCTGCAATGAAGGAAGCCATGAAGGAAAAGGCTCAATTGCGATTATCGACATTACGCTTGATAAATGCTGCAATCAAAGATCGCGATATTGCTGCTCGGGCGGAAGGGGTTGAGGAAGGGGTTGATGAGTCGGAAATACTAGCAATTTTAGGAAAAATGACCCGCCAACGCCAAGAAAGTGCTAAAACTTATGAAGAAGCTGGTCGCTTGGATTTGTCTGAAAGAGAGCTATCAGAAATACAGGTAATTGAGTATTTTTTGCCACGTCAACTCAATGGTGATGAGATTGAAATAGAAGTAACTAAGGTAATAGATGAACAGGGCGCTTCTTCTATAAGAGATATGGGTAGGGTAATGGCGTGTTTAAAAGAGAGGTTCACTGGTCAAATGGACTTTGGAAGTGTTGGGCCAATCGTTAAGAAAAAACTATCCAGTTAATTAGATTGAAATTTCTTAATAACCTTTACTAGTTCGTTATAAAGGTCTTTTCTTTCTGGTTCTGATAAAAAAGATCCTATTTCTACAACCCGTCCACTGCCCGACAAGGTGATATAATTTGGTACGGGTCCGCCGCTTTCATGCAGAGACACTTTAGTCCAATATCTATTGCACTCCCAGCTTTGATGTTTCCCGTCTGGGTTTTGCCGTGTGAGTTGGCAGAGTTCTGCTGTTATTGTCAGCTTTTCTAAGATACTTCGGTCTTTATAATTTTTTCTTAATGCATACCAGACTGCAGCAAGCACAACGAACAAAAAGGTAAATATTACCCAGAAATATTTAGTTCCAAGCAGTGTATATAATGGGAAATTTAACATCAGAAATGTAATTAAAATGAATACTGCAAAGCCTTTATTTGGAAGAGAGCTGTATGGCCACAGTTCAACGCAATAGTTGTAATCTTCTTCTTTACTCCAAATATAAGGCATCCTTTAATCACAAAATAAATATATTTTCCGCTGTTTTAGAGTCCTTTGTCTTAACATTTACAAAAGTAAAAAGGTCGATCTAATGGACTTCTGACTTATCCCAATCTTTTTGCTCTGGCAAAATTTCGAAAGTATGTTCTGGAGGTGGAGAAGGTAATGTCCACTCAAGGGTATCCGCATACTCATTCCACGGGTTAGCAGCATTTTGGCGTGCACCGAAGAACAGTGAATAAAATATAATACCGAAAAAGAACAAAAATGACGCGAAAGCAAGGAATGCTCCATATGAAGATAATACGTTCCAATATGCAAATGCCTCAGGGTAATCGATATATCTTCTCGGCATTCCCTGACGTCCCAAAAAATGTTGGGGAAAAAATGTCAGGTTGGACCCAATAAACATCATCCAAAAATGTAATTTACCTGCCCACTCAGGATAAGCGCGCCCAGTCATTTTCGAAAAGTAAAAGTAAATACCTGCAAATATTGCAAAAACAGCTCCCAGCGACATTACGTAGTGAAAGTGTGCGACGACGTAATACGTGTCGTGATACGCACGATCAACGCCTGCTTGCGCTAATACAATTCCAGTAACTCCACCGACGGTAAAAAGGAATAAAAACCCAAAAGCCCACAGCATAGGTGTTTTAAATTCTATAGACCCTCCCCACATTGTTGCAATCCAAGAAAAAACCTTAACACCGGTAGGTACTGCGATAACCATCGTAGCTAACATAAAATATGACTGCTGTGTTAGTGACATTCCGACAGTATACATATGGTGTGCCCACACTACGAAACCTAAAGCCCCGATGGCAATTATAGCCCAAACCATCGGCAAGTAACCAAAAACAGGCTTTCTCGCAAAGGTTGCAATAACATGACTTATTATACCAAATCCTGGGAGAATAATGATGTAAACCTCAGGGTGACCAAAGAACCACAAAATATGTTGATAGAGAATAGGGTCGCCTCCGCCAGCAGGATCGAAAAATGTTGTTCCAAAATTTCTATCCGTTAACAACATTGTAATTGCACCCGCCAGAACAGGTAGAGCAAGTAAAATTAACCACGCGGTTACAAAAATAGACCATGAAAACAATGGGACTTTGAACAAGGTCATTCC
Organism: Paracoccaceae bacterium; assembly: GCA_902554885.1. Lineage (GTDB taxonomy): Bacteria > Pseudomonadota > Alphaproteobacteria > Rhodobacterales > Rhodobacteraceae > Salinivivens. Next base: position 26,972 of record CACDPV010000016.1, read on the forward strand.
CGGAGCGCGCATATTTAAAAATGTCGTTATCATATTTATTGCGCCAAGAATTGAAGATGCCCCAGATACGTGGACCGCAAATATTGCTAGGTCCATAGACATTCCACTCTCATTAACCGATAGCGGAGGATACAATACCCATCCAACACCTGAACCTAATTGGCCATTACCTCCAGGCGACAGCACTGAACAAATGGCCAACGAGGTACCCGTAACGTATAGCCAAAAAGAGAGATTGTTCATTCTCGGAAAGGCCATATCTGGAGACCCAATTTGAAGTGGCATAAAGTAATTCCCAAAACCACCAAACAATGCGGGGATGACCACAAAAAACATCATCAAAATACCATGACCGGTAATTAACACGTTCCACAAATGCCCATTTGGAGTGCACTCCCCAACAGCAGCGGCGGTTAAACGTGCACCTTCTAAACACATGTATTGAACGCCAGGGTTCATAAGTTCCAGACGCATGTAAACGGTGAAAGCAACAGCTATAAAGCCCACGAAAGCAGAAACTACTAAATACAATATTCCTATATCTTTGTGGTTAGTTGACATAAACCAGCGAGTAAAAAATCCTCTATCGTCGGTGTGTGCGTTTCCCTGAATTGCTGCGTCTGCCATATTATTCTCCTCAATTAAGGCAGAAAAATTCTCTACCTTGTCCCTATTGAATCATTTAAGCCTTTTTTAATCAAATTCTAGCTACTTAACAATGCTCGTAATT
>CACDPV010000017.1 GCA_902554885.1 Paracoccaceae bacterium
CCACGCTCCCCTGAAAACTGTAGAAGATTCAAAAAAAATACAATATCAATTTTTATCTTCGAAAGAAGGTGGAGGTCATATTAAAAATCTTTACCTTAGGGATAATAAAAAACGTAGCTTTCTATTGGTCGCTGAACAAGACAGAAAAATTGATCTCAAATTACTCGCATTAAAACTAGGTCTTGGCCGATTATCGTTTGGTTCTGCCGAACGATTGATGGAGCACCTGGGTGTACGACCCGGAGCAGTTACACCATTAGCAATGATTACTGGTGCAAAAAAAGGTGTTCGACTTTTTCTCGACCACGAACTGAAAAACTGTAAACAGATATATGTCCATCCATTAGTGAATGACAGAACGTTGGGGATTTCACCAATAAATCTACAAAAATTCTTAACTGAAGTTGAAGTTTCGGCAGATTGGGTAGATCTTTCAAACTCAGCTGAAAGAAGCACATAAAAAATTACAGTTTTAAATTCTGTCCTCTTTAAAAACAAGAGACTGAAGAGTTTAATATCTTGAAAACTCACATGTGCAGTCTACGATTAATGAAAAGGAGATTTATATGTTTTTAGCTCATAAACTAATTGCTACTAAGATTTTATTCACGGGAGCAGTCTTTGTTACAGCGGGAACTGTTCTTGCGGCTGCTGCTCTAACTGACCCAAAGTGTAGGGACAAACTGAAAGAATGCGCTGAGAAGCTTCGCAATGGCAAGAAGGACACGTGAAGAAGATGCTGAACTAATTGAGACCGCCGATGACCTCGAAGAATTGGTTCAGGATAAAAGACAAAATTGGAGAGCAAACTCAAGTAAGGCAAGACGCAGGCAAAGAAGGTATAAAAACCGCCTCACCCAGGAACTTTTGAGGATGGATATCGAGCACCCAAAGGAAAATGACTAGGAATTGTTCAGTACCGTTAAAATTTAGCAAAGGACCAATTTTGATAAAGAAAGTTTACATCGCCGGACCTTTGTTTAATTCTCACGAAAAGGAATATTTAGAGAAAATTGCACAACTGTTGGAAGATAATGGTTATTTCTGTTTTCTTCCCCACCGAGACCAAAGAGGGGTTTCTGAAGACGAGCTCGATCAGCTTAATATGGCAGCTGCAACAAAAGCGAAGATTTTTAATAATGATCTTGTCGCATTAGAAGCTTCTGATCTGACTGTAGCTCTATTAACCGGCCAGGATATCGATTCTGGAACAGCGGCAGAAATAGGTTTTAGTTACGCAAATAAAAAACCTGTAATTGCGATCACAGCCTCGGAGAGACGTTTTCGAAATTTATTTGTTGAAGGCATGATCAGTAAGACAATAGATGAAATAGATACACTAGTCGATACGATTAAAATCCTTATAAAATAAGTTATAATCTAAACACATAAGCGCGTGTTTTGTTCTAAACATAAATAATTAGATCTGACAGAAAGTCGCATTGAATTGGACTTTCAATAACATATTTCTGAGATAGTAACAAAGGAGAATTAAATGAAATATTTAGGAACAGCATTAGTAGCAGTAATACTATCATCATCTTTCACTCTTGCAGACGGTTGCAACAAGCATGGTACGGACACAGCGATGACATGCGAAGTAGGACAAGAATGGAATGCTGAATTGGGCATGTGTATGGAAACAAGTGCATGAGCACAAACACATCTAACAACGATGGTCTAGGATGGGCTTTCATTAGCTGTATTTTTTTTATAGTAGGAATACCAGTAGTAATGCTTCTCGCGCTTGAGGGGCCCGCGTGGTACGAGACCTTTAGTTTGATGAACCCGATGTTTTAATATTTTCACTATTCTAATCTGTATTGGAGAAAAACATGGCAAGTTGCAGTTGTGGTCGCAGCCCAACAGGAAAGTGCGTGGGCTGGCATGACTTATCAGAAGAGCAGTATCAACAAAAGAAGTCGGTTTATGTTGCCAGACAAAGTGTAAAGGGTAACGCTGACTAGTGCTGTTATCTAGAGGTTGGAATATCCAACCTCCCCCCGACATAAAAATTCGGTTCCATGACCTACACTTTAAACTTTGGGACGTTGTATGTGGGTTGTGATAATTAGAATGGAATTTAAGTTTTATTTACGCCCGTGGGATGTTCTTTTCCATTAATAACCAGCTTAGGCTCTATTCCCACATCCACCAATCTAGGCCTGATTTTTAGATACTTTGATACCGTTTCAATATCTTCAATGTCTTTCACAAACTTAATTAATCGAGGAAACCCATTGAGTAATTCTGGGTCTAACAGCCTGGATAAATCAAGATGATGAAAACAGGCAAATTCTGCAGCTCTTGGAATATTATCTATAAAGTACCTTCCTTCATGCTTATCAAGATAACGGGCTAAATCAGAAAACCGGGTTTTTAAATTAGTCCTCATACTATCTTTTTTATCTTTAAAATCCTGGCCAATAGCAAAATTAACTGTTGGATTTAATGGGGCAAATAATTCTTGGGCGCTCTGCAAAACAGCCATGGCTTCAGCAGCCTTCACAGGATCGTTAATTTTTAAACCACCTAAGTTTTCTATATATTGGAGAATAGCAACACTCTGGCAAATCTGAGTGCCGTCTTCAACTTCCAGAATGGGTAATTGTTGAAAAGAAATTCTGGATTTTACATTTGACCAAGCATCGTCGAAGTGATCCCACGACATGCAATACTCGTAATCTATGCCACAATAAGTCAAAAGCAGTTGCGGAGCTTCAGCTAAAGCTCTCATTTTAAAATAAACCAGTTTTAACATTTATTCGAACCGTCCTGTTATCGACAAGCTTTTAGATCTGCTTTTTTGAGTTATGGGGTGTTTCATACAAACCGCCGCAATGGCCAGTTTGACCCTCGAATATCCAATTTTCAACAAGATATTTATTTAATACAATATATTTATATTTTTTAATTACATTACTTGCCAATATAAAAGATACTACAGAAGCTGTACTATGTAATTTTGATCTCGAGGATATGATGTAATAAGATTTGAATTAAAGAGGAAATAATGCCCACACTTATTCTGAAGCAAAAAATTACAAAAGGCTATGATCATTGGCTGGCTGCCTACGACGGCGCCGAAGAACTAAGAAGCACTAAATACGGAATAAAAACAATTTACAGAGGCCACGATATAAACGATATAGATACCATCCATGTGGTAATGTATACGCCTAATATGGACGTGATACAGGAACATATGGAAAATGAAGCAGAACTGATCGCATCAGCAGGTGGAGATACAGACCCTAGTACAATGTCCATGTCAGTTGCGTCAGATTAGTCAAATACAATCTAGTGGCTATAAAGAGGAGAAATTAAGTTGAAAAAGTTTTTAATTAAAAGGGAGATGGCAGGCGCCGGAAGCCTTCCCAAAAATGACTTGAACAATGCAGGCAAAGGTTCTGAAGGAGTTCTCGAAGCTATGCGTTCTGAGGGAAAAAATATTGCTCAAGAGCAAAGCTACGTAATTGGAGATGCAATTTACTGTGTTTACAATGCTGACAGTGAAGAACTTGTTAAAGAACATGCAGAGCGCGCCGGTGTGCCAGCCAGTGAAATCTCAGAGGTTAGCACTGTTATCAAGCACAATACCTCATATGTGAGTTAATTTTTAATAACGTTTGAAACATAGGATAAGATGTCCGACTATCTAAACGTAAACGGAACTTGCCACTGCGGTAGAATTCAAATAAGCGGTAAAGTATCTGAAGATATGGTAATTGCTTGTCATTGCACTGATTGCCAGCAGTTTAGCGGTGCTCCCTTTAGACCAGTCGCAATTATTAAAAACGAAGATATAAAAATCGACGGCGAGGTAACTGAATACACAAAGGTTGCAGACAGTGGTAACGAACGAGTTCAGGGATTTTGCGGTAATTGCGGTTGTCAAATTTATGCTAGAGCAACTGATAAATCAGTTTTCAACCTTAGAACAGGCTTCTTAGATCAGCACCACTTACTTACTCCAAAAAAGCACATTTTTGGACAATCAAAAGTTGCTTGGATTGAAACTATTTCTGAGGCCAAATGGCATGTGGCTGGTCCTGAGAGTAACGAAATGAAGCCTTAATTCCAGATTTTAGTAAAGGTCTTAAACGAAAAATAGATGATTAAAAAATTGATGTCTTTATTATTAGTTCTGGTTTGGACGGGTTCAGCTATGGCAAGCGACCATCACACTCTATCAAAAAAAGACTGCAATGAGATGATGAATGGCATACTTTATCTGCTTACAGTGGCTGACCAAAATTGGAAAGCATTAGAGACTAATCCTGAGGGAACATCTGATCACCTTGAACATGCAGAAAAGATTAAATGGTCAATAGATGTGGCAGCAAATTATACAACTATCTATGAAGCGTTTTGCGATAAGAAATAATAGCCGGTAATTGGCTAAAACAGTCTTAAAGCCTTTGTCAAAAAAAGGAAACTTCTTGGGCTACAAATTATATTACGCAGAGGGAACCGCATCGATGGGTGTGCGAGTACTTCTAGAAGAAATTGGCGCTCCTTACGAACTCATATCGACAACAACCATCCGAGGCAAACCACGACCATCGGAGCAATTAAGAATTAATCCAAATGGATGGGTACCAGTACTTATTTGGGACGATGGGGCAATGTATGAGTGCGCAGCTATAACAATATTTCTATGCGATCGTCATCAAGACGCAAAGTTAGCTCCAACGCCTAATTCACCATTGCGTAGTCTTTTTCTCCAGACGCTCGTTTACTTCTCTAGTTCAATTCAAACCGCATTTCAGCAGGATTATCACCCATATCGATTTGCGGATAAGATAGAAGATGAGGTAGGAGCACAAAGACGTGGGCAAAAAAGGTTAATGGAGACTTTGCAGATAATCGATGATCAAATTGGAGATAATAAATGGATTCTAGGTGAGTGCTTTAGCGCAGCCGATATATATTTATATATGCTTACAACTTGGCTTAAACCGTCGCGAGAGCATCCGGAACTAAGTAACTTCCCTAATGTGCAGCGGATCGCCCAACAAACAGGTGTTCGACACAGCGTTAAGTTAGTTTATGGATAGCTTTTGAGAATTTATCTACTTTTATTACGCTTATCAGCTTAATTACTATGAGTTTATAAGAAAGTGGTAGATCAACAGCCCAAAAACGATACCTTTCAAAAACCCAATCCATACTACAGTATAATCACTGATACCAAGTTTTGATTTAAACCATTCAATTTGTCTCTTGTGCATTGCGATCATAAATTTTTCCTTCCTAGCTTTTAACTATCAACCTAGCACGCAAGCATACATCATGGGGACAGGAACTTCTGTGCGAAGATCTTGAGGGTTTAAAGCAGTTGATGGCGTATCAAGACTCATTGCAGCTAAATCTTTTCGTCGAAGCTCACACTCTTCTATCGTCTCGAAGTGATTTATTTCTTTATATTGTACTGGCTCATTCCAACCCGAACTTAAAAAAACGATAAATAGTGTCCACATAATTTTATTCCTATCTTAATTAAAATTCTATATTGGGCATAATTTCAAAACAATTAACACAGTTGACTGAAATCTTAACGGTAAAGTTTTACTAACGCATTTATTGAGCCCAGCTATTTTGCTATAGTATTTTTATGACCAAACTATTCCCGATAATAATGTTTTGCCTTTTGGCTAATCACTGTGATGCCAGTGAAAATAAGGCGCTCAAACTTTTGATTGAAAATCGGTCGTGTAATGGCTGTAATTTATCTAAATTGAACCTTGGTTGGTATAACCTTTTCAAAGTTGACTTGAGCGGGGCAGATCTAAGCGAGAGTTATCTGGTTAATGTTGACCTAAGCAATGCAAACCTTTCAAGCAGCGATTTGAGCAACACTTATATGAATGGTGCAAATCTCTCAGACGCCACGCTTGTAAAAACTAATTTAAGCGGTGCAGAATTAGAGCTAGCAGATTTTAGCCAAGCACTTTTTGTTGATGTTAATCTGATTGAAGCCTATCTTCTTCATGCCTCTATATCTGAAGAACAGCTGAATAATGCTCGATTATGTAAAACTGTTCTTCCTGATGCCAGCACAAGTTACAGAGATTGCTAATACTGAAATTATCGAAAGCAGCGGTTTTATAATAATACCTTTATGCGTAGAGAATATTTCCCGCTTCAACCCAAGCCCCTGATCCACCCTCTAAATTACTCACATCATTAAAGCCCATATCCACAAGTGTTTTTGTTGCCAAGGCACCTTGCCCGCCTGCTCCACAATAAACTATTATTTTACTATCAGATTTTACATCTATTTTTTTGAACGGGTTTTCTGCTCTTTGATCAAAATAAAACTCTAGAAAACCACGGTTGGCATGTATCGCATTTTTTATCATACCACTTTCTTCAACAGCCTCTTTTGATTGCACATCCACAAGTATAAGCTTCGGGTCATCTATTATAGATTGTAGCTCTTCTACTGAAACGGTATTTATTTGATTGTTTGCTTCGTTAATTAATTCTGGAAAACTCTTCATTATTTATTCCTCTTTATAAAACTATTGAATGTATGACTCATCATTTAAATAGTTAACTGTATTGAAAATCCAACCCACTCTTTTTTAATTTACCTATGGCATAATGATATGATCTTTATAAGTACTTTAAACCATTTTTAAATTAATTGGCCCCAGTTGCGTATTACGGGTGAGGTCTTAAAGCGTTTAAATTATATCTGACAAGTATTTATAAAAAAAACCCCTCGCAAGCGAGGGGAAATTTAATAAGGGAGCTTTAAATGAATACTTCTTTCAATAATACTAACGGCCAATAAGTCAGAATGTTTATACAAAACGCCAAACAAAATTCGATTTTTCCAGAAATCTGCGACAATTTATGCGTTGAAGCAGCAAATTCCAAAGCTACCTCCTAGGGTGCAGGGAAGTTTTGGATCAGATTGCAACCTCCCAGTTTGACTGGTCCTCGATTAAATACCAACATACTATGGATCAGTTTAACCCCATTAACTGATCCACCCTGTATTAGGTGGTTTCCAAAACTATAAACTATTTAGAGTTAATAACGTTTTGTTACGAAGCGGTTTGTCTTCTAATTGAAACAAAATTGCAAATTGCGTAGGTTTTAAGCTTGGGTTAATTTAAAGTAAAGGATAGGGGTTACGATGCGCGTAATATCAATATTAGTTATAATATTTTTGTCCGGATGTAGCATTCCATTCGTTCCATTTTTTTAGCAAAGCGAACAAAAGATTAGCAATGCAAGTCTATAGACATTTTTACAGTTGTCACGAACCCACATTTTTGATTTCCTCAGGTCAGCTGGATAAGGAGTTTTTAAAATGACAAAGTATGCAATCCATACAAAATGGGAGTGGCCTGACGGCGTTCCCAGTGCAGAGACTATGCAAGGTTGGCATCGTGAGTTTAGGAGCCAAACAAAGGCAGAAGATATCATTTGGTTTCAAATAGATTCCAATACACATCAATCAGTTATTATATTTTCTTCTGAGGAAGATGCTAAAGCAGAACTAGAAATGCGCCAAAAGCAACGTGCCCAGTCAATCAATGAAACTGGACATAAGATGGTTGAAGAAACAATGGGTCCAGTATTATCCATAATGTCTGAAGCTTAGCTTGCGAGTTCTAGTTGTAATTATATCTCTGACGCTCGCGTCCCAGGCAAAGTCCGACGGACTTTTTTCTTGGCTCTTCAACTCTGGTCAAGAAATTAAGGCTGAAATTACTCTAGTAAACAAGTGCGAACTTGAAGCTCGTTATTTTATTGTTCGCGATCTTGCAACTGGCAAGAGTGCCGCATTCAAAAATGGAGTGGCTAAACTGAAAACAAAACTTAATTCATCTTTACAACTGCAACTCTCACCATCCGTAAAGCACGTTATTTTTGAAGGTAACGCTGTCTCTGCAAAAAAGAAAATGAAGCTTATTGCGGACTGCTCGGAACGTAAACTTAAGGGAATTACTGACTAATGATCGCTCTCTCAAGAAACTCGGTATATTCGGTGTTAAATATTTAAAGGAGAAAAATTATGAATGTGTTTATTCGTGGAACTATAGCGACAGGCGCGCATGTCCTGCATGAGAAAATTAAACAGGATATGAAAGCCGGTGCCGGTGAATTTGTGACTGAATGGAGGTTTGCCGAAGTAGGTGAAAAAGAGTTTATGGCTTGTATGAATGTTTCCGACATGGAAGCAATGGGAGCATTTATGAGTAGCCCGGAAGAATTACAGTGGGACAAAGATAACGGATGCGAATACACAGTTTATGGCATGGAAGAAATGACAGAGTAAAACCTCAACATATGGGTCAAAGACCATGCAAGCCTATGCACTTAAAAACAAAGACGTAGCTTCTACCGCTGCGCCCTTGTGACTTTAATTTTAGATTAGAAGTTGTTGGCTAATATTAGGTTAGCACGCACGTTTATATGTGATTAATTTTAGTACGGCTAATTACTACTACTTAATTTGTACTTACTTTATTTAAATTCCATGAAATACTAGGTGCAGCAATTCAATTTGAGGACAAAAAAAATGACTTTATCGGCAATTGAAAAACTTAATAAATGGGAAAAAGCTTTCTCGACAGGGAACACTTCTGAAGTAGAAGAAATGCTTGCTGAAGATTATGTATTTGAAAATACAGACGGGAACCATGAAACTAAAAATGAAGTTTTGAGCTGGGTTTCTGAAGGTGGCCAGTCCATTGGTGACTTTAAAGTTTACCATGAGGATGAGAGCATAATTTGCGGCCGACACTCATATAAGCAAGACGGCGAACCTGAATGGGAGGTTATGTTTTTTGCAAGATTTGAAAACAATAAGTGTAAGTTTTGGAAGGTGCACGGCGGCGTAACAAATTAAACACAGACCTATCCACTTCTTATTTCTCGCAGCTAGACAGGACTAAGTTCGATTATATCCGCGATCTAGATTAGCGTCGGTCCCACAGACGTCTCCCGTGCAGCACTCAAATATATTTGATTTGCAAACAGCACAAGCTTCATGTCCGTGAACTACTATTGTGCTAAGTGGAGCTGAGCACCTAGGACATCTCTGAATGTATTGGTTTAATGGATGCTGATGGTTGTCCAAATTTATTTCCGTACTTCAATCTTATTTCAAATATTTCCCTGTAATAAATATCCATCAGCCATTCCAAAATGAAAATTCTAGAAATTGCTCGCGAAATTTTTTGGCCCAGAAACCATAAATGATTGAACTTCTTAATTACAAAGACAATGCTCTGAATCAGTCGTACAATCTGTCTCACAACAATCGCAGCTTACACAGTTATCGATGTTACCGCAGTCGCAACTGCTACAATTACAGTCACTACTACAACAATCACAGTGATTATGTTCTTTATCTAAATTCATACCTTATAGTTACACAGGCCCCTACATCCGTCAAATAAAAATATGCCACTAGGATATCTACCCTTCCGTAGGGTTATATGTTTACAACTATGCAAAAATCAAATTTGATATTTTCATAACGATAAGGAGAAAAAAATGTTTGTATCTTTTACCGATTGGGAATTTGACGGAAATGTAGATAATGCAGTAGAAGCGGCTAAAGGTTTTTGGCCTGAAATGAAAAAGCATGGTGCAGTAAACATGCGTGCGACGGTCACTGGGGAAAAAACAATAAGAACCATGACGGTCTGGAGCAGTAAAGAACAGATTGAAGCAGCGATAGATGACATTAGAGCAGCAGCTAGCTCGGCAGTAGGCATGACTGTAACAGGCGGAATGATGGGTGAGCTGGCAGTTGAGCTTGACTAATTGATCGGTTGGGCGTTTAGCCCAGCCCTGCTGCCTTCTTACGAAACGCTATAGCCCGCTACTAAACTTTTACCGTGGCATTTAAACTGCGCGATAGATAGACATTATAAATAAGCAACATTTATATGAATATAGCTAGCCTGCGTTTTTCTATCATAACAAATTTATGATTAATTGGGTTTCGACCACCAACTAATTCTCAGTGAGATTTTTCTAGCATTAATCAGCCAGAAAATGGCGCATAATTTTTTCGGCGCCTTTTGGGTCATCTCGATGCGGACCATGACCGCAACCTTCTAACATTTGGAGCCGTGCATTATCACCAATAGCGTCGGCAATCGCTTCAGAGCAGATAGGAGGCGTAACTGGATCGAGGGCACCTCCAATAACTAATGTTGGACATGTAATATTCGCAATCTCGGCACGCATATCCATCGTGGCCATCTCATCAGAAAAGAAATGGAATGCTACTTCAGGACGCTCTATAGCACGGTCACGGAAAGTGCCGGCCGCAGGCAAATTAGGGTTGCTGTAAAGCGGCAAGCAGACCTGACCATAAGTGTCATAGACAACTTTGGATGGATTGGAAAAGAACTCACGTGCAACATCTGCAGCTCGGGTGCCACCAAGTTTGCGCATCATTTTCACAGTTTCGTCGAGACGAAACTGTGCTGCTGTAGAGGAAAGAATTAGTTTTGATATCCCATTAGGGTGGCGCGCGGCGTAATGCATCGCCACCATTCCCCCAAAAGACTGTCCAAAAACTACAGGTGAACTAATGCTTAACGTGCTGCAGAATATTGCAATATCGTCTGCCCATTGATCTAAGTGCCAAGTTTCCTTTTCGCCAGTCGAACGTCCACAACCACGATGGTCTAGATAAATTAATTGATGTGTGTCGCTGTAACGGTCAAAATATGGACGTAATGTTGAATGATCATACCCAGGACCTCCATGTAATAAAATCAATGTTGGGCGTTGTGCCATATTAGAAGTTTCAGCATCCAGACTTTCGCCCACTACGTCAAAAAATAAGCGTGCCGAACCAACATCAATAAACATAAAAGGCCTACTTCAAATTGTTTTTTTAACATTTGTCTATAGAGTTCTATATCAATTTCAAGAAAGTCACTAGACCGCTATTGGCCTGAAACAAGATTAAGCTTAACTTACCTAATCTTTTATTTGGATAATTTCATTTACTGAAAATCGTAGCATAATATCTTGAATCATTTGCTGCTTGAGTTAGGCTAATGCTAACTTTGGAGGGTTTCATGAAACCAAAAACTACTTTGACAATCACGGCTTTAATCGGACTGGTTTTTTCATCCGTAATGTTCATTGCACCAGAATTTGTAACTCGCGAACAGTTCCCAAATGCAGAGGGGCAAGGGTTTACTGACCTAATTACTCTCCGTTATGCAATTGCAAGCTTAATCTTGGCTTTGGTTATAATAACTTATCATTTAAGAAATATTGATGGTCGAGCTTTTCAAGCACATGTGATGAGAGGCTATACTTTGGCTTTCAGCGTGGTTTGTGTTACCAATCTGATGTTACAAGTTTTGGGTAAAATATCGGCCGTACCTCCAACAGTAGCTACTGGCGCTATTGCTATTTTATCATTTGTCTCATGGCGAAATTTAGCCAAAATTAGCGAAACTTAATTCAAACTTTTTTAATATGAATATTAAAGGCATTACAAGCTCGACGAGCACGGCAACATCTAAAGGCATTAAGGTATACAGGATTTGCAGTCGTTATGGATAACTTAATAGTGTGGATAAGAACTAACCAAACTAGAGCAGCAGCTATTGCTCTTCTTCTTGTAGCACTTGCCTATACGCAGCTGGCAAATAAACCTCGAAACCTTGAGGATTGTCTATTAAAGGTATCTAAAGAGGCAAAAACAGAAGAGGCTGCAACTTTAGGAAATACTACCTGTAGAATGAAGTTTGGTGAATAATTTGCCGCATCTAAATTCCTTGATTGAAACATTAAGAGAATTAGGCTTCAATCATGAGAAATTTATTTAAATATTTTGTTTACGCAGTATTGATTGCGATGTTTTGCATGTTTGCATGGCAATTTGTACAGGTGGTTTTCATTTAAAAAAAAACCTTACCAGAATATGAAAATATTTGACAGTAGAACTGTATTAAATCAGTGTTAGGTAAACGTTGATTTAAATAAGTTTGCAAATAACCGCATCACTCACAGCCCAACGGAAGTTTAAGCTAAATTGGGCAAATGAAAGGGTGATTAATGGGTAAAATAATAACCAGTATATTTCTTTCTATTGTTGCAACTCAAGCAGGTGCAATGACAATAGATCAGTTTGAACAGATACTAACTCAGGAAGAGCAAGAGTTTTATCTAGCAGGTCTTGCAGACGGGATAGTTATGGGTAATGCCGTAAACGCTGCATTTGGAAATCCAGTAGATATGTGCATCCCTGCGAATGTGACCATCGGCGGCGCTGTAGTAATGACCAGTGAAAGCGAAAAATTTCAAGCTATCGCTACTACCGTGAAATTTTCTAAGGAGGCTATGCGACTTGAAACTGACAAGTCAAAGCAGGTTGCCGTTTCTGTTTATTTTGGATTACGAAGACTGTTTCCCTGTAGATAAAAGAGTTCGGTTAGATATCATCTTTGGCAAAACAGTTATAGGTGGTTGCACTGTTTTCTCCACAGAAGTCTGCTATCCAATCTAACTCACAATATCCCGTTTACTCAAGATGGCGTTTAATGAGCTTAAGATCTTTGCTCCAGCTCTAGTTTATTATCGTGCATAAAGAAGGACATACAAACAATCATTCAAAGCCATGGCTGAACAAGAACCTTTCTACAAAACGTATGGCTATGCCATAAGGACTTGTCCGATCTGTTCATCAGTCATAATTGGAGTAACATCCATATTGCACAGATCGCTCCATTGGTTGGTAAATTTGCCTACCGCAATCATATCGTCAGCCTCAGCAATCATGAAGCCTTGGCTCTTTCCAACTTCGTGCCATCTTCCTGTAACCGTTAATCCATCCATTTTTTCCTCACCGGTCATAAAACGCTCTTGGCAAGCTTTTACATTTTCAACAGGGATTGAGTAGGTAATTTTAAACAACATAAGTAACTCCTTTTTATAACACTAGCTTCAGCTTTATTTGAGGTCAAAAAAAGTACAAAAAATGTACCTCGTTTATAACTCTCTGACCCCTACTAGCTGACTGAGGCGTTTGTTTGGGTCAGATCATTTGCTAAGGGTTTAGCATACTATGACAGATAATTTTCACACTTATCTGCCACCTATTCAAACAGCCAAAGAACCTAATTACCTGTCTAATAATTTTATTATTTTCCATTGTCAGGGGCAGTGCGGTTTGTCAGACTGGATGCAAACAAAGGAGTTCCACAAATGCCCCATGCGCGAATTATAAGTACCGAGTTTAAATCTAAAGAAGATTTAGACGTTGCAATAATCGCATGGCGAAAATGGTATCCAGACAATATGCCAGTTTCGGTAAGTAGGCACATCGTGCGAACGGGTGAAAAGTCAACAATGATGACGACTGTCTATGAAAACGAAAACTTACTCAATCAAGCTCAGGAAATCGCCGCGAAATGGTGGGAGTTGTACGGTCATCATGTTTACGAAACTATAGTTTTTGATGGGCCAGTTATTGACTAAGCAGTATCGTTGGGAGAGGTATATTGGTGATGTTAAGGGAAGTTTTAGGTGGATGCCTTTGCAAGAAAATCCGATACAAAGCATCGGGTGAACCAAAATGGGTATCCGTATGTCATTGCCGTATGTGTCAAAAAGCTTACGGTAATACATCTGCTATTTTTGCTGCATTCGACAAAGGTCAATTGGAATTTATAAGTGGGTTGCCAAAATATTTTCAATCATCGGATATCGCAAAACGAGGCTTCTGCATCGATTGTGGCAGCCCTATCGTTTTTAGTTATAAATCTTTAGATGCTGTATTTGTTGGAAGCCTTGATGCTCCAGAAAACTGGCAGCCAAATGGAGTTCACTTAGGTATCGAAAGTAAAATCCCATGGGACGTTATACATGATAACTTACCACAGTATCGAACTGAGGAAGATCCTGAATTTATTGCAGCCAGCTCCTCAGAGAATCCTGTGAAAAAATGAAAAGCTACTAGCCATCTATCTGTCGTTCTCTTTGTTTACTGAGTTAACGACGGTCAAGTTTAAAGGAGTTAAAGATGAATATAGTAACAATCGTAAAGTATAAACTGAAAGATGGATATGTAGATGACTTTGTAAAGGCTATCAACGATTACGATTACTCAAAAGCTCTGTCTATGCGTTTGATCTCTACCAGCGACAACGAGTTCATCAGTATTATGGAATATGATGAAATAGAAAAAACAGGCGATGATGAAGTGGATGGAGTTAATTGGCTAGACACAGTCGAACATATGCTAGATTTTTATGGAGAGAGTAGAACAGACTCATGCTCCGGCTTGGTGTTGGCTGCACATGACCAATGAAGTGGAACCAATACTATGGGCATGATCCGGTGTAAATTATTAGCTAAATTAATGACTCTTAATTTTTGAAAAATAATCCAATGAGGGATTCAATATGCGCTTTGAATTCATGTTACCATACCAAATTGTGGTAACTGCCGTTTAAATGGGTATTCATAGAACCAAAATCTACCCAACTCAGAAGTACCCTACTCAGTCAGAAGCGCGTTTATTTGAATTATACCATTTGCTACAGAGGTAGTATAATAAAAAACTTAACTAAAACTATGGAGTTATTATGACAAATAAGGTGTGCGTTATTATTGGCGGCGGTAGCGGAATGGGTGCAGCTGTTGCCAGAGAGATGAAAAAACGTCATTACGACCTAGCGTTGATGTCACCCTCAAAAAATTGTGAAATACTTGCTAATGAACTGGGGGGCATAGCTGTAAAGGGCAAAGCAGAAAATGCCACAGACTTGCAGGGACTATTCAATACCACCATGGAGAAATATCGGCGTATTGATAGCTTGTTAATTCACGTTGGTGGGCCTCCGAAAGGAGACTTGCTAGAGATCTCAGATGAAGACTGGATCACAGCAAATGAAATGGTTTTATTACCAGTGATACGCATGTCAAAATTAGTAACACCAGTAATGCAATCGCAGGGAGGTGGCTCTATAGTTAACATAACAACATTTTCAGCTTTTGAGCCTAGCCTAATCTTCCCGACATCAAGTGTTTATCGCGTTGGTGTATCATCATTTACAAAGCTTTACTCAGATCGCTATGGCGCAGATAACATACGCATGAACTGCTTATTGCCTGGATTCACCGACAGTCTAGATTTACCTCAAAAGTTTGCAGACATGTCTGTGTTTAAACGTCTCGCGAGTGCCGAAGAGCAAGCTAGAGCTGCAGCATTTCTACTCACAGAAGATAGCAGCTATATAACTGGTCAAAGCATCCGTAATGATGGGGGAGTAACTCGTAGCATGTAAAACTATAAGCTATACGCTAGTAATATAAGTTAATTTTAGCCCGTAGTATTTATACCATCTTCACTAGTAAATGCGTTATCCTCATTCTGCTTTTACCTTCAGTCGACATGTTTTCCCAATTCAGCGGCAATCGCGTGAATGGCGAGTTGTGTGTCAACTTTGAAATCATCATCAAGAAAATCAGGCCAAGTAGATAATTTAACAACCACCATATTATAGGTTGGTGCAATATAAATAAGTTGGCCAAACACCCCTAAACACATAAATGATTCTTTGGTCTCATCTTCTATCCAGAATTGATTTCGATAGCAGCCATTTGGCAATAGCTTACGTCTTTCCTCAGACCACAATCCATGCTGACCTCGCCTGACATCCGCTATCCAGTCCTGTGGAAT
Organism: Paracoccaceae bacterium; assembly: GCA_902554885.1. Lineage (GTDB taxonomy): Bacteria > Pseudomonadota > Alphaproteobacteria > Rhodobacterales > Rhodobacteraceae > Salinivivens. The sequence continues at coordinate 15,689 of CACDPV010000017.1, forward strand.
AATCTGTTTGCCATGGCACATACCATCATCAAGATAGAGCTGACCAAAGCGGCCAAAATCTCGCAAGCAGCCATTAAAACCACCACTTGCCAGCCCATATCCACGCGCATCAACAGTAAAATATCCATCTTCTTCAGCACCCATTGGCTGCCATAATTCTTGACTGATCAGCTTATGTAATGGCAAGCCAGAGACGCGCATCATAATATGTGCCAGTAAGTCTGTTTCTATTGAACGATATAAAAATCTGCTACCATGTTCAGCGTCACAAGTTTTCAATGACAATATCTGATCCCAAACCGAAGCTGGCCAATCAATATCAGGGCTCGCATCAGGCGCAATAGGCCTCCAGCCTGAAGCGACATCTGTCTTACCAACATCAGAGTCGAGCCGTGTATATTCTTCGCTATACTGAACGCCAGTCGTCATATCCAAAACATGCTGAAGTGTTGCCCCTGCCCACGCTGTTTCTACCAGCTCCGGCATATAGGTTTTGACTAGAGCAGATGGGTCAAGTTCTCCCCGACCAATCATGATACCAGTAACGGTAGCGGTAATTGATTTGGACACTGATTGCATCAAATGTGGCGTTTCAGGCCGCATTCCATTGTGATAGCTCTCGTGGACGATACAGCCATCCGCCATCACCAAAAATCCGTCGGTGTAAGTGTCATCAAGAAACGCCTCAATTGTCTGTAAAATCTCGTTTGATCGGGTAAATTCAATCTGTGAGATATCCTTTTCTTGTCGCGGTATCGGCTTTATCTTGCCGTTACCACGCCAGACTTGTGTTGTGGGCATTAGGCTCCTAATACGCTGAAAGCTCCACCTATTCCATGGTGGTCGATCCCAGTCCATACGTGGCATTAGAGCCAAGATTTCGGCATCTGCCATGTCGAGAATTGGCGGCCGTTTTTCGCTATTTTTATAAGACGCTTCGATGACCTTATCTCCAATATAATTGGTCTGCATTATGACTTACGTATGTTTAGTCTGAGAGGCAAAATAAATTCTGTCAATCACTAGACCCACGACACCCCTGTTCACTTACAAAGGCGTTTATTCAGACCAGGTCATTTGCTACGGGCGTAGCGACAAGGATGGTCATGCTATTGCAATATAACGCTACTCCAAAATTGATTTTGCCGGTTGGTCATTTGTATGGCAATGAACCCCACCACCAGCTGCCCAGGAACTTAGCATTTCGACGATATGTACGTCTCGATTAGGAAAGTAACTTTCGATTCTAGCTTTTGCTGCAGCATCCGTTTTGGGGTTACCAAACCCTGGAACTATTACAAATCCATTTCCAACTAGCCAATTTACGTAGTTTGTATCGAAACTTTGGCCGTTATACTCAACATAACTTTCGATCGGGTCTCTAATCACATTAAATCCTGCAGCCTTAATAGTTTCAGCTATTTTATCGTATAGTCTGCCATCTTTACCACCTGGCTGGCACAATGAACTCGCAGTACACTGCAAAACCACAGCTGTACTGACGTTAATGAACCTTGCTATCCCGTCAACATGCCCTCGCGTCCTATCGCCATTTGGGATGCCTTCAATGAAAACAACCTTAGAGACGCCAAAGTATTTCTTAAGGTCAGTCTTGGCCTGCTCTTTAGCATATCCTAAATTTCTATTTGGATCGCCGATCGTACTCCAATTCAACAGTACAGTATCCAATCCGTTGAACTCAAGATTTCCTCGTTCGTGTGTAATATCGATATGATCAACTGGCATCTTGAGAAGCTCTCCAATCTGATCTGGAATAGAGTTATCAAGGTAGAAGGGAATATTTGAACCAAAGCCACCACCCCAGGCATTAAATTCCCAATTTTGTATTTTTAAACTATCGTCATCGACTACATAAACTGGACCATTATCTCGCATCCATGAATTATCATAGTTCGCGGCTTGCCATCGTATATTAGAATTTTTTGGATCGGCTCCTATTCTCAGAATTGCATCCTTAGCTTCTTCTAAAATTTGATCTGATCCGTAAAGAATATATAAAGCTTGATAACGAGAGATTATATCGGAAATTTTTGCAATAGTGTCTTCGTAATCCTTTTCCCATCGACCTGGCCATTGTAGCCAAGTCGCTTCCTGTGGTTCCCATTCTGCTGGAACTCTTTTTAAACCTGATTTGAAGGAATTTTTGTCGATCATCGCTTCACTACTTAATACTATATTGCATGGCAGCATGCTTGTTAAAAGGATGATATATTTTATGAATTTATTCATTAATAATTTTTTACGATCTTTAGTATGCTACCACAAGTTGAGCTTATATCGATCCCTTAATACGCTAAAATGTGAACGCGGGATAACTAGCAACTAAAGCGATTAAGGTTTTGACCCCTACCCCAACTCACAATACCCTGCTCATTCACATAGGCGTTTTATTCGGGTCTGCTCAATTGCTACGTCCGTAGCGTCTTATGTTGCATGATTTTAAACCAGTACTTCATGAATCAATCAAAGCAGGCGACACATTCGCGAAACTATCTAAGATTTCGCATCAATTGAGATTGATGAAGACATTGCTTCACGCTCAAAAGAAAATACGCAAACGCCTGTAAATTTTGTAAATTTGAATAAAAAAGCTTGTTTTATATCTTCTATAACCTTTGGAATATCTTTTTCAAAATCATTCATGGCCTTAACATCCTGAAACCTGACACTAATCGAAAGATCACCATCTTTCCCAACGGTCACTTGCAAACCATGAAAATCAAATACAGAAATACGACTTTTCAAAAGTTCACATAAACTTTGGGCAGCAATTTTGGCCTCAGAAACGTTACTAAATTTCAACTGCAGTTGTGAAGAGTACATTGCAAACTACTCCATTTTCTCGAGTAGATCTTCCAGTTGGCTACCAACGGAAGGGACATTTACTTGAGCGCCTCGATAGCCATCTTCAGCAAGTCCTAATTCTGCTTTTAGGTCGACACCATCTTGAGTTAGCATCCAGTTCCCATCAATTTGTGTAATTATTCCATCTTTCTCCAATGCGGTAATTACCTCTGGTAGTGCAGCACCGTGAGCGCAGAAATCAAGGAAGCCAATAAGCTCAGAAATCTTACCATCTGGAGCAAAACGGACAAACCGTCCAAGAAAAGCCCCAATCTCCGATGCGTATAAGTTGGCTTTTTGAGTTCGAAGAAGTATTTGGTCCGTAGTTGCCTTAGCAAGCTGGCGCATCATCCGGACCTGCTCAGGATTTAATCGGATTGGACGCTTATGAAATGCACATAAGGTACCTAGAACGACACCCTCTGGCGTATTCAAAGGAAAGCCAGCATATGCGGAGGCATTCATTGGCGGCTTGGTCATCATACTTCCCGCAAATCGCTCATCATCTGAAAGGTCAGCAACGATAAATGGTTCTGGGGACGTTAAGGCGTATTGGCAAATCGACATATCTTGAGGCATAGCCATTAAAGGATCGACAGGTATACCAGAACCACCAATCGTAAACTGGTTCTTACCGTTAAGAATATTGACCATGCTGAAATCTGCACCAGTGACTAGCTTAACCATCTCCCCAAATATTTCAAACTGGCTAGAAAGATCTTGACCGATAATACCAGTCTCTGCCACCTTAACTCGCCTTAGTGCTTCATTCCTAGGAACTGATGGCTTTGCCATCTTTCTTGAGGTCGCTGCGGCAACCCCCATCTGTACAAAATCCTTAAATCCAAAAGTTTTGATAATACGCCGTAATGACAATTGAAGCTCCGTTTTTCGAATATAGTCCATTATTTTTTGAAAAAAGCAATCTATCTGTAGCACTTTAAATAAATGTTTTTATTTTACTTTAACATCATAAAAAACAAAATTTTTAGCATCATACTTTTTTCAGAAAAAATGGGAGAGCAGGATATTTACATATCTTACTGCCTCAACTTTTGACCCCCCCCTACCTCTCAGGATGGTCCACATAGTCCACTAGTCCACAGGTAACCCCACCCTAACTCACAATATCCGTTCTCACTCACAAAGACGTTTATTTGGATCGCTTACTTTGCTACAAACGTAACGTCTTATCTTGCATGCTTTCAACGATAAAGTATTGTTGGGAAAAATTGGGAGAATAAAATGACTGAATTGAACGCTGCGTCTGATAGAATGGTTTTTATAATTGATTGCAAATTAAAAGATACAGAGGGATTTAAAGCTTGGGCTAGAGATCGTGCAGCGAAGTATGTCTATGAGCTCAAAGAAGAAAATAGCATTAGTTATGAATGGCACATCTCCGAAGACGGAAGTGAAGCAACCCTTATAGAGGCCTTTACAGATAGTGATGCAATGATGGTACGTTTAGGAAATCATGCTGCAAGTCCATTAGCCTCTGAGGTATTAGAGCTGATCGATATAACTGACGTCTTATGCTTGGGTAATGCAAAACCTAACGCAGTAGAGGCATTGAGTGCGTGGGGTGCTCGATTTCGCTCTCATCACTCTGGCTATAATAGAGAAATCGTGGCACCTCGTTAAAATATTTAAGCTAATCCAATCCGAACCATGCTAGCAATTGCTAATTTATATTTTCCTCAATCGATAGTCTTCCACCAGCCCAGACTGGTAAGTTCTCTATATCGTCAAGCCAAACCCGTTCCTCGGAAGTACTAGTTCTGCCAAACTGTTTGTTCCTGTGGGGGTAACGTCCAAATTTTTCCAGTACTTGACGGTGTTGCTCGACTGCCCTTCTGTTCCGACCAGAAAATAAAGAAAAACTAGGGGAAGATGCTGCAGCTTTATCTATAAACCCACAGGCGCAATCAAGGTCTTCTAAATCTTCTGAATGTGCCAAGGCCCATGGTAATAGATACAAAAGAGCTGCTGGAAGTTTTAAAGTTTCTTCTATTGAGTCAGTAGCAAGTAATTCACGTACTAATTTTTTACCAATTTGATCGTAAGAAAAGGCTTCGGGAGTTCCCCTGAAACAGGATCTAGAGAGCTGATCTGCCAATAATACTTTGGCCACTTTACCATCTAGACTATCCCAGTCTTCTCCAATTAACGTCGGCGGCTGGGCCTTTAGCTCTCGGATTACCGGAGCAAATGGTTGGCATAGAGCATCCAGTGAGCTGCCACTCGCAAACCAAATCGTTAAAAGAGATCTAACCTTTTCTTCAGTGTTTAAAGATAGCTTGATTACAGGATCTGCGGTATCACAGGCAAACATATAATTTAGGACGCTGCGTGGCTTACGAGGTTCTTCAAGAGCCTTTACGACCTCAGGAAGTGACTTAAAAATTTCAGGTTTTAAGTCAGAGACATCCGATTTCATAATAAGAACTCTTTAAGATTAACATTTATCACCTTTACCACAGGCATACATAGATCAGCTTAGTATTGTCGGCTCTTCAATTACAACTGTGTTTCAAGAAATGGGTGCTTATGCTAAGGTACAATACTAAACAGCGTTTTGACCTGCTCAGACCCACCCACTCGGTATGCACTCATAAACCCAAGTTTAGAAAACATACTTGCATAATTTCCTGAAACATCTCGACGAAACAAGCTCTGATGGTTCTTTAAGCCTTCGGTTGTATCGTATCTTTCAACGATCACATAATATACGTGATCACCAATAGGATTTCCTTTTGTTATGGTCAGGCTGTCTAGGCCTAAAGCCTCATCTCCCATAGGATGGGTCTCTTTGATCCAATTACCCCATTCAACTAATCCTTTCTCCACGGACCCGACTTTACTCAGTGGGACTTTCAACACGGCGCCCCAATTTGTTGTTGGAATGTCTGACGCTAAGCCAGCTTGGCCAAACCCAATAATGCATGCAGCTATGAGTAAAATTTTTTTCATGAGGTTTTCCTTTTTCTAGAAACATCAAAATCACTCCACAAATAGGCAGATCTATTCAAGTATATTATCTGTACTGAATTAGTGTAGATTTTTTACCCACCCCAACTCACAATACCCCTGATTACTCACAAAGACGTTTATTTGGATCGGTTCGTTTGCTACGTGTGTAGCGTCTTGTGATGCATGAAAGATTTTAAATTATATCTAATTGTATTAAAGGATCAGAAATGTTCGGCGCATCAAGGCTTTGGAGTGTCATAGTATCTTTGATATCTGAATCTTGGTCAATTTTATTACTGTTAAGAATTAGATCAATTAACATAGCTTGCGCTTCAACTGCATCAGGCTGATAACCCGACAGACCACCATCATTATCTTGGAACATGCTTCTAAGTGTTGTGAAATCGGGCTTTGACAAAACTGGCGCAAAATAAGTATTGAACAAAGCATAACCAAGAGGGTTTTCTGCCAATACTCCTGCGGGATTATTGGCAGTTTCACTCCACTCACCTTCTAAAATTCCGTCACCAGAGGCATTTTTATCTAGCCAAAACTCTTTTCCCATCTCCCACATGCTAAAATTTAGGATATATGTGTATTCTATAGCTGCCTTCATGAAATCTTCTGGATTGTTCATTGGATCAGCTGCGTATCCTGATGGATCAAAGACACCGTTATCAACAGCTTCCTTTAATGCTAAATAAAGTTCTGATGTTTTCCAACTTGCGTCATTAGCATCATGTGGGTCACCATATCCGGCAGCTTTAGTGTAGTTAAGAGCGTCAATGGACCCCTCAACTGCGCCCCTCACACCCCATGGATGCAAGGTATGTAAGGCGTGCTCAAATAATTCCTGAATATCGCCATCACCAGAGCCGATTGTACCTGAACTATTTTGATACCAAATCATATCTTGCATAATAGAGTTTAACAGTGCCTCAGTCCCAACACCATATTGAGCATTAAGTTCACCCTCGGCACGGTCTGCGAGAGGATTAAGAGGATATTCATCTGCTGCCCCTTTGAGTATTCTTTGGGATGTGCCAATACCCTCATGCCACGTACCTTCTGCACCAGCTAGAATATTTATCATTTGTTGTTGAGCGTTAGCGTCTATGCCCGCAGCACTTGAATCCATTAACATGACATATGATTGAGCAACCTTATGGGCCCATTCATCAGGGACTTTAGCTTGATCACCCGTTTCTCCACCGACGAGTAATTTAACCCCATTTACATCTAAAGTTCTATCAAATAGCGAACTAGTCGTGGATTGCAACGAACCTTTACTCGCGTAACTAGTTGTTGGAGTAGACGACGGCGTCCCTCCAGTATTATCACCAGTTGATCCAGTTGAATTACTATCACTGATGTTTGAAACTATTGATGATCCACCGCCGCCGCCACAAGCCGCCAATATGAAAGCTAACGGCGAAATCATCACTGCCTTTTTCTGCTTAAATCTATCTAAAAAGCTATTCATTATTGGATTCCTTATGTTCAAATCTTACCCTCACAATATTCAACTTGAAATTCAAGCTTAACACAATACACCTGCTCACTCACTAAGGCGTTTATATGAGTTAGCTTATTTGCTACGTGCGTTGCGTCTTATGTTGCATGATATTCAGCTTTGTTTATTCTAATTTTAACGAAGGAGAATTTCATGCTTTATGAAAAATTTATGGAAACATGGAACACTCAAGATATAGCCGGCTATTTTTCATGTTTGCACGATGATTATCAAATGATTTTTCACTCTACTGGAAAAATACTTCGCCTCGAAGATTTTGACACAGATCAGTTAGCCCGATGGATGATCTCGACTAAGCGCGAGAGTGCTAGATGCCTTTACGAAAATGAAGATATTTTAGTCGAACACCGAATTAGCACCTATTCTGATGGTGAAAGAAGCGCAACGATGTTGGTACACCTTAAAAAGGATGGGCTTCTTTGGCGAACTGAAACTGGTGTAACACCATTGCCACCTAAGGAATGAACCCGCACTCCAAAACTACTAATGTTTAAAGGTAGACAATTACGACCTACACCCTTCTATTTCAAAATATACTGGTAGTTCTTCAAATAAAAAAGCGCCAACAACCTGGTTTGAGGAGCATTGGCGCTTTTTCTAAGAGAGTGGAAAATTTGGGAGGAACCACTCTGTAACTTAAGAATTATGCTGCGTTGCAGCAATACTCAAGGGTGACTTTGCGTAAACTTGATTTGATCTAAATGCATAGCGGCTTTGACCTAGTATATGATGAAAATTTAGGCCGTACATCCTATATTATAGGCATAACAAAGAAAGGAAAATGTTATGCTTAGAAAAATATATAGGGCAATAATACTCGCTCAGGCTGCAAGTGCAGCAAATAGAACTTTAGCAATAATGTCTGATAGAATATTAGACGATATTGGGCAGTCTAGAGACTCTTTTGCAAAAAATGTTGTTGAGTCAGTTCGCAAAGAGTTAGACAGAGAAGACAGAGAAGCAGCAGCGAAAAAACTGGCAAACAATTATCACAAGAAATTTGGTACAAAACCAGTAACAGCAAATGTAAATTCAAACTTAGTTGGGGCGGTTTAATCAGCCCCATCTCTACCCACAGCGCCTAAGATCGCTAGCCCATCGGTAAGTGCATATTCTCTATTAGAACCCACCCTGAGACCCGATAAGGTGCTCTCTTTGTAGCTGATCACAAAGTTAGCAGTAAAATGTTTCCCCTGTGTTTCCCCACAGAAGTTTGCATACTACCCTAAATCTGCTAACCTATTGATTTTATTGGTGCCCCAAGACGGACTTGAACCGCCGACCTACTATTTACGAAACAGTTGCTCTACCAACTGAGCTATTGGGGCTCATTAAATAGAAAAATACTCAAGAAAATAAGCTCACACGCTGAGTTCAAGGAGTCAACATTTTCCATCATAATTGATGTCTAGTCTTCACCCGTGTAATCTCAAGAAAATTTTGGGCATTTTATATAAAGGTGTATCCTGAGCGTAATTGAGTGGGATATAAAAATAAGGATTTAGTTGTTGAATTATCTACAAGAGACAGCAGACAAACTTGTTAATAACGGATTGTTCGCAGGTATCGAATGGCGAGTTGATAAAGGTGGTAAAAATATTTTTAGCGGCAAATCTGGCGTTCAAGACCTGGCTACTAATGCAGACATTCCAAAAAACGCTTTGTATCGTGTCTACTCGATGACTAAACCTATAATTTCCGTTTTAGTGTTAAAACTTATAGAGGAAGGATATCTTCAATTAACTTCTACTCTGGCAGAATTTGATAACCGATTTTCGAGTATGACTGTG
>CACDPV010000018.1 GCA_902554885.1 Paracoccaceae bacterium
TCTTGAAAGAATATTATTAGATCATTCCACTCAACAGAACCACCGAATATAAACGAATAAAGGTTAGATTTTAAGTCAGAGAATGCATTAAAAAAAACAAAGAGACTAAATTTTCGCCATTGTGACCTAATCCATCACTTCCAAGTAAAAATTCACCAGTACGAAGCGAGATAATTCCAATTGGAATATACGTCAGGGGATTACCAAAAAATGTAGCAAGTAAGGCAGCCAAGACATTTCCCCGCAGAATAAAAGCAATTGTCCCTGCAACTATAAAGTGAAGACCATAAAAGGGAGTAAAAGTTGTAAAAACACCGGCCCAGATACCCCTAGCAATTTTTTCAGGATTGTCAGGTAATCGGTGCAAACGATGCTTGACATATACTGCTGCTCTGGTCCAGCCACCTTTTGGCCATAATAAGAACTGAAGCAGTGAGCCCCATGAGCGTTTTTCTCTCCTCTTAAAAACCAAGATGAACCTCTATAACTTGATTATTCACTATCAGTTCCACTTCGCCGAGTACGTGTTACTGTTGCGACAGCATGCTCAGTGTCTAATCTTGATAATACTGCATGTAGGTGTTCAACATCGCGTAAATCAACAGTAAGGATCAACTTAAAGAAATCTGGCTTGCGATCTAGAAATTCCATATCCGATATATTCGCACCCAGATCACCTATAATTGTACAAACTCGTCCTAAAACACCAGCGTCATTACTAATTGTCAATTCTAGGGTGATTGGATAAATCGACGGATGCTTCCCTGCATGCCAATGTAAATCTAACCATAAATCCATATTATCTTCAAAACTGACCAATGTGGGACAATCAATTGAATGAACTGAGACGCCTTTACCACTTGTTGCTATGCCAACAATTCTCTCACCTGGTAAAGGCTGACAGCAGGTTCTTCTATTAAATGACTGTCCCTCTGCAAGGCCTATCACTGCAAGCTTTTGATCGATTTCAGGTTCTTTTGCTGTCGAAAAATCTGGAAATATTACGTTGATTACATCTCTGGGCTGCAGCTCTGCGCTTCCCAATCTAGCATATAACTCTGACACATCGCTAATTCGAAGTTTATTGGCTGCGTTTTCTAAAGCTTTATCTGTCGCTTTCTTACCAAAATGCTCAAATGCAGCTCGCAAAAGCTGCTGGCCCATAATGATGTATTTATCACGATCTGCTTCACGCAACGCACGCCTAATTGCCGATTTAGCCTTTCCAGTTTCTGTCATTTCAAGCCATGTGGCTTGTGGTTCTTGCCCCATTGCAGTAAGAATTTCAATCGACTGACCATTTCTCAATCGCGTCCAAAGAGGTGCACGTAATCCATCTATTTTCGCACCGACGCATGAATTTCCAATTCGAGTGTGTATTGCATAAGCAAAATCAATAGGTGTAGCACCCTTGGGTAACTTAATTACTTCTCCCTTTGGTGAAAAGCAAAAGACTTTATCAGGGTACATTTCCAGCTTTACAGCCTCTAGAAATGCCTCATGATCTTCCTCTGTATTAAACTCCTCTATCAAGCTCGTTATCCATTTTACAGGATCAACAGTAAACGGATTCTCGCTTCTGACCCCATCTCTGTAGGCCCAATGTGCGGCTATGCCACTTTCAGCCACGTCATGCATTTGCTGCGTTCGTATTTGAACTTCGACACGGCGCGCATTCCTACCTGAAACTGTGGTATGAATTGATCGATATCCGTTGGATTTTGGCTGAGAAATATAATCCTTAAAACGTCCTGGAACTGCGCGCCAGCGCTTGTGGATTATTCCAAGTACCCGGTAACATTCTTCATCAGTTCTGCATATTATTCTGAATCCATAAATATCCGAGAGGCGAGAAAAGGATAGGGCTTTCTCTTGCATTTTACGCCAAATAGAATAGGGCTTTTTTGCTCTACCCTCAATTTGAGCCTGTATACCAGATGCCTCTAATTCTGAATGCATATCATCAGTAATTCTCTGCACAACATCGCCAGTTTCCTTTTGCAGGACGATAAAACGTCTTATTATTGATGCGCGACCATCAGCATTAAGTACACGGAAAGCAAGATCCTCAAGATCCTCTCTAATTGACTGCATGCCCATTCTACCAGCTAAAGGAGCGTATATTTCCATAGTCTCCCGAGCTTTCTGAAGTTGCTTTTCTGGGTTCATCGATTTGATTGTGCGCATATTGTGTAATCTATCTGCGAGTTTCACTAAAATCACTCTAACGTCCTGTGCAATTGCCATAAGCAGTTTGCGCACATTTTCTGCTTCCTTTGTTTCCGTAGAGGTCAATTGCATATTTGTTAATTTGGTAACACCATCCACTAACTCAGCAATTTCTGGAGTAAATTGTTTTTTAATTTCGTCTTTACTCGAAGACGTATCTTCTATGGTGTCATGCAATAAAGCAGTTACGATTGTTGCATCATCCAATTGCTGATCGGCCAAAATCTCAGCCACTGCAACAGGATGGGAGAAATACTTTTCGCCAGATTTTCTAAACTGACCTTCATGCTTGATTTGCCCATATTTATGGGCATTTACAATCATCTTAAAATTAGATTTAGGATTGTAATATTGTATTCGAGTGGCAAGCTCTTCTGCAGTTAACATTGTTTAGACCCTCGGGCCTCAGATTACCCTTTATCTTGAGCGGCCATTAATGCACGAAGTAATTTTTCTTCGCTCATATCATCATCTTCAGCACGGTCATTATCATCACCACCACCCATTAGTACCGCCATGGAGTCATCCTCTGGGAGATCAACCTCTATTTGGGTCTGGTTGCTCTCGATTAAACGCTCGCGCAACTCACCAGCAGTTTGTGTTTCATCAGCGATTTCTCTCAAAGACACGACTGGGTTCTTATCTTTATCTCGTTCAACAGTAAGCGATGATCCCGAAGAAATCTCTCTAGCCCTATGTGCAGCTAGCATAACCAACTCAAATCTATTAGGAACTTTATCTACGCAATCTTCTACTGTGACACGTGCCATGGACTTCTCCTAATTCTATCTCTGCAGACTCTGGTATCTATTAGATCAATATGAAAAACACAAGAGTGTTTATATACATCTTAAATCAGAAATATCGTCACAATTTAAATTATCACAAAGTTGACTTGTATTTTTCATAAGTACGGGATGTATCCAGCTCGGCGCAATGTCTAGAAGGGGTATGAGAACAAATGCTCTCTCATGCATTCTTGGATGCGGTAATATCAAATCAGACGGTGCTTCAAATATCTGATTTTCTTGCCTTAAGTCGTGCCAATACAAATAAACAGATTTGTTGGGCGTTATAGATTGATCAAAAGCTATCAGATCTAAATCTAATGTTCTTTCTCCCCACCTTTTCCCACGTGACCTACCAAATTTTTTCTCAATAGCATGTAATTGATCCATGACATTTTGTTCTTTTTCGTGTGTACGAACTTTAATCACTGCATTTACGAAATCAGGGCCTGAACCAATTGGAAAAGCGGGGTTTTTAAAAAAGCGCGAAATTGCCTGCAACTGAAGCTTTGATTTACCGAATTCTCTGATCGCTTCTTTCAGTAACTCATGAGAGGAAAAGCCCTCAAGATTTAGATTACTTCCGAGAGCAATAAAGGCAGAGCTGACCATCAAACCGTCTTTCATTTTCAACAATGATATAATTGAACTTTTTGTCTTACCATATCATATTAAAGTTTCAGATGGCGGAATACTAAACAAAATTTATTTAAAAAATATCTTTTATTTTGATGCCAAAATTAAAGTGGTTTTACTTGATAAAGATAAGGGTTTACCGATAACGATCATGAAGATATTATGTCAAAATAATTTAACGGTCATTATAAAATGAGTAATCCGCAATTAACAGTCTACATGGCGGCACCTCGAGGGTTCTGTGCGGGTGTTGATCGTGCCATACAAATAGTAGAGATGGCATTAGAAAAATGGGGGAAACCAGTTTACGTGCGCCATGAGATTGTACACAATAAATATGTTGTTGATGAGTTAAAATCAAAAGGTGCCATTTTTATAAAAGAGGTGGACGAAGCCCCAGTCGACAGACCTATAATTTTTTCTGCACATGGTGTACCCAAGTCAGTACCACTTGAAGCACAACGGCGCGAAATGATTTATGTTGATGCCACGTGCCCATTGGTAAGTAAAGTTCATATCGAGGCAGACAGACATTTTGAAAACGGGCTTCAGATAGTGATGATTGGACATGCAGGACATCCAGAAACTATTGGAACCATGGGACAATTACCTCACGGAGGTGTTTTGTTAGTCGAGAATACTGAAGATGTAAAAAATCTAACTGTCCGTGACCCTAATAAGCTTGCATACGTTACCCAAACAACCTTGTCTATCGACGATACTGCTGAAGTCGTTGAAGCATTAAAGGTTCGTTTTCCTACTATAGTAGGCCCTCACAAAGAAGATATTTGTTATGCAACAAGCAATCGACAGGCTGCAGTAAAAGAAATTGCTCCAGACGTTGATGCTCTTTTGGTAATTGGCGCACCAAATTCTTCAAATTCTCAACGTCTCGTGGAAGTGGCAAAAAAAGCAGGATGCAAAAACTCGCAATTGGTTCAAAGAGCGACAGAAATCAATTGGGATAAACTGATGGATATAAAATCAATTGGTATTACCGCCGGAGCTTCTGCCCCAGAAATACTTATAAATGAGGTTATTGACGCTTTAAAAGAAAGATTTGAAGTAAAAACAAATTTTGTGGAAACGGCGACAGAAAATGTAAACTTCAAGGTACCACGCATACTTCGGGAAACTTTATGACCTCTAGTATACCGAAAGTAGCGCTGGTTTTGGCGCTTTTTGGAGTAGTCCCGTTTGCGTGGGGTGCTATAACTTCGATTTCTGCAGAAGCATTTAACTTTGGTATGGATATTTTTGGACCACGCTTTGTTGGACCTTTTATTCAGCTTTCATATGGGATTATCATCCTTTGCTTTATGTCTGGTGTTCTATGGGGTTTTGCAACAAAAATGGATAGAAAAAGTGTAGGCCAAGGATATATACTATCTGTCATTCCAGCATTATGGGTATTTTTCTCAATGGGAAGAGGGCCAATTAGCGACACCATTAGTTTAATTGTTGGCTTTATCGCAGTTCTATTGATCGACAGACATTTCTACCTTCTAAAAGCAACTCCAAATTGGTGGATGAACTTACGAATCCCAATCACTTTCCTTGTAATATCTTTGCTAGGAATTGGGATCATTATATGACTTCTGATATAAAAACGTTGCAAGTTTATGAAACACAAAGATCTAAATATTTAGAAAATGTAATAAAGGAACACCCCTCCAAAACTCTAAAATATTTTGCCGCGAACCTTCCAAAGAAATCAAATGTTTTGGACTATGGATGCGGTCCAGGCCTCTCTGCCGAATATTTAGCAAACCTTGGGCACAGCGTAATAGCATTTGACGCATCCGAAAATATGCTCGAATTAGTACCTAAGCATGAAAGAATAAAAAGTTACCAGGCTACTTTTGATACTTTCTCAGAGAATGGGATTTTTGACGGTATATGGGCAAGTTTTTCACTCTTACACGCAAAACGGAGAGATTTTCCACGCTTACTTACCTCTATCAAAAGAGCACTTAAACCAGATGGGCTTTTTTCCATAGGCTTAAAGTTGGGTGCTGGAGAAAAGCGAGATAAGCTTGGTAGAAGATATACCTTCGTTTCCCAAAATGAACTTGACCAATTGCTGAAAAGCAGTGGTTTCAATGTTTTTGATCATATATTAGGAAAAGACGTCGGATTAGATGGTGTAATGTCCGAGTGGGTATTTGCATATGCCAAAGCATAAACTCATCGCTTATACTGACGGTGCATGTTCAGGTAATCCTGGTCCCGGAGGATGGGGCGTACTTCTTCAAGCACTTTCAGATGACAAAGTTGTGAAGGAACGTGAGCTATCTGAGGGAGCGGAACTTACAACAAACAATAAAATGGAACTTATGGCAGCAATTGCTGCATTGGAAATACTAGACCGGAGCAGTGAAATTACGATTTTTACAGATAGTAAATACGTTATGAACGGCATTCAAACTTGGCTTTCTGCTTGGAAAATAAATAATTGGAAAACTTCTAGTAAGAAACCAGTTAAAAATGGCGATTTATGGAAACGCCTTGACGCATTGTGTCAACAACATGAGGTGGATTGGAAATGGGTTAAAGGTCATGCAGGGAACATTGGAAACGAGCGCGTTGACGAGTTAGCTCGACGCGCGATGGAGCCTTACAAAAAAAATAACCTTTCCTAATCTAATTTTTTTTCAATCCTAAAGTCCGCAAACGCTCCATTTCCCTCATCTGCTGTAAAGCGCACAGTTTTACCATTGTGCTGTACTAACTGACAATTCAAACCAAGATCACGCTCACCCCAGAACAGAGTTCTACAAAACAACTCATTATCCCAAAACCAATTTCCATGAACTGAACGAAAAGCTGCTTTTCCAGATATTGAACCGTCATTTTTAACTACCAATTTTATAAGTGGTCTTACTAAAGTATAACCATCAACAACTTCTAAAAAATCAATCTCACTGGCTATTTTGTTAAATTTTCCATCTGAAAATGCCTGAGCACTCAAACACACAAAAAATAGAAAAAGTATTAATTTCATCAAAAATCTCAGGTAAAACTCGGTTGAAAAATCACATTATTGACTAAAAATCTCCTTGGGCCTTGTTAAAGACCCAAGACATCTTCCATGCTATATTCACCAGGTGCTTGGAGAATACCCCACTCAACTGCCTTTAATGCACCCCTAACGAAAATAGCACGATCTGTTGCTATGTGGCGTAAAATAATTCTTTCACCAGCGGCCGCGAACAGTACGTCATGCTCACCCACCACGTCACCACCCCTAACAGAAACAAAGCCTATATCTCCTTTATTACGAACCGCAGTAATTCCGTCTCTTCCGCTATCGCGCACTTTGGATAATGCAACTTGCCTTCCATCTGCCGCTGCATCGCCCAGCATGATAGCTGTACCCGAGGGAGCATCAACTTTTTTATTATGGTGCGTTTCAATGATTTCTATATCAAAATCATCATCCAAGATTGCAGCTACTCTTTTGGTCATTTGAACTAGCAAATTCACACCCAAAGACATATTACCAGCTCTTATAATTTTTGCTTTTTTACCCGAATTTCCTATCGAAACTAATTCATGGTCGCTAAAACCAGTAGTTCCAATCACATGAACAATCCCGAGTTCAGCCGCTAATATAGAAAATTGAACAGAGGCTTTTGGTGCAGAAAAATCAATAATAGCATCAGCATCTTTAAATACAGAAGCTGGGTCAGCAGAAACTTCTATCCCAAGATTCGTGCTACCACTAACCATACCCACATCTTTACCAATCCAATCATGACCTTCCCGTTCTATTGCTCCAACTAGCCTTGTTTTGGTATTACTGCAAACTCCTGCCAGGATCATTTGTCCCATGCGCCCGGAAACACCAGTTACAACAACTCGAATATTTTCACTCATAGCTCAAATTCCATTCTTTTTGCTGGCTATTTAGCCGCTATTGAAGCTCTTGGCAAAGACCAATTTACAGCTTAGATAACTACCTATGGTTAGTAAATTTGATAAAACCACTCTTGGACCGAGCCAAAGACAACTAAGAGTGGGAGAATTAATAAGAAGAGCATTATCCGATCTTTTATTCAAAGAAGCTATTCACGATCCCGAACTGAACCGTCTATCCATCACCGTTGGAGAAGTTACAACTTCAGCAGACCTTAAGATTGCAACAGCCTATGTTTGCCCGTTAGGCGGGAAAGAAGGCGAAAATGCCATAGCGCTTTTAGCTAGAAACAAGTCCGAAATTAGACGGGCTATTTCAAAAGAACTCACACTAAAATATGTTCCTGATCTTCGTTTTCGATTGGATGAGACATATGATCGTATGGATGAAACTAAGCGCTTGTTTAGTTTGGAAAAGGTAAAGAAAGATCTGGATGTATAATGAGGTATGTAACCTTATACCTAATTTTCTTTCTATTTTCCTCAAAGTCATTTGCTCTTGATTGCACGAAAGATAAATTCGAGAGCATTAACCTTACTATATGTAAGGTCTCTATATTAACTGACGACGTAAGGTTATATTTACAAACCAAAGATGGGGAGCCCTTTGGTAATTTCAATGCCTTGCGTCAAGAGTTAAATAACAATGGCAAAGAACTATCATTTGCTATGAATGCAGGTATGTACCACCCTGATTTAAGCCCCGTTGGTCATTTTAAAGAAGATTATAATGAAAAGAAAAAAGTTGTCTCAAGACCAGGTCCAGGGAATTTCGGAATGCTACCCAATGGGATATTTTGCATTGGTTCTAACTGGTTAAATGTATATGAAACCTTCGACTATTTGGATAAAACGCCGAAGTGCAACTATGCTACACAATCCGGCCCAATGCTCGTTTGGAATAACAGACTGCATCCCCGTTTTCTAAAAGAAAGCAAATCAAAATTTATACGAAATGGTGTTGGAACAAGTGCAGATAAAAAATATGCTTATTTTGTAAAAGCAGAAGACACTCTAAATTTCTACACATTCGCGCGCTTATTCAAAGAGAAATTGAAAGTACCAAACGCTTTATATTTTGATGGAAAAATTTCAAGACTATACTCTAAGGAGTTAAATAGGAATGACTTTGGTTGGCCAATGGGGCCCATACTTGCTGTAGTGCGCTCGAAAAATTAAGCTGAGCACACTACAAAACCATTTAAAATTAGTGTTCAAGTACCGGAGTTTTGGAACCCTGTACTGCAATCTCTATCTGCCGAGACTTTAGTTCTTCTGGGACTTCTCTGAAGACATCAATATGTAGCATTCCATCTGAATGACTAGCTGCTTCTACTTTAATGTGATCAGCTAAATGAAAAGTTCTTTCAAATGCTCTTGTGGCGATACCTTTGTGTAAGAAATTTTTTTCATTTTTGTCTTCATCTTTTTTACCAGAAATGATGAGAGTTTTATTTTTAACTTCGACATTTAAGTCAGCATCCGAAAATCCAGCAACTGCAATAGAAATGCGGTAGAAATCATCGGCTGTTTTTTCAATATTATATGGAGGATAGGAAGCTGTAGTCGAATTGTTAGTAATAACGCGGTTCATCAAATCAGAGACCTGATCAAACCCAATACTTGCGCGGTATAATGGTGATAAATCGAAATGTTGCATTGTTGTCATCCTTTTAAAGCAATAACTTAGTTTACGCCCAGTTATCTGGCGCGTGCGAATTTCAGGCCCCATTTCAGGCAACCTTGGAACTATATGTGGGAAATTATTTTTATATTTCAAGAGTAACGGTCGACGCATTCTTCAAAAAAGTATTGCAACCAATTTTACAGATTGGCAATATTAGCTCTAAATATGCGGAACACCTATTAAAGCAGTTTCTTAAAATCCAGTTCATTTGAATTATATTTTCGTGCAATTCTGAATATAAAGATTACTTTTTCTACAGAGTTATAAGGTATAGATAATGAAAACTACAAAAGTGACTCAGAACAATGGACCAACTGCGGAAGGCATTGCTTCAGTCGCAAAGAAGATTTCAAAAAAAGGAACACCTCCCGTACACCTATGGGACCCACCATTTTGTGGTGACCTAGATATTCGAATAGCTCGGGATGGTACTTGGTATTACCTGGGAACTCCCATTGGGCGATTTGAACTTGTAAAACTTTTTTCTTCAATCCTACGGAAGGATGGAGACAAATACTTCTTGGTAACCCCAGTTGAAAAAGTAGGTATTAAAGTAGACGATGCACCATTTGTCGCGGTCGATTTCTCCATTACCGGAGGTGGCAATAATCAAACACTGATATTTGAAACTCAAGTAGGTGATAGAGCAAAACTCGATAAAGAAAACAAATTACGAGTTTCAATAAATCAAAAAAGCAGCGAACCCAAACCATATATTCACATTAGATCCGGCCTAGAAGCACTTATTGATAGAAAAAGTTTTTACAGATTAATCGAAATTGGTTCAGTTAAAACTTATAAGAATGAGGAATGGTTTGGTATTTGGTCTGATAAAAATTTCTTCCCTATAATTCGTGCCACTGAATTGAACTAACACTGACAATTTAATGGGCTTGAGCCCAATTCTCGCCGTGACCGGCATCCACTAGCAGGGGAATATCCAATTTGACTATAGGATAGGAGGCTTCTTGCATCACTGACTTTGCGGTAGAGATTAAACTTTCAACTTCACCCTGATCTACTTCAAACAGTAGTTCATCATGAACTTGCAATAACATTTTGGCATTCAAATGTGAAATTGCAGTTGGCATACGTATCATCGCTTTTCGAATAATATCAGCAGCTGTTCCCTGAATGGGAGCATTTATTGCGGCTCTTTTAGCAAAGCCAGCGGTTGGGCCTTTTGCATTTATATCAAGCGTATGGATAACCCTGCCAAACAATGTCTCAACATAACTTTTTTCCTTCGCAAAACGAACGGTTTCAGCCATATACTCTTTTATTCCCGGGAATCTTTCAAAGTATCTATCTATGAAAGCCTGAGCATCTGACCGCGGTATTCGCAAGTTTCGAGCCAAACCAAACCCAGATATACCGTAAATAACCCCAAAATTTATTGCTTTCGCCTGCCTTCTAATCTCAGGTGTCATCTCAGACAGAGGCACATTAAACATCTCTGAAGCAGTCATCGCATGAATATCTAACCCATCACGAAATGCTTGCTTCAAGCTCTCAATAGAAGCAATGTGGGCCAAAATCCTCAACTCTATTTGACTATAATCTAAACTTACGAGTACCTTACCAGGCTCTGCAATGAACGCTTCTCGAATACGACGCCCTTCCTCCGATCGAATAGGTATATTTTGTAGATTAGGGTCAGCTGAAGCCAGCCTCCCGGTGTTTGCTCCAGCAATAATATATGATGTATGAACACGGCCCGATGTGGGATCTATGTGCTCTTGTAACGCGTCAGTATACGTAGACTTCAACTTACTCAGTTGTCGCCAATCTATTACCTTTTTTGGCAAATCATATTCTGTAGCAAGATCGGCCAAAACATCAGCACCTGTGGAATATGCGCCCGTTTTTCCTTTAGCACCCCCAGAATATCCGAGTTTATCAAATAGTATTTCCCCGAGCTGTTTAGGACTCCCAACATTAAAAGTTTCTCCAGAAAGACTAAAAATTTCTTCCTCTAAAAGTACCATTTTTTGGGAAAATGAATTTGACATCCTGACAAGAGTATCCCGATCAACTTTTATACCCAAAAGCTCCATATCTGACAGAACGCGCACCAACGGCCGTTCCAGGGTCTCGTAAACCTTAGTTACTTTTGATAAGTGAAGTTTAGGTTTAAAGAGCTTCCATAACCGCATCGTTATATCGGCGTCTTCGGCGGCATAATTACTAGCTTCCTCTATTGGAACAAAGTCAAATGTAATAGCCGATTTTCCAGTTCCAATTAAAGATTTTATAGAAACCGGAACATGATCTAGATATTTTTCAGATAGCGTGTCCATACTATGTCGATGGAGACCACCATGCATCGCATAGGACATCAACATCGTATCATCAACTGCGTCGAACTCAACACCGTATTTTGATAAAATTTTTATATCATATTTTATATTTTGACCAATTATTAAAACTGATGGATCAGCTAATATCGGCTGCAAAAGTTCTATTACTAAATTTAAAGGAATCTGCTCAGCGCATAATTTACTTGAGCCGAACAAACCATCTGCAGCGTCTCCTTCTTTATGCCCAATTGGAATATAACAAGCATGACCAGGATTTATACATAGCGACACCCCGACCAGTTCTGCTTTCATTTCATCCAGTCCCGTGGTTTCAGTATCAAAAGCTACATAGCCATGGTCACGAATATCCTCAATCCACTGCTTGAGCCTCTCTGTAGTCCTAATAGTCTCATAATTATCATTCCTAACTGGACCATAATTATTTTCTTCATTTTTGCCATTCGAATTGTGGGCAGATGTTGGAGGTTCCTCAATTTCAACATTAAATTGCTCTGACACTCGCTTCAAAATAGTGCGAAACTCCATTTTTTGTAAAAATGCTACAAGTGCATCTACTTTTGGAGGAGAAACTTCCAGTTCGTCAATTGAAAAATCTAACTCCATTGCACAATCCAGTTGCACTAATTGCTTTGAAATTCGTATTTGGTCCACATGATTTATTAAAGTTTCTCTTCGTTTTGGTTGTTTTATTTCATCTGCTTTATCCAGAAGGTTTTCTAGTGTTCCAAAGATATTAATGAGTTCAGCAGCTGTTTTCACTCCGATACCAGGTGCGCCAGGCACGTTGTCGACACTATCACCAGCCAATGCTTGAACATCGACCACAAGCTCCGGAGCCACTCCAAACTTTTCAATTACAGCTTCACGATTTATTCGGCGATTTTTCATTGCGTCAAACATTTCAACCCCACCACCCACTAGCTGCATTAAATCTTTATCCGAACTAATGATTGTTACACGACCTCCAGCCTCTCGAGCCTTACAAGCAAGAGTGGCGATGATGTCGTCAGCCTCAAAACCCACAACTTCTTTACATGATATATTGAAGGCGCTTGTTGCATCTCTTGTTAAGGGGAATTGCGGCACTAGATCGTCGGGAGCTGGAGGCCGGTTAGCCTTGTAATCCCTATAGATGTCATTCCGAAAACTTTTACCCGAGTGATCAAAAATCACAGCAGCGTGAGTTGCCGCATCTACTCCAGTATTGTTTTGAATGTAGCGGAACAGCATATTACAAAATCCACTGACTGCGCCTATCGGCAATCCATCAGAAGATCGCGTGAGTGGTGGTAGCGCGTGATAAGCTCGAAATATAAATGCAGAGCCGTCAATCAAATGGAGATGATGATCTTTACCAAATTTCATTTTCTTTCATCCATTCCAGCTCAATTTAATAACAAATAGCACTATTCGGTCAATTTAGCCTCAAAAGTTCGGTGAATAATTTTACAATCACAATAAGGGCACTCTACCCATCCCCTATCTGTTGGAATTTGCAACCAAACCTTGGGATGGCCAAGCGCTCCATCACCACCGTCACACGCAACACGAAACGTATCCACTATTTTTGTTTCTGGGGCCTGCACTACCATGCTTTCATCCTACTTATGTCGAAAATCATATAACGATCCTATACTAAATGCCTACTGACTTTTTGATACCATAGGTCCCAAATTTCGCCCACCTAGAATATGAATATGCAAATGTGGAACTTCCTGCAGTCCCGCTTCACCAGCGTTTGAGATAGCCCTAAAGCCACCACCGCCCTGCCCAGGCTCCACTTTTAAAATTTTACAGACCTCACCAATTGCTCTTACAAAATCTGTAATTTCATCATCAGTAGCAGTTTGGGCAAAATGATCATAAGTAACATATGAACCCTTTGGAATTACTAAAACGTGCTTCGGCGCTGCTGGATTTATATCATGAAATGCCAAACTGTGAGCAGTTTCTAAGACTTTATTACAGGGAATCTCATTACGCAGTACTTTTGCAAAAATATTTTGATTATCGTAAGTATATGGCATGTCTCTCTCAATTTTACTCCTATTTAATACCGTTTTCTAAATAACGTTCTTCGCTTATAAGATCTGAAATAAGCCCAGACTGAATAAACAAGTTCTTTACTGAAACTTTTGGCCTTGGACCAATATGTCCAATAACTTCACCTGCCGCGATATTACCCATCTTGCAACTTGTTTCTAAGTCATAACTAGATGCTATACCGTACAGGAAACCTGCTGCAAATTGGTCTCCTGCGCCGGTTGTGTCGATAGGTAAAATTTCATTAACCCCTGCATCGACTCTTTGCGTACCTTTGATTGCAGTAACTCCTTTATGAGCTTTTGTGCAAACGACCAGAGGACACATTTTACTTGTTTTTTCGAGAGCTATTTCTAAATCTTTGGTTTTAAACAGGCTCTTAATTTCATCTTCATTTCCGATAACAAAATCAAGATCATTCTCAATTAAATTTAAAAAATCACTTCGATGGCGCTCTACACAAAAAGGATCAGATATGGCTATCCCTGTTTTGCCACCAGCTAGTTTTGTATCGCGGGCAAGCTTAACAAAAGCATCTTTTCCTTTGCTCTTATCGAAAAGATATCCTTCCAAGAATACAATGGCTGCACTGTTAGCTAAATCAGTTGGAATATCATCAGTACTCAAATCACCAGAAATACCCAAATAGGTATTCATTGAGCGATCGCCATCTTGAGAATTAAAGATCATTGACCGTGACGTCGGCAGTAAACCGTTGGTAACTGGTGCATTGAGAAAGTCCGTACCAGCATCTCTTGTGGCTTGAGCATAAAACCTACCTAAATCGTCATCACAAACACGACCAACAAAAGCGGTTTTACCTCCAAGAGAACTGATACCAGCCACTGTATTCGCCACTGAGCCACCCGCAGCGTTCGTTCTTGAACCCATCGAATTATATAAGAATTCTGAGCGCTCTTTTTCAATGAGCTGCATAATTCCTTTTTCAATCCCCATTTTTTCGAGGAAACCGTCATCACATGAAGAAATTATATCAACTACAGCATTTCCAATACCAACTACATCATATTTTTTCATAAATTTTTTAACCTCGAATATACATTATCAACAGACGGAGCCCGCAATGCAAAAGTAAAAAAAAGAGTTAAAACATTCATGTCTTAAGGTTTACTCTTGGTTTCAAAATACGCTTTCTGACCTTACTCAAAAATTTCTAAAATAATAAAAAATTACTTTCCGGATCATGTAATAACACTTGAAATTATTTTTCCAAGAGAACAGAACTGTATCATTATATTTTACGCAAAGAAAAGGTTAGCTTGTTTCAATTTTTAATATTTTTGTTCGAGGGGGAAATACTAATCCTAAAAAATAGTCTTATTTTGGTTCACGCATCATATTTAAAAATATGCATAAATTCATATATTAGGAAATTAGTTTCATAATGGACAATTCTCTTTCAGGCAGCCAAAATTTATATGATCTTACTATAGATTGGCGAGCCGAAAGCGTTAGGAACATTTTGTCAAAAACCAATAAGTTTGAAATTTACTACGGTTTTTCGCAAAGCCCGTTTGGGAATGTGCTAATTATGAGCACAGCGTTAGGCATTTGCGGGTTAGCGTTTTTAGATAAAATAGGCAATGCAAGAGCTATGCAAGATATGACCCAGCGATGGCCGCACGCAAAATTTACCCATGATGAAAATCATGCAACAAACTTATCAGCGATAGTGTTTGATTTTTCTGGCAGAATAAATTTACACATTATTGGGTCACCATTTCAGATAAAGGTTTGGCGCGCACTACTGAAAATAAAAGCTGGTCAAGTTGTAACTTACTCAGATGTGGCAACCGAAATTGATCAGCCGTCATCGGTTCGTGCAGTTGGAACAGCAATTGGCCGTAATCCAATAAGCTTTTTAATACCTTGTCACAGAGTAATACCGAAATCTGGTGGACTCGGCGGGTATCACTGGGGCCTTTCAATTAAGGAGTACTTACTCGCCTATGAGAATAAGAAATCAAAAATGTTTGAAAATAAGTGCCACCCTTTAACTTTAAAATGCGTTTTGTAGTGCGTTTTTGAAATATGAACTACCATAAACTGTTTTGGACTCTATCACAGTACAGGGGGCTGAAGTAAGTTTTAAGATGATCAGTTCAAATGGAAGTATAGTGGATAGTGACCATCCTTAAACGGTCCAAATAAATCTCGAACATCCGGATGTTCGACCGGTTCACCCGATGCATCTTCAACTAAGTTTTGCTCTGATACATAGGCGACATAAAAAGTATTCTCATTTTCAGCAAGCAAATGATAAAACGGTTGCTCTTTTGAGGGACGACCATCTTCCGGCAGGTTTTCATACCATTCATCAGAATTATTAAATTCTGGATCAACGTCAAAAACAACTCCACGAAAAGGGTGCTTTTTATGTCGAACTACTTGTCCAAGGTGATATTTAGCAAACTTTGTAAACATAATTACAAGCCCTAACTCTGAAATTATTAGCTTTCAAGAGCTTTTTCGATCGATAAAAACATCAGTGCGAAAATTTATGGCGTCTGCTAATTAAAAAATAAACCCCAAAATACGTTGTTTCCGATTTAATGAATTTTATTTAAGTTTGTTTTTTACATTTTGAAATTTTTTATCTATTCATTAAGGGAAACTAAAAAGCGAGGGGCAATGGGCAGAATTCTTCGCAGTGTGTTAATAATTTGTTTTATATCTTCTTGTAGCTTCGTCGGTTTCAAGAAGCCAATAGACTATGACAATGCATGCTCAATTCTAGCCGGCAAAAGATATTATTACAGAGCATTCAGGAATACTAATCGGAAATGGGGCGTACCGATCCATGTTCAAATGGCAGTGATTTATTATGAAAGTAGTTTTCAAAATCGAGCAAAAACACCAATGCGCTATTTTCTAGGGATTATACCATTAGGACGTGAGAGCTCTGCGTTTGGATACGCCCAGGCACTCGATGGTACTTGGGCTGACTATAAAAAAGCTACCGGCCGCTCGATTGCTAGAAGAAGTAGCATAAGGGATTCTGCAGATTTCATGGGCTGGTACATGACCAAGACAAGGAAATTGACGGGTGTTTCTCTAAGTGATGCAAAAAATCAATATCTTGCCTATCACGAGGGTCAGGTAGGATACCTAAAAGGTTCGTACAAGAGAAAAAAGTGGCTGATCAATAAGGCAGATAATGTTGGAAACCGAAGCTTAAAATATAAGAGACAGCTCGAAAGCTGTATCAGGACTTGATAAGTTTAATTTCTTCGTCTTTCTATTTCCAGTGGGATATTAAATTGCATCTCACCTAGGTCAATATTTTCTTTGTATCGCTCAATACTCATCATAGTAATGTTGCCACTCTCATCCTGTATCAGCCAGCGATCAAGAATAGGCGTTTCACCTGAAAAAATTAATTTAATATGTCCACGCTCTGGATATTTAGGATCATATAAAGAGAGGGAAGTTTCACCTTGACTATACTCGTGAGAAAGAATGTTGGATGATCCGGCAAGGTTGATCTGACTTTTAAGAACTATCGAAAAGGGTGTGACATTTAAGGGAAAAGAAGTTGGCTCTGGGTCTCCTTTCGGATCAAAAATAGCAAGCTGACCGCCCGATGCAAGTATTAGTAGGTCTTCTGGTCTTTCATAATCTATTCTTAATCTTCCTGGCTTTTTTATTAAAATAACACCACTTGCTAAAGAACCGTCATCAGAGAATTGCTGAAAATCAGCTTGAAAAGTGTCGAATCTGTTAAAATAATTCGATAACTCAACTAAAGATAATTTTTCAGCACTCGCAAGTTTTATCCCAAATAGCCAAATACAAAAAAAAATTGCTACAAACTTCATTAAAATTATCTTTCCGATTTGGTTTAAAATATTATTCAATATCTAATCTTCATTAGTTCACTGTTCTGGAACTAGTATTTCTCGTTTGCCAACATGGTTAGCAGTGGAAACTAAACCTTGCTCTTCCATCTGCTCTACCAGGCGTGCTGCTTTATTATATCCGATAGAGAGTTTGCGCTGTATGTAACTTGTAGAACACTTACGATCCCTCAATACGATGGATACAGCCTCGTCATAAATTGCATCTTCACCGTCAGTAGAACCACCAAGCCCAAGCACCATATCAATACCATCAGCTTTCTCATCATCCGGACCGTCGACAACCCCAGACATATAGTTTGGTGGTCCAAAAGCCTTAAGATGTCTGACGACTTCTTCAACTTCTTCATCGCTTACAAATGGACCATGACACCGCATTATCTTTGATCCACCCGCCATGTAAAGCATGTCTCCCATTCCGAGCAATTGCTCTGCCCCCATTTCACCAAGAATTGTGCGGCTATCAATCTTCGATGTAACTTGGAAAGAGATTCGAGTAGGAAAATTGGCCTTTACTGTGCCAGTAATTACATCAACCGAAGGTCTTTGCGTTGCCATAATTATATGAATTCCTGAAGCGCGCGCCATTTGGGCAAGTCGCTGGATGCAAGCTTCAATTTCCTTACCCGCAACCATCATAAGATCAGCCATCTCATCTACTACAACTACTATGTAGGGCATCTTTTCAGGTTCAAACTCTTCTGTTTCAAAAATTGGATCACCGGTTTCTTCATCAAAACCAGTTTGTATTGTACGAGAAAAATTCTCATTTTTTATAAGGGCATCTGAAACTCTGCTATTAAACCCATCGATATTACGAACGCCCATTTTTGACATTCTTCGATATCGTTCCTCCATTTCACCAACCACCCACTTAAGCGCAACAACCGCTTTTTTGGGATCAGTAACGACAGGGCTTAAAAGGTGAGGTATCCCATCATAAACGCTTAATTCTAGCATTTTTGGATCAATCATTATCATCCTACATTCTTCAGGTGTAAGTTTATACAGAAGAGAAAGTATCATGGTATTTATTGCGACCGATTTTCCAGAGCCTGTTGTTCCAGCAATCAAGAGATGTGGCATCTTTGCTAAATTGGCTACTACTGGCTCACCACCAATATCTTTGCCTAGGGCAAGAGGAAGTTTCTGATTACCATCACCAAAAGCCTTACTGGAGAAAATTTCTCTAAGAACAACTTTTTCCCTGTCCTCGTTGGGTAACTCTATTCCAATCACAGACCTTCCAGGTAGAGTAGAAACCCTTGCTGCAAGAGCTGACATTGAACGAGCTATATCGTCTGCTAATCCGATAACTCGACTTGCCTTCAACCCTGGAGCTGGCTCTAACTCATACATCGTGACAACTGGGCCCGGCCGCACACTTACAATCTCACCCTTGATCCCATAATCATCAAGCACTGCCTCGAGGAGCCTCGCATTTTCTTCCAAAGCCTCATCCGAAAGATACGTTCTTTTAATAGACACAGGCGTTGCTAATAAATTTAAAGGCGGCAATTCGAACTCTACTTTTCCATCATCAAAGTTTAATCTTGGTTCTGCCTCCTCTATTGCACGCTTTGATTTTTTTAATGTTTTTGAAATTGGTGCATGAACAAGCTTTTTAGAGTCCAATTTTGGGGGTTTATACTCATGCGTTGAGTATCCAGGGTTAACTTCTTGCTCAAATTCCATCGGATCTGCAAAACTATCGTCATTAAATCTCTCGCGTTGATATTCAGGACGGGGAATGGGATCATAGTTTGATACCGGAGGTTCTTGACGGTCAGATGAGGAAAGAAGATTTGAGAATGATTTAGTTTGTATTTTTTCATCACTGTAGTCACAATTTGTAACAGCTTCCTGACTTGTGAGCGGAGGTACACGATCTCTGATTATTGAAGTTATCTTGCTTCTTATACGATCATCTTTTTCGTTAACTTCGTTTTCAATTATTGGTTCATGTCTAACTAACTGAGGAGTATTTTTGCCGATAGCTGGCTTCAGATTAGAAAGTATCCTACCTAGAATTCCCTCCATCTTCTGACTCCTAGCGCTATCCTGATCTAGAGAATCAAACTTCTGCAAACTGATTCGCGGAACAAAAAGACGAGCAATCCTGGCAACCAAAGAGAAGGCTTCCACAAAAAATAAAAAAGTACCGGTACATAAAAATTTGGAAAGACTAATCACCTCTTTTCTAGAAAATCCAGAAACAAATAAAAGCGACAAAAGCGAGATAATGGCCATTGATAAAGTTATGGTATTAACTGATATACTGGAAACCTCCGGTATCGACCTTAGTAAAATACCCACCGAGGTCTCTCCAAATAACCCACCCAATCCAAATTGATGGACCCATGAATTATTAGGTACTAATGTAGCAAAAAAAGCCGAAGAAAATGCCGTGGCGACTGGAAAAAATATCATCCTCGTAATAGCGCGTTCAACTCCACTATGGCATACAAATCTTATTCCCCACGCCATAAGAAAAATTGGCAAAGAAAAACTACCCCAGCCTAAAATAAGTATCAAAGGGGCCGCTATAGACGCGCCAATTACACCAAGAATATTTTGTGTCGGCTCGTCGCTAATTGACCAGAAACTTCTGTCACTTGGAGAATAAGACCAAAGTAGCAAGAGTGTAGCTATGCCAATCGCAATAAATATTAACCCCAGCATTTCTGTTCCACGCCTCTCCAAAGCTTCTTTCACAGTACTGTCTATGAGCGGGCTACGACTAGGCGCCTGATTATATGCCATTTTTCTACCTATTCATCTGATTAATTAAGAAATTCTCGTATTTTTTTTAGTCCGTCTTTAGTTTCTTCCAACTCAGCAACCATCGCCACTCGGATAAAGCGATCACCTGGGCTTTGACCATTAAAATCTTTAGCTAAATACTTTCCTGGCAGAACTCTCACCCCACAAGTTTGCCAAAGCTCTAGAGCAGTTTTCTCGCCATTATCAACATCTAACCAAAGGAAAAATCCGGCTTCAGGACTTAAATACCCATCAAAATCATCAAAAATTTTATCTGCAAATTTATATTTTTTCTGATAAATTTCTCGATTTTGAATTACATGATCCTCATCATCCCAAACCGATGCAGAAACATACTGCAAAGGTTCCGAAATAGGCGCTCCAGAATAAGCCCTAAGTTGCTTCATTTGCTTTATATTTTTTTCGCCAGATGCTGCAAAACCTGATCGTAAGCCTGGGAGGTTTGAGCGCTTCGATAACGAATGAAATGTAACTACTCTATCAGGATCAGCTCCTAACTTATCTGAGATCTCCATCAAGCCCGGCGGGGGAGTATGCCGATAAATTTCGCTGTAGCATTCATCGGCGAAAATTATGAAATCATATTTTTCAGCCAACTCAATCAGTGCAGTTAGGTAGTCCACCGTTGCCACTGCACCTTGTGGGTTGGATGGTGAGCAAATATATGCGGCTGAAGTATTATTAAGGATTTCTGCTTTTAAACCTGGGTAATCTGGGAGATGGCCGCTCTTTTCATCTGTTGAAATAAAAAGTGGCTTTGAATTCACAGATAAAGCTGAAATCATGTAAACCTGGTAGAAAGGATTTGGCATGAGTACAAATGGCACCCTGTCACGCAATCTCTCGGGGCACAAAGCCATGCTTACATTATACAAACCCTCGCGAGTACCATTTACCGGTAAAATATTCTTGTCAGAAGCTAGCTTAACACCAAAACGCCTATAAAACCAATTAACTATAGATTTTTGAAGTTTTTCAATACCATCATTAGCTGGATATCGATTAAATCCGTCAAGGTGCTCGAGAAGTACATCCTTAATCCAAAGTGGAAACCGATGCTGAGGTTCACCGATAGTCATGTTAAATTTTGGGCCAGCGTAATCATGCCCATCTAACAGAGCACGTAAACGCGGAAACGCGTATTCCGGGAGGTGTGAAAACCGCTCGGGGTACATAAAACTTTGCCTCAATTTTTTGGGTCTTACGCCCATAGTATTCGTATATGCTAACTTAGACTGCGGGATGCGTCCATAAAAACCATAAAAAATCTAAAAATTGTGACGATAAAGGCTCAATTACTTTCGAATTGCCAGTTCGGCAGCTCTACCAAGTCTCAGTAGTTTTCCCTCCATATTAGGAAGAGCCATTATAGATACCCCGCAGCTTGGGTGGTTAGTAGGAATAGTAAGAGCACAGATACCTAATAAATTTGCAATACGAGTATTTCTCAAAGCCATTAGGTTTTGTGAAACGTAGTAGTCATCATCTGACTTAAGTCTTTCGAAATTTGGCGGCAAAATAGGACAAGTTGGCAAAATAACCGCATCAAATTCTGAGACCTTGTTGACATACATCCTTTTAAAGAGCTCCAAGTCTCTCGTTGCCTTTAAGTAGTCAGATGCAAGCACATCTCGCCCTCCAAGAAACCTTTGCAGTATTTTTTCATACATAAGGTCAGGTGAAGCCTCAATTTCATCCCTCCATTCAGCGTAAGCTTCGGTGGGCACCAAACTAGAGAGTGCCAAAGCACTCTCTACCTCAGCAACCTCAATTTCTTCAATCTTAAAACCGAACTTTGATAGAGCCTTTACTGATTCTTCGAAAGCGAGCGCCGGCTTTTGCTGCAAATCATTAAGTGCGGTACCTTTCAGTATTGCT
Source organism: Paracoccaceae bacterium (assembly GCA_902554885.1). GTDB lineage: Bacteria > Pseudomonadota > Alphaproteobacteria > Rhodobacterales > Rhodobacteraceae > Salinivivens. The sequence continues at coordinate 22,163 of CACDPV010000018.1, forward strand.
AACCGTCCACCTTCAAAAGGCTTAGGCTTAAGATCCACTAGTTTATTTCCAGTGAGTACTGAAAATATTAACGCCGCATCCTCAACTGTTTTGACTATTGGACCGACAGTATCGAAACTTCTACACAACGGAATAACACCCTGCATGGATACTCGCCCTAAGGTAGTTTTTAAGCCTACCAAATCATTCCACGCTGCTGGAATTCTAACGGAGCCGCCTGTATCTGAACCTATTGCTGCTGAAGCAAGACCAAAAGCCACGGATGCAGCCGCGCCGGATGAAGAACCGCCTGCAACAGCACCAAAATCATTAACACAAGGCGGGGTCTGAGTAATTGGATTTAAACCCAAACCGGAAAAGGCTAGCTCAGACATATGAGTTTTGCCCAAGGTAACCAGTCCGTTGATCGATGCAAGTTTCAGAATTTCACAGTCATTTGTTGGGATCCGTCCTTTTAGAAGGTCAGAGCCAGCAGTAGTTTGATGACCCGCTACATCAAACAGATCTTTCCAGCTTACCGGTACTCCATCCAGTGGTCCTGTACGTGCATTGAACTTTTGCCTTTTGCGAGCATCTTCCGCTTCACCCACTGCCCTCGCTTTAGTAACCTCTACATAAATATGATCCGTTAATGTGCTTTTTTGTATAGCATCAAAAAAAGCCTCAAGTGCCTCGACAGGATCGATAATATTATTTTCAAAGGCCTCCCCTAATTCGGAGGCACTTATTTTTAAAGGGTCAACCATTTTCTTATCTTTCTGTAAAGTTTAGCGGCAATCCACCTCATAGACAAATATAATAAAACCGTCATTATGTGATCATGAAATTTGATAGTGACATTATAATAGTGGGTGGTGGGCTAAACGGTTCATTGATGGCAATTGCTGCCGCCAACATTGGATTTTCCACAATAGTATTAGATTCGAAAGACAATGAAGAAAGCGCGGAAAATCGTTTTGACGGCAGAAGCTACGCATTAGCCTTAAGCTCCGTCCGTTTATTGAAAAATCTCCATATTTTTGAAGATATAATAGACAAGTCACAACCTATTTTAGACATTAAGATTTTAGACGGCAAATTAGTACAGGGGCCATCTCAATTTAGTTTACATTTTGATAATAATGAAATTCACGATGGGCCAATGGGCCAAATGGTAGAAGACAGGTTTATTCGCAAAGCCCTATTCACTAAAATTAATAAAAACGAACAAATATATTATAAATTTAATTCTAAGGTTACAGAACACAAAAAACAGTGTGGATACATTAGCGTCACGCTAGATAATGGTAAGAAACTTAATACTAAGCTCTTGGTTGGAGCAGATGGAAGAAACAGTGAGCTAGCTAGCCGAGCAAACATAAAAAAGTCAGGTTGGAAATACAATCAAAGTGCGCTTGTCTGTGCTATAGAACATGAGGCTGATCATAATGGAGTAGCTTGGCAATATTTTATGCCTAGCGGACCTCTCGCCGTTCTACCAATGACCGGAAAACGCTCGTGCATAGTTTGGACTGAGCAGAATGCTAATGCTAAAGCGATTAATTTGTTTGATGAAACTAGATACACAAAAATACTAGCAGCCCGTCTTGGAAATTTTCTAGGTAAATTTAAAATCATAGGTGATAGACACACCTATCCTCTAGAATTAAGCATAGCGGATCGGTTTATAGATGAACGATTAGCATTGATTGGTGACGCCGCACATAGTGTACACCCCATAGCCGGACAGGGTTTGAACGCGGGTTTCAAGGATATTGCCGTTTTAGCCCATATTATACAAGATGCTCATCATCGAGGAGAGGATCTTGGAAGTTTAGGAGTCCTGAAACGTTATGAAGAATGGCGTAGGTTCGATAGTGCCCAACTTGCTTACA
>CACDPV010000019.1 GCA_902554885.1 Paracoccaceae bacterium
ACTTAACACAGCGTACACTCCGCATGAGCTGAATTATTTCTTATCTAATGCAAGGCCAAAAATAATTATTTGTGCATCAGATACTACGGGAAAATTAGAAAAACTGTACTCATCTAAGCAAGCAATTTTTCTGACTCTAAATGCAAATGAAACAGGTTCACTTAGGGAAAAACTTAAAAGCTCTGCTTCAAGTTTCAAAGCTGCCAATAGAACAAATCAAGATTTGGCAGTAATAATGTATACATCTGGAACAACGGGCAAATCAAAAGGAGCCAAATTAACTCATCAAAATCTTTCCTCTAACTGTGCAATATTAGAAAAAAGCTGGGAATTTTCCAAAAACGATGTGTTGTTACATATGTTGCCAACATATCATACTCATGGGTTGCTAGTTGCTTGCAATCTATTAGCAATGGTTGGAGGTTCAATGATCTTTCTGCCAAAATTTAATGTGCAGGATGCCCTTAGGTGGATCCCAAAGGCCACGAGCATGATGGGTGTACCAACTTTTTATACAAGACTCTTAGACAATCCAAAATTTGATAAAAATCTTTCAGAAAATATCCGCCTATTCATTTCGGGCTCTGCACCGTTATCTGCGAATACCCACACAATGTTTAAAAAACGAACCGGACTTTCAATTCTTGAGCGATACGGAATGACTGAAACGAACATGAGTACTTCAAATCCTTACAGAGGGAGAAGAATAGCAGGCACAATTGGCAAAGCTTTGCCTGGAGTTGAAATCCGTATTACAGACCGGGTAACAGGTGAGGTCCTACCTGACGGCAGTATTGGAGTTATCGAGCAAAGAGGTGAGAATGTTTTTTCAGGGTATTGGGAAATGCCAGAGAAAACACAAGAGTCATTTACTCCAGATAATTTTTTCATAACAGGAGACCTAGCTAAGCGAGATAAAAATGGCTATCTGACATTAGTTGGTCGTGATACCGATATGATAATATCTGGCGGGTTGAACGTATATCCAAAGGAGGTTGAAAGCCTCATAGACGAACTAGAAGAAGTTTTAGAGTCAGCTGTTATTGGGGTCCCACACCCCGATCTTGGCGAAGGTGTCGTTGCAGTGGTGGTATTGAGACGAAAGCTGTTAGATCCAAAAAAAATACAGGAAACTCTTCAGCCTAAATTAGCCAAATTTAAACAACCAAAATTTTTTATTTATTTAGAAAAATTACCCCGTAATGCAATGGGAAAGATACAAAAAGCCGCTCTTCGAAAACAATATCAACAGATATTTGAAAGTTAACATTCGTCAACTGTTATTGCTAAGACACCTCAATAAAAAAATCATTAACAAAAATATAGCAAAGCCTTCTAGGGCCATAACTGTGATGACATTCGATACGGTCATGTGCAAGCCCATCCAACTTACATTTAGTGCACCTACTATTCCTGTGCCTATAAATAGAGTCATTAGAGAAAGAGTTGGAGAACGCAAATCATCAATAGAATTTTTATAGATCAATGTACTTTGCATTGAAGAATAAATCGAACTCAGCATCCCAGCAAGGAAAAGCATGCCAATTAAACCCACAATAAACGGTGAATTACCGATCAAAACCAGGAGTAATAGGAAGAAAGCGGTTGATAACACAAAAATTAGTCTAGGCCTATAAACACGTAAACTAGAAATCAAAATACCACCAACAACAGCACCAGCACCTTCGACAGACGCTAATGATGCAGCGAGAGATTCTGTAGTCTTAAATTTTTCAAGAAAAATAAGCGCGATGAGAGCCAAATATGGTAAAACGAATACATTGTAGACTGGTGTAAGTATTAAAACGGTAAGAATTGATTTTTCTCTTCGAGCTTGAAGTAATACTTCCCTGAGCGTGTGAAAAGGCCCTGCTGAATTTACCATAGCATTATCTTTCTCAAAGAGTAGAAAAACACCGGATCCGAAATATAGAGCGCAAAGAATTCCAAGCAAAACAAACTCGTCTCCGAAACCAAGGATGGCTCCGCCCAGCAGTGTAGCAACCAAGCGTGTGGCGTGGCTCGACATTACATCCATTCCAACACCACTACTCACCAGACGATCAGGTAAGCGATCTGCTAACATCCGCCGTCTAAAAGAAAAATCAGTACTCCATAACATACCCGACAAAAACGAAATAACGGCATAATTCAGCGCCAAATGCCCATTGGCTCCCATAGGTAAAAAAACGAATGCACAAGCTATCCCGGTGGACCCATGCATAAATATCATTACCAGTTGGCCAGATATTCTGCCTCCGATTAGCATAAACACAGCGCCGGCAATTACAACACCTGCCATACGTGCTCCCATAATCAACCCTGCAAGAGACGCATCGGCGGTCAACTGCCAGGCAAAAACAGAAAAACATAGTACTTCAAGCCACCTAGCAGAACCTGAAGCAGTTCCAATAAGCCAAAGCCTAGAGAATCCCGGGTGCCTCCATATTTCTTTTATGTTAAGCAAATGTTTCCCCCGCTTATCTATTTACTTAAATCACAAATCTTTGAGCCAGATAACTACAATTGCTTTACTTCTTATGACTTTACTTAGCTAATGAGAGATAAACTACTAATTACAATTCTTCTTCCATTCTGCTTCGAAGTTTTCCCATAAAGGTTCAATTTTGGATGTTAATATATCAATTCTCATTGCTTCCTCGAGATCTCCCGACCACCTACTGGGCATGTTAATAATTTCAGATGCCATATCTTTTAACTTGTCGTATAATTCAGTGGACATTTTATCGCGAAGAAAGTCTAAGTTTTGTTCGCAGTTCGCTAATTCACTAATCCTATTTTTCTCATCAATTGAGACTAACGCGTTGTACAAGTCTTTTAACGCAGTTAAGAATTCTTTACTATTAATTGTAACCTTTTTAACTTTAATATGGGACAAATTTACTTTCCTGATTATAGATAAGTTAATTACTAAAAAAGAGGTACCATATTTAAACCTTGCAATCATATTTTAACTAATATTTTCTGAAATTCTCAAGTATTTAGTAAACGAGTCAAAATTATTTAGATAATGACAATTTTACTTTAGCTTGTCATTTTAAATCTTTTTGATCTACAACTAAACTTTATAAAAAATCATTTGTAAGGAAGAGGACAAGATTTGGCATCAACGGGCAAACGACCTCTTACACTGAGGGATGTTTCTGAAGCGTCAGGTGTTTCCGAAATGACGGTAAGCCGGGTGCTTCGAGGAAGAGGCGAAGTTTCTACGACTACCCGAGATCGCGTCCTTAGAGCTGCAAAAGATTTAGGCTATGTACCAAATAGAATTGCAGGGGCTCTGGCAAGCCAGCGTGTAAACTTGGTTGCTGTCATTATCCCAAGTATGTCCAATATGGTTTTTCCTGAGGTCATGATGGGAATTAATTCTGTGCTGGAAAATACTGATTTACAGGCTGTGGTCGGCATAACAGACTATATTCCTGAAAAGGAAGAGAAAGTGCTCTATCAGATGTTATCATGGAGGCCCACTGGAATAATTATTGCCGGCCTAGAACACTCCGACACATCAAGAATGATGCTCAAAAACTCAGGAATTCCTGTTGTCGAAATAATGGACGTGGATGGAAACCCTATCGATGGAATGGTTGGAATATCACACCGACGTGCCGGCAGACTAATGGCCCAAGAAATAATTGCATCTGGCTACAAAAAAATTGGATTTTTAGGCACAAAGATGCCACTCGACCACAGAGCACAAAAACGCTTTGACGGTTTATCAGAAGCACTCAAATCTTCGAACATGGAAATAGTAGGAACAGAGTTTTATTCGGGTGGATCAGCACTTACAAAAGGGCGTGATCTAACCAACTTGATCCTCGAACAACATCCTGATTTAGACTTTATTTTTTATTCAAATGATATGATTGGTGCTGGCGGATTGCTGCATTTACTCGATTGTAAAAGACAGATTCCTGAAGACATTGGACTAGCAGGTTTTAATGGATTGGAATTATTGGACGGTTTACCTATGAAGCTTGCGACAATGGACGCATGTAGGTACGAAATAGGACAAAAATCTGCAGAAATTATTGCAGCAAGACTTAATGCGTCTAATACCTCTCAGAGCAAAGTAATTGAGTTGGAGCCAAATTTCAATCGAGGCGAAACAATACGTCGCAACAAAGATTGACCTAAAAGAATTAATTTCAGATACAGCTTCGCTTATACTACGCCTGCAGTCGGAAAATTTCTTCTTTAATTTTTAATTTTCTCTTCTTCATTTCTGTAAGATGCAAATCGTCAGTAGCTAGGTCTCTCTGAGCTTCTTCTATCTCTTCTGAAAGTTCCTGATGCTTTTTACGAAGGTTGAGGACGTGGGAAGAAATTGTCATCTATTATCTCCTGTAAAATCTTACATGTAAATTTGAGCATAAAAATGTCTGTATGTCACCTAAGAATTTACCTAATTTATAATTATACATAATCATTTATGAAAGAGTTCTTATTTTTTTAGCCACGAAGTTAATGCCCCACGGCCACGCAAAATATCTTCGACCTTCTCGGTATAATCACTAGCATCCTCGATATGCTTAAGGCCCTTGTGCAAACAAAGCGGTGACTCTAAACGGAAAGCTGCCTTTCCTGATTTTCTCATATGAATTATCATTAGTTCAGCCTCCCTCTCCGCCCTGGGGACTATAGGTGTAAGCACAAAGCTTCCAAAACGAGAAATTAGTAAAGGAAATAGATTATCAAATTGGTCAACACGGTAAATCAAATGGGCCCAACCTTTTTGCTTAAGTCGCTGAGCCATAATCGATACCCAATCTACCAATGGAGTATTTAGTATTCTGGAAATATCGCGCCCTTGATTGAATGACGACGTTGAGGCTAGTCCATCAAAATATGGTGGATTTGCAATTACATGGTCAAACTGCATCTGCCTTAAAGGACCAGGTAATTTAGCTATATCAGCATTAATTACATTCAAATCAATAGAATTTAATTTTCCATTCTCACTAGCCAAAGCTGCATAATCACTTTGAATTTCTACACCATAAGTATTTAATCCAGAAATTCGATATGAAAGACACAAGCTCGCAACACCCACTCCGCAACCAAGATCAAGTATATTATCTCCTGTATGAGCATTTACGGATGCTGCAAGCAGAACAGGATCAATTCCGGCTCTATAACCTTTTTTTGGTTGCTTAACCCTAAGCTTACCTCCTAAAAAATCATCCGTTGAAAAGTTAGTTCCCATCAAGAAAATCTGCATCCACATTATTCGAAACAAGGGCAGCTAGCGCCTCTTCGAAATCTTGGTCTACCACCAAAAGCCGACGCGGTAGGACACCATATAAATTGCTCATATTTACGTCAGCTTCAAAGCTAGTTATACCAAAACCGTCTAATATTGTCTTCGCATAAAGCATGACCGTTGGATCCTGCGTGCGCAATAGTTCTTTCATTGGACAATAGTAGAAATAAATTTAAATTATGTCGAGGTCACACTGAGGATAAAATGGCGTCAGACAATAATAACCAAAGACCGCATGATTTACTTTCTGAACTACTAAAGGAAGAGTTGGAGGCTGTGAATACGTTAATCCATGAGCGTATGACATCTGACTATGCACCGCGGATACCCGAAATAGCATCGCACCTGATAAATGCTGGCGGGAAAAAGTTGAGACCACTTTTGACCCTGGCTTCAGCAAAAATGTGTGGATATGGAGGGCAATATCATATTCACTTGGCCGCCATAGTAGAATTTATCCATACCGCAACCCTTCTACACGATGACGTCGTTGATGAAAGTGAAAAACGTCGAGGAAGGCCTTCTGCGAATCTTTTATGGGATAATAAATCTTCAGTTCTTGTTGGAGATTACTTGTTTTCAAGATCCTTTCAATTGATGGTTGAAACAGGTTCATTACAGGTTCTAAATATCTTAGCAAATGCATCCGCTACAATAGCAGAAGGTGAGGTGCTACAACTAACTGTATCTAGAGATATTAGTACTAACGAAGAGATCTACTTAAAAGTTATACGCGGCAAAACAGCAGCTTTATTTTCTGCCGCTACTCAAGTGGGAGGTGTGATTTCTGAAGCTGACGCAAAAATAACTAATGCCCTTTACAATTACGGTGACGCACTTGGGATTGCGTTTCAAATAGTCGACGATCTTTTAGATATTGAAGGTGACAGTAAAGTAATTGGTAAAAATAATGGAGACGACTTTCGTGAACGCAAGCTAACTCTACCCTTTATAAAAGCTATTTCGAGCTGTGATGCAAATGAAAGAGAGTTTTGGAAGCGTACTATTGAAAAAGGAGAGCAAACATCTGAAGACTTTGATATAGCTCTCGAATTAATGAACAAATATGGGGCAATCAAAAAAACTAGATCAGATGCACTTGAATGGGGGAAGATTGCAAAGGAATCCTTGGAGGCTGTTCCTGATAATAATATTAAATTATTACTTATAAATTTAGCAGATTATGTTGTAGATCGCGTCAAATAAGTTCACCTGCTTCACACCAAAAAGAGGGAAACTCTTTCATAATTTTTAATTTCGCATCCTGCAAGAGATCAAAATCTTCAAATAAGGCAAAACAAGTCGCCCCAGAGCCAGACATTCGAACAACCCTAGCGCCATCACACGTGATAAGTTTATCAAGGATAAACCTAATATCTGGTATCAGATCTATTGCGGAAGCAGTAAGATCATTTCTCATTGAATTAATCCAGTCAAACCAAGAATTTAGGCTTTTCTCACCTGAGCCTTGCAAATTTAATCCTGAGTTATTTTTCTCTTTTACAGCACTGAAGACCTTGGCTGTTGATAAAGCTTTACGAGGATTGACCAAGAGAATCCCCACCTTTGGAGCAGGCGATAAATTGATAATCTCTTCCCCAACACCCATCATCCGAACAATGCCTTTTTGCATGCATACCGGCACATCAGAGCCTAAGGAAATTAGTTTTTCAACCGGAAGGTCTGGCTTATTATAGAATTTGGAAAATAGCCTAACTGTCGCAGCAGCATCTGCTGATCCACCCCCAATACCTGATGTCACTGGAATATTTTTTTCTAAAGTTATCCGAGAAAATTTAATGTTATTAAATAAGCGAGCTGCTTTTAAGACTAAATTGTGATTTGACCTAGGTAGATCCTTTGCAAAGGGACCAGCAACTTTTAACTTGCCAGACTTGCCCGGTTCTATACTTATCTTATCACCAATATTTACAAAAGACACAATACTATCAAGTAAATGGTAACCATCACTTTTTTGGCCCACAAGATGTAGTGACAGATTAATTTTTGCTGGCGCAAATTCACTTATCATTTGCATATAAGTCAGATGTTGGTTTTAACCCTTCATTAATTAAAACCCTATCAAGCCCAACTCGTAACTTTTCTCTTATTCTGTTTGCATCCTTTAATTCAGGATCAAAAGATAAGGCACGCCTCCACTGAAATTTAGCCTCCAACTGCCTACCGACTGCCCAATACAGATCACCCAGATGATCCGTTACAATTGGATCTACAGGCATCAATTCAGCGGCCTTTTCAATATGAGGAATCGCAGTTTCATACTTACCTAATTTAAAAAGTCCCCAAGCCAAACTATCTACAATGTATCCACTTTCAGGCTGTAGGCTAACCGCTTTTTCAATCATTGTCATTGCCTCTTCAAGCTTCTCACCTCTATCAATTAGAGAGTATCCTAGATAGTTTAAAACGTTTGCCTGATCTGGCTTAATTGTGAGCGCATTCCTAAAGTCCGATTCCGCTTCATCCCATTCTTCTAATCTTTCATGTGTTATGCCCCGTGCGTAAAGAACAAGCCAGGTAATATTATTGTTTTCCCTATATATCTCTATGGCTTTGTCATATGCTGATTTCGCTTCACTATAGCGCTCTTCCCTCCTTAAAAAGTCACCCAATGAATTGTGTACAATGCCATTATCACCAAATTCTCTTGATAAAAAATATAAAACCTCAAGAGCAGCTTCAGTCTTACCACCCGCTCTAAGTGCTCCCACCCGACCCAATTCTGAGCTGAGAAAATAAGAACTTGATGAGGAAATTTTTGAATACTCTGCAACCGCTAAATCATATTGCCCCATTTGCTCCAATAAATCAGCCGCCAACAAGACAGCTTTCTGACTATTTGCATTTAGATATTGGGCAAGGCGAACATATAAAAGCGCAGTATTTGGATCTGCCTCGTCTTTTAGGATGTCTGCAATGGCATAAAATGCATATGAGATTCCCGCCTCCAATGAAAGACTGCTATCTATGGATGGAGCATCTACATGCTTTTCTATTTGCGAACGCAAACTCAGTGCATCAGAACCTGCTCCCTCGCCAAAAAATTTTGAAAAATAGTCAGCAGCTTCATCTTTCTTATTGAGCTTCAAGAGCAGTTGGACCTTCATTACTCGGGCATCGACGGAAAGTCTGCTCGAACTCATCTCTAAGTTATCTAAAATGCTTAGAGCACTTTGATACCGACCATAGGCAGCCAACATCGATGCTTTTTGCATTTGAGAAAACTGTGCAAGTGACGAGCCCTCACCAATTTTGTCAAAGATAAGTTTTGCATCTTCAAAATTACCCTCTTCGGCTAATGCCCATCCAATTACTATTTTATCCAGCAACGGATTAATACCTTGGTCATTATTAATCTGACGTTTTGCTTTACCATAGTCCCGTGCATGTAATTGGGTTGCGACTTTTACCATATTCGATAATTGAGTCTGAACATTAATAAGATCTAAGTTATCTGCGGAATGCTTAGCAGCGGCAATATTACCTAGTGAAACCTGAACACTTATCAGACCATTTAAAAGCTCTGGATTTTCTAAATCGTCTTTAATAACCCTGGATAAATAAGTTGAAGCTGCATCAAAATCTTTAGCCGAAAGCGCATGCCGCCCTGCTAAATACCCACCAAAGCTAATTTCTGCGTTAACTACACCTGCGAAAAGTAACCCTATAACTAGGCAACTGGAATAATGAAAAAATTTCAACTTTTATACTTTCTTGTTACTTCTTGCAAAATTCACCTTTACCTACTCTTCATTAAGATGAGTATGAGTGGCATTATAAGTCGTGAACAGCACCAAAATGAACATTATTACATATTTGGATAATTGGGCCCATCGCCTCCTTGGGGCGTTGCCCAAGTAATATTTTCACTTGGGTCTTTGATATCACACGTCTTACAATGAACACAATTTTGAAAGTTAATCACAAATCTATTTTCATCATCTTCTTTTACAATTTCGTATACACCAGCTGGACAGTACCGTTGCGCCGGTTCAGAATAATTTGGTAGATTAAAATTTGTCGGAATTTTGTTGTCCGCCAGCTTTAAATGCGGCGGCTGAGATTCCTCGTGATTTGTCATGCTAAAGGAAACGTTTGTTAATCTATCAAAACTGAGTAATCCATCCGGCTTGGGATATGATATTTCTTTATGATCCTTAGCTTTTTCTGTACTCTGTGCATCTGACTTGCCATGCCGTAAAGTTCCAAGCAGTGAAAAACGAAAAATAGATTGGAACCACATATCAAAACCACCAATCAATAAACCTGCTAACGGACCGAAACGGCCGTTTAAAGGTGCTACGTTACGGACCTTTTTTAAATCCTTCCCAATAGGACCATTTTTAAGTGATTTTCCATAGTCATGAAGAATATCGCCCGATCTACCAGCACTTATCGCTTTGAAAGCTGCATCGGCGGCATCAATTCCCGAGTGCATGGCATTGTGATTGCCCTTAATTCGTGGGAGGTTTACTAAACCTGCAGAGCACCCGAGAAGTGCTCCCCCGGGAAACACAACTTTCGGAATTGATTGTATACCACCTTTAGTAACAGCTCTTGCTCCGTAAGCTACGCGTTTTCCACCTTTCAGCAAATTTGCAATTTTGGGATGATGCTTGAAATTTTGAAATTCCATGTAGGGAAATAAATATGGGTTTTTATAATTCAGATCCACAATATAGCCTACGTAAACTTGGTTATTATCCAAATGGTAAACAAATGAGCCACCGGAATTCTTAAATCCAAGCGGCCAACCAAGTGTATGGGTCACTTCCCCCTCATTATGGTTTTCCGGAAGGACTTCCCATATTTCTTTCATCCCGAGTCCAAATTTAGGTGCGTCACTCTCTGAATCTAACGAGTATTTTTGTATTAGCTTTTTTGATAATGAACCTCGTACACCCTCTGATAAAAATACATATTTACCATGTAATTCCATCCCTGGTTCATAGGCATCGCTTGGCTTACCATCCTGCCCTAGCCCAAATTCTCCTGCAACGACACCCTTGAGTTCATTATTCTCACCAAAAACCAAATCAGAACATGCCATGCCAGGAAAAATTTCTACGCCCAATTCCTCTGCCTGCTCTGCCATCCATCTACAGACGTTACCCATCGATACGATATAATTGCCGTGGTTATTCATTAACGGAGGCATTAAGAAATTTGGTAGCCGTATTTGCCCTGCTTCACCCAAAATATAAAAATTATCTTTTTTCACGGGAACATTTATTGGAGCATTACGATCTCGCCAATCCGGCATGAGCCTATCCAAACCAGATGGGTCCAGAACTGCTCCAGATAATATGTGAGCACCAACCTCAGAGCCCTTTTCTAGAACAATAACATTTAAGTTTTCGTCCAGATGCTTTAATCTAATTGCTGCTGATAAACCCGCAGGCCCTGCTCCAACGATAACAACATCGCATTCCATCATCTCACGTTCTACGACTGTCACGGTCTCAACTCCACTAAATTAAACTTCTTATTGTATTTATGGTGCTTATTTATTGTGCGTCAATTGCTGTTGCAGTTAAAATTAGCTTTTGCGGCATTGTAGCTCAAAATATTAAGAAATTGTTTTGAATTTTACAATTATTATGCATTTAATTACGAAGATATATTATTAGTTTAAGAACTGGCCAATTTTAGATTTAAAAATCACGATGTTATAAATTAAGTTATTAAAAATTACTGTTGACGAAAGAAAATGTGAATGGAAAAAATACCCATTACACCCACAGGACATACAGCTCTAGAAGCTGAATTAAAGCTTCTCAAATCAGAGGAGCGTCCAGCAATAATTAGAGCCATTGCAGAAGCCCGAGAGCACGGCGACTTATCTGAAAATGCTGAATACCATTCAGCCAGAGAAAAACAAAGCTTTATTGAAGGGCGAATTAAAGAACTTGAAGCTATCCTCTCACTGGTAGAAGTAATCGATCCAAAATCTTTATCAGGATCAATAAAGTTTGGAGCAACTGTTACCGTCGTTGATGAAGATACAGACGAGGAAAAAACTTGGCAAATTGTTGGCGAGCATGAGGCTAATATTGAAAAAGGGCTTCTAAATGTAAAATCACCTATAGCCCGGGCATTAATAAGGAAAGATGTAGGCGACAGTGTTGAAGTCAGAACACCCGGTGGTGAAAAATCTTATGAAGTTTTGAGTATTGAGTATAAGTAGATAAAGATTATTCCTGTTATACTTTAAGTACTATTTTTCCGATGTGAGCCGAACTTTCCATCCGCAAATGCGCCTCTGATGCATTAGCCAAAGGGTATTCACTATCAATTTCAGGCTCAATACCACCTGGGCGCAATAAGGGCCAAACTTTTTCCCTCAAATCATTTGCTATCTGAGCTTTTTGAACATTTGACTGGGGTCTCAATGTACTCCCAGTAAATGTTAGTCGGCGCATCATTAATTGAGCAAAATTTACTTCTGCTTTGGCACCATGGAGAAACGCTATTTGGACTAATCTTCCATCTTCATTTAAGCATTTCAAATTTTTCGCAATGTAATCACCCCCTACCATATCTAAGATTACATCGACTCCCCCTATCTTTTTAATTTCTTCAACAAAGTCTTTTTCTTTGTAATTTATAGCGACTTCAGCGCCTAATCTGATACATGCTGATACTTTTTTATAGTTGCCAGCAGTTGCGAAAACCCGTGACCCCATCTTATTTGCAAGTTGGATAGCAGTAGTTCCAATCCCGGAAGAACCACCATGGACTAAGAAACGTTCTCCTGCCTTTAGTTTGCCGCGTACCATTACGTTTGACCACACTGTGAAAAAAGTCTCAGGTAAACAAGCTGCTTGTTTCAACGAAAAACCGTCTGGAATAGGTAAACAGTGAGCGGCTTGTGTTATTACATACTCAGCGTATCCTCCGCCAGGTAGTAAGGCACATACGGCGTCACCAACTTCTATTCCGCTTACAGCATTACCAATTTCAACAACTTCACCTGCTGCCTCTAACCCGGGCAAATCTGAAGCGTCACTCGGCGGCTTGTAAAGACCTGCTCGCTGCAATGCATCTGGCCTATTCACGCCAGCATAGGCAACCTTTATCAAAACTTGCCCAGTTGCCGGCTTTGGACTAGGTCTAGTTGATAATTTCAAAACGTCCGGGCCACCCGGTTTTGTTATCTCAATTACGTTCATTGATACCCTAACAAATTATTTACGTTCAAAACTCAGCGAAAATCACCTGGCTTGGGTGGGTCATGGTCAATAGGGGGTTTAATACCAGACACAGATTTGCGAATTAAATCATTAAATGGCTTTAACGCCGGATTTGCTCGAAGTGTACTCTTAAATTTTTCAAAGCCCATTACATCTGCTAAACGTCGGTCCACAAACTCCCATGTATTCTCACTTTCAGAGGAGTTATCACCGAGCCAAAATAATACCACCGCGCCATATACTGCTGAGAGAGTAGTTCTTTTGGTATACCAGTTAATATCGTTGGAGGTATCACCCGCTATCTTCCATATAATATCAGAAGTTTCCCAGATTAACTTTAATCCTGTAAGATTATTCTGAGGTAAAGCAAATAAAGTAGTGGCACGGCGAACAAGTTCTTTCTCCTCAACAAGTTCTAAACGAGCTTTTATTAAAGTGCCTACTTTATCTCTCAGCCGGGCCTCACCCCACTCTCGCGATTTATTTTCCTCTAGCAGTTTTTGATCACACAAACGATGGTAGTAAATCGCAAGATCCAATCCACCACGTGGACAATAAAGACGCGCTATTTGAGGATCTAAACCAGCATCTGCACAACTTGCATTGAAAGTCACTTCTCCCCATCCATCAAAAGGGATGTGAAGTTTTGCAGCTGACAAAAGCTTTTCTAATGTTCGTGTTTGCTCTGACATGACTATCTTTTATTATCAATTTTATACTATGGACAAAATTTTCATTTCTTGGTAACCAACCACTTCCTGCGATAAAGCGCAACTCAAAATTGGAAAGGTGGTGACTACCACATGCAGGTAAGTGTAAGAGATAACAACGTAGACCAGGCTCTTCGTGCTTTAAAAAAGAAACTACAGCGAGAAGGTGTATTTCGTGAAATGAAGCTGAAACAGCATTTTGAAAAGCCCTCTGAGAAAAAGGCCCGTGAAAAGGCTGAAGCGATAAGACGGGCTCGAAAGCTGGCGCGTAAAAAAGCACAACGCGAAGGAATGCTTTAGATTATTTCACTCAGGCCCCCACTAATGATGGGGGTTTTATTTATCTTAAGAACCTCAGTATATTTTTGGAACATAGAGTTTGTCAGGTAGCACTCGTCTTTCATAGTCAGGATTGAAAACCCTTTCTGGAAGCTCGATTTTTTGATTATCAACTTCCGAATATGGAATTTGACTTAAAATGTGCTCGATACAATTTAAGCGCTCTCTCTTTTTATCATTTCCTTCGACGATATACCAAGGTGCCTCAGGTATATTTGTCCTCGAAAACATTTCTTCTTTTGCTTTTGTATAGTCTTCCCATCTTACCCTACTCTCAAGATCCATCGGTGAAAGTTTCCACTGCCGCATGGGATCGTGAATTCTCATCATAAAACGTAACTGCTGTTCTTCGTCTGAAATTGAAAACCAATATTTTAGGACAATTATTCCAGATCGCACTAACATCCGTTCAAACTCTGGTACATCTCTGAAAAACTGTTCCACCTGATCGTCAGATGCAAACCCCATGACATGCTCCACTCCAGCACGATTATAATAAGATCTATCAAATAATACGATTTCACCGCCTGCAGGTAGATGTGGTACATAACGTTGAAAATACCATTGCGTCATTTCGCGTTCAGTGGGTTTAGGCAGAGCAACAACACGTGCAACTCTTGGATTTAAACGTTGTGTGATTCTTTTTATCACACCTCCCTTTCCTGCTCCATCACGACCCTCACAAATAATCAGCACTTTTGATCCAGTATTCTCCACCCAGTCTTGTAATTTTATCAACTCCATTTGGAGCCTCAATAAATTCCGAAAATAGGTTCTTTTTTCAAGGGTATCTGGACGCTCACCTTTATATATTTTCCAAAATTCGTCCGGAAGCATCGGCTCAGAAAACTCAGCCTCAAACATTTCATCGTATGTTTCATTTAGTTCGGCCTCTAGCCAACTAAAGTTATCCTTCTGATTTTTTCTCATTTTTTATGTCTTAATGTCTGTGGTTTTATAAATAATATCCGCTATCGAAAACTAAATGAATGACAGGGCATAAAAATTATCGACTAATGCATTTAAATGTTATTCAAAACTCTAAAATATTCCATGTTTAATTTTTTACGATTTTTTTATCCTAACGTCACTTTAAATTGGTAAAGCTGTAGTTTTAAATACAGTGCGAAGAGCAAAAGAACTTTGCATTTGTGCAACTCCAGGTAGTCGCGTTAGATGTTGTCTGTGGATCCTTGAGTAATCTTCAGTATCTTCGGCAACCACCTTCAGAATATAATCAGCTGAACCGGCCATCAAATGACACTCAAGTACATCAGGGACTTTAGACACTGCTTTCTCGAACGCATCAAGTATTTCATCTGCTTGAGCGGTAAGTGTAATCTCTACAAACACAGTGGTTGGAACCCCTACCTTCCGTGAGTCCAGCAATGCCACATAATCTTTGATAAATCCCCGCTCCTCTATCTTTTGGATCCTTCTGTGGCATGCTGATGGAGATAAATTTATCTCATCGGCAAGCTCCGCATTGGTAATTCTACCCTTGATTTGAAGAGCCTTGAGGATTCGTAAATCTGTGCTATCTAGCTTATCTTTGTCGAATTTCATTTTAATTATTTATAATAAATTAGAATTTTCTTGTTTACTTAGAGCTTTTATCAGCACTATTTGCCATAATTTTTTATTAAAAGCAACGTATTATTCGTTTGATTGAATTAGGGAGATGAAGTCATGAAAGTTGGTTGCCCAAAAGAAATAAAGCCACAAGAATTTAGAGTAGGCTTAACGCCAATTGCTGTCAGAGAATTGGTTGGTCGCGGCCATGTTGTAACGATAGAGACAAATGCTGGACTTGGAGCAGGTTTTGTTGATAGCGATTATGTAAAAGAGGGCGCTGCTATCGTTGGAACTGCAAAAGAGGTTTTTGATGAGGCTGAAATGATCGTTAAGGTTAAAGAACCCCAAGCAGTTGAACGACAAATGCTTAAAAGCGGGCAACTTTTATTTACCTATCTTCATCTCGCACCGGACCCAGAACAAACTCATGACCTTATAGACAGCGGATGTACGGCAATCGCTTACGAGACAGTGACAGATGTAAACGGAGGCCTCCCGCTATTGGCGCCGATGTCAGAGGTTGCAGGCCGTCTCGCACCCCAAATGGGAGCTTGGACTTTACAGAAGGCTAATGGTGGTAGAGGCGTTCTTTTGGGAGGGGTTCCCGGAGTAGCACCTGCAAAAGTTTTGGTTCTTGGTGGCGGTGTGGTTGGTACCAATGCAGCAAGGGTTGCAGCTGGAATGGGTGCCGATGTTACCGTCTTAGATAAATCATTAGCTCGTCTGCGTTATATTGATGATGTTTTCGGTCATCTTTTTAAAAATGGATATGCATCACAGAAGGCAACGTCTGAGCTTGCCTCACAAGCAGATTTAATCATTGGTGCCGTTCTAGTTGCAGGGGCGGAGGCCCCAAAACTAATCAGCAGGGAACAATTATTTACCTTAAACTCTGGCGCCGCTTTGGTTGACGTTGCAATCGATCAAGGTGGATGTTTCGAAACATCACGTGCCACTACCCATGCTGATCCAATTTATGAAATAGATGGCATAATGCATTATTGCGTTGCAAACATGCCAGGAGCAGTCGCGCGCACTTCAACTTTAGCTCTAGGAAATGCTACGCTTCCTTTTATCATGTCCCTTGCAAATAAAGGATGGGTAAAGGCTTGTTCGGATGACCCACATCTATTTAACGGGCTCAATGTATACGATGGAAAATTGACATATGCTGCAGTCGGTGAAGCATTAGGACTGGAAACTGTTAAACCTGATCTTAAAGCTTTGAGCGTTCTACATTAAAGTAGGTAAAATAAATAGCCCGGTAAATACCTAAGCCAGCTAAGCTGGCAATGTTCCTTGCTCTATGTACTCTAGGATCTCCACAACCTGTTGTGAGGTCTCTACAACTGCGAATGCAGAAGCGTCTACCTCTTTTAATGCATGCTGATGGTCTGCCCCGTGCATAACAATAATTGACTTACCCAATGCCGCAGCATAACCAGCCTCAAATGCAGCATTCCACTGCTTATACTTGTCGCCAAAACGTACTACAACGACATCCGCTTCCTCTATATACTTTCTTGTCCTAATCGCATTGAGTTTTGCACCTTTATGGTCATGCCAGAATTTCAATTCTTCAGGGCCCATTATTTTGACACCACAATCATCGCTGGCTTCATGATCAGTTACGGGAGATGTAAACATTACATTAAAGTTTTGAGCGCCATCCGCTATCTCTTCCCGCCAATTAGTATGAATTTCACCAGCTAGATAAACACTTAGCATTTACGTCTCCTTTTACCTCTTGAAATAAAATTTCAAATTTGTCGATTTCAGAATAATTGAAATCATGTCTTTCTTAACTGCGCAAAATGCCACCAGTGGCAGACTCAACTCTGTCTATAATGCTTCTGCTTGCTTGTTCGATCTCGGCTTCTGTAAGAGTATTTTCAGTGGGCTGTAGTCTTACCGTAATTGCAACTGACTTATTTCCATCACCTAAATCACCCCCAATAAACTCGTCAAAAACTCTGACATCTTCGATGATACCCTTTTTAGACCCCATCGCTGCAGTCGTTATTGCTGACGCTTCTACCTTTTCGCGGACAACAAAAGCAAAGTCTCGTTCAACGGCTTGCAAAGATCGTGCTCTCAATGGTGGACGAGTAGTATTTGAATTCCGAGGTATAGGAATATTATCAAGAAAAATGGTAAACCCAACTATTGGTCCTTTTAAGTCAAAAGAACTTAAAACCTTGGGATGTATCTCACCAAATACCCCAAGAGTTTTCTTTGGGCCTAGGCAAATACGTCCGTGCCGGCCCGGATGCCAATAGGAATCTGCCCCACGTAAAATTTGAAATGTAGATGGTGCGCCAATTGAAAATAACACGTTTTCTATATGGGACTTAACATCAAAAACATCTACTTCCCTATTCTGCCCATGCACATCTTTTGAAGTAGTTTGCCCAATTAGCACACCGCTAAGGTTCATTGTCTGATTTTCAGGATTACCCCCATTGAATACAGGTCCTATTTCAAATAACGCCATGTTAAAGAAACCTCTAGCTTGGTTTCTTGAAGCAGCCTGTAACAAACCCGGTAATAAATCTGGACGCATATGACTCATCTCGCTAGAAATTGGGTTTTCTAGCTGAGTTGCAGTATCACCACCACCAAATAACTTGGCGCTTTTCTCATCAATAAAACTATATGAAACGCATTCATTATACCCCAATCCTGCCGCGGCTCGCCTCGACTTTTGTTCTCTAAGCTGCGTTGCACTTAAGACAGGTTTTGGAACGGAGCTGCTAACTCTGGGAAGCGGTATACCCTGCAGCTTTTTGAGAGATACTACACGCGCTATCTCTTCCACAAGGTCAGCCTCACCCTGTACATCTGGCCGCCAACTCGGCACTCCAGCGGTATCGCCCGTAATAACGAAGCCCAAGTTCTCCAGAATTTTCAGTTGATCATCTGGTGGAATTACCATGCCTACTAGGGATTCAATCCTTGCAGTATCTACTTTGTATGCTCTCCCATGGTTAGGAATTTCGCCGGCCTGAACAACCTCAGATGGTTCTCCACCACATAACTCAATAATCATTTTTGTGGCTGCCTCGATACCAAAGACTGCCGACTCAGGATCTATCCCTCTCTCAAAGCGATATCGAGCATCCGAATTTATCTTTAATTCCCGTCCGGTGTAAGCGGTCGTAATGGGATTGAAGTACGCAGCCTCAATAAAAACATTTTCTGTCTTATCAGTACATCCAGAACCACTACCTCCCATTATGCCTGCTAAACTTTTTACTCCCGCATTATCAGAAATTACTGTCATGCCTTTTGACAAGGCATACTCTTTTTCATCTAAAGCGTTAAAAATTTCCCCCCCCTTTGCGTCATGCACTCTAATAGACGAGCCATTTAACTTATCGGCATCAAACACATGCAACGGGCGGTTATTATCGTAAGTAAAAAAATTCGTGATATCTACTAAGGTAGAAATAGGCCGCAACCCAATTGCACGTAATTTATTCTGTAACCATTTTGGTGATGGGCCGTTCTTTACCCCTCTTATCAGTCTACCGTAGAAAACCGGCGCATTGATTAGAGTATCAGGCTCAATGGATACAGATATTGGACATTTAAATTTTCCTGGAATGGACTGTATATCCATTGGCTTCAAATCACCCAAGCCTCTGGCTGCCAAATCACGGGCAATTCCTCTAACGCCCAATGCATCTGGCCTGTTAGGTGTAATGGCTATTTCAACAACCGCATCAACTTTTTCAGGATCGTTTTTTAATAGCCAGTTACCATACGGTTCACCTATCTCGCCCGAGGAAAGTTCGATTATACCATCATGCTCATCCGATAGCTCCATTTCTCTCTCAGAGCACATCATTCCATTGCTCTCTATTCCCCGGATTTTACCAACTCCAATTGTCGTATCAATTCCAGGCACATATACGCCTGGCTTCGCTACAACTACAAAAATTCCTTCTCTAGCATTCGGTGCACCACAAATTATTTGTGTTTCGCCATTATCGGTATCGACTTTACAAACACGCAATTTGTCCGCATCCTCGTGCTTCTCAGCCTTTATAATTTTTCCTATTGTAAAATCATTTAGTTTTCTTATTGGATCACTTACTTGCTCCACCTCTAGACCCAAATCAGTCAAAGCATCTACAACTTCATCTAATGAAGCTGTAGTGTTCAGATGCTCTTTTAACCAAGAAAATGTAAATTTCATTGTGCTCGTCCATGATTATTTTGGGTAATTATCTTTAAAAGATTATGAAAAATTTTCAGATGCTTTGTTAACATAATAAGATTTTAATATATTTTCCCACTTAGCGACTTAGTCCGGCATGTAAATTAGGTTGGTCCAATGAAGCAAAACCATAATGTCGTAACCACCTTAGATCACTGTCAAAAAATGACCTTAAATCTGGAATTCCATATTTTAGCATCGCAATCCGATCAATTCCCATACCAAAGGCAAACCCTTGCCAAATATTAGGATCAATACCCCCTGCGCTTAGCACTTTAGGATGCACCATACCGGAGCCAAGGATTTCCAGCCAGTCATTACCTTCCCCTATTTTTAATTGTCCATCATCCCACGAACATCTTATATCGACTTCGGCAGATGGCTCTGTAAATGGGAAATGAGACGCTCTAAACCGTAACTCAACATCATCTACTGAGAAAAAGATCTTTACAAATTGCTCAAGCACCCATTTTAAGTTTGCCATTGATAAATCTTTATCGATGGCCAAACCCTCAACCTGGTGAAACATTGGCGTATGAGTCTGATCGTAGTCAGCTCGATACACTCCACCAGGGCAGATTACGCGAATTGGCGCACCACTCTTTTCCATTGTACGAACCTGTACAGGACTAGTATGCGTTCTTAAGACGTGAGGCGGCCTCTCATCATCTGAACTGCGTTTCATATAGAAGGTATCCATTTCCGCTCTGGCTGGATGATGGCCGGGTATATTCAATGCATCAAAATTATACCAGTCCGTTTCAATCCTTGGCCCCTCAGCAACTGAAAAACCCATATCTGCGAATATCGAAATAACTTCTTCTGTTACCTGCGAAATTGGATGAACAGACCCAATATTTGTAGCCCTTGATGGTAAGGTTACATCTAACCATTCGGTTTCAAGGCGCGCATTCAAAACGGCATCTGCTAAAGCAGTCTTTTTTGCATTAAGTGCTGAGTTAAGTTCATCTTTTAGTGCATTAAGCGTGGGTCCGGCCACTTTGCGCTCTTCAGGTGTCATCTTACCAAGTTCGCGCATCTGCAAACTGACCTCACCTTTTTTCCCAAGAGCCGCAAGACGAACATCTTCTAAAGCATTTTCATCTCTCGCATCAGAAATGGCTTTAATATACTTTAAACGTAAATCGTCCATTTGACCTCACTACCCAAATGCTAACGTGCTATCATGTACAGATAGATTGACAAGTTTTTTTGCATCCAGTGAAAGAAAAAAGCCGCGCGCACTGCACGGCTTAATGTGCAAATTGTATTGTAGGCTAGGCTGCTAGTGCGGCTTTAGCTTGATCTACTATTGTGCAAAATACTTTCGGCTCATGCACTGCTAGATCGGCAAGTACCTTCCGGTCCACCTCAATGCCAGCCTTCGTCAACCCATTTATAAATTTACTGTATGACAAAGCTTCATCGTGAGCACGCACTGCTGCATTTATTCTCTGGATCCACAATGCTCTAAAATTTCTCTTTTTATTATGACGATCGCGGGTCGCGTACTGATTGGCTTTATCGACTGCCTGTGCAGCTACTTTGAAAGTGTTTTTACGCCGCCCGTAATAGCCTTTCGCCTGATCAACAATTTTTTTGTGTCTGGCGTGTGTAACTGTACCACCTTTTACTCGAGACATGTTAACTCTCCTTATCGTGCGTAGGGCATCATGCCCTTAACGATTTTTTCATCAGGGGCGCTAAGCATTGTAGTCCCTCGGGCTGTACGAATAAATTTGTTTGTACGCTTTATCATTCCGTGCCGCTTTCCGGCCTGGCCAGTTTTTACTTTACCAGTTGCGGTCACCTTAAATCGCTTTTTACAGCTAGATTTAGTCTTCATCTTAGGCATTTGGTTCTCCTTAGGAAAAAGTTAACACGAAACTCGGCATGCCATTCGCCGGACCCGCGCAGTCGACATACCTTCAGTTAGTATTGTGTGCAAGCCCAATTTTTATTAATTTGAAGACATAGATTAGTATAAATCAACTTATCGTCTTTCAGTTAAATCCCTATTCTGGATCCATAGAGTAAATCATTCGCTCGTTACATGGCGCTACTCTCAAAATATTTGTTGTACCAGGTATATTAAATGGAACACCTGCAGTTATTACTATTTGATCATTTTCTACAGCATAACCCTCTGATAATGCACCTCGAACTGCACTCACAACAGCTTCCTTAAAACGTTGTTTCGCTCCTGACATCAAAGTGTTCGTACCCCAAGTCAGTGATAATCGCCGCGCAGTTTCTATTTCAGAAGTCATCGCAATAATTGGAACACGGGGCTTTTCTCTGGCGATTAAAAGGGCGGTTGTTCCAGATTGTGTATAGCAGCTAATAGCTTTTATATCGGTTGTTTCTGCTATTTCCCGCGCTGCTGATACGATCCCATCTGCAACAGAATTACGGCGTGCATTTCGGGATGCCTCTATGATTTCTCGATATGTGGGGTCACTTTCAACTTCAACTGCAACATTATCCATGGTTTGAACCGCATCGACAGGGTATAGACCAGCCGCGGACTCCGCTGATAACATGATTGCATCAGCCCCTTCATATATGGCAGTAGCCACATCCGATACTTCTGCCCGAGTAGGCAAAGGACTTTCAATCATACTTTCCAGCATTTGCGTGGCAACTATTACCGGCTTTGCTGCTGCTCGGCATGCGCGAACTAACCTTTTTTGAACTGGTGGGACGTTTTGAACTGGTAATTCAACTCCGAGATCACCGCGCGCAACCATAATACCATCCGAACATTCTAAAATATCATCAAATTTTGAAAGTGCG
>CACDPV010000020.1 GCA_902554885.1 Paracoccaceae bacterium
GTTACGATGTTCATGTAGTTTCACGAGGTTATGGAGGTACAGTCAAAGGCCCTCTATTAATCAATGGTAAAGAATATTCTGCAAATGAGGTTGGTGACGAGGCCTTAATGCTGTCAGCATTTGCACCAACTTGGGTAGCAGATAAAAGGTCGGCTGGAATAAAAAATGCTATAAGCGAAGGTGCTGAAATAATCTTGCTGGACGATGGATTCCAAGATCCAAGTTTTTATAAAGATCTATCTATTCTAACAGTTAATGCTAAAAAAGGTTTTGGAAATAAACGATGCATTCCTGCTGGACCACTAAGAGAAACGCTGAGCAGTGGATTGAAGAGGGCAGATGTCTTAATCTCAATCGGAGCTGAGTCTTCACAAAAAAACTTCAAAAATATATATAAAAGATACATTAATCTGCCAATAGCGATAGCTAATCTTGAAGTTTTAAATACAGGAATATCCTGGGAAAATATGAAAGTTGTAGCATTTGCAGGAATTGCTCACCCTGAAAATTTCTTTGAAGCACTACGAGCTCAAGGAGCCGATATAGTTAGCAGCCAGTCTCTAAGCGACCATCAAAAACTTTCATCAACACTAATGAAGCGTTTGATTGAGGGAGCACGAGCAGAAAATGCTCAACTTGTCACCACAGAAAAGGATTACGTTCGATTGCCAAAGCAGTTTAGAAACGAGGTAATTACCTTACCAGTTAGAATTAAATTAAATGAAAATATGAGCTGGGATAAAATTTTTGCAACTATTTTACGGTGTCTGGAAAAATAACAGAATTATGTTCACCCAATTTTGGAGAAGGTTTATTTAAAACTAACTCGCTTTCGCTAAATCTAATTGGACTACGGATACTGGGTATACCCTCCAAACTAAGCTCCATCCCTCGATGTATTATTTGTTGATCTGCAAAAACCTCATCCAGTGAGTTTATCGGTCCAGCAGGAATTCCATTAGCCTCACATTGTTTTAATAGTTTCATCTTATTCCACTTTTTCGTTTTGTGAGTGAAAGCCTCGTCTAGTTCATCTCGATTTTTGACACGCTTAGCATTAGTTTCATATTTAGGATCTGTAGCTTGTTCTGGACATTTAAGAATATCGCAGAGCTTTTGGTATTGTTGATCATTTCCTGTTGCAATTATAATATGGCCATCAGAACATTCAAAAACTTGATAGGGACTGAGGTTTGGATGAAAATTTCCAATTCGACCCGGCGCCTTACCCGTAGATAAATAGTTCATTCCCTGATTTGCTAAGATGGCGACTGCGGAGTCTAAAAGCGACATATCAATATGCTGACCTAGACCTGTTTCTTTGCGTTGATGCAGTGCCGCCAAAATGGCTGAGGAGGCGTATAGTCCAGTAAAAATGTCTGTTATCGCAACACCCGTTTTCAATGGCCGCCCTCCTGGCTCACCAGTTATTGACATCAGACCAGACATTCCTTGAATTATATAATCGTATCCTGCTCTGGTAGAGTACGGACCATCCTGACCAAAACCAGTGATTGAGCAATAAATAAGTTCCTTATTCTTAGCATTTAGGCTTTCATAATCTAAACCATATTTTTTCAAACCTCCCACCTTGAAGTTCTCGATTAAAATATCAGAGCCTTGAATCAATTCAATTACGCGCTCTTGGCCTGCGGCTGTACTTAAATCAGCAGTGACACTCTTCTTACCTCGATTGCACCCATGAAAATAAGCTGCTGAAGTGTCATTTTCTCGCTCAATAAATGGCGGGCCCCATGCACGCGTATCGTCACCTTTTTCTGACTCAACCTTGATCACTTCAGCTCCAAGATCTGCCAACAACTGACCAGTCCACGGCCCAGCTAAAATACGAGCTAATTCAACTACTTTTATGCCTTCAAGTGGGGCTACCATTATTCGGAAATTTTACTATCTATAATCGAAGAAAAATCATCGTAACCCATATTCGAAAACTTTTCTCCATCAATTATAAAAGAAGGAGTAGATTTTATATCATCGTTAGAGGCGTTAGTTTTAAACCATCCAACGAGCGCCCGTAACTTTTCTGTATCTTCAAGACAATTTTGAATTTTCTGGTCATTGAGCCCTGCGACTTTCGCCAATTTAGATAACTCGGTCACAATTGCGGCATCATCACCGGCGCGAGCCCATTTTTGTTGTGATTTATATATAAGCTCTGTTAACCCAAAGAACTTTTCTGGGCCTGCGCATCGCGCAATCATAGAAGCCCACAAACCAAATTTGTCAAAGTAAACCTCTCTATAAACGAAGCGCACTTTTCCAGTTTCGATGTACTCATTTTTAAGCCTAGGATAAATTTCGGTATGAAATGTCGCGCAATGTGGACATGTGTAAGAAGCATATTCCACAATCTCTATTTTCGCATCGTCACTGCCTAATATCATCTCAGTGATAGTAGTCTCCGTTTTTTCATCTGCAAAAGCCATTAATGAAGAATAGTTTTGCTGATTATTTCCGGTACTATTTAAATTCAGCTGATTAAACCAAACGGTTGTTCCAATCATTAAAAAAAATAATGCCAAAATTCGTGTAACCCTAAATCCCATACTTTTGCCTTTTAGCTCATTGTGTTTGTAGATTTTGTTAATACTTTTTCTTCCAACTCTGCTAGAGCTTCTCTCAATTCTTTGTTTTCCACGCCTTCTACCTGTTCACTTGCTTTCACATTATTACGAACAACAGTCAAATTTGTATTACCGCCCTGTTCTTCTGTGTTTCCATTGACCTTAGCGAACTCAAAGCCCGTTTCAGCAGTTTGTGTAATCTTTATTCGTGCGACAGCATTATATCCATATGCAGCATTAACCTTATCTTTAATTTGATGCTTTAGCATTTCAAGTTCTAAGGCATGAGGCCCAGTAGTTAAGATTGTCAGAGTGGCACCCAGCCCACCAGAGGCAAAACTTATTTTTACCGGATATGTTTTTTCCGCTAAGCCAATACCTACAAAAGTGCTCCAATGAGTGAGGAGCCTAGTCTCAGAAAAGCCTCTTCCCTCACTAGCTTCGTTTATCCTCCGCTTCAGAAGCTCGGATGTTCTTTTAAATCTGCCAGATCTCTTGTCAAGGTTTTGCATTTCAACGGTCCTGCTTTAAATATATGTTTAGACAATAAAGCGTAGTTTTGAAATAACTAATAAGAAAATGAACTCAAAAGTAAAACCTTCAATACTTCTAAATTGGTATGATAAAAATGCACGTGAAATGCCTTGGCGTATTGGGCCATTAGATAGAACATCCGGTACTAGACCTAATCCCTATCATGTATGGTTATCTGAGATAATGCTACAACAAACTACCGTTGCCACAGTTAGAAGTTATTTTATCAAATTCATTGGGAAATGGCCAACACTGGAGAAGTTGGCGCAAGCTGAAGAGAGCGAAATCACTGCAGCATGGGCTGGATTGGGATATTACGCAAGAGCTCGCAATTTGCTCAAATGTGCTAAAATAATATGTTCCGAATACGGTGGAAAATTCCCAAGTGACTATAAAACACTTCTCAAACTTCCCGGTGTCGGCCCATACACAGCGGGAGCGATTTCAGCCATTGCCTTCGATAGAAATGAGGTGGTTGTAGACGGCAACGTAGAAAGAGTAATTTCTAGATTATTTGAAATTCAAACACCCTTGCCAAGTTCTAAGGGTGAGATAACACAAATTGCTAGGGGCCTAACGCCCGAGGTGAGACCGGGTGACTATGTACAGGCTGTGATGGATTTAGGGGCAACTATTTGCACTCCCGTAGCACCCAAATGTTTAGTATGCCCTCTCGAGACACAATGTTTAGCCAATAAAAATGGATCAGCAAATTTGGTTCCTTTCAAACTTAAAAAAAAGAAAAAACCTACACGAAAAGGCTTCATTTATATCGTAAAAAGGGTAGACCAGGCATACCTTTTGGAAAGACGACCCGCTAATGGCTTATTGGGCGGTATGCTTGGATGGCCAACTTCAGAATGGTGCGCGGATCCAAAGGATATACCGCCCGTTGATGCTAATTGGCAAACTACTAATGATCAAATTAGGCACACATTTACGCATTTTCACTTGGATGTAATTGTTAAATTTGCAAACGTTCCGCTCAATTGCAAACCAAAACAAGGGTTTTTCATTGGGGAAAATGAGTTTGATTTGAGCTCGCTACCGACACTCTTTCAAAAAGCTCATAAACTAGAAAATCCATTTAAATAATTTGAATTCATAAATAAATGGACGTTATCGAAGTTTGCTTCCACTCTTGATCGTATAGTTTCTGTTTAGCTTATTTTTGAAAAATATTTTTAAAATCAGTCTTTGCGGCCTTATATAAAACTAAAGATACTGGAACCCAAACAAGAAGTTGAAGAAATTCTACGGCCTCTGCTTCTTCAATGGAAAAACTTAGTGTGCCAAATATCGTTAAACTAAACAACATTACTGCCATAACTTGGATTGGATAGAATTTTTTTGAGCCGTAAAATAAATAATGAAAAGCGAAAAATGTGAAAGTTGCAAACAGTGATAATCGGATAGCTTTTAAACGATGCTCCGGGACATCGGTTCCCTCAGAAAGAGAAAAAGGAAATGTGATCGAGATATTATAAAAATATGCAACAATAACGGTAATGCAATAGACAGTCAGCAATGCGACTATTATTTTTGCTACAATTCTCCCAACCATTAGATAAGTTAGCCTCTAAAGTTAAAATCGATTTTGAATTTAAATTGTTCCCATTTCGTCACGAATTTGCTGACGTAACTGATCAATTAAAACCCTTTTTCCATCACGCTTGAAACACCAATAAGTCCAACCATTACAACTTGGAGCTCCCTCCAACTTTGCCCCTACCTGATGAATTGAACCAACAACACTATTACCAGCCAAGGTTCCGTCAGCCCTCACTTTAGCAGTAAAGCGACCATTACTAGACATTAATTGTTCTCCAGGACGAAGCATTCCTCTTTCTAATAACTGGCCAAAAGGTATTCGCGGCTCTGCACGTTTCCCTGCTGAAATTTTCAGAGATGAACTATCCAGGGCTCGAGTATTTTTAATTCTCTTTTCTGCCACTTTTGCATAATATTCTTCACGCTCTATGCCAATAAAGTTACGGCCAAGCATTTTGCAAACTGCACCAGTCGTCCCAGTGCCGAAGAAAGGGTCTAGAACAACGTCGCCCTCATTTGTTGTTCCAAGTAAAACGCGATACAATAAACTCTCAGGTTTTTGGGTGGGATGGGCCTTTTCACCCTTATCATTTTTTAACCGTTCGTGACCAGTGCATAGAGGAAGCATCCAGTCACTTCTCATCTGCGTGCCCTCATTCAGCGCCTTCAGTGCCTCATAATTAAAAGTATATTTGGACTTATCGGTTTTAGAAGCCCAAATTAAAGTTTCGTGAGCATTCGTAAAACGCATACCCCGGAAATTAGGCATTGGATTGGATTTGTGCCATACAACATCATTTAGAATCCAAAAGCCCTGGTTTTGGACGGCAGAGCCAACTCTAAAAATATTGTGATAGGAGCCTATTATCCAAATAGCACCATCCTTTTTTAAAATTCGCTTCGCGGCTGCCAACCAATTATTGGTAAATTCATCATAAGTTTTAAAACTTTCAAATTGATCCCAATGATCGTTTACTGCGTCAACACGTGAGTTATCTGGCCGATGCAGCTCACTTTTAAGCTGCAAATTATAAGGTGGGTCTGCAAAAATTAAGTCTACTGAGCATTCAGGAAGAGAATTCATTAATTCAATACAGTCTCCAACCAACACACGTTCAGTTGGAAGGCCACTAGCCATCCGCTCCAAGGGTTTGTTCATTTCACTGCCTCATTAACCGGCGCTTATGCGCTCTTTAATTGTCACTAAAATGATTCATCCTCACGAATCCGTCAATTCGTTTTTAAGTCAAATGACCAATTCTTTTAATTACACAATATATTGTGTACCGGTTTAAAGGAACGTCTATGATGAGGGGTGACCCCATACTTTACTATTGCATTCATGTGACACTTTGTAGGGTATCCAGCATTTTTGGCCCATCCATAAACCGGAAACTCTGAATCTAGATCATGCATTAATTTATCTCTGGTCACTTTTGCAATTATCGAGGCCGCCGCAATCGATAATACTTTACGATCCCCCTTCACGATTGCAGTTGCCCGCCCGACAAGTCTGTCCGGAACTTTATTTCCATCGATTAAAATGTGGTTTGGTTTAACTTTTAAGTTAGAAACAGCATTCACCATGGCCAATAAAGAAGCTTGAAGAATATTCAGTTTGTCAATTTCTTCAGGCGAAACGTGCGCAACTGCGAAAGCAGAGCTAGATTTTAGTTGTTCGAATAATTTTTCTCTCTTTTTTGAACTTAAGATTTTAGAGTCATTTAAATTGTCTGGAATATTTAGCGGGTCTAAGATTACTGCAGCGGCAGTTACAGGGCCTGCTAATGGTCCTCGGCCAACCTCATCAACTCCTGCAATAATTGAGCATCCATTCCTGATCAAATCCTGTTCTATTTTGAAATTAGGGAACATATTTTCACTTTTTGAAAATCCAATTATCAGAGTAATATTTATTCGGTTAAATACGAAAAATTGAGTTCAGAGTTTTTTGGCGACCCCGATAGGATTCGAACCTATAACCTGCCCCTTAGGAGGGGGCCGCTCTATCCAGTTGAGCCACGGGGCCTTTATCGATATTTAGTCACGATTACCAACATTTTTACAAGGTAAATAATCTTTCAGCTGTCTCCAAATAACTAATGCCTTTCCTCCCTAAGGAAGGGACGTCCTAAAGATGAAGGTGTTGCCTTAATATTCTTTGGGTTTAGATTGGACCATACCATTACTAATAGAGTAATAGCATATGGCATCATTAAAACGAAATACTGAGGCAACTGAAATCCAATAGCGGCTAGTCTTGGAATTAAAGCCTCTATGCAGCCAAATATTACAGCTCCAAGTAAAGCCCTTGAAAGTTGCCAGCGAGCGAAGATCACTAGAGCTATTATTATCCAACCTCGTCCACCTGATATTCCGTCAACCCATATTTTTGAAACTACAACAGTAAAATAACCCCCAGCTAAACCTAAGAAAAATGTACCAATTATAACAGCAAGTAATCTTAATAAAATTACATCCCCACCTGCAGCGTCTACTGCTTCGGGGTTTTCACCAACAGCCCGTAAACGTAACCCAATGCTTGTTCTATAAAGAAAATAAAAGGCGACCCAATAAAATAATAAGGTACAATAAACTAATAAATCTTGTTGAAAAATAATAGGTCCAATTATCGGTATTTCAGAGAATATACCAGTATTAAGCTTTGACAAACCTTCAAAGGGTTTATTAACCCAGTCCATATTCCTTGATAACAGGCTTGTAAGACCTTGGGCTAGAAAAACCATGATTAATCCTGCAATCACCTGATTTACCCTAAGTATAGTAACTAAAAAACCAAATAATAAGCCAAATAGGGAACCAGATAATCCAGCTATTACTAAAGCAAATAAAGGTAAATCACCAACCGATATTAATACTCCGGCACCTGACATCGCGCCAACTAATACAAAGCCCTCTGCACCTAAATTTAATACACCTGACCGTTCGCAAATAATCATTCCGAGAACCCCCAAGGCAAACGGCGTCGCAAACCCTGGTACATTAGAAAGCCAATATATTAGGAAATCCATATAACCGCACCTCTAGAAAGAAAAAATTAACCGATAACGTATAAAAAACTCGGATGAGGCAACGCACATAACAATAATTGCTTGCATTAATTGCACCATGGCAAAAGGTATTTGATAAAATACTTGGAGACTTTGACCACCTATAACAAGCGTAGCAAAAAGTAACGATACCACAAGTATACCAATTGGATTATCTCTGGCCAAGAACGATATCAAAATCCCTGAAAACCCAAAGCCAATAAAGAAGGATTGGGTCATCCGGCTTTCTATGCCGGCACTGACCAGAAAACCACAAATTCCCGATAAAAAGCCGGATACTATAGTTACTATCAAAATAACTAAACTTACTCGAATACCCGTATACCTAGCCATATCACTACTTGCATGCAAGACGTTCAGGACAAAGCCAAAGCGAGAACTCATGAATAGCCAGAAAAGGATAATTACTAATAACACTGCTATTACCGATGAGAAGTTCAAACTCTGCCACCCTAGTAACGGTAAAATTTCAGATACGTCATACTGCTCTGAGTTAGGAAAACCAGTTGATGGATCTCGCCAGCTTCCATACAGGAGATGTAGCAAAAAGTTAAATGCAATATAGTTCATTAAAAGGGTCGAGATAATCTCGTTAACATCTAATTTAATTTTGAGAAAGGCGGGTAACAGTATCCAGAAAACACCACCAAAACCTGCGGCTATAAACATTAGCAATAGACGCGTTGGCTCTGGCCCAACGTCATTGATTGCGATATAAGTTGCAGCAATAGCTCCAAAAATCATTTGTCCTTCAATCCCAATATTCCAAAACCGCGCTCTGAATGCAACCGCCGCCGCAAGCCCTGCTACCACAAATGGAGAAGCCTGAATTAATACTGAAGATAAGTTTTTCTCACTAGTGACAATGTAAACCACGAACTCCTTCCATAAAGCAGAGCCAGAAACACCAGACAAAATCAATATAACAAATGAAATGAATAATCCTGTAAAGATTGACAAAATTAGCACTATAAATTTATTCGCGAAACTCATTGGATCACGCACTTCTAATTTAACACCTTTTCTTTTATTAATGTTTGAAGCGGAACTCAATTTACCATAGCCTTTCCAATTATTTGTCGATCAGCCGGTGAAGAAAATTCCGCAGTTATGCGACCGCGATTAATAACACCAATCGTATCCGATAGCAGCATAATTTCATCCAAATCTTCACTTAATAGCAGTACAGCAGCACCTCCATCTCTTGCAGTCAATAATTGCTTATGAACAAATGCAGCGGCCTTTAGATCTAACCCTCTACTTGGACTGTGCGCAATTACTACAGAAGGTTTTGATGAAAACTCACGCGCAATTACAAGTTTTTGGGCGTTCCCACCAGATAAAAGAGCGGCATTTTGATTTAGCCTTTGCACACCGTAAATATTAAACTCTGCAATTGCCTCCAGGATGCTTTGCTGTTTTCCTAATTTTTTCACTCCCATCCAGCTACCTAAATCACCCCTGAGAATTGAAGCTACAGCATAGTTATCTGCAACACTAAGTTCCCCTGCTAATGCATACTTCTGCCTATCAGCGGGAATGAAAACTAACCCACATTTGCGTCTTTGGTCCGTCCGAAACTTTGTAATATCTCCATAGCCTGCTAATTTAATTGAGCCACTATTCAGCTTGGTTAAGCCCATCAATACAGTCGATAGTTCTGCCTGACCATTTCCACCTACACCTGCAATCCCATAAATCTCACCTTCATGAATTTTAAAATTTATATTGGTTAGCCCCATGGCATGGTTTGAGCGATGAAGATTTAAATCTGATATCACTATTTTTTCTTCACCAAAATTCTTACTTAACTGTGGCTTTTCTGCGAAAACTTCACCAACTATCAACTTTATTAATGCTTCATCATCCAATTTCCCCGGTATTATAGTATCAACCAATTTCCCATTACGTAGGACACTAATTTTGTCGGAAAACTCTTTAGCTTCCTTTAACTTATGAGTAACTAAAACAACTGAAGTTCCAGAACTTGCGAGAAATCTTATAATTTTAAAAAATCCCTTAGCTTCCTCATCTGTTAGTACGGCGGTAGGCTCGTCCAAAATTATAATAGAAGCACCTGCGATTAAAACTTTTAAAATTTCTACTCTCTGCTGCTCAGCAACAGACAATAAACCAACTGGACTATCGAGATCGAGATCAAACCCAATTTCGTCCATTTTCTTTAAGATTTTATGTCGAAGATTATCTTTCTCACTATAGTAAGAGGTCTGATTGATAGTTAAAGCTATGTTATCGAGTGCGTTAAAACTTTTTACGAGCCTAAAATGCTGATGAACCATACCAATACCCAGAAATCTGGCATCAGATGGTCCATTGATTTTTACTACTTTACCATCAATACTAATCGCGCCGTGGTCAGGTGCATAGATACCTGAAAGGACATTCATCAGAGACGATTTGCCTGCTCCATTTTCCCCTAATAAGGAGTGAACCTCTCCATGATCGAGATTAAAAGTCACATCATCAAGAGCAAGAAAATCACCAAATGATTTGGTGATTTTCTCCATTTTAATTTTGTAGTTTTGATTAATTTTTACCATTAATCAAATTCTTCTGCTTCTATTGACTTATAACACCTTCGACAAACCAGTCCATGCCCCATAAGTCTGCATCGCCCATGACTTCTCCCGACTTCACTTTAAGAGCACCGGAGCCGTCCTTTAAAGGCCCAGCAAATATATGCTTTCCAGCCATTATTTCATCACGTGCTTTCATTATTTGAGCCTTTTGATCGCTAGAAACAGCGTCTCCACAACAGGCAATATCAGTGCCGCCTTGACCAATCGAGAGGAATGCGCCCCAGGGTGAGGATTCCCACGTACCATCAGCTATTTTCTTTATCTCAGGTATTAAAAACTTATCCCAGACCCAAACAGACGAACATTGAGTAGCAGAACTAAACTCGGAGAGGTCTCTGTGATGACCAGTAGAGTAAACTCCTTTTTCCTTGGCTACGATTTGAGGGGTAGGAGTGTCAACGTGCTGGCCTATTACGTCAATTCCTTGCTCAGCGAGGGCTTCCGATGCAGCTCGCTCTTTCACTGGATCATTCCATGCTCCAGTAAAGACCACTGTGAGTGTAGCGTCAGGATTCATTTCACGGGCCCCCATAGCAAAAGCATTAACGGTCCAATTCACAAGTCCAAAGGGATTAGCTGCTACAAAACCCAATTTACCAGTTTTTGAAATAGCTCCAGCTGCCATACCACACAAATATTGACTTTCATAAGTCCGACCATAGTAGGACATTAGGTTATCACCGTTTGTTGTTCCGGCTGGATTTAGAAATACTACGTCAGGATACTTTTCAGCAAGTTCTTTGAATGCATCCGAGTAACCAAATGCAGATCCCAAGATTATATTGTGTCCACGATCTATAAATAATTCAACCGCGGGTTTAACTGCCGCCGCATTTTCCGGGACATTTTCCACCACTGGTATTTTTAAGCCTAACTCTGCTTCAACCTTCTGCCTAGCCTCATCTAGAGCCTGAGACCAACCCCCGTCGTTTTTCTGTGAGAAAATGATCATAGCGGGTTTAGGGTCACCCTTTATAATCCTGTCTGCCAGAGCAGATTGCCCCAAACAGAAAGTGCTGGCGAAAAGAACCAGCCCAGCTTTAAATAAACTTTTCATACTTACCTCCTTTTTTTAAGCTCAAACAACAAAATAGTTAACTTTTTTTATTGAGGATTTTGAAGAGTTTCTCGCCTTCAGGACTCAAACCTTCTCACCCGCTACTACCCGAACTTAGCACCTCATGTATCATACTTGGAGTTATTGGAGTTGAACGAAATTTTGGGTTTCCAAACTCCCTTAATGCATCTGTTAGTCCTGAAGCAATTGTTGCTGCCGTGGCAATACAACCTGCCTCTCCAACACCTTTCACTCCCAGTGGATTTAGAGGTGTTGGCGTTTCAAGGTGATACATTTCAACCTTAGGAATTTCGGTTGCATATGGGATCACAAAATCTACGAAATTTGCATTTGAAATATTTCCATCATCGTCAAACTCAACTTTCTCGTACATGGCGCCTGCAATACCTTGCGCCACGCCACCCATTACCTGCCCTTCAACTATTGTGGGATTAATCATGTTACCACAATCGTGAACAAGCGCGTATTTTTTAATTTTTGTTTCACAAGTAATCTCATCCACCTCAACTATTGCTGCATGCACTCCATAGGCCCAGGTTGCTGCTGGTGGGCTATAATAATCTGTTGCTTCAAGTCCTGGTGCCTGTCCCTCATCTAATGCAGGACCATCATGTCTACTGGCAGGTGCGAATTGGGTAGCAGCTTTTGCCGCCTCATTAAATGCATATCTCAATGGGTTTGTAGCAGTGGCAACGGCGGCCAGTGAGACACTGCGATTTGAGTTAGATACCCATGCATGTCCATCCCGTAGCTCAATCTCGTCTTCATCAACCTCTAGCATATTGGCAGCAGCTTTGATCGTTTTCTTGCGTACGATTAGTGCGGTCTTGTGTATCGCATTACCTGAAACAACGGCTGCCCTACTTGCGAATGTCGCCACACCCCAATCATATGCCCCACTGTCTCCCTCGGTCAAAATAACATCTTCTACATTAACCCCAAGCTGATCAGCAACAATCTGTGCAAAAACGGTGTCATGCCCTTGTCCCTGACCCGATAAACCAGTATTCACATAAACTTTTCCTGTTATTGGATGAATTTTAATATGACCGCCTTCGTATGGTCCTAACCCAGTACCCTCAACATAGTAAGCTAACCCTAAACCAAGAAACTTACCCTGACTTCTGGCTTCTTCTTGCATTCTTGGAAAATTCCTGACGTCGATTTTCTCTTCTATCAGATCCAATGCTTTGAAATACTGGCCACTATCCATGGTAACGGGTAATCCATCAGCAAATATTAGACCTTCTCTTGGATAAGGGAACTGGTCGTCTGATATTAAATTTTTTCGTCTAATTTCAAATCTATCTATCCCCAAATCTTCAGCTAATTGGTCCATAGCTCGTTCGACTGCAAAACATGCTTGAGGCCGGCCGCATCCTCTGTAGGGAGTAATTGTAACTGTTGGAGTATAAACAGCCTGAAATTGAACATGTATATTTGGTATTCGATAAGGCCCCGCAATTGAAGTGGATGCCACTTGAGCTATTGCAATTCCATACGGAATAAAAGCACCAGTATCATGCAGAAAAAAGTCCTTCAGGCCTATAACATCACCGTCTTTTGTAGCATAGAGTTCGATGTGATGAATTTGCTTCCGTTCTTGATTCGAACTTATAAAATTTTCTCGCCTATCCTCTATGTATTTAACAGGCATCCCGAGTTCCATTGCGGCCAACGGCACTAACAATTCATCTGGATGAGGAAACATTACTTTTTGCCCAAACCCACCGCCAACATCTGGTGCTATAACCCTAACTTTATCTTCATCAATTTCAAAAATTGATGCTAACCCCCCTCGAACTGTAAGTGGCGCTTGAGTCCCATCCCATACCGTCAGAACTCCAGAAATCTTATCATAGTAAGCAGCTACTGATCTGGTTTCCATAGGCGCCGCTGTGCTTCTCTCTACCTCGACACGAATTTTCGTTACATGCTCAGCTCTGGCGAAAGCTGATTCTGGATCTCCGGATATTTGTGTTAGATCTGCCGCAATGTTACCAGGATGCGTTGGGTGCACGAGAGGTGCATCCGGTAGGATGGCTTTCTCAATATCAACCTCTACATCCATCGGTTCATAGTCTACGTCAACCATTAGGGCTGCATCTTCTGCTAAATAACGATTAATCGCCACAACCATAACAATGGCCTGCCCAACGTGATAGACATCATCTCTTGCAAGAGTTCTTTGCGTCCTAGCGTCATTCATGCAATCATGCGGAATTAATAAAGGCAGTTCCATGTCTAAATTACCAATATTATCGCAGGTATATATGGCCATTACGCCGTCCATTGATCTAGCATAATCCGTATCTACACTTTTGATTTTGGCTCTTGCAAATGGACTACGAACAAATGCAGCATGTAATACCCCAGGTAAGTCCAAATCATCTATAAATGATCCTTCTCCTTTGAGTAGCTTTGGATCAACATTGCGTTTTACTCGGGTTCCAAATGATCTGGTAGACATTCTTAATCCTATCGTTTTTTCTGGAGCTTTTCGGCAGCATCACGAACTGCTTCAATTATGTTTGCGTACCCTGTACACCTGCATAAATTTCCAGCAATAAGTTCTCTAATACCCTCATCTGTGGTATCTATCTTTTCGTTATTTTCGAACTCGCTTACAATATTCATGATAAATCCAGGCGTACAATAACCACACTGTAGAGCGTGACATTCGTGAAATGCTTCCTGAATAGGGTGTAAGCTTCCGTCTTTATTAGCCACACTTTCGATGGTCCTTAAATCGATTCCATCAGCTTGAACTGCTAATAGGGTGCAAGACCGTGACGATTTGCCATCGATTATTACGGTGCAAGCACCACAAATCCCATGCTCACACCCCACGTGCGTGCCCGTCAAACCAAGTTCATGCCGTATGAAGTCTGAAAGAAGCATGCGTACACTTACTTCTTTTTCAACGTTAGTTCCATTAACTGTAAGTGAAACCTTTGAAGTTTGACCAAACGAGTTGGCTGAAGGCAAATTTCTAATCATCTTCACCCAAGAAATCCTTTCTTTGCTGTCTCTTTGGCTTGAACTAGCGCCTTTGCTAAAAGTCGACAAGTCAAGCCCTTTCGATACTCAACCGTAGCATGAACGTCAGCAGGGGCTGTTACATATCTTATGCATATCTCTGTAGCTTTTCGCACATCGCTTTCCTCAAGCGTTGAGCCAAGTAAAACATCTTCCACCTCCGACAATCTTATCGGGCAAGAAGCAATGCCACCTGCGGCCACTTTGACTGACAAAATTCGACTATTTTCATCTATATTCATAAGTACAGCGACGGCAGAAATCGCGTAATCTCCGCTGCGCCTTGCAAACTCCAGAAAAGAGTATCCACTGTTTTTCTCAGGAATTGGGAAGTGTGCGTGTGTGATAATTTCACTATCCCTACGGCTAGTTGTCATGTGAAATTTAAAGAACTCCTTAGCCGGAATTGTTCTTTCGCCTTCAGGACCCACAGCCGTTACGTGTCCATCAGTCAAAATTAGAATTATAGGCATTTCAGCAGCAGAGTCCGCATGACACAAACTACCCACAGTCGTACCTTGATTTCGAATTGGACCATGAGCAACGTACTTTAACGCTTCATGCATTAAAGGATGGTTATCTTTGACTTGTGTATTTTCTTCAACTTGAACGTGCTTTACGTTGGCACCTATAACTATTTTTTGATTTTCCAAAAAAATACTATCAAGATCTGGTATTTTTTTTATATCAACCAACATAGCAGGGCTCGCCAATTTAAAATTAAGCGCTGGCACCAAACTTTGTCCCCCCGCAATAATCATTGCGCCCGGGTTTTCCTGAAGTGCTAAAGTTACTTCCTGAACAGACGTGGGTGCGACGTATTCGAAGGACGAAGGCTTCATCTGAAATTACCTTTAAAAACACTCATCTTAGTTTTAATCTGTTATATCCACTTAACGGATACACTATTTATATTACGTATTAGTATGTTAGATGCATTGCACATACTGTCAACTGTAAAAAATTTCAATTTTATGCACTTTGATCTTTGAAATTTTCCACAGGTAACCCGATATCTACCTCAAATACCTGTTCAATCCATGCCGCAAAACTAAGCAATGCAACTTCACGATGAGGAAGAGATACTATCTGTATGCCAACTGGAAGCCCATCTGAAGTAAAACCGCATGGTATCGACACTGATGGGCATCCGGTTACAGAGATAGCATAACCTAAAGCTAACCAGTCAATATAGCTTTGTGTTTCAACTCCTTCGATTGATTTTACATACCTTTCCTCGTACGGCGGAGGAGCAACTGGAGCAGTTGGTGTAATCAAAAAGTCATATTTATTTAGAAAATCGATCATATTTAGTCTGATCTCTGATCGTTTTCTTTCTGCATCAATTAATTGTTTTACGTCTAGACTCAAACCTCTTTCGATATTCCATACTACTTCAGGTTTTAATTTTTCTCGGTGTTTTATCAAAGCAGTCGACCAAAGTGTGGCAAACTGAAACGCTCTTAACCTGTCAAAGACAAAATGACTTTCAAGCAGGTTTGGGCACTCATTTCGTACATCACACCCACTTTTCTGAAGTTTTATCATAGCATTTGAGACAATGTCTTTTACCTCTGCCGTAACCGTAGCCACATTTAAATCCAGTGAGAAAGCAAATGAATTTATTTTCTTTGGGTTTTCACCAGCTTCCCTGTATACAGTTTTTCGAGCAAAATTTTGACCTGATAAAGGATCAACTGTATCTGAACCTTCAAAGGCATCAAGTGCCAATCCAACATCAGCAACTGACCGAGCTAGCGGGCCAGTTACAGACAAAGACTGAAAAGGCATCTTACTTGGCCCATGGGGAACTACACCCGGTGTTGGACGCAACCCTACCAGTCCACAAAATGATGCAGGAAACCTTAAAGAACAAGCAAAATCAGAGCCTTGTGCTAAATGTGCTAGACCTACAGCAACTGCAGCAGCAGCGCCGCCTGAAGAACCGCCAACCGAACGGGAAAGATTTAGCGGATTTCGAGTAAACCCAAACACTTCATTAAATGTACTTGCACCAGCTTCAAATTCAGGAGTATTCGACTTGGCAAAGACTATACCACCAGACTTTTCAATCGTATCCACAGTTATGTCTGAAGAATCAGGAATATAATTTTCGTAAGCTTTAGACCCGTAAGTGGTGCGGACACCCGCGACATTATAAGAGTCTTTTATTGGAATAGGTAACCCAAAAAGCGGTCGACAAGTATCAAGAAATTTTTTGCCTTCCATTTTTTCAAATCTAGCTGCCCTATCAAAAGCTTTTTCAAAACAGGTTGTTGGAAGGGCATTTACAAACCTGTCTACTTCCTGGTGCCTGTTTTCAAGATCTTTAAGAATTTCCGATTGTTTTACGTCTCTATTCTTTAAAACATCAACCAAACTACAAGCCGACATCTTTAATAATTCAGTGATCATGGTTACCTCAAAACTAATCTAGTTACCCGGGAAAATACTGGTTTTCTGACCCAAATTTATAGATAACTAAGACACATTACTGTACATTACTTACTTTTAACTTTAGCATAATTATGACAAGAATTGTAAATCGAAAGAATTCAAGCTTCGATGAACCCGGAAGATAAAACAAATAGTGCCAGTAAGCTTGCAACTTTTGGTGATAACGCTCCCTCAGGACTGGATAGAGCTTTTGCAGTTTTAGATTTAATAGCGCGGAAACCTTGTAGAGTGATTGATATTACACGGTTTTTAAATTTACCATGGGCTACCGTTCATCGCACAATTAAAAAGCTTGAAAATGCGCAATTTATTATGAGAGATAAAAACACAAATAGGTATGAAGTTGGTGCAAGGCTCTGGTATGTGGGTTCCTCTTATTTGATTAATAATAAAGCTTTGTCATATTCACTGCAATTTTTGGCAAATACGAATGAAATCAATAATGCAGATGTCCAGATTGTTGAACGAATAGGTGATTATTCGGTCGTAATCCATACCGAGAAAAAACAAGAACAGATTATAGATAAAACACAATATGGATATCACATACCTCTTCACGCAGGATCAAAAGGCTTGGTTCTATTGGCATTTTCTCAGCCCGAATTTATAGACGAATACTTAACTAAGCCCCTTGAGCAACTGACTCCAACCACTATTGCAAACGTTAAAAGACTTCGTAAATTACTTGATCAGGTAAGGCAGGAAAAGTACTCTCAAACCTTTGGGGATGTTCAACCACACACAGGTTCAATGGCAGCACCGCTTTTCAATGAAAATAATGAAGTTGAAGGCTGTGTTTGTTTTATTTATTTGAAAAGCATTGCTGACAACAAAAATAAAGTTGAAAGGTTAAAGCAAACATTAATGCTAATGTCACACTCTGTTTCCACGGATCTTGGGTGGAGACCTGGGAAAAATTACATAGTGTAACTTATTTTGGGTCTAAATTAGCGCTCCTCATAAGATGCTTTTATGTTTGTAAAAGTTTTCTCAAGAGCATCAACAATTACCTCAATGCATGCTTTGCCCATAGCTTCCGTTGCGTGAGTTGGATCGCCAAATATTGCTGCGTGTCCAGCCTGTGGCCTTGGCCTCTTAGCATATGTGCGAGTTGGATGAGTGGGAGCCACTAAGTCCCAAGCCACGGGCCCATAGTGCGCTCCCTCTAATAATTGCATTTTAACTAGGTTAGGTCGAGTGGCCAGTTGAAATGAAGTTTCCAATTCACCTGCATGCCCCATCCCACCCTCTTCAGATTTTCTCATACTATGAATTTTATCTGCCGCTGGTTCCCAATAACTTACTGCAGAAACCATGAAATCGTAACCATTATCATATTCGTCAATAAGGTGTCTTGCGACTTGATCGTTGGCGGTTCCGCTAGGACGATTTCCATTAAGTAATATTATGTGCTTAAACCCTTGCTGTATCAGACCGTAGCCTATCTCACTTAGCATAAGTTGGTAAGTCGGGATAGTTAAGGAAACAGTTCCTGGAAAATTCTCAAAAGTTTTAGAAATGCCATAAGCTATTGGAGGAACAACCACTGCATCAATTCTCTTTGCTAATTCTAAGGCTATATACTCAGCTTGATGGGTATCAGTGTCCGTGGGCATATGTGGGCCATGTGCTTCTGTCGCACCAGTTGGTACAATAACCGGCTTTCCACTTTGTATTGCTTTTCCAATCTCCATCTGCGTCATATGAGCTGTTCTATATTCCATGGTTTTCTCACTTTATTTGGTTATTTATTTTTATTACAGCTCAGTTCGGTCGAGAAAAATAACTTTTAATGAGTGACCAAATGACACTGATCAAGCTTATACTTTTCTTCGAAGACTCATTTTCAGTAACCTTTTCAAATGAAGCACTCTGATCAATAGTTTCTTCTACTTGTTGATCGCTTTCAGAATTATTTCCCATCATACTCTGTTCAACATTACTTACAAATTCTGCTATTAACAACTCTGCCGCTTCTTCGATCACTCCAATTCTACCAAATTGTGCTATGGGACCCGCTAATTGAATATCAGCATCAAAATCAACCTGTGACTTTTCTCCGTCCATTCCTATTAACTTGTAACTTAATAGTAAGCGGGATCTTGATCCACCTCGTTTATCAATTGCTTTTCCTTCTACTTTTCCCGACTTCTGTTGTTGGTCAGGTTCATATGTAGCTTCACCCTCAAATGTTGCTGTAAACGGACCTAATTTAATCGATACATTGCCTTTATAAATGCCCTCGGCTGTTTGCTCAGTAAGATTTGCACCAGGAAAGCAAGCTGCAACTTTGGGAACATCTTGAAAAAAATCCCATGTTTGGTCGACACTACTACTTACAATCAGTGATTTTGCTATCTTCATAATGAAAATTTCAACTCAAATACCAACCTTCATCAGGATCAGTCCAATTTTCTGGGTATTTGATTACCCCTTTTTCTTTAATTCTTTTGAATTCTTCACCCCTGTCAAACATTGGGAGGTTTGCGTTTAATTTCGACATTTTTTCTCTTAAACTTGACGTTTCTTCTTTATCTGCAATCCATTTACGTCCCTCCAAGTGGACCACTACGCCATACTGTTCCCTAGCTGCATCTTCAGATATTAATCCGCATTGCAAGTCGTAAACAACCTTGTCAATTTCTCGCTTTAGTGGGTCCCCCCAACCTCCACCTCCAGTTGTTA
Organism: Paracoccaceae bacterium; assembly: GCA_902554885.1. Classification (GTDB taxonomy): domain Bacteria; phylum Pseudomonadota; class Alphaproteobacteria; order Rhodobacterales; family Rhodobacteraceae; genus Salinivivens. The sequence goes on from CACDPV010000020.1 coordinate 19,601, forward strand.
CAATCCTTACGCTATCTTTGCTTGGAACCATTACTGTATCACACATTCCAGGATGTCTAGTTTCTTGGCCAGTTTCATTTAAAACAGAAACACTATAAGGCCCACTCGCCTTACCTCCATATGCGCCATAGCAACTTAAAACTGATCTATCTGCATTAGAAATTAATCGGGCATCCACTAGGGTCTTTATTTGTTTATCATAACCAAAGCCACCGCGCCGATAACCTGCACCTGCAGAGTCTTCTTTCAACCCCAATTTTTCAATGAAAATCGGATAGCGAGTTTCGGAAAATTCAGCTGGAAGATTGCGCGAATTGGGCACAATATGGACAACATCAGAACCATCTGCCCAAGGCCTGCCAGGTCCACCACCGCCAAGAACTTCGCGAAATAGAAAAAAATCTTCCGAACTGGAACCACCAGCCAAACCCCAAATTCTAATGGTTTCATGATCTGCCGGCATCTTACCACCAGTAGCTTTAGTGAGGCATGCAGCAAAACTACCCAAAGTTCGTAGCATTAAAAAAAATCTCATCCCAGTCGGTTTTCCAAATGTTGGTGTTATTAGTGTACCTTTATCTGGAAATTTTACTTCCAAAATATCCAGAACACCCTCATTACAATCAATTTCAGCAGCACGCTCTGGGGTATCAGCCAAAGATCGAAGTACCGGTGCCATCCATTTTCTAAAATATCGACCATCAGCTTCATCAATAGACCAATTGATAGGTCCTTTTGCTTCTGGATCAGTACCAGAAAAGTCTAAAATAATTTTTTCATCTGTTTTTACCATCTTTACTCGCAGCGCATGTAGCTTCGAGTCATCTACTCCATCATTTTCTATGTAATCTTCATAATGATACTCACCATTTTTAATTTTAGGAAAGATTTCTCTTCGAAAAATTTCGGCAGTATTTGATAATATTTCATCAAAAGCATCTTCTAGAGTTTCAATTCCATATCTCTCAGCAAGGGCTTCTATTCTTCTGCAACCAAGCTTAGCAGCTCCTATTTCTGCATCCATATCACCAGCCAAGTGTTCTGAAAGACGGGAGTTGCGAGTTACTATTTTAAAAGCAGCCTCGTTAAGCACACCACGTTCATACATCTTTATTGGTGGTATAAGTATGCCCTCCATCCAACTATCGGTAGCATGAACAGGCAAACTTCCAGGAACTGATCCTCCAACGTCGTCGTGATGTCCAAAAACTTGGGAAAAACCTATGAGCTTACCTCTCCAAAAAATTGGAACGGTAGTACACAGGTCCGGAACATGACCAATACCACCGCATGAATTATATGGATCATTCCAAAAAAATATGTCGCCAGGAAATATATTTTCTGAACCAAAATATTCGAACACAGGCTCAACAATTGCGGAATATGACCTACCAGTCAGTTTTCGGCCTTTGGCGTCAAAAAGAGCAACTCTGTAATCATGCTGATCTCTAATCATTGGCGAGCGGGCAGTTCTCTCAACTGCAGCTTCTATTTCTAATTCTGCGGCTCGAATTGTACCATGAATGACTTCAAGTTCTATTGGGCCCAAGTTTCCTCTAGTTTTAACCGCAGACATTTATTTGCTTTCTAATTGATTTTTTTTTCGCATTATAAGATTCCCATAATCGTCCCGTCGAACAAACCATTTTGATGGAACAACAATCGTTGAACCATATTCCTCAATTATAGCTGGCCCCATAATTTCTTGGTACGATTGCAGATCAGCTCTTTCAAAAATTGGACTTTCAACCCAAGAATCCCAATAAGTTAGTCGGGTATCAATTTTTTTTGCAGGAGTTTTAGGACCTTTGTTTATTCCAATCTCAGGACGATACTGCTCTCCAATGGCTTGAACGCGAAGATTTACAATTTCAACGTCTTGTTCACCTTCGTAATGAAAGCCGAAGGTTGCGTCATGCACATTATGAAACTCTTTCCAAACAAATTGTACCATTTCTGATTTGCCCAAGTTGTTTGGTACCGTTACCTGCACTTCATGCCCTTCACCCAAATAACGCATGTCAGCAACATACACTAACTTAATGCGTTCTTTTGAAATTCCTTCAGCCCCTATATCGGTAATGCCTTGATCCGCTAACTCTCGCCACCAATCTAAAATCTCTTTATCATCAGCTGAAGATTGTTTTCTGACCATGGTACGAATATAATCCCGTCTCACATCAGAAACGTGAAGCCCAAGCGCACATAAATTACCAGGGTTAGGAGGAGACAAAATAGTATTGATATTCAGAAAATCTGCGACTTCGG
>CACDPV010000021.1 GCA_902554885.1 Paracoccaceae bacterium
GTAGGTTGTTCTTAAAATATATAGCACAGAAAAATTGATGGAGAACCACATGTCAAATGCAGTGCTGGAAAAAGCCATAGAGGCGGCTTGGGAAGTCAGAGACGAAATAAGCCCCTCAACAATGGGTGAAATGAGAGAGGCTATCGAGGCTACTTTGTCTGCCCTTGATAACGGAAGTTTACGTGTCGCTGAAAGGACTAAAAATGGCGATTGGGTTGTAAACGAATGGGCTAAAAAGGCAGTTTTGCTAGGCTTTAGACTAAAGGATATGGAGATACATGATGGGGGTCCACAAAGCTCAGGCTGGTGGGACAAAGTCGATAATAAGTTTAAGGGGTGGAATAATAGCGACTGGAAAGAGGCAGGCTTTAGGGCTGTTCCAAGTTGTATTGTAAGGCATTCTGCTTATATAGCGCCAGGAGTGGTTCTTATGCCTTCATTTGTAAATCTTGGTGCACATGTTGAAACTGGAACGATGGTAGATACATGGGCAACGGTTGGTAGTTGCGCTCAAATAGGTAAAAATGTTCATTTGTCTGGTGGTGTTGGTATTGGTGGGGTTTTGGAGCCAATGCAGGCATCTCCAACAATCATCGAGGATAATTGTTTTATAGGCGCTCGTTCAGAAGTTGTAGAGGGCGTAATCGTTCGAGAGGGTTCAGTTCTTGGTATGGGGGTTTATATTGGGCAATCGACAAAAATAGTTGATCGAGAAACAGGAGAGGTAATGTATGGAGAGGTGCCGCCATATTCAGTGGTTGTTTCTGGGTCAATGCCAACTAGAAACGATATAAGTTTATACTGTGCAGTGATTGTAAAAAGAGTTGATGAGAAAACCCGAAGTAAAACAGGAATTAATGAACTTCTCCGTGATTGATATTTAAAGGGATAAGGTTTCCTGGTCTAAAGGTCCTGGCAAATCTGTAGATTTTGTGAAAAAAAATTTAGATAATAATAAAAACCACCGTGCTATATATACGTTAGAAGTAAATTTAGGGCGTTCCAAGGAAGACGGTCTTCCAAAAAAAGCCACTGGGGCAACATTGATTTGCTACTCTACTGGTGTCGATGAAGACGAGGCTGTTCGAGAAGCTGTTGCAACATTGAGGCACTCTAATATGGCACCATTGAATGTTGTTGGTTATGGTTCAATTCAAGAAAGAATAAGCAACGGACATGAAATTGATCCTGAAGAAAAACAACTCATGGAACGTGCCTTGCATGAAAACTCCGTTATAGTCGCTGATGTTATGCCTATATTTGGAAATGATACAGAAGCTGATAAAGTAAATTGAGGCGTATCATTTTTTTCGATTTAGATGGAACACTGACCGATGCTGGCCCAGGAATTAAGGCCTGTATTAATTATGCACTTGATAAAATGAATTTTGAAAAGTTGGGAATGGATAGTGATTGGGTAGTTGGCCCGTCCTTGTGGGGTACTTTTAAGAAGCTTGGTATTCCTGAAGAAAATCTTAATGAGGCGGTTAATTTATATCGAGAACGGTACAACGTTAAAGGGTATTTAGAAAATAGTGTCTACGTAGGCATTCCTGGTCAACTAGCGATGTTGCTAGAGATGGGCTATGTGCTTAGTCTTGCTACATCAAAGCCAACTGTTTCAGCCAGTGCAATAATAGAGTATTTTAATTTAAAACAATATTTCCTATATGAATTTGGTTCCAATCTTGATGGTTCCTTATCTGACAAGTCCATTCTATTAAAACATGCGTTGGCCGTTACTGGTTTTGAACCGAACAACGCATTAATGATCGGAGATAGGCAATATGATATAATTGGCGCAAAATCAAACTTGATTAAATCTGTAGGAGTGAGCTATGGATATGGATCGGCAAATGAGCTGAGAGAAGCAGGAGCTGACCTGCTTATTGAGAAACCAGCAGAGTTGGCAAAAGCTGTACAGAAACTATTACCAATTTAGGCTAAACGATGAGTGAAATTGATCCAGTAAAACTTACGGTTGATCTTATAAAATGTCCATCTGTTACCCCAGATGAGGGGGGTGCAATAGCATTAATAGAAGATTTGCTAAAAAAAAATGGGTTTTCTTGTTATCGAATTAGTCGTGGGGGGGTAGAAAATTTATTTGCTCGTTGGGGCTCTGGTAAACTAGGAAATTGTTTCGCCTACAATGGCCATACAGATGTAGTACCGGTTGGAAACTCCAAATCATGGTCGGTAGACCCTTTTGGGGCCGAGATAAAGAGTGGTTATTTATTTGGCCGGGGAGCAACTGATATGAAGTCAAGTGTTGCAGCATTTGTTTCCGCTGCCATAGACTTTGTGGCAAAAACCCCACCGAGTGGCTCTATTGTTATTACTATTACTGGTGATGAAGAGGGTGAAGCTAAAAACGGGACGAGCGCAATTCTGGATTGGATGCGAAAAAATGATGAAAAAATTAGCCATTGTCTTGTGGGTGAACCAACGTGTCCAGAATACTTAGGTGAAATGGTAAAGATAGGTCGACGGGGATCAGTTACAGCAAAATTTTGTGTAAAGGGTTTGCAAGGCCATACTGCTTATCCAGCTCTAGCAGTAAATCCTCTTAACGCACTTGTGCGATTAATGGATGCCCTTACTCAAGAAAGCTTAGACCACGGCTCTGAACATTTTGACCCATCAACTTTAGCCATCACAACCATTGATACTGGAAATTCTGCAAACAACGTAATCCCCGAGAAATCAACGGCGACAGTTAATATAAGGTTCAATGATCATCATACTGGGGAATCAATAAGAAATTGGCTGGAAAAAACCTCGAAAGTTATTTCCAAAGAGACTGGGACAGAAATTACAGTTGACACACATATTGCAGGGGAGAGCTTTGTTACGGTTCCTGGATACTTATCTGATATTGTTTGCGAGTCTATTCAGCAAGAGCTTGGGGTAAAACCCGTGCTGTCTACGACGGGCGGAACATCTGATGCCAGGTTCATTAAGAATGTATGTCCTGTCGTGGAGTTTGGGTTAGTAGGAAAGACTATGCATGCGATTGATGAACGGGTTGAAATAAGTCAAATACGCGACTTAAAGAAGGTTTATATTCGTATTTTAGAAAACTATTTTGCCGAAATATAAGCCAACTTTGGTAATTATGGTAAAAGAACCACGACCGGGGAAAGTCAAAACCCGTTTGGGTAATGACATTGGCATGATTGGAGCAGCTTGGTGGTACAGGCACCAAAGCCTGTCTCTGATCCGCAATATGGTACATCCAAAATGGGAAACTGTTATTGCAGTTACGCCAGATATAGAGGGGCAAAAAAGTAGAGTGTGGCCACCTGAATTAAAGCGAATTTCTCAAGGTATGTCTAATCTAGGGGAGAGAATGCTCAAGATAATTGAGAGTTTTCGTGTTGGCCCAATTTGCATAATTGGTTCTGATATTCCAGATGTTAGTATTGAAAAGATTGATAGGGCTTTTACAGTTTTAATGAGGAATGAGTTTGTTATAGGGCCTACCGTAGATGGTGGTTTTTGGCTTTTTGGTGCAAGAAAAATAAAAACAATATCAAAAAAAACTTTTAAAAACGTCCGTTGGTCTTCGATTTATGCGTATGAAGATACTATTAAAACGTTGGAAACTGAGAGGTGGGCCCGTTGTGACATCTTACGTGACGTAGACGACCGCACTGACTATATGGCTGCGCAAAAAAAGCCTTGATTTGTCACAACTTAGGTGACTCACTGTCTTTTTGAAGACGAAAATATAAACTGGATAAATGAAAACCATACTTTATCTACAATCTAAGATGTGGTTGATGCGTCTCAGCTAACAGGTTCTATTAGCCCAGGATTGATAAATAAGAGATTTAAAACATGGTGGAGTCCTTGTGAAGACTAACAAAGCTAATCAGCGCCCAAAAACCCCGGATAAAATTCTTATTTTAAAAGTTATGGCACCAACCAGCGATGGTGATATCTTCGCACGTCCTGTTTTTTGGGATGAGGTTGGCGACGAGCCGATTGTTTATATTGAACCCGATAAATTCACCGGTAACTTATCTTACGGCGATCGTGTTCTAACCAGAGTTAAGTTGGTCAATACTAATAATTTTGATTATGTTGGAAAGGTTATTAAGAAAATTGATAGCAAGCCACAAAAGCAACTTGGAATTTTTCGAAACACACCAAACGGGCCTAGGGTTAGGTCGATAGACAAGTCTGGTCAAGATTGGTTGGTGGAGCTGGATGAAAGTTTGGCTATTGACGAGGGAGAATTAGTTGAAGTTAAGAAAATCAATTCAGGAAGAAGAATTCGGTCCGATAAGGTCCGAATTTCAGAAAGGCTAGGTGATGCTTCAGCCCCAAGGTCAATATCTCTTATAGCGATACATCAACATAATATTCCTAATACTTTTCCTGATGAGGTGATTTTACAATCAAAAAAAGCTACCCTGACAAATAATAAAAAGTGGCATGACTATACTGAAATGCCTTTTGTTACGATCGATCCGCAAGACGCCCGTGACCACGATGATGCTTGCTATGCAAAATTGGATGATGATCCAAAAAACCCTGGTGGATATTTATTATGGGTAGCTATCGCAGATGTAGCACACTTCGTTCGTTCTGGGGACTCTATAGACAATGAGGCGCGTTACAGAGGTAACTCAACGTACTTCCCTGATAGGGTTGTTCCAATGCTTCCAGATAGTTTATCTGGGGATCTTTGCAGTTTGCATGAGGGGGAAAAGAGGGCTTGCCTTATTGTAAAAATGAAAATTGACTCACAAGGTAATAAGCTAAGTCATAAGTTTACACGTGCACTTATTCAATCCTCCGCATCGCTTGAGTATAGTGAGGTTCAGGAGGCTGTAGATAAGGGCATCGGAAGACAGGAAGTTTTGCAGCTGTTGGAGCCAGTATTAAATCCTTTATATGGGGCATATAATAGTCTGAAAGTGGCTCGAAATAAAAGAGGGCCTTTGGAATTGAATTTGCCTGAAAGGCAGATAGACATCGATAAAACAGGAAAAGTAACAGAAGTTAGATTCAAAGAAAGATTGGACGCTCACAAACTGATAGAAGAGTTTATGATCCTTGCTAATGTCTGCGCCGCCGAAACATTATCTGACAAAAAGGTACCTACAATTTTCCGGGTGCATGAAGAGCCTGAGAAAGAGAAAATCGAGTCTTTGAGAAAAACAGCTCAGTCAGCAGGATTAAATTTGCCAAAGGGACAAATTATAAAAGCTAGCCACATTAACCGATTGCTTGCTCAGGCAGAATCAGTTCCTTTTCGTGATTTAATAAATCTATCTACATTGCGCTCCATGAGCCAAGCATATTATTCGCCAGAAAATTTTGGTCATTTTGGTTTGTCTTTATCTAAATACGCTCATTTTACTTCACCTATTAGGAGATACTCTGACCTTGTTATACATCGCGCTTTGATATCTGCTGTTGGACTGGGTGATGATGGTCTCAAAGATATGGATGTTGACAGTATGCATCGTACTGCAGAAAAAATATCTGAGTCTGAGCGACGTTCTATGGTCGCCGAGCGGGATACTAATGACAGGTATCTTGCACATTTTTTGTCAGAAAGAATCGGAGGTGAATTCTATGGAAGTATAAGTGGGGTATCAAATTTTGGGATATTTGTCAGGTTATATGAGACTGGAGCCGATGGTATTGTTCCTGTAAGGACTATAGGTAACGAATATTTTAAATATGATAAACCTGGCAATAGATTGATTGGTTCAGAAACTGGACGAAAGCTTGAATTAGGAATGTCCGTTCGAGTGATACTAAAAGAGGTAGATCCATTTGCAGGCGGGCTCGTATTTCAACTTACCCATCTTGACGATGAGCCAATAAGCCTGTCGGACAGAAATGGCCAATCTAACTTAAGCCGGAAAAAACAAAAAAAACCGAGAAACAAATATTTAAAGAATAAGAGAAAAGGAAGAGTTAAAACTAGGCCTTAATAATGGCTATTCACCGTAGGGAATCCAAATAGTTTTGTTTTCTATTGAGTTCGTTAGAAACTGTATGCCCTGACTTTCTTCGTCATACCAGTCCCGTTTCTCGCCATTGCTAACCCATGTGCGTTTTAAGTTACTAACTGAAGCTTTTTCTATATCTCTTGACACATCTGATGTTGAAAAGCTCCAGACACTTTCAATGTCCATATGACTAGCAAGCTCAAGTGCCAAATCAGTATGCTTGCCAGTTAGTATATTTACAGTTCCTGGAGGCACGTCTGAAGTATCTAAGACTTGGTAGAAATCAGTTACGATGGGAGAAAAAGGTTCTGAAGGAATAATAATTGATCGATTACCTGTAGCAAATAAAGGTGCCATTGCTGATATAAATCCGAGCAGAGGGTACCTGTCATCGCATATGACACTACAGTTGCCTATTGCTTCGTTCATAACGAGTGCTATTGCTTTTAGGGGTACGCTTCTTGCGCTACCATCGAATTTATCTGCCCAAGCCGCATAGAAAAATAGTCTCTGAATACTGGTCTCTACTTCAATTTGTGCATCCGCTCTCCCAGTAAGTAATTGTAAATTATTTGTAAATTCTACTGTTCTTGCTGAGAGGTTTTCGGCCATATAGTACAATATTTGAGCCCTTAAGTGTGCGTTGGAGTGAGACCAAGCCTTTGCAGAGTTCATTGCTTCTACGGCGTTTCTAATATCCTTGCGATTTGATAAAGGCACCTGAGTTACAGGCTCTCCTTTATAGTCAAAAACTGTTTGGGAATAACCACTATCGGGGCGACACTGCTTTCCTCCAATGTAAAGTTTTGCAGTTCGGTCAATATGATCAACTCTAGTAATTTGTTTTTTAACTGGTTTACCCTTAATAATAGCAGGAGAAAGTTTTTTTGATTTACTATATGCTAGCAGACCTTCCCAGCCACCTTCTCGCCCAAATCCACTTTGTTTAAGTCCACCGAATCCAGCAGCGGCGTCAAACATATTTGTTCCGTTTATCCACACTACCCCAGCTTTAATTTTCGGAGCGATTTCTAAGCATAAATTGATATTTTCGCTCCATATAGATGCCGCAAGTCCAAACGTAGTATTGTTCGATAGCTCTATTGCTTCTGAAGGTGTTCTAAAAGTTGTGCTTACTAGCACTGGACCAAAGATTTCTTCCTGCATCAGTGGATCTGCAGTGTTCAAGTCTGTGATTAAGGTTGGTGAAAAAAAACAGCCATCTTCGGGTAATGGTATATCGGCTTGATAAACTTTTCCAGTTGACTGGGCAACCATTCGACTGATTTTTTCATGCTGTTTTTTATCTATGATAGCGCCCATATCTATTGATTTGTCTAAAGGATTTCCTAGGCGTAGGGTTTTCATTCGGGCTTTGAGTTTTTTATAAAATTTTTCTGCAATGGCTTCATGTACTAATAGGCGAGATCCAGCACAGCAAACTTGCCCTTGGTTAAACCAAATTGCGTCAACAACCCCTTCAATAGCACTATCCAGGTCCGCATCATCAAAAACAACAAATGGGGACTTTCCACCCAGCTCGAGTGTTAAAGATTTGCCTGATCCAGCAGTTTTTTCTCTTATTAATTTTCCAACTTCTGTTGATCCGGTAAATGCAATTTTATTGATATCTTTATGGCTAACAATCATTTCGCCAACCTTGCCATCGCCAGTTACAATATTAATCAGGCCTTTTGGAACCCCCGCGGATACACATAGCTCAGCGAATAAAAGAGCTGTTAAAGATGTATATTCTGCAGGCTTCAGCACGACAGCATTACCCATTGCTATGGCAGGTGCTATTTTCCATGAAAGCATTAGAAGTGGAAAATTCCATGGAATAATTTGACCACATACCCCTATTGGAGAGCGATTTGGAAGTTCTGCCTTCATTAATTGGGCCATCCCGGCATGGTAATAGAAGTGCCGCTGCGCAAGAGGGATATCTATATCACGCGATTCTCTTATTGGTTTTCCATTATCTAAGGTTTCCAAAACAGCAAAAAGACGAGAATTCTTCTGTAAAAGACGTGCAATGGCATATAGAATGCGCGCACGTTTATGATCACTTTCCGCAGACCACTTTTTTTGAGCGGTCCTAGCTGCTTTTACAGCAGAGTCTATATCAGCTTGTGATGACTGGCCAATTCTTGCTAATACTTTGTTGTTAGAAGGATTAATGGTATCAAATTGATCTTTGCAGCTTTTCCATTTTCCATTGATAAAATTTCCAAAATTATAATTGTGTTTCTCAAGCCAATTGTGGGCTTCTAAAGAGCTTTCCGGTGCTGCCCCGTAATCCATTTTATCATAGATTTCTTTAATTTGCATGTTCTACCCCAATGGATGCCTGTAACTAGCTGAATAAGAACCAGTTATATAATGTTCTAATTGTCGCTCAATATCTCCCAGAAGGCTAGATGCTCCAAAACGAAATAAAGAAGCGTCTACCCAATCATTTCCTAATTCTTCCTTCATAAGACTTAAATAAACTAAAGCGTCTTTTGCTTTTGATATACCACCTGCTGGTTTGTACCCGACTTTAAAACCTGTTTGTTCATAGTAATCCCGGATAGCACGCACCATAACTATAGAAGTAGCAAGCGTAGCATTAACACTTTCTTTTCCCGTTGAGGTTTTAATGAAATCAGCTCCAGCCATCATACAAACCATTGATGCGCGAGCGACATTTCTTAGACTTCCTAATTCGCCAGTTGCCAAGATGGTTTTAAGGTGTGCTTCTCCGCAGGCCGATCGAAATGCCTTAACTTCATTAAAAAGTTCTTGCCAGTTCTGTGTGAGTACATGCCTACGGGAAATAACAATATCAATTTCCTTGGCACCGGCTGCCACACTTTCATTGATTTCTAATAATCGGGTGCTTAGAGGAGATAGGCCGGCGGGGAAACCGGTTGATACAGCGGCAACTGGGATGCCGCTATTACCCAGGGCTGTGATCGCCGCTCCAATCATCTCATGGTATACGCATATAGCCCCAACATGAAGGTTCGTTACTCCCAAGGCTCTTATTAAATCTGGTCTAATAGGCCGGATTCCTTTAGCACATAACCTCCTTACGCGACCTTCTGTATCGTCCCCAGATAGTGTCGTAAGATCTATGCAAGAAATTGCTCGCAAAAGCCAGGCAGCCTGATGGTCTTTTTTTATTGATCTGCGAGAGCCAAGAGTGGTGGCGCGGCGCTCGATTGCTGAAGTGTTTGCGGTCTGGGACATAACCCAATCCACATCAAGTTCAGATCCATCGTTTCTTTTTATTAAATTATCATTCATTCTTTATGATCTGGCATGTCTCGCAAAAAGTAGACATTCGCATGTGCATAATAATATATCAATATAGTAGTCTCTAAATCCCAGATATTTAATTTGTTTTAAGTTTCATATTAGCGTGTAGTAACGCCCCAATGAAAAAGGCTGAGAGTAACAAAATAATTGTTGGCGCTGGTGCGCTGTCAATAAAAAAACTTATGTAAATACCTAAAAAGCTGGATAATAAAGAAATTATCGTTGCAATTATAAGCATTTGGCCAAACCTCTGTGTTAGTAGAAATGCTATTGCCCCTGGGGCAATCAATAAACCGATTGATAGTATTATTCCTACAGCCGATAAAGTGGCAACTATTGTTATGGATACCATTGCTAGAAATCCGTAATGCAAAAAGCGAACTGGTATTCCAATAGAACGAGCATGTATTGGATCAAAAGTATGTAATAGCAAATCCTGTCTTTTTAAGGTTATGAGGATTGTGACTGCTGCAGAAATAAAAAAAGAAATTAATAAGTCTTCACGGCTCAGGCCAAGAATATTTCCAAATAATATATGATCCAAGTGTACTTCAGTGGACACTTTCGAGTACAAAACAATGCCAAAGCCAAACATTCCAGAAAAAACTACACCCATTATTGTGTCTTGTTTGATCCTACTATTTTCACTTAAAAATCCAGATGCAACTGCGCAAATCATACCAGAACAGAAAGCTCCTATAAGTAACGGAATATGCAATAAGTAAGATATTATTATTCCAGGAAGTACGGAGTGGCTTATTGCGTCTCCCATAAGTGACCAGCCTTTCAGCACCAAATAGCACGAAAGTAAGGCAGATGGTATAGATATGATAGCCGTTAATAAGAAAGCGTTTATCATAAAACTATATTGGAATGGCGCACTTAATATTTCAGCCATAATTAGTATCTGCTTCTAAAGCTGCGCGGCGTCTGGAATTAAGATATCCATGTTTTGGTGCAAAGATGAAAGTAAAAATAAATATTATGGTTAAGATTGAAACAATTATTCCGCCAGTAGCGCCATCAAGAAAATAACTAATATAAGTACCAAAAAAACTACTTACCGTGCCAACAAGAACGCTTATAATGAGTAATTTGGAAAATTTATCTGTAAGTAGGTAAGCTGTTGCCCCGGGAGTAACAACCATTGCAATTACTAAAAACGCACCGACAGTTTGAAGTGCCGCAACGCAAGAAGCAGCAAGAATTGTAAAAAATAATATTTTCAACAAACCTGGATTCAAACCTACAGACCTCGCATGGTTTTCATCAAAAAATGTAACCATAAAGTCTTTCCATTTCGTTGTAAGGATGCAAAGTGATACAGTGCCAATTATTGCCAACTGGACGGTATCTGCCGGCGTTATCGCGAGGATATTGCCCATTGTAATGGTTTGAATGCTCACAGATATCGGGGACACTGATATCATAAACAAACCTAGCCCAAAGAAAGCAGTAAAGATAATCCCTATTATAGCGTCTTCCTTGAGTTTAGAGCGGTTTTGTAAAAAAAGAATCGAGCCTGCGGCTAATCCCCCCGCAACAAAAGCCCCAAGAGCGAAGGGCAGTCCCAGCATATAGGCTCCAGCAACCCCTGGAACTATTGAATGGCTTAGTGCATCGCCTATGAGAGACCATCCCTTCAACATCAAGTATGCTGAAAGAAAAGCACAAACGCCTCCTACTAAAGCACTCACCCAAAGGGCATTTATCATGTAACTATAAGAAAATGGCTCCAATAAAGCATCAAGCATCTTTATCACTTTGGTTTTCGTCGTCGTATAGGACGAAGGGACGCTCGTCATCCGAAATCACGCGGATTTCGCGCGTATCGTCGTCGTCATGAAGATCTGTTCCGCTAAGAACAAAATGCCTAAGAACCCCACCAAATGCGAGTTCTAAATTTTGTCGTGTAAAAGTTTTTTCTGTTTTCCCGTACGCTAGTACCGTTTCCTTAATTAAAATTGTCCTATCACAGAATTCTGGAACTGACCCAAGGTTATGGGTTGAAACAAGCATTATTTTCCCTTCTTTTCGCATTTCTCTAAGAAGTTTGATTATGGCCGTCTCTGTTTTTACATCCACTCCCGTGAAAGGTTCGTCTAGCAAAATTACTTCACTTTTTTGTGCCAATGCTCGAGCCAAAAAAACTCTTTTTCTTTGGCCGCCAGATAATTCACCAATTTGACGGCTTTTAAAATCTTCCATGCCAACACGATTTAAAGCGTAGTCAACTTCTAATATATCATTTAAAGTTGTTTTTCGAAAAAATCCCATATGTCCATATCGGCCCATCATGACGACGTCTTGGACTAGCACAGGAAATGACCAATCGACCTCTTCTGCTTGTGGTACATATGCGATATGATTATCTTTAAGTGCAGATCTTACAGATTGACCCAGTATCGATATTTCACCCTTTATCGTCGGTATAAAACCCATAAGCGCTTTGAACAACGTTGATTTTCCGGCTCCATTAACTCCTACTAATGCCGTTATTGTGCTTCTGGGTATCTCAAATGAGACATTTCGTAAGGCCTTAGTCCCGTTGTTGTAGGTTACGGTTAAATCGTTAGTTACTATGCCGGATTTTTTTTCGTTCATTTGGCCATTCTTGCTATCTTGAATGAAGTTCGTGTCTGGTATTAATTTGTTTTACAGTAGTTACTGAAGTCCTGTGACTATTGTTTCGGATGTCACTTTCAAAAGATCGATGTAGCTTGGGACTGGCCCGTTTGCTTTTGTAAGGCTGTCAACATATAAAACTCCACCATACGCGGCTCCAGTTTCTCGAGAAATTTGTTGGGCTGGAGCTTGAGGGATTGTGCTTTCGCAAAAAACCGCTGGGATGTTATTTTCCCTAACACTGTCAATTACCCTCTTAACTTGTTTTGGAGTTCCCTGTGCGCCTGCATTTATTGGCCAGATATACAATTCGTTCATTTTAAAATCTCTAGCCAAGTAACTAAATGCTCCTTCACATGATACCAGCCACCTTTTTTCTTTTGGAACTTCTAGTACTGCGTTTTTCAATGGTAAAATTGTATCTTTAATTTTTCTTTTGTAGGCTTCGGCATTGGTTTTATAAGAAATTGCATTTGCGGGGTCGTGTTTCACAAACGCGTCTCTTATGTTATCTACATAAATTAAGGAACTATCTAAGCTCATCCACGCATGAGGGTTTGGTAAACCAGAATATTCTCCGTCCTTAATACTTATTGGGGTTATGCCCTTTGTAAGAATAGCGCTTGGGACATTAGAGAGATTTGAAAAGAACTGTTCAAACCAAAGTTCTAAATTTAACCCATTCCAAAATACTAAATCAGCATCTTGTGCTTTAACGATATCTCTTGGGGTGGGTTGGTATCCATGAATTTCTGCTCCAGCCTTAGTGATTGACTCAACGATTGCATTTTCACCGGCTACGTTTTGTGCCATGTCGGCGATTACGGTAAAAGTAGTGACAGCTTTAAATTTTTCTGCTGAAAGCTGGCTCGTCAATATGAAGCATAGCAAAATGCAAACCCATGCTATGTTGAACAAACGGATTTTATTGACAATTTTCATTAGGTAATTTCTTAAGTAAGTTAACTTTGTAATACTTAGAGAGATCTAATGGCTTGTCAATGCAATTGATAATCATTCGCAATAAAAATTATCAGATTTGTTTCTTTATGATTGAAAATCTGATCCCTCACTGATCAAAATTTTCTTCAATTCATTTAAGTGTTTACACTCATCAATTGGATAGTTTTCAAGTTCGCTTGCTGTCTTTTCAGCTATGTTATCTGGTAAGACCTTAAGTTTCATGCCTGTTTGAAGTGCTTTAATGTAAGTTTTGGCTGCCCGTTCGAAGTAGTACATTCGATTAAAAGTTTCTGCTACATTACTACCTATTACCAAAATCCCATGGTTACCCATGACCATTACCTTCTTCTTCTCATCTGAGAAAAGTGCTGCGCACCTTTCACCTTCTTCTTCAAAGGCAAGCCCGCCATAATTATTATCTACTATGACCCTATTGAAGAACATGGCAGAATTCTGATCTATTGCAGGAAGCCTGCTATCTTCTAGGCTTGCCAAAACAGTTGCATAATCAGAGTGAATGTGCATTGCGCACTTTGCATGCGGGCAAAGCCTATGTACCGCGCCGTGTAACCCCCATGCAGTTGGATCTGGTGCATTAGGTAAGTTCATTGTGTCGGGATTTTTCGAGTCAAGCTCAATTAAATCGCTGGCTCTAATTCTTGAAAAATGAACCATGTTAGGATTAACAAGGAATTTGGTTCCGTCACGGCTCACTGCAAGTGAAAAGTGATTAGCAACGGCTTCATTCATGTTAAGCCTAGCCGTCCAGCGAAATGCTGCAGCCATATCTATACGTTCTTGCCAATGATTTATATTTGATTTCACATGAGCGATCGCCATATTCACTTCCCCTTTACGTTACACTAACGGCAACAAAAAAAGAGGCAAGTTATTACAAGAATTTACATTAATTATTGAAGCACCAACAGATCGAAACACGTGACATTTGAACAAAAAAAAGGTATTGTAAGTTAAATAATAAAAAAGGTGACATTAATGTCCGAGAGCGAGCAAGGCACCCAACAATACGATGCGGAATCTATCAAGGTTCTCAAGGGTTTAGAGGCTGTACGAAAAAGACCAGGAATGTATATAGGTGATACGGATGATGGCTCAGGCTTGCACCATATGGTCTACGAAGTTGTTGATAATGGGATAGATGAAGCTCTTGCTAAACATGCTGACTATGTAGAAGTAAAAATTTGCCCTGACAGCAGTGTCTCAGTTAGAGATAATGGTAGAGGTATCCCGGTCGATATTCACGAAGAAGAAGGCGTATCAGCCGCAGAAGTAATCATGACACAGCTTCATGCAGGCGGTAAATTTGATAGTAATTCATACAAAGTTTCCGGTGGATTGCATGGTGTCGGTGTATCCGTTGTAAATGCATTATCAGTGTGGTTAGAGCTTAGGGTATGGCGTGACGGCAAGGAACACTTTGCTAGGTTTGAGCATGGCGAAACAGCAGAGCATCTTAAAATTTTGGGAGACGCTGGTGCAGAGAGAGGAACAGAGGTTAGGTTTTTAGCATCCACTGACACCTTTTCTAATTTAGACTATTCATTTGAAGTACTAGAAAAACGCCTTCGTGAACTGGCTTTTCTTAACTCAGGGGTAAAGATCATCCTAATTGATGAGCGCCCTGCTGAGGTTCGAAAAACAGAGCTATTTTATGAAGGAGGAGTGAAAGAGTTTGTAAAATACTTAGACCGTTCCAAAACTTCGATAATGCAAGAGCCAATTTTCTTTATCGGTGAGCGCGATGAGATAGGTGTTGAGGTAGCAATGTGGTGGAACGACAGTTATCACGAAAATGTTTTGCCTTTTACCAACAACATCCCCCAAAGGGATGGTGGAACTCATATGGCTGGCTTTCGAGGCGCACTAACTAGAACGATCAATAACTACGCTCAATCTAGTGGTATAGCAAAAAAGGAGAAGGTGAATTTTACTGGAGACGATGCCCGTGAAGGTCTTACCTGTGTTCTTTCAGTAAAAGTGCCAGACCCGAAATTTAGCTCACAGACGAAGGATAAGCTTGTTTCATCTGAAGTTCGCCCTGCTGTTGAGGGGCTAATGAATGAAAAGCTTTCTGAATGGTTTGAAGAAAACCCAAATGAAGCTAAAACGATCGTTGGTAAAATTATCGAGGCGGCTTTAGCTAGAGAAGCTGCCCGTAAGGCCCGAGAGTTAACACGCCGTAAAACAGCAATGGACGTCAATTACTTAGCTGGAAAGTTAAAAGACTGTTCAGAAAAGGACCCTTCAAAGGCAGAAGTTTTTCTTGTCGAGGGTGACTCTGCGGGAGGCTCCGCACAAACGGGCAGAGATCGCCGTACTCAGGCAATTTTACCTTTGAAGGGAAAAATTCTTAATGTAGAGCGTGCGCGTTTCGATCGAATGCTTGCCAGTCAAGAAATTGGTAATTTGGTGATGGCACTAGGAACTGGTATTGGACGAGATGAATTTAATATAGAAAAACTAAGATATCATAAGATAATAATAATGACCGATGCGGACGTAGATGGGGCTCATATTAGAACGCTTCTACTTACCTTTTTCTATCGGCAAATGCCGGAATTGGTTGAAGGCGGATTTCTATACATAGCACAACCTCCGTTGTATAAAGTTGCTAGAGGTAAATCAGAAGTTTATCTAAAGGATCAATATGCTCTTGAGGATTATCTCATTCAGCAAGGTAGTGAGAGCACCATTCTGAGATTGGGGGATGGATCAGAGATTTCTTCTCATGATTTAATTCGTGTTGTTGAGGAGGCACGCCAGCTTAAAAGAGTTCTAGACGCCTTTCCAACGCACTATCCTCGGCACATCCTAGAACAAGCAGCTATTGCGGGTGCTTTTGTTCCTGGAGTAGTTGATTCAGATTTACAAGGTACGGCTGACAAAGTGGCCGAACGTTTAAACCTCATAGCGTTGGAGTATGAAAAGGGGTGGAACGGTCGCCCAACTCAAGACTACGGTGTTAGGCTGACACGCATTCTAAGAGGTGTAGAGGAAATGCGTACACTGGATGGACCGATGTTAAGGTCTGGGGAAGCCAGAAAAACAGGTAGCTTCACTAGTAGTCTTAATGAGGTGTACGCTGCGCCCGCAAAGTTACTGCGTAAAGACCGAGCACAAATTATTCATGGGCCATTAGACCTATTAGATTCCATTTTCCTTGAAGGTGAGAAAGGTTTGAATCTACAGCGGTATAAAGGTCTTGGAGAGATGAACCCAGATCAGCTTTGGGAAACCACACTAGATCCTGACGCAAGAACATTATTGCAGGTAAAAATAGATGACGCAGCTGAGGCTGATGATTTGTTTACTCGTTTAATGGGTGAGGTCGTTGAGCCTCGGAGGGAGTTTATTCAACAAAACGCGCTTACTGTGGAAAATCTTGACTTTTAACAGTTAACTTTTTGTGCTGCTGTTATAAACGCTTTAATATCTTCCTCTGTCGTTGACCATGAGCACACAAACCGCCCTGTCACAAACTCGTCTAAATCTCCTTCTAAAAAACCGTTCCGCAGATAATACTTCGCACCGGAGTTAAAGAGTTCTTGGTGTGCTTTTCGTGGCATATCAGCAAAAATCATGTTTGCTTCAGTTTCGTGGTGCAGTTTTACATATGGTAAAATACCCAATAATCTACTTAATTTTTTTGCCATTTTATTAGAAGATTTAGCCAATTCGAGCCATAGATTGTTATCTAAGTACCCAAGCATTTGCGCAGCTAGGTATCTATTTTTTGAAAAAAGATGTCCTGCGCGCTTTCTACGTAATTCGAATTCCCGTGCGTGTTCACTACTGAAGAAAATCACAGCTTCTACTCCCATCAAGCCATTTTTTGTGCACCCAAATGTGACTGCGTCTACTCCAGCCATCCAGGTCATTTCTGCAGGGGAGCAATTTAGAGCAGAGAGAGCATTGGCAAATCTTGCTCCATCCATATGTAGTTGGGAATTGAACTTAGATTTGACTTCAGAAATTTGATGAATTTCTTTCAAACTGTAGCATCGCCCTTTTTCAGTAATCTGCGTTATTGAAACGGGGCCTCGCTGTGGTCCATGTATACCTCTTGTTTCTTCAGATAACATGGCAGTGTAAAGTTCTTCAGGACTAATCTTGTCACTCTGCCCAACTAGGGTAAGTTTTGCTCCTCCTGTGAAAAATTCGGGCGCATTACATTCATCTTGATGTAGATGGGATATTGGGGAGCAAAAAATGGTATCCCATGGATTAGAGAGACAGGCCAAGGCGAGAGAATTTGCCGCTGTGCCTGTGGATACTAAATATACTCTTGCTTCCTCTGTTTCAAAAATATCTTTGATACGATCAGTAAGTTCGCACATATAATCATCTTCACCATAACTGGCTTGATGCCCATAATTTGCACCCATTATTTTATCTAGAATTTGGTTTGGAACGGGGCTGGTATTATCTGATGAAAAATTCATTTTGGTTCCGGAATAATAAAATTTTCCCAATCATCTTCATTTACAGATTTCTCTGAAATAGTAGCGCCTTTTATAGAAATGCCCGCGCGATGCATAGTTTCTTTGTTTCCTGTCAACAACGGATGCCAAACTGGTAATTGCTTTTTTTCATAAAGTAATTTGTAGGCACATGTGGATGGGAGCCAATAAGCATTTTCTTTGATTGTGGTCGGGGTAAGTTTAATACATTCCGGGACGTGATCGTTACGATGCTCATAATCATTACACAAGCAATTCTCGTCACTAAAGAGGCGGCATGCTATCCGTGTTAAAAAAACTTTTCCAGTTTCCTCGTCTTCGATTTTATTAAGGCAACATTTTCCGCAACCGTCACAAAGTGCCTCCCATTCTTCAGAATTCAAGCTTTCTAAGGGTTTTGTTTCCCAAAATTTATTAGCAAAGATGGAGCTTTTTTTCTTTGGAGGAGCCATGATTAAGCAAGAGTCTCTTTAGCTTTTTCACAATCGGAAGCCATTTGCTCAACTAATGTTTCTACACTATCAAAGCTCAATTCAGGCCGCAAATATTCTACAAGCGCAATTGATATTTGAGCTCCATAAATATCGCCAGAAAAATCAAAAATATAAGTTTCCAGATTTGGACTGTTTTTGCCAAACATTGGCCTAACGCCTATAGAGGCTGCGCCTTTGAAACTGCCTTTGTAAGGTCCGTCTAAAATGTCAATAAGGACAGCATAAACTCCTAGTTTTGGAATATGTAAACCGCTCAATTCCATATTGGCGGTTGGATATCCTAAGACACGACCGCGCTGTTCTCCTCCAACGACGGGCCCTTCAATTCTGTGCCAATGTCCTAAGTGGCTAGCAGCTTCTTTTGGTTTTCCTTCTGATAATAAATTTCTTATAGATGTTGATGAGATTTCACCATGTTTGCCCTTAATTAATTCAAGCGAAGATACCCCAAAGCCAAGATCAGCCCCCAATTCTTTTAGAATTTTTACATTCCCTTTTCGGTCTTTTCCAAAACAGAAGTCTTCTCCAACCAAAACATGCCGTAGTTTTAAGCCTTCGGATAGTACATTTCGAGCAAATTCTTCTGGGTTTAGTTTTGATAGCGCAGCATTAAAATTTAACTCGTAAAGCTTTGACACTCCCAATTTTTCTAATCGAGTTGCTTTTGCAGAGGAGCTCATCAAGCGAAAATAAGGTGCATCCGGGGCGAAGTAGCTCCTTGGATGAGGTTCAAAAGTGACCACTCCCATAGGAGCATTTAAATTTTTTGCTATACTGTGAACTTTTTTTAGAACTGACTGATGTCCTAAGTGTACACCATCGAAGTTGCCAATTGCTGCAACAGCATTAGTGTCTTCAGCGTCGACGTACTGGTAATCTCTAATTATTCTCATAGTAATGGAATTAGCGCCAGTCGAGCGGTGGTGCAAGATAGCTTTTTATATACAATACGGGATATTAATCAAATTTACGGCTTGGTGCCAAAACCATGGCCTCACCTACAAGAACATTTTTACCATCGACCTCACACTTGCAGTCAAGCTTTACCCTACGCTTATCAATTTGGATGTCTGTTACTTTTACCTCTGCGTAAACTAGGTCGCCTGGCCTTACTGGTGCGAGAAATTTTAACGACTGGCTCATATAGATCGCACCGTGACCTGGTAGCTGTTCACCAATAACGGCAGATATCAATCCTGCCGTTAACATACCATGGGCAATTCTTCCCTCGAATATTGTGTCTTGAGCATAGTCATCATCCAAATGAACTGGATTATGGTCTGTGCTGACTTCTGCGAACATCTCTATATCTTTATCGGTAACATACTTTTGAAGATAGCGCGTCATCCCCATTTCGATATCTTCAATGCAAATTGTTCCGCGTGGCTGGTTATCTAGCATGCTATCCTCATTTCAAGACGAAATATTGCTTCTTATTGACCAAAACTAGTGTAACTTTATTACTTTGCAAGTGCAGAAAATCAAGTGTAAATTAATACTGTCAGTTAAAATAATTTCAAAATCTACTCAGCGTAAGTACCCAATACTGTAGGTACAATCCACTTTTTGTTTAGTGATATACTTTTTAAGGGCTTCTGGATTTGGGTTATAAGATGTTTTGGTTTCTTTTGCTGCCAGACCGCCAGTTACAAACAAACTATCAATTTCTTCTAAATTGGCGCCTTTTATATCAGTGTTTACTCCATCACCTATAGCTAAGATCTTATTTTCATCAACTTTAGCACCTAGCTGCGCTAGTCTTATCCTAGCTAAATTATAAATAGCACTATGCGGTTTACCAAAATATAAACTTTCACCACCCATTTCTGAGTACATTTTCGCTAGAGCTCCAGCGCACCATTGTCTAGTCTCTCCTCGGTCTACTACTATATCAGGATTAGCACATAAAAACTTCATACCGTTTTTAATAGCGAATAAAAAATTCTCTTTGTTAACAGAGGGGTCCGCAGATCCGTCAAAGGGTCCTGTGCAAACGATACCTTCTGCATTTTGAATAGATACTTGTTCAATTTCGATGGGGGATTTAATAATAGAAATAGGTTCGAAGAATGCTTGATCTCGTGGTTCCCCTATGAAATAAACTTTTTTTCCTACTACACCCTTAAACATTGCCGTTCTAGCACTATCGCCGGATGTTGCCACTGTATCGTAACACATCTTTGGAACATTGAAATTAACCAGCTGCTTCTCTACGTCAATTCTTGGCTTTGGTGAGTTAGTCACCAAAACAACCTTGCCGCCATTTCTTCTATATTCTACCAGAGCAGTCACTGCGGATTGATACGCAGTAATTCCATTATGTACGCAACCCCAAAGATCAACAAATAGCGCATCATATTTATGGGAGATTTCACCCAGATTATTTATTATGAGTGTCACTTTCGGTACCTAATTGGCCACATTCCGTAATAAATTCATAATTTGAGCTGTGGTATTATCTGCTTCTTACGACTAAGTACGCCTGGCAAAACAACTGTATCCTCAATGCAGCTACTGCCAAATGACTTTTCAGCAATCTCCTTAACTAATTTGTTTGGAACAAACAGGGTTGCCTCTTCATTCAATATATCAATAACGAAGAACAAAATTTGATCAACTCCTTCGTTTTCTTCAATATCCTTCATTGCTTGAAGTAAAGATTTTTTTCTTCCAAGGATTTGTTCAGGTTGGGTAGTTTCCATTACGGATATTCGAAGCTTTTTGCCCCCTACGTCATACTTCTTTGAGTCCATCAAAATTAACTCAGGGTCTGTATATTTTGAAATATCGGACTTTGCCTTGAAGAGCTGTGAGGCAAATGTCTCTATGTCAATGTTTAAATCCTGTGCTAGGTTTTTGGCGGTTGACCTGTCCAAATCTGTTGTTGTTGGGCTTCTGAATGCAAGCGTGTCTGATAAAATACAGCTTAACGCGGCACCCTTAACAGCTCGGGGCATTTGGGCTATGCTAGTTTCCATCATTTCAATCATTACTGTTGCTGTGCAGGCTAATGGTCGGATAATCACTTCAATAGGGCGGTTTGTTTCTAACCCACCAATCAGCTTATGGTGGTCAATAATTCCCTGAATTTCGCATTCGTTGATGTTATCGGGTAGTTCATCAGGGTTATTTGTGTCAACAATTATAACAGAACTACCTTCGTCTAATTTGTCTATTATTCGGGGCATATCTATTCCCCAATAATCTAACATGAAAAGAGCTTCACTATTAGGCTGACCGAAAAGAATTGGCTCCGCATCAGTCTTTTGAATATGTTTCAAATACCAGGCCCAAATTACAGGCGCGCCAGTAGAGTCTGTATCAGGCGATTTATGTCCGAAAACCAAAACTGACATAATATTATCCTTTTAAATTTTAGCTTAAGTCCACGATGTAGGTACCTAACATTTAAAGAGACTGCTAACCTCTGAGAAAAATGGGGGACTCTAATGTAGATTTTTCAGGCTGATACTTATAACCTCCTAAGTCAAATTCCAACAATGAATTTGGATCATTTAGTCGATTTTCCATAATGTAACGGGCCATTGCCCCTCGGGCTTTTTTTGCATAAAAGC
>CACDPV010000022.1 GCA_902554885.1 Paracoccaceae bacterium
TTATATTTGGTGACCCCGATTTATGGTCTATTGGTTACAAAGACGGTGTAACTCTTCCCATCAAAATAACGCCAATCGATAATTCTAAACCTATTAAATTGGAAATAGAGGCTTATATTGGAATATGTGAGGATGTTTGCATTCCATATGCGTTTGACATTTCTCATTCTGCAGTCTCCGGTCAAAACCAAGACAATCACAAGATTTTAGGTGCTATATTATCTGCACCAATTAAATCGAATGAGACAGGCTTCCAACTTCCTCAGTGCGTAATACGTAACGATGAACTAACCCTAAAATTTAATCAAAAGAATGTTTACAGTGGACTAGAAAACATTGAGCTTTTTGTGATCGAAGTGGGAAGTTCAGTGTTTTTTGTAAAGTCAAAAAAATCAAACATTTTTAATGATCGTATTGTGGTCTCGACGGAGAAGGATCTTAAGCAGGAACTCCCTAAAGTAATATCAAGAGATAAAATAAGGACCACAATTATTGGGTCTAATCAATCACTCGAATTCGTTGGATGTTCTGGTTAGGCTTTTTGTCTCGACGATCTAATGGAAGTCAAAACATTTACCGCATAAAATACAAAAAGGATGACTAGAACACCAAGTATATACAGCACGAACACAGAAGACATACCTCCGTTATTAAAAGCGGAAATGCCAAGCAGCGATAAATCCACAAATGATTTCCCAAGTAGAATTTGGGAAACTACTGTTGCGATTAGCCATGCGACTATAAATAACGCTGCAGTATAGAAGCTAATGCGAATACGAAAATTTCGAAATTTCAAACCTTGGCGGAAAGCCACGAAAAACCTTTTTAAATCCCCTTGCATCGCAACTAGTGAAGGAATTACCAAAAGCACCAACAACATCCCAAAACCCAAACCATACACTAAAGTGATCACTGTTGGCCTCAAAAATTGTGCCTGTGACGAGTTTTCATAAAGCAATGGAGCTAACCCAAATACAGTTGTTAGCGTGGTAAGAACCACCGGCCTTAGTCTATCTTTAACGGCATCAACAATAGAAGGAACTATCCCACGATCGCGGGCGTACTCGTCAATACTCGTTATTAAAACAATGGAGTCGTTAATAATTATTCCCGTCATTCCAAGCAAACCAACCACTGAAAACATTGAAAGTGGGACTTCCCACACATAATGTCCCCAAATTGCTCCTATTAGTCCAAATGGTATTACTGCCATGACCACAAGGGGCCTTGTCCAACTCGCAAAAACCCAAGTCAACACTAAATAGATTCCAATAAGACAGGTAATTAACCCAATACGCGCCTCATTTAAGAATCTATCCTCCTGTTCAGAAAGACCTGCAAGCTGCCACTCAACTTGATATTTCGAAGCCAAATTCGGCAAAATTTCAGACTCTAAAGTCTCCATCACCTGCTGCGCAGCCTTTGGATCATCTTCAGACATATCTCCCGTCACAGAAACAATTCTAATCCCATTTTCACGTCGGACTGTAGAAAATCCGGCCTGCCGATCGACACTGACTAAATCAACCAAAGGGACATACGAGCCATCAGCCGCTCTAAGCAGCATTCTATCCAAGAAATCTGAAGTCAGTTCTCCCTCAGGTAACTTCACGCTAATCGACGCGCTGCGGGGTCCTAAAGGATAAGTCGCGGCCTCTATTCCATTCAGACGGTTCCTAAGAACTGAACCCAAACCATCGATCGTGAAGCCAATAGCTTGACCCTGAGGAGTTAATTGAAGAATCAAATCATCTTTGTCATACGCTAAATTATCTTCCAGCGCGGATATAATAGGATATTTATTAAGTTCATTTTTTAAATCCTCAGAAGCTTCCTTTAAAACCTTTGATGATGATCCAAACAATTGAATATCTAAGGCGTCACCTCCAGGGCCAGCTCTCCACCCTCTAAAAGATATTTGCTCTAGCAGAGCTGTACGAGGAACGCGCTCACGTAATTCTGCTACAAAAGCAAAACTAGAATATGGCCTAAGGTCTGCATCAATCAACTCAATACCAATGCCGCCCAGAAGATCTTTTGATTTATTTTCAGTACCAGATAATCCCCGCCCTGAGTTTCCACCGACCTCAGCTAGCAAGTATTTTACAGGATTCTTACCATGTTTCTCTTCATACTCCTTTGCAAGTCCTTCTACAATCTGCTGGAGGGTTTTCATCATAGCCAATGTATCTGCACGTGTCGCCGTATCCACCATTGCAAAATTGCCAGTTACGGATGATTGTTCTGGTGCATTGAAAAAGCGCCAATTCACTTTGCCTGAGATAACCATAGTAACCTGAGATGCTAAGATAGCAATTGCACCTGCCAATACGACATACCTCGACGAAATTACTAACCGAGTAAAAGGTCCAAAAACCGTTTCTCTAAACCATTCAAAACCACGGTTTACAACTCGGGAGGGCCAGTCATACCAATAAGCATTACCTACATGTTTAAGGGATTGTGCCATATGATTTGGTAAAATTAAAAAACATTCGACGAGAGAAGCAGCCAGCACCGCGACAACGGTAAACGGAATATCTGCAATTAAGTCGCCAAACCTACCTCCGATAACTACTAAACCAAAAAACGCAATAATTGTGGTTAAAGTTGCGGCAAAAACTGGTAATGCCATTCGCTTGGCAGCGCTTTCAGCAGCTTCATAAGGCTCTAACCCCATACGAGCCCTTTGATCAGCATGCTCACCAACCACTATCGCATCGTCGACAACGATGCCTAACGTTATTATCAATGCAAAGAGTGATATCATATTAATCGTAATACCAGCGAAATACATTACTGTAATTGCTGCTAGCATCGCCGTTGGAATACCTGCAGCTACCCAGAATGCTGTTCGAGCATTAAGAAATAGGAAAAGGAGCAAGACTACTAAGCCTAAACCAGTTAGGCCATTTTCAAGAAGCATTTTAAGGCGCCCTGAGATGTAGTCAGCGCGCGTCCTAATTAGGTCAACGGTCGTTCCTAAAGGCAAAGTCTCTTGAAACTTTTGGGCGACTGTTTCGACGGTATGCTGTATGTCAATCGCATCACCCTCTTCGGAGCGATCAACACGAATACCAATCGCTGGGTTACTTCCAACAAAGTAAGACCGTTCTCGATCAATCCCACTCATCTTAACAGTAGCAACATCAGACAGCAGTAAGGTAGAGCCATCTGAATTTAACCGAAGAACTATATTACCAACCGCAGTTGCACTTCGTTTTTCCACACCTGTTCTAACGCGTGCATTTGCACCGGTTACATCTCCAGCAGGGCTTGTGTCGACCTCTTGAGAAATCGCCATTGCAATCTCTTTCATAGATATTTTATAAAAAATGAGGTTGGACGACGGCACTTCTACGAGGACTTCGGGAGCAACGTAACCTTGAATTGTTGTTCGAGTTACACCCTGATCAAATAATCTAGATGTTAGCTCATCTGCATACAATCCTAATTGATCAACATCTACTGGACCAGTGATGATAACGTTTGCAACTCTATCGCGCCAGTTACCACGGATAATAGTAGGGTCATCAGAGTCTGACGGGAGTGTCGAAACCTGATCCATTGCCGTCTCGACCTCGGCCTCTGCCCTTGCCATGTCCCAGCCCGGCTCAAACTCTAATTTTATCTTCGCTGAGCCTTCTCTGGATAAACTAGATGCATCCGTAACACCTTCTATACCCAGAAGCACTGGTTCAAGCAGCTGAACGATACCAGCATCTACATCTTCTGCACCCGCTCCATTCCATCTGATACCAATAGAAATATCGTCTACTATTACATCAGGAAAAAACTGTGCCCGCATGTTTGGTATAGTCAACAAGCCAGAAACTACTAAGACTACTAAGAGTAAGTTAGCCACTGTTTTATGACGGGTAAAATATGAAAGAATGCCGCCCGCTCCAATGGGTAGATCACGTACCATATCTTATGTCTAGCCTCCCATTCTACTTTCGATACGCGCGACTACATCAGCTGGAACTTTTGGTTGCGTAAGTTGGCCAATTATCCTTTCTTTAGCAGACTTTGGAATATACCCATTAGTTTCTATGGCAGAAATAAGCTTAGCTCTCCGCTCCTCAGTGAGCTCAAGCATTTCTACTTCAGCCACCTTATTTTCTTCACCCGAACGTATCGGTTTTACTTTAATTCCCGCACCCAATACTGGCGTTCGCTGAGCAACAATCTCTTTACCACTTAATTCTCGGCTGCGAACAATAACTTCATTACCTTGCCGTCTCATTAGTCTAACTTGAGCTTCTTCCAAACGTTCCCCCTCGCCCAAAAGTAAAACGTTGTTACTTGCATCAAGCGCGGTTGACGGTAATTTAACCACCCAATTTAAAGTAGGCTCTTCGACTTTGACAGCGACAAAATCACCGGGTTTAAAGCCTACTGATTTAGTTAACCGAGCATAAACTTGGCGGCCTGTTTGACCTTTTGCCACCGACGCGCTGTCACGTATAATTACTCCATCAGCGCTCAAACCCTGATCCGTACTGGTCAAAGCTACAGAAACAGGTGCTTTTAAAAGCTCGCCACTGTCATTAAGCAACCTTGTGTATTGCTGCGTACTAATCTTGAAAGATACTTCTAAAATCTTCGGATCGATTAGCTGTCCTAAGCGCTCATTGGCAGAAACAATACCGCCTTTTACAAGTGATACACCACTTAAAAGCCCAGAAAATTCAGCATATAATTCGGTATCCTCTAACTTTCGTTTTGCATCTTTAAGTGCAAGCTCCGCTCTTACGAGTCGTGTTTCAGCTTGAGCACCTCTATTTTTGGCCTGATCAACGGCCGCCTTTCGCGACAGTACTGATTGTGTGGCGCCTGAAGCAGACAACTCAGCGTTTTCTAAAGCTGCAGCTGTTCCAACTCCACGATCAACTAAATCTTTTTGTCTTGTAAGAGCACGTAGACGTAACTTTTCTTGCTCCTCGGCGGCCGCCAATTCCTCTTTTGAAAATGACAAATTACGAGCCGACTCCGTCACCTCGTTTTTCGCATCAATTAAATTATTTTCTGCTAAATCCACAGCCGTCTGGTAATTTGAGTCATCTAACCGAATTAATAATTCTCCACTCTTTACGCTTCCCCCTTCAACAAAATTTGTTGATAGCTCTTGTATTTGGCCACTCGCCGCCATTCTTAAATCCAGAGTTTTACGGCTTTGGATTTCTCCAAAAGCATTTAAAGTTGGATTGATACTAGTAACTTCAGCAGGAACAACTTTTACTGCAAAAGTCCTCTCTCGCGCTTTCTGTGCGCGCGGCTCTTGGTTCATACGATCCTGCACTGCAACTTTTATAGTATTCCCCGCGAGCCCTAACAAACCTAGCGCTAGTGAGAATAAAAGAAGGCCTATCAGCCCTCTGCCTAGGAACCTCATAATTAAGTCCTATTCAGTTATTGGGTATGTTGAATACGGTTAAAACTAACCCGTGGATCACTTGCGCCGCATTTGCTCATCCAATCTCGGCATGATTTCAACAAAATTACACGGCCGATGCCTATAATCAAATTGATTTTCAATTATTCCATCCCAAGCATCTTTGCAAGCATTAGGACTTCCTGGGAGAGCAAAAAGATACTTACCACGCGCCACTCCTGCAGTTGCCCGAGACTGAATTGCGGAAGTACCAATTTTTTCTATGCTAATCATTGTAAATAGAGTCCCAAAAGCCTCAATTTCTTTTTCATAAATTTTTTTATGCGCTTCAACCGTGACATCCCGACCTGTCAAACCCGTACCACCAGTTGAAAGAATTACGTCTACATCAATTCGCTCCACTAATTTCTCAAGATGGGAGACTATTTTTTCCTCGTCATCGGTAGTAATCTCTCTTGCCTTAACAAAATGACCAGAACTTTGAATTCTTTCTGATAAAAAATCTCCAGATTTATCTTCACTTAAAGACCTCGTATCGGAAATTGTGAGAATGGCAAAATTTACAGGAATAAATTCTCTGTCCATATCTAACTTCGACATCAAGTAAAAACCTTTTCCTTAAGAGATAATAAATCAGACCAAGCTTCCCGCTTTGCCACCGGATTACGTAATAAGTAAGCAGGATGCAACATAGGCAAAACAGGAAGCCCAAAAGCCTCAACCCAGACCCCCCTAAGTTTTGTGATCCCCCTTCGTCCAAGAAGAGACTGACAACTGACGTTTCCCATTGCAACAATTACCTTCGGCTCAACTAATTCTACGTGCCTTTTAAGAAATGGTAACATCATGTCAATTTCATCTTGCATTGGCTCACGATTTTCGGGTGGCCGCCAGGGTATAACATTTGTGATATAGACAGATTTTTCCACATCACTCTCTTCTCGACTTAATCCTATCGAAAATAACATTTTATCCAAAAGCTGCCCGGCGCGCCCAACAAAAGGAACACCCTGAAAATCTTCTTCTCGCCCGGGAGCCTCACCAATTATCATTATTTTTGCAGCTGAAGAACCTGCCGAAAAAACCGCATTTCTAGCCCCGCGTTTTAAGTCGCAGTGCGGAAAGTTCTCAATTGCACTTTTTAATTCCAGTAAATTTTTTGCATTTGCAGCTATTAGTACTGCTTCATCAATTGCACTTTGTGATTTTATATTTACAGAAGTGGCATCAGGATTAAACGTTGCTACAATGGACTTCTCATCAGCATTTTTTTCGAACCGATTGATTGGTTTCTCTGAAATTGCCTCTGAAATGCCAAGTTCTGCTTGCCATTCTAATATCGCTTTTGCATCTAATAAGTCGAAATCCGATTCCATTTTCTTAATTTAATCTCAAATAAAGTTGATTAAAAGTAATCTATAAATTTCTAGAATAGTTTATACCTTGTGCTACTCTTTTGATATTACTATTACGGTTTTAAAACTGTTCAGAGAATTCAATGAGCTTTACCCAAAAACACCTACTTGGCATCGAGGGGCTTGCGCAGTCGGCTATTTTGGAAATCTTAGATAAAGCAGAAAAATATGCTGAATTAAATCTCAAGACTAATAAGCGCGTCGACATCCTAGCAGGTCTAACACAAATAAATATGTTTTTTGAAAATTCTACACGCACTCAGGCATCCTTCGAATTAGCGGGCAAGCGCCTTGGTGCCGATGTAATGAACATGCAATTGCAAGGAAGCTCAATCAAAAAAGGCGAAACTTTAGTTGATACAGCATTAACGCTGAATGCGATGCGCCCTGATCTGTTAGTTGTACGTCACCCACACTCAGGAGCGGTTGATTTACTATCACAAAAAGTTAATTGCTCTGTCGTAAATGCAGGAGATGGGCAGCACGAACACCCAACTCAAGCTCTGCTAGATGCACTCACTATTAGAAGAACGAAGGGACGACTTCACAGATTGAACATCGCAATTTGCGGAGATATCGCACACAGTAGGGTCGCAAGATCAAATATGTTCTTGCTAGGAAAAATGGAAAATAGAATTCGCCTTATCGGTCCGCCTACATTAATGCCTTCGCAGATAAGTGAATTTGGCGTGGAAGTATATCACGACATGATTGAGGGGCTTAAGGATGTGGATATTGTTATGATGCTTCGGATACAAAGAGAGCGAATGGATGGTGGCTTCATTCCATCTGAGAGGGAATATTTCCAACGATACGGCTTAGATTTTAAGAAGTTATCTCATGCGAAAAAGGATGCAATCGTCATGCACCCAGGCCCTATGAATAGGGGGGTGGAAATAGATGGTGATATTGCAGACGATGTAACTAGAAGTGTAATACAAGAACAAGTTGAAATGGGTGTCGCTGTTCGGATGGCAATTATGGAATTACTATCAAGAAATCAGAGTTATAAGCATAAAACGTTACTGACATGAGCCTGCTACTAAAAAATGCTCTCTTAGTTGAGCCAGATTTAAATAAAGTAGCAGAAGGTAACATAGTAATTAGAAATGGCCTCATTGATCGTAAAGATTTTAGAGCAGATAACGAAATAGACTGTAAAGGCAAATTTGTAGCTCCAGGGATCGTTGACCTCGGTGTAAAAGTTTCTGAACCCGGCGAAAGTCATAAAGAAAGCTTTGAAAGTGCAGGTAGAGCTGCTGCTGCTGGAGGTGTAACAACGATTATTACTCGCCCTGACACTAAGGCTGCGATTGATACCCCAGAAGCCTATGATTTTGTGAAAAAAAAGGGAAATGACGATTGCATCGTAAATGTATTCCATATTGCGGCTTTGACAAAAGAAAGAAAAGGCCGAGAGATATGTGAAATTGGAATGTTATCAGACGCGGGAGCCATAGCATTTTCTGATTGCGATAATGTCATAGAAGACAACAAGATTTTCTCAAGAGCCTTGAAGTATGCTTCGACGTTTAAAGCTTTAATTATTGGCCACCCGCAAGAAAAATCTTTATCGCAAGGAGCTGTGTCAACTAGTGGAAAATTTGCAACTTTAAGGGGTCTTCCATCCGCTTCACCAATAGCAGAGCGTATCGGACTAGAGAGAGATCTAGCGTTAGTTGAAATGACAAATGCAAGATATCACTTCGACCAAATTACAACCATAAGTTCTATTGAGGTGCTAAAGCGGGCAAAAAAAAGTGGTTTGGATATTTCGGCCGGGACATCGATACATCATTTAAGCTTTAATGAGCTTGATATCGCCGACTACAAGACTTTTTTTAAGCTTAAACCTCCTTTACGCTCCGAAAACGATAGATTGGCG
This sequence comes from Paracoccaceae bacterium, assembly GCA_902554885.1. Classification (GTDB taxonomy): domain Bacteria; phylum Pseudomonadota; class Alphaproteobacteria; order Rhodobacterales; family Rhodobacteraceae; genus Salinivivens. The sequence continues at coordinate 8,696 of CACDPV010000022.1, forward strand.
ACAATCGAAGCAGTTGGAGATGGTACAATTGACATAGTTTCTTCGATGCATACTCCTCAAGATGAAGAAAGCAAAAGATTACCATTTGAAGACGCAGCATCTGGAGCGATTGGGCTCGAAACTATTTTACCAGCAATGCTACGGCTGTATCATTCTAATCACTTAAAAAATGGACCAAATTTTTAACGCTATCTCTCTAAAACCAGCTGCACGGCTTGGATTGGCTTGCGGTTCCTTAAAACATAAAAAGATAGCAGACTTAATCGTCTTTGATGCAGACAAACCGTTCATTTTAAATCGTGAACTACTTCACTCAAAAGTCAAAAACACTCCATTTGATGGTCATAAGCTTCAAGGACAAGTTCTACGGACTTTCGTGAAGGGAAAAGAAGTGTTTTCTTTATGAAATTTTTACCCATTTTTTCTGAAGATCTAGCAACTTTAGTGTTTTTTATAGTTTTTGCTTATTTATTGGGTAGTATTCCATTTGGAATAATCTGGGCTAAAGTTTTCAAATTGGGCAGTTTGAAAGATATTGGTTCTGGAAATATTGGTGCAACCAATGTATTACGAACTGGCAACAAACTTGCAGCGTTTTTAACTCTCTTTTGCGATGGTGGAAAAGGCTTCGTTACGGTCTTACTTGCGAAGCTTCTAACTGATGAGTTTACCGTTCAGGCAGTGTGCTTATTTGTTTTTATCGGTCATTGCTTTCCAATTTGGTTAAAATTCAAAGGAGGTAAGGGCGTAGCAACCTACATAGGCATCGTTATTTCAATAAATTTAATTTTCGGTTTAGTAACCTGCCTGATTTGGCTGCTATCTGCCGTAATATTACGCATCTCGTCTTTATCAGCATTAATTTCAACAATATCTGGACCTTTTATTGTGTTTTTTCTTTTGGATTCTAGCTTCCTTGGTATCTCAGCCATGCTCTCTTGTTTGATCTTTTGGACACATAGAGCAAACATTCGACGCATTCTTAATGGAACTGAATCAAACATTAATGTTAATTAAAAAATAACTAGGATGAATCAAATTTAATTTGACAACAAGAGATCAAGGTATCGAAAGTTTTTTATGGCCAATCATAATGCTAGTCAGATTTAAAAATATAAACATAAGTAACTTGGAAATTTCATGCAAACTTTAACTGAACCTAAAATTATAGCCGGAAATTCGAATATGAGCCTTGCATCTGCAATAACACGCAGAATGTCTATGCATCGGGGAAAGTTACTGGAAGTCGTTGATGCAAGAATCGAACGTTTTAACGACCAAGAAATTTTCATCGAAGTTTATGAAAATGTCCGAGGGGAAGATATGTTTATCGTTCAGTCCACTTCTAACCCGGCAAATGATAACCTGATGGAGCTTTTAATCATGGCAGATGCACTCAAGCGGTCATCTGCCTCCAGAATAACAGCGGTAATTCCTTATTTTGGATATGCAAGACAAGATCGGCGGTCCAAAGCACGAACTCCGATAAGCGCAAAACTCGTTGCCAATATGCTTGTTGAAGCAGGTATTGAGCGCGTATTAACAATGGATCTACATGCCGCTCAAATACAAGGTTTCTTTGATATACCAGTGGACAACTTGTATGCGTCACCAGTTTTTGCGTTAGACATTAAAAGCCAATTTCAGAATATAGCCGATGAGGTTATGATAGTTTCTCCAGATGTAGGAGGGGTTGCCCGAGCAAGAGAATTAGCAAAAAGAATAAAAGCCCCTTTATCGATAGTAGATAAACGTCGGGAGCGGCCTGGTGAAGTAGCTGATATGACCGTGATTGGCGACGTATCTGGGAAAAAATGCATCATTGTAGATGATATATGCGACACCGCTGGTACCCTTTGTAAAGCAGCAGAAATTATAATTGATAATGGTGCTAGCGAAGTTCACGCTTATATAACGCATGGCGTTTTATCAGGACCAGCAGTAGAGCGTGTTACTAATTCCGTGATGAAATCTCTTGTTATTTCGGACTCAATAGAAGCGACTAAAGCTGTGAAAGAAGCAAAAAATATAAGGATTGTGCCAACCGCTCCCATGTTTGCGCAAGCAATACTCAATATTTGGTCCGGGACATCAGTTTCATCCTTATTTGAAACCGAAACTTTAGAACCTATTTACGACGGGCTATTCAAATTTACAGATTAAACAAGACCAAACCATAGTCTTAGTTATAAGAACTAAAGGGCCCAATTAAATGTTAATTGAGCCCTTTACTATTTTTTCTATTCACTTTAGCCTTTTGAAAATTCTGGATAAGCTTCCATGCCCAATTCAGAAACGTCTAGCCCGTTCATTTCGGCCTCTTCATCAACCCTTATGCCAAATACAGCCTTTAAAACATACCAAACAATGGCAGTTGTGATGACCACAAATAGCCCCACAATAATAATACTATAAAGTTGAGTTCCGAATGAAGCATCAGTATTTGTTAGTGGTACAATTAAGGTACCCCATATCCCAGCAATTAAATGCACAGGAATAGCGCCAACAACATCATCAATTTTAAACTTATCAAGAATTGGTACAGATACAACTACAAGTAGTCCACCGACTGCTCCAATTACAGTCGCCTGACCCAGCGTAGGTGCTAGAGGTTCAGCTGTAATTGAAACGAGACCCGCAAGTGCGCCATTGAGAATCATGGTTAAATCAGGCTTTTTATACATAATTTGAGTTAGTATAAGAGCTGCAATTGCTCCACCGGCAGCCGCTGCGTTAGTATTTGAAAAAATACGGGACACATCAGCAACGTCTCCTATACTACCCATTGCCAGCTGCGAACCCCCATTGAATCCAAACCAGCCTAACCAGAGTATAAAAACACCCAAAGTAGCTAAAGCTAGATTTGATCCTGGAATTGGATTAACCTTGCCGTCTTGGGCGTACTTTCCAATTCTTGGTCCAAGAATAATAGCACCTGTCAAAGCTGCCCAGCCACCCACTGAGTGCACTACCGTCGAACCTGCGAAGTCTTGGAAACCCATACCATCTAGGAAACCACCTCCCCATTTCCAACTTGCTTGTATTGGATAGATGACAGCTGTTAATAAAACTGTGAATATAAGGAAGGGCCATAGTTTAATACGCTCTGCAAGCGCTCCAGAAACTATTGAAGCGGTAGCAGCGCAAAACATTAATTGAAAAAAGAAGTCTGATCCGGTTGATGCATAACCATAATCATCAGCAGAATCTCGGCCCACACCAACGGCTTCCAGAATTGCCACGCCCCAAACGCCCGACAGAATACCATCCATTGACCATGAGCCAAGTGGATACATTAAATTGTATCCTATCAAATAATAAAAGACTGTAGCTAGCGAAAATAGAGCAATATTTTTCGTAAGCTGCATAGTAACGTTTTTTGAACGAACCAAGCCAGCCTCTAACATTGAGAACCCAGCAGCCATCCAAAAAACTAGAAAACCCCCAACTAAGAATAGAAGCGAATTAAGTATAAAAACTGTGTCTGTCGCCACAAGTGTTGGAGCATCCTGTGCAGAAGCCAAGGAAGGCAAACAGCTTACAGCCAAAGCAGTAGCAGTCCATTTTACATATTTTTTAATCATAAATTTATCCTCTTATATGGCATCGAGCCCAGTCTCGCCCGTTCGTACTCGAACAGCCTGACCAACATCCAATACAAATATTTTGCCATCACCAATTTTGCCTGTTTTCGCAGTATTTGTGATTGTTTCTACTACTTGGTCCGCCATTCCTTCATCGACGACCAACTCCAATTTTACCTTTGGAACAAAATTTACGGCATATTCCGCCCCACGGTATATTTCTGTGTGGCCCGACTGTGCTCCAAATCCCTTTATCTCAGTCACCATCATGCCCTTTACACCAAGCTCTGTCAGCGCCTCGCGCACCTCCTCAAGCTTGAAAGGCTTAATGGTTGCAATGATCAACTTCATTGTGCTTCCTTTCATATTCATAGACATTATCGTCCAAGATGTTGCTCAGAAAAACCGATGAGATATTGATTTAAAATGTGTCCAAGGTTTTGTTTTTACAAAAACCCACCATTTGTGCATAAAAAATGCGCAATTACATGCTATCGTCTATTTTTTATGCAAAATTAAACTGTGAAATGCCTCTCGTATCAAATAAAAGCTTAGCTAAGCAGAGAAGATTCTCAAAATAGAGATTTTGTATGAAGAGAGACAATAAAATCCCAAATTTAAGAAAAATCCCAAATTTAAGAAATAAACGAGTGAAAACAAAGAAAATAATACCAAATAAAAAAAATATTAGTCCCCGTAAACAAATTAAAAAAAGTATGGCAACGCGTGTCATTGGCTCTTTCATTAGACCTATAAACTTTCTACTAAAATTAATAATCCGTTTTATTCTTGGTTGGGCTCTCAAAGGTACGCTTGTTATAGCTTTGATTACGACAACTGCAGTAATTTATTACAAAATTAATTTACCACCTTTGAATGATATGCTTGATGCACGCGCCAAAGGATCAGTTATATTGCTAGATAAAAATAAGAAGACCTTTGCTTGGAGAGGAGAGCAATTTGGGGCTATTGCCCAAGCCAATACTATTTCTGCACACTTAAAAAACGCCATACTAGCGGTCGAGGATAAACGGTTTTATGGACATTTTGGAATTAGCCCAAGGGGAATAGCGGGAGCGATCAGGATTAATTTAAGAGAAGGAAGAGGAGCACTTACAGGTCATGGGGGATCAACGATAACTCAGCAGACCGCCAAACTTTTATGCCTAGGCAAACCATACAAAGCCAAAGATTGGAAATCTGAGTCACAATATGAAGCAAACTGCCGGCAAAGTTCGTTGTGGAGAAAGTTAAAAGAAGCGCTTTTTGCTGTCGCATTGGAACTAGAGTTCACTAAAGATGAAATACTAACCTTATATTTAAATAGGGTTTTCTTGGGTGCAGGCTCAAGAGGTTTTCAAGCGGCATCACAACGCTATTTTAACAAGCCAGCTTCAGACCTAAATCCAGCGGAGTCAGCAATGCTTGCCGGTCTGTTGGTCGCACCTAGTCGTTACGCACCAACGAATAATTTATCAAAATCCCAAAACAGAGCCAATATCATTTTAAATTTAATGGAGCAGCAAGGTTTACTGAGTGAAGAATTAGCAAAATACAACAAAGAAAACCCCGCTAAGCTTTCCATTAAGGCCTCTCAGAAAGCCGGTGGACATTTTGCAGATTGGGTAATGCAATCGGCGCCTAACTTTTTTACAAACAAAACTACTGAGGATGTTACAATTGAGACAACATTTGATCCAAAAATACAGGAAGCAGCCGAAGAAGTTTTAGAATATATATTTAGAGAGAAAGTCGACCTGAATTCTAAAGCGCAAGTAGCTATTGTAATTATGTCACCAGACGGCGCCGTCAGAGCAATGATTGGTGGGAGGCAACTTCAAATTTTAGGGGCATTCAATAGATCAACACAGGCTCTTCGTCAGCCAGGTTCGGCATTTAAGCCAATCGTGTATGCTGCCGCTCTTGAGCAAGGATACAAACCAAACGACCTAATTCGAGATGAAGCTTTTGAGATCAAAATACCAGGCTCAGGCACCTGGACGCCCCAAAATAATGAAAAAAAATTCAACGGTATTGTCTCTTTAACGGATGCTCTTTCTAAATCATTAAACATACCTGCTGTAAAGTTAGCACAACGAGTTGGAATGGAAAATGTTGTACAAATTTCAAAAGACTTGGGAATTAATAGTAAAATTTCTACCAATCCCGCAGTTGCACTAGGCGTTTCTGAAACTACACTCTTAGAATTAACAAGTGCATATGGAACTATCTTAAACGATGGCATTAAAGTCCTGCCGTATGGCTTGAAGAAACTTAGTCTAGAAACGGGGGGTACTTTTTATAAGGAAACTGCGTCACCCAAAAACGAACGTGTTTTACGGTCAGAAACAGCACATGGTATGATATATATGCTTGAAAAGGCTTTATCAAATGGCACTGGTAAAAAGGCAATTTTTTCAAATTGGGAATCTGCTGGAAAGACAGGAACAACTCAGGATGCTAGGGACGCATGGTTCATAGGATTTACATCCGAGTACATAGCAGGTGTTTGGATGGGATATGACAATAATGAACCACTTACTGGGGTAACTGGCGGAGGTCTACCGGCAGAAATATGGTCATTAGTTATGAACAAAATCCACACTAACATAAATCCAAAACCACTGCCAATGAAAAAAAGAAAACTAGCCCTTTTCCCAAATATTGTGGACTCGGAGTACGAGCCAAAAATTAGGCAGCGTGGAGACGGCTTGATTGATAAATTATTGCTAACTATTTTTGGAGATGGATAGTAATTATGGAACTCTAAGATCATCTATCAAAGCATCTATATTTCCTAAATTTCTATCTAAAAGCGCTCCAATTTCTTGCCGTTCAGCCAAGAGCATATTCACACCCTCAATAATTAGATTGAATACGAGTGGCTGTCCACTTCGATCCGAAACGAGAAAATCAACCTCAAATGGTTCATAGGCTGGCATGTGTGCAATTGTATTGACGGAATAGTAATTCTTTACTTTTACAACACTTTTAATTTCTATTTTACCTCCAATGAATTCTCTGAACCGTTTTCCATATTTATTGGAAAAATAACCTGAAAAAGCCTTTATATATGCCTTGAGCTGGTCCTCAGAAGCAGTTCTGGCATCACGGCCCAAAGCATATTTTGCGATTGTAGGTACATCGGCATATGCATTAAATACCCTTTCAAAAGATCTCAACATCTGTGTTTGAGTATCACCTGAGTTTATTATTTGATTAATTTTTGAGACAGCCTGATCAACAATTTCTATCGCTGCATTCTGTTGCGACGCAAAAACAAGTCCAGGCTTAAAAACTGAACAAATTGATGCCATTAAAAAAAAACGGCGACTGTTAATTACAGTCATCTATTTACTCACATATCTAATTATATGGGTCTATATAGGGCACGGTTTGATTGGTTCCAAGTTCATAGCGCCTATTTTGAAGAAAAAATAACCTTGACTGTGCATAACTATCAGCACTTTGGTAGAGTATACTGTCAATACTTTCTCTAAATTGTGAACGAGCGGACAAACCAAAAGCTAGAGAGGTAACGGTTGCCACGCCTTTAGGTCCGGCCCCAATTAGACCTACTGGATCAATAACTATATCAACCATTCGGCCAATACCGTCACGCTGATTAGACGGCCCCAAGACAAGTATATCCAGATAAGGCCCTTCTCCAATACCCCATTTAGCCATGGTTTCCCCGAAATCAGTTTTCTCAATTTTGATACCTAACTGAGAACTGGCGTCATAAATTCCTACAACTCCCAATGTAGAGTTAACTAAAAATTTCATAGATGACTTTGAAGCGCTCTTTATTTCACCTTGTAAAATATAATTGATACTATTGCTTGGTAACGAAAAATTCATTGCAATGTTGTTTACTGCTGACTGTAGTTTAACGGGGGTATTATCACCGTATAATATTGCAACCGGTCGTATGATATTTTTATCTAAGGATTTGTTTATTTCATGGATTTGTCTATTTGAGGCTTCAAAAGGATCCGATATCCCTTCTTCCAATGGAGCGCTACATGCACCCAAAATTGTAAACACAATAATTAATATAAAATTTTTCAAGACTACATGGTTCCCATATCAAATATAATGGAAGCTACTACTTACAAGCATAACTGAGAGACCGCAAACATCAAATAAGAACCGATTAAACCGAGAAAACGCTTTCCATATAGATAATAATATTAATTAAACCGCTAAAATTATAAGCTTGTCTTCTTTTTTTGACATGATGCCATTGTCGTATGCAATGTAATGTCATACTTTGATCGAAAGACAAAGGAGCACAAATTATGACGCAAGACATCGAACAAAATCTAAAAAATCTTGGAATAGAGCTTCCAACCGCTCCAAGCCCAGCAGCTAACTACGTACCATTTGTTATAGTGGGAAATTTTCTGTATGTTTCTGGACAAATTTCACAAAACAAAAATGGATTAATAATCGGAAAGTTAGGTAAAAATTTGAATGTTGAAGAGGGCGCGAATGCCGCCAAATACTGCGCGCTTTCGTTACTTTCACAAGTAAAAGCAGCGTGCGAAGGTGACCTGGATAGGTTGGTGAGAGTTGTAAAATTAACTGGTTTTGTTAATTCGACTGCTGACTTCACCGATCAACCTCAAGTTGTGAATGGAGCCTCAAATATCCTCGTAGACATTCTAGGTGACATGGGCAAACATTCTCGCTCTGCTGTTTCAGCGGCGTCCCTGCCACTCGGTGTAGCTGTTGAAATAGAAGGAATCTTTGAGATTAAGTGATTTTGACTAATCTTAACTTACGATAGCTATTGCCAGATTATTCTACAGTCATAGCTTTTATTAAATAATACAAATGATTTCCAAATAAACTTTCTAATTAATGACAAATTCGGAAATATCAATCAAGATTGTGGATACGCTGCTTTCAGTTAATGAAACAGACTGGGATGCGTGCGCGGCACCAGAAGCAGTAGACGAGGCTCGCCCACTTGATCCTTTCACAACTTATCGTTTTTTGCGAGCTCTTGAAGAAAGTGGTTCCGTTGGTAATGCGACTGGTTGGCACCCTTATTACATCCTCGCTATTAGTGGAAATCAGCTGTTAGGCTGTGCTCCAATGTATGTTAAAACACATTCGCAGGGCGAATATATTTTTGATCATTCTTGGGCTAACGCCTATGAACGCGCAGGAGGTAAATATTATCCTAAAATCCAAGTAGCAGTTCCATTTACTCCGGTGCCTGGCAAGCGCTTACTGGCGAATAACAAAAATCAAGAAAAGGCCTTTCCAATACTATTGGAGGGTATAAAAAGCTTTGCAGCAAAAAATAACCTTTCCTCTGCACACATAACTTTTTGTACTTTTGATGAGTTTAAAAAAGGAGGAAGTTTGGGCTTACTAAAACGTACCAGTAGTCAATATCATTGGAAAAATGATGGTTATGAAAATTTTCAAGATTTCCTAGACGCTCTCTCATCCCGAAAAAGAAAAAATATAAGGAAAGAACGCGAAAGGGCCAAAAGCTTTGGAGGAGAAATCGTTCGTTACTCAGGTAAAGAGATTACGGAACAGCACTGGGATGCATTTTGGAATTTTTATCAGGATACCGGGAGGAGAAAGTGGGGACAACCTTACTTAACTCGAAATTTTTTTGAGATTGCCGGAGAAAGACTGGAGAATGAACTTCTAATGATATTGGCTGAAATTGACGGAAACCCAATAGCAGGTGCGTTAAATTTTATAGGACAGGACGCATTATTTGGTAGGTATTGGGGATGCACAGAAAATTATTCAAATTTGCATTTTGAAATTTGTTATTACCAGGCAATTGAGTATGCAATTGAAAATCGCTTATCTCGTGTTGAGGCTGGTGCGCAAGGGGAACATAAGTTGGCTAGAGGATATATGCCCAGTCACACATACTCGCTCCACTGGATAAACAATAATAGCTTTTCTGGCGCTGTTGCTCAATACTTGGATGAGGAACGACTTGCTGTTGGCGAAGAAATGGAAATACTTAGCAACTATGGTCCTTTCAAAAATATAAAGCTGTAGGAGAGAAAATGGATAAACTTTCAACGGTCGATAGAGAAACTAAATTAAAAAAAATTCTTGAGAATGGGTGGCTACTGGACGAAACTAGAGATGCCATTACTAAAGAATTTCAGTTTAAAAATTTTATAGAGGCCTTTTCTTGGATGACCAAAATTGCCTTTTGGGCAGAAAAAATAAATCACCATCCTGAGTGGTTTAATGTTTACCGTAATGTAACAGTAGTCTTAACCACGCATGATGTTAAAGGTTTGAGCAGTTTAGATCTGGAATTAGCGTCAAAAATGGACAACGAAGCAGCTTAGATATTTTCTAGTAAGGCTTTTCCACTGCTAATATCGCAGGTAGACCGACCCGTCTCAGGCAGAAAAATTTTAACCACTCCATCTTCCGCAAACATAGCATACCGCTTCGAGCGGGCCAAAAAACCAACTGCAGGAGCATCAAACTCCATACCTATTGCCTTTGTAAACTCGCTAAGCGGATCGCCAAGCATGGTGATTCCAGCAGCAGTCGACCCACTAATTTCTCCCCAAGCTGCGACCACGTGTGGATCATTAACACTAATGCATAGTATTTCATCAATCCCTTTTGAAGAAAATTCAGTAGCAGTATCTAAGATGGATGGTAAATGAGTTTTCGAACAAGTTGTGGTAAAAGCACCTGGCAGACCAAAAATTGCAAGTTTACGGTCCCTGTATAATGACGAGAAATTTATTGTTTCTGGCCCATTTTCCCCGAGCCTGTACAATATACTATCCGGTAGCTTTTGACCTATCTTGATTGACATAATTCATCCTGTTTAGTTTATAGTTTTCTGAGAAATATATAATTCAAATATTTCCTATTACGAGTAAAAGGTGCTCTATGTCAAAAGTTGTTATTATTGGCGCCGGCCAGGCAGGCTCGGAGGCTGCCACACATCTCCGCAGCCAAGGTTTTGATGGTGAAATCACACTCATAGGATCAGAGAATGTTCTCCCATATCAACGCCCACCATTATCAAAAAAATATGTTTTGGGTGAAATGAGCTTGGAAAGATTATATTTAAAACCCAAAACTTTTTACCAAGAAAATGATATTAAATTAATGCTTGGAACTATAGTAAAAAAAATTGTTCGTGATGAAAAAAAACTAGAAACAAATTGTGGAGTTTTTGATTATGATCAATTAATTCTAGCTACTGGTTCATCACCAAATAGGCTTCCAGGAGTATTGGAGCAGAACTTGACGGGGATATACTACGTTCGAGATATTGATGATGCAGATGCACTTAAAAAGGTATTAAAACCGGGAA
>CACDPV010000023.1 GCA_902554885.1 Paracoccaceae bacterium
CTGATAATTAGTACACATAAAAAAATCAAGCATTGTTTTAGAGTAGATAAGATTTGTATTTTCCAATTAGGACTATTCATTTAAAAGACGTAGGTGCTACTTTGTGATTTTTTTTAAGTCAAATTTAAAACTCGATTTGATAAAGATTATTTTTTTCAAACTTGCTTGCTTGGAGGTGCACAGTTGGAATCTATGATAAAAACAAAGACGATACATGCTACTGGTGTGTGTGTCGCACACAAAGGAATTTTAATAATCGGAGAATCGGGATCAGGAAAATCCACTTTGGCTTTGTCTCTTATTGCAGGCGGAGCCAAGCTGATTTGCGATGATAGAGCACACTTACGGTTGAAGGATGGTAATTTGATTATGAGTAAACCTCCAACGCTTCCAAGTGCTTTAGAGATAAGAGGTCTTGGTTTGATAAGTGTTCCTTTGTTCGATGAAGTTACTGTAGATTTGATAGTAGATTTGGCTAAAGCTTCAGGTGCAAGATTGGGGGGGCACGAAAAGCAATTGCTTGGCATTGACTTACCTTGTATTCACGGGCGTGATTTTTATAAATTGTCAGATGCTTTACTTGTTTGGTCAAAGTTTGGTGGTTTTCAAACTATCTGAACACATCGGAATATATTTTTTAATAGTTTTTGATCTATGGGCACAAGTTAGACCTTTGTAATATATTATTTTTAAAACCAGAATTTTATATCCAGCGTTTCAATAATAATTTATGGTTTGTTGTATTTAAAGTCCTTTTACTTGGTTAGAGTTGCAATATTGTTCCAGTATTTTGAAAGCACTATAAAATAATGCAGACAGGTGTATTAGCAAAGTTAATTTTCGTGCTTGCGCATAGAGTTAAATAGTGAAAAAGAATACTGATGGCTGGTGATATTGGTATAGTAATTGTTGCTCATGGACAATTAGCTCATGAGTATAGGGCTGCAGTCGAGCATGTAGTTGGGCCTCAACCAAACATTGTGGCGATTTCAATAGCTGCTGAATGTGACAGAAATAACAAAGAACTTGAAATCTGTGAGGCAGCGGACTCTGTTGATAATGGGTGTGGTATAGTAATTGCAACAGATCTCTTTGGTTCAAGCCCATCGAACCTAGCTCTCAAGGCATGTGCTACTAAAGATCGAAAAATCGTTTATGGAATGAACCTACCCTTATTAATTAAACTGTCGCAGTCAAAAAACTTATCTCTGTCATCGGCAGTTGATTTGGCGTTGTCGGCTGGACGCAAATATATAAATTTTTATGAACATAGCGCAGCAGTATAATGACAAATGATACCGTAAATATGCGACTTAAAATTTTAAACGAGAAGGGCCTCCATGCTCGTGCTGCCGCAAAATTTGTTGAGCTGGTTGATACCTTTGATGTAAGTTTAGTTGTTAAGAAAGATGATCTAGAGGCGAGTGGTGACAGTATTATGGGTTTATTGATGTTGGCTGCCTCGAGAGGGACAGAAATCGAGTTGGTTGCATCAGGACTAGAGGCAGCAGAAACGCTATCTGCTCTGTCCGATTTAATCAAAAATCTATTTGGTGAAGAAATGTGATTATTTGAAAGTTTAGTTATGCCCTCAAACCTTGATTCTGAAAGATCTAATCAAAACATTTCTACAGAGCGTTACGATAGACGACGCCTTTCCTATGCGAATACTTTTACAAATCCTGTTCAAAAGCGAATAATTCAGTCTATAGAGTTGCTGACAGGTCAGCTTAAACTCCTTAAATGTGTGCGGAAATTTGAGCGTCTTGGCATACCACACGGGCAGCCCTTTTGGTCTCAAGCACTAGATATATTAGATATCAAACTTGAGACCCCTCAATATCAGTGGGAGAGGATTCCTCGCAGTGGTCCACTAGTTGTCACAGCTAATCATCCTCATGGGTTGATTGATGGAATGGTATTAGCAGAATTAATTGGAAAAGTGCGAACGGATTATAAGATACTGACAAGATCGCTGCTCACTGGCGTTAATCAGATTGATAAGTTCATGATTCCAGTCCCATTTCCTCATGAGGAAATGGCATTGGAAAAAAACCTGAAAATGCGTAAATGTGCTATGAGTCATTTAAATAATGGAGGTTGCATAGTTATTTTCCCGTCTGGGTCAGTTGCTGCATCTGAGTCATTCTGGGGACCGGTCATTGAACGGGAGTGGAGTCCTTTTACGGCGAAATTAATTCAGCGATCTAGTGCTGCAGTACTTCCAATTTGTTTTCCAGGTGCCAATTCCAGATCTTACCAAATTGCAAACCAGATTTCTGCTACATTGCGTCAGGGCCTCTTAATTAGAGAAGTTGTTAAAGCAATGCATAAGCCACAGGCACCAATTGTTGGTGAATTAGTAGACAGAGATGAAATAAAAAAGTGGTCGAGTAGTCCCCGCAAATTTATGGAATGGCTGAGAGGTATTACATTAGGTTTATATGCAAGATAGCCTATCTTGTCGGTAAAGGATCGCCTATTCGGTAATCATAAAAGCCTCGTTTTGATTTTCTTCCTAGCCACCCAGCTTCCACATATTTAGTCAGCAAGGGACAGGGGCGGTATTTAGTGTCGGCTAAACCCTCGTGTAACACGTTCATTATAGCCAAGCAGGTATCTAAGCCTATAAAATCTGCTAATTCAAGAGGCCCCATCGGGTGATTAGCTCCCAATTTTAGGGAGGTGTCTATTGCCTCAACTGATCCTACGCCTTCATATAGGGTGTATATTGCCTCATTTATCATGGGTATCAAAATTCGGTTTACGATGAAGGCAGGGAAATCTTCAGACCTAGCGACCGTTTTCCCTAATCGATCCACTACTAGCTTACATTCATCAAAAGTCTTTTGATTAGTTGCTATACCTGGAATTAACTCCACGAGCTGCATTATGGGAACCGGATTCATGAAGTGAAACCCAAGAAATTTTTCTGGCCTATCTGTACAGCTGGCCAAACGAGTTATCGAAATTGAGGATGTATTTGAGGCAAGTATAGTGTGTTGATCCAAATGCGGCATTAGCGAATGGAAGATTTTCCTTTTTAATTCTTCATCCTCATTCACTGCTTCAATGATTAAGTCTGTCTTGGCAACCTTTCCAAGGTCTACGGTAGTTTTAATTTTCTCAAGAGCTTTTTCTCGTTGAGATTTAGAGATTTTTTTTGCTATAACTTGGCGGTCCAAATTTTGAGCTATTTTGCGGGTTGCTGAGACCAAATGCTCTTGAGAAACGTCTGCTATAATGACGTCATAATCGGCAAGTGCCATTACGTGTGCTATTCCATTTCCCATTTGGCCTGCCCCAATGACACCAATTTGACTAATAACCATTTTTAATCCCTGACAGCTAAGAATATTTTTTCAAGCGAGGCTTAGAACAACTTTTACAAATAAAATAAAGAGTAATATTTTTTATTATCACGCTTTTATAGTTTTTTCATCGACAGCTGTATAGCGTACGGAAATTATTGGTTGAAATTCATAATTATGGTGATTAGGTAGATGCATCGTAGGGGTATAGCTCAGTTGGTAGAGCGGCGGTCTCCAAAACCGTAGGTCGCGGGTTCGAACCCTGCTGCCCCTGCCATAAGCGCACTTGAATTTTGGTTCTTATGGGTTTAAATGCCAAAATAAATAGAAAGAAGTGTATGATGGCGACCACTAATCCTTTTAGATTTATACAGCAAGTGCGATCAGAGGTTTCAAAGATTACCTGGCCTACGCGAAGAGAAGTATTGCTCACAACAGTAATGGTTTTTGTGTTATCAGCATTAGCTGCCATATTTTTCGCAATTGTAGACTGGTTTATAAGGTTTGGTCTGCAAAATATTTTATCTCTTGTCAGTTGATTTAACTTTTTGGTTTAATAATTTGCGACTTGAAATAGGCATTAAATACCGATAACAGCTTGAACGAAATGGTAAATGGCGTGCAACGATTCGAGTTGTGCGCCGATTTTTTATCATAAAAGCTGAGATTATGGTGTAAGATATTTCTGTTTAAGATTTAGGACGAAACAAGGACTTAAATAAAATGGCAAAACGTTGGTATTCGGTAAGTGTCCTTTCGAATTTTGAAAAAAAGGTTGCAGAACAAATACGGACGTCGGTTGAAGAGTCTGGCCTTCAGAACGAAATAGAAGAAATCTTAGTTCCTACGGAGGACGTAATTGAAGTACGACGGGGTAAAAAGGTCACCTCAGAAAGACGTTTTATGCCAGGGTACGTGCTAGTTAGAATGGAAATGTCAGATCGTGGTTATCACATGATAAATTCGATAAATAGAGTTACGGGGTTTTTAGGACCTCAAGGACGTCCAATGCCAATGAGAGACAATGAAGTGAATGCCATTCTAAACCGCGTTCAAGAGGGTGAAGATTCTCCTAGAACCCTATTAACTTATGAAGTGGGAGAAAAAGTGAAGGTAAACGATGGTCCGTTTGAAGATTTTGATGGTATGGTCGAAGCTGTTGATAACGACAATCAAAGACTAAAAGTAACGGTTTCAATCTTTGGACGAGAGACACCTGTCGAATTAGAATTTACTCAAGTCTCAAAGCAGACCTGAGTATTAACTGTGGAAGGCTATCGTGTCGCGATGCGTATGCCGCACCACACAACTTGAATTTCTCTGACGCGTTGGAGAGATGTTGGAAAAAGGAGCCGTTAAATGGCTAAAAAATTAGTGGGCACACTTAAACTGCAAATACCTGCTGGTCAGGCTAACCCATCGCCGCCCGTAGGTCCAGCGCTTGGCCAGCGCGGAATTAACATTATGGAATTTTGTAAAGCATTCAATGCAAAGACTGGCGACATGGAACAAGGTGCTCCATGTCCAACAATAATAGAGTATTTTCAGGATAAATCGTTTTCTATGGAAATTAAAACACCGCCGGCTTCATATTATCTCAAAAAGGCTGCAAAGTTAAAGTCTGGCGCAAATACTCCCGGGCGTGAAACTGTCGGATCAGTAACTGCTGCTCAGGTAAAAGAAATAGCGCAAGCAAAGATGAAAGATTTGAATGCAAAAGATATTGATGCAGCCATGCAGATCATTTTGGGCTCTGCAAGGTCAATGGGTATTGAGGTAAAGTAAATGGGAAAAATAGGTAAAAGAACCAAAAAAGCACTAGAAGCTTTCAGTGGTAAAAGTGATGTTACAATTGAAGAGGCAGTCAAGCTTGTAAAATCCAATGCAACCGCTAAGTTTGATGAAACAATAGAGATTGCAATGAACCTTGGCGTTGATACACGTCATGCCGATCAAATGGTTCGAGGTGTTGTCGGCCTGCCGAATGGTACTGGTAAGAGTATGAGGGTGGCGGTTTTTGCGAGAGATGCAAAAGCACAGGAAGCAAAGGACGCAGGAGCAGATATTGTGGGAGCAGAGGATTTGATGGAAACTGTACAAGCAGGCACAATAGATTTTGACCGTTGTATAGCAACACCTGATATGATGCCTATTGTGGGGCGTCTGGGTAAAGTTTTAGGACCTCGTAATCTAATGCCAAATCCGAAAGTGGGAACGGTAACTGTTGATGTTATTGAAGCAGTAAAGGCAGCTAAAGGCGGTGAAGTACAATTTAGAGCTGAAAAAGGTGGTGTCGTTCATGCAGGTATCGGCAAAGCATCGTTTGATGAAAGTCAACTAGTTGAAAATGTAAAAGCGTTTATTGATGCAGTTGCAAAAGCGAAACCATCTGGTTCTAAAGGGTCGTTCATGAAGGGAATTACTTTGAGTTCGACTATGGGTCCTGGTGTGACCGTAAGTGTAGATAAATCCGTCGGTTAGAATGGTTAAACCGCTTTTCTGGATAGGTAATTTTTATATCTGCGCTCAGTTAAGGACCTTTCGGTATTATTTTTGTTATACCTCTTGTTAATTTGCTGAGAATCTCATAAACAGCCGGCGAGAATCGTAAAAGGTTCTCGTCTGTCCGAGATGGAGGGTTGGCGCGAGTCTATAAATCCTTCTTGAGATGGGAAGCGAGTTTTTAGGTAATAATGCGATGCTTTATTGTCCTCAGTTCTCTGGACCCTATTTCTAGGACCCGAACGCCAAAAGTGTTTTTGGCTAAACTGAGCCGGGGATTATCCCCAAATTTGGAGTGAAACTGTGGATAGAGCGCAAAAAGAAAAGGTGGTCGAAGAACTCGGTCAAATTTTTGATAGCTCTGGCGTTGTGGTTGTTGCAAAATACACAGGCCTTACAGTTGCTGAAATGCAGGATCTTAGAGCGCGTGCGAGCGAGGCGGAAGCTTCTGTACGCGTTGCTAAAAATAGACTTGCGAAAATAGCTCTTGATGGAAAATCTTGCGAAAACATGAGTGAGTATTTGTCTGGAATGACAGTTCTTACTTACTCAGAAGATCCTGTAGCAGCTGCTAAGGTTGCTGAGCAGTTTGCAAAAGATTATGATAAGTTTGAAATTTTAGGTGGATCGATGGGTGAAAATGCCCTTGATCGCGCTGGCGTGGAGGCTGTTTCAAAAATGCCGTCTCGTGATGAGCTTATTTCTTCCATAGTTGGATGTATTGGCGCACCTGCTGCAAATGTCGCAGGTGTACTTGGTGCACCCTCGAGCAATATCGCAAGCATTATTTCTACAATTGAAGAAAGAGCTGCATGAAGCAATTTAATGGCGTGTTGTATGTAACGAAGCACGTTGGAACACAACTTATAACTGAAAGAGTCGAAAATGGCTGATCTAAAAAAATTGGCAGAAGAGATCGTTGGTCTTACCCTGCTAGAAGCACAGGAACTTAAAACTATACTCAAAGATGAGTACGGCATTGAACCCGCGGCCGGCGGAGCAGTAATGATGGCTGGACCTGCTGGAGATGCTGGTGGAGCAGCGGCAGAAGAAAAGTCTGAATTTAATGTTGTTCTGAAAAGCGCAGGCGGTAACAAGATTGCTGTGATAAAAGAAGTCCGTGGCATTACTGGTCTAGGTTTGAAAGAAGCTAAAGATTTGGTAGAGGCCGGCGGTAAAATTAAAGAAGGCGCCGAAAAAGCTGAAGCGGAAGAAATTAAGTCGAAGCTGGAAGCAGCTGGTGCCGAAGTAGAACTGGCATAAAAAATTATTTGAACTAGTTCTTAGCTGGATCTGATTTTATCAGATCCAGCTTCGTCTGTCTTATAAAGCATCACTTGACAGGGTGTTTTGTTGGGAAAGATGTCACGGCCGGGAGGCTTTCTATCGGGAAGAAAGTCAAGAATAGGTTTTCATAGTTCCGCTCTCGTGTGGGAATGTAACTGGTACCCGACAGTTTGCATTGCCAGTGAGATAAATAAAAGGTGTGTAATACCATGGCACAGTCCTACATCGGCCAAAAACGTCTAAGAAAATATTACGGAAAAATAAGAGAAGTTTTGGATATGCCGAACCTCATTGAGGTTCAAAAGTCTTCTTACGATTTGTTCTTGAAATCTGGTGATCAATCTGAGCCCTTAGATGGAGAGGGAATAAAAGGTGTCTTCCAGTCTGTTTTCCCAATTAAGGATTTTAACGAAACATCAATACTTGAATTTGTGAGTTATGATTTAGAACTGCCCAAGTATGATGTTGAAGAGTGCCAACAACGAGATATGACTTTCAGTGGTCCATTGAAAGTCAAGCTTAGACTAATAGTTTTTGATGTTGACGAAGATACGGGTGCGAAGTCGGTCAAAGATATCAAAGAGCAAGATGTATTCATGGGAGATATGCCTCTCATGACCCCAAACGGAACATTTGTTGTAAATGGCACTGAACGGGTAATTGTTTCGCAGATGCATAGATCACCGGGCGTATTTTTTGATCACGACAAAGGCAAAACACATAGTTCTGGCAAGCTCCTTTTTGCCTGCAGAATTATCCCTTATCGTGGTTCATGGCTGGATTTTGAATTTGACGCCAAGGATGTTGTCTACGCCAGAATTGATCGTCGAAGGAAGCTCCCAGTGACAACTCTACTGTATGCTCTTGGAATGGATCAAGAAAGTATAATGGATGCTTACTACGAAACAGTGCCATACAAACTTAACAAAAATAAGGGTTGGGTAACGAAGTTTTTTCCTGACCGTGTCCGGGGAACTCGGCCTACTTTTGATTTGGTTGATGCCGCCAGTGGAGAGGTAATCGCTGAAGCAGGAAAAAAAGTAACCCCAAGAGCAGTTAAAAAGCTTAAAGATGAGGGTAAAGTCACCGAGCTGTTGTTGCCTTATGATCAGATTATTGGCCGGTTTGTTGCCAAGGACATCATTAATGAGGAAGATGGCGCGATTTATGTGGAGGCTGGAGATGAGCTTACCGCTGAGTATGACAAAGAAGGTGTTCTAATCGGTGGGACGCTTAAAGATCTTGCAGATGCAGGTGTAGAAGAGATCCCTGTTTTAGATATCGATAATGTAAACGTCGGCGCATATATACGAAATACAATGGCTCAGGACAAAAATTTGAACCGAGACACTGCTTTGCTGGACATTTACAGAGTAATGCGCCCGGGAGAGCCGCCAACAGTCGAGGCAGCATCCACATTGTTCGATACACTATTTTTTGACAGTGAGCGTTATGATCTTTCGGCTGTCGGACGGGTTAAAATGAATATGCGGTTGGCCCTTGATGCAGAGGATACTCAAAGGACGCTTCGAAGTGAAGATATCGTAGCATGTATCAAAGCGTTGGTAGAATTGCGCGATGGTAAGGGAGAAGTTGATGATATTGACCACTTAGGAAATAGGCGGGTCCGGTCAGTAGGTGAGTTAATGGAAAATCAGTATCGCGTTGGTTTATTGCGAATGGAAAGAGCTATCCGCGAGCGTATGTCCAGTGTTGAAATAGACAATGTTATGCCTCAGGACTTGATTAATGCTAAGCCTGCCGCTGCCGCTGTTCGAGAGTTTTTTGGATCCAGCCAGCTGTCTCAGTTTATGGATCAAACTAATCCATTGTCTGAGGTCACTCATAAGCGGAGACTTTCTGCATTAGGGCCTGGTGGATTAACAAGAGAACGCGCTGGATTTGAAGTAAGAGATGTTCATGCAACTCACTATGGTCGCATGTGTCCTATCGAAACGCCTGAAGGTCCAAATATTGGTTTGATCAACTCCTTGGCAACGTTCGCTCGTGTCAATAAGTATGGTTTTATTGAAACTCCATACCGAATAGTGAAAGACGGGCAAGTTACTGATGAGGTGCATTATTTGTCTGCCACGGAAGAGATGAGGCATACTGTTGCTCAAGCTAATGCAAAGCTAGACCAATCTGGAAAATTTATTAGTGACCTAGTATCAACTAGGCAAAATGGTGACTATACTTTAGCTCCTAATGAAAGCGTTGATCTTATAGACGTGAGCCCAAAGCAGTTAGTTTCTGTCGCCGCATCTCTTATACCATTCCTTGAAAATGATGATGCTAATAGAGCTTTAATGGGGTCTAACATGCAGCGTCAGGCAGTTCCCTTGTTGAGCGCAGAAGCCCCACTGGTAGGTACGGGTATGGAGAGTGTTGTCGCTAGAGACTCGGGTGCTGCTATTATGGCAAAGCGTGCAGGCGTTATCGACCAAGTTGATGCTCAGCGTATAGTTATAAGGGCAACCGAAGATCTTGAATTGGGTGACGCTGGGGTTGATATCTATCGACTAAGAAAATTTCAAAGGTCTAACCAGAATACCTGTATTAATCAGCGCCCGTTAGTCAAGGTCGGGCAAACAGTTGGAAAAGGGGAAGTAATTGCAGATGGGCCTTCAACTGATTTAGGTGAATTAGCTCTTGGCAAGAACGTAGTCGTGGCATTTATGCCCTGGAATGGATACAATTACGAGGACTCAATTCTTATTTCTGAACGCGTCGCCAGAGATGACGTGTTCACATCAGTGCACATCGAGGAGTTTGAGGTTGCTGCACGTGATACCAAGTTAGGGCCAGAGGAAATAACTCGAGATATCCCTAACGTGGGTGAAGAGGCTCTTAGGAATCTGGATGAGGCTGGAATAGTGTATATCGGTGCGGATGTTGAGCCTGGTGATATTTTGGTTGGCAAAATAACTCCTAAGGGTGAAAGTCCCATGACACCAGAGGAAAAGCTGCTAAGAGCGATATTTGGTGAAAAAGCATCGGATGTGAGAGACACCTCTATGCGGGTAAAGCCTGGGGACTATGGAACTGTGGTAGAAGTGCGAGTTTTCAATAGGCACGGGGTCGAAAAAGACGAGAGGGCACTTCAGATTGAGCGAGAAGAAGTTGAGCGCTTGGCCAGAGACCGAGATGACGAATTAGCAATATTGGATCGCAATATTTATGCTAGGTTAAAAAATACCCTGGCAGGAAAAAAAGTCGTTAAAGGTCCCAAGGGTGTGAAGCCCAATACGAAAATTGATGATGAGCTGCTGGGCTCATTAACAAAAGGCCAATGGTGGCAACTTGCTCTTTCAGAAGAAAAAGATGCTCAAATTGTTGAGGCCTTGAATGAGCAGTACGACGCTCAAAAACGTGCACTTGACGCTCGTTTCGACGACAAGGTAGAAAAAGTTCGTCGTGGAGATGATTTGCCCCCGGGCGTTATGAAAATGGTTAAGGTATTCATAGCTGTAAAACGCAAGCTTCAGCCGGGTGATAAAATGGCAGGGCGACACGGAAACAAAGGTGTGATATCCAAGGTTGTGCCAATGGAAGATATGCCTTTTCTTGAGGATGGAACTCCAGTTGACTTTTGTTTAAATCCTCTCGGTGTTCCTTCTCGAATGAACGTGGGTCAGATTTTGGAGACTCATATGGGTTGGGCTGCGAGAGGTTTAGGCCTCCAAATTGATGATGCCATTCAAGATTATGGGAGAACGGGTGATTTAACGCCGGTAAAAGAGGCTATGCGGATAGCTTACGGGCAAGATGTTTATGATGAAGGGTTAAGTGATATTGATGACGAGTCATTGCTAGAGGCTGCAGGGAATGTTTCTCGGGGGGTCCCCATTGCTACTCCAGTTTTCGATGGCGCAAAAGAAGGTGACGTGGATGATGCTTTGAAGAGAGCAGGATTTGACCAGTCAGGTCAATCTATTCTTTATGACGGGCGAACAGGCGAACAGTTTAGCAGGCCTATTACGGTTGGAATTAAGTATCTTCTTAAGCTTCATCATCTTGTGGATGACAAAATCCATGCTCGTTCCACCGGTCCATATTCTCTAGTCACGCAACAACCGTTAGGTGGTAAAGCTCAATTTGGCGGACAACGCTTTGGAGAGATGGAAGTTTGGGCTCTTGAGGCTTACGGTGCTGCCTATACTTTGCAGGAAATGCTGACTGTAAAGTCCGACGATGTGGCTGGCCGTACTAAAGTCTATGAGTCTATCGTTAAAGGCGAAGATAATTTTGAGGCTGGGGTTCCCGAGTCATTTAACGTGCTTGTTAAAGAGGTTCGTGGATTGGGCCTTAACATGGAACTTCTTGATGCAAAGGAGGACGATTAAAGCAAGTAGCTTTATTTAATTTAATCCTATTGCAGATATCGAGGTATGAAAATGAACCAAGAACTTACAAATAATCCTTTTAACCCCCTTGCTTCTCCCAAGGTCTTTGATGAGATAAAAGTGTCTTTAGCTTCTCCTGAGAGAATACTTTCGTGGTCATATGGTGAGATCAAAAAGCCAGAGACCATAAACTACAGAACTTTTAAGCCCGAACGTGACGGTTTGTTTTGCGCTAGAATATTTGGCCCGACTAAAGATTACGAATGTCTTTGTGGTAAATATAAGCGTATGAAATATAGGGGTGTTGTGTGCGAGAAATGTGGCGTCGAAGTGACTTTGCAGAAGGTGCGACGTGAAAGGATGGGACACATAGAGCTAGCCTCTCCGGTTGCTCATATTTGGTTTCTAAAGTCTCTTCCGTCTCGGATAGGTTTAATGCTTGATATGACACTACGTGATCTTGAGCGCGTTCTATACTTTGAAAATTATGTAGTGATAGAACCTGGTCTTACAGATCTTTCCTATGGGCAAATGCTTTCAGAGGAAGAATTTATGGATGCTCAGGATACTTATGGTATAGATGCTTTTACTGCAAACATTGGTGCTGAGGCTATCCGTGAGATGCTTGCTGTAATTGATCTGGAGGCAGAAGCAGACCGCCTAAGAGAAGAGCTTAAAGAAGCAACTGGTGAATTAAAACCAAAGAAAATTATTAAGCGATTAAAAGTTGTTGAAAGTTTTCTTGAGTCCGGAAATCGCCCTGAGTGGATGATTCTGACAGTCGTACCAGTTATCCCACCAGAGTTGAGACCTTTAGTACCATTAGATGGCGGTCGATTTGCTACATCGGATCTTAACGATCTTTATCGCAGAGTGATAAACAGAAACAATCGTTTGAAGCGTTTGATAGAATTAAGAGCTCCAGATATCATTGTTCGCAACGAAAAGCGGATGCTTCAAGAGTCTGTAGATGCACTTTTTGATAATGGTCGAAGGGGGCGAGTAATTACTGGGACGAACAAGCGTCCATTGAAATCGTTATCGGATATGCTGAAGGGTAAGCAGGGACGTTTCAGGCAAAACCTTTTGGGTAAGCGTGTTGATTTTTCTGGTCGTTCAGTAATCGTTACTGGGCCTGAGCTAAAGCTGCATCAGTGTGGGTTGCCGAAGAAAATGGCCCTAGAGCTCTTCAAGCCATTTATTTATTCCAGACTTGAGGCTAAGGGGCTTTCTTCAACAGTTAAGCAAGCAAAAAAGTTAGTAGAGAAAGAGCGACCGGAGGTTTGGGATATCCTTGATGAAGTAATTCGCGAGCACCCAGTTATGCTCAACAGGGCTCCTACGCTTCACAGGCTCGGCATTCAAGCTTTCGAGCCAGTTCTAATAGAAGGAAAAGCTATTCAGCTCCACCCTCTCGTATGCGCAGCCTTTAACGCTGATTTTGATGGTGATCAAATGGCTGTGCATGTGCCGTTAAGCCTTGAGGCGCAGCTGGAAGCTAGAGTCTTAATGATGTCGACAAATAACGTCTTGTCGCCAGCTAACGGAGCTCCCATTATAGTTCCGTCCCAAGATATGATACTTGGCCTGTATTATACAACAATAGAGCGCGAGGGTATGAAAGGCGAAGGGATGTCTTTTAGCTCAATAGAAGAAGTACAGTATGCTTTAGATACTGAAACGGTACATCTTCATGCCAAGATACAAGCTAGAATTGGCCAAATTGATGAAGAAGGAAATGAAATTTTCAAACGGTTTGATACTACACCTGGCCGTGTGAGAATAGGTTCATTACTTCCAAAAAATGCAAAAGCACCATTCGATTTAGTTAACAAATTGTTGCGAAAGAAGGATGTGCAAAGTGTTATCGACACTGTTTACAGATATTGTGGTCAAAAAGAGTCTGTAATTTTTTGTGATCAAATTATGGGAATGGGTTTCAAAGAGGCGTTTAGGGCCGGCATCTCATTTGGTAAAGACGATATGGTTATTCCAGATGATAAGTGGGGCCTTGTTGATGAGACTAGAAGCCAGGTAAAAGATTTTGAGCAGCAGTATATGGATGGCCTGATTACTCAGGGTGAAAAATACAATAAAGTAGTAGATGCATGGTCAAAATGTAATGATAAAGTTACTGATGCGATGATGGGAACAATTTCTTCTGGTACTCGTGATGAGGAAGGAGCGGAAGCTGAACCAAATTCAGTTTATATGATGGCACATTCAGGCGCCCGTGGTTCAGTTACCCAGATGAAGCAGTTGGGAGGGATGCGTGGTCTCATGGCTAAACCAAATGGCGATATTATCGAGACGCCTATCATCTCCAACTTTAAAGAAGGGCTCACTGTTTTGGAGTATTTTAACTCTACCCATGGAGCAAGGAAAGGGTTATCAGATACTGCTTTAAAAACGGCGAACTCTGGGTACCTAACACGTCGTTTAGTGGATGTGGCGCAGGATTGCATTGTACGCATGCAGGACTGTGGAACAGAAAATTCCATCACGGCTGAGCCAGCAGTAAATGATGGGGAAATAGTTGCTTCTCTCGCAGAGCGTGTTTTGGGTCGTATCGCTGCTGAAGATATTTGTAACCCTGAGAATGGAGAAGTGATAACTTCTAAGGGCGATATGGTCGATGAGCTTATGGCCGACCGTATTGATGAGTGTGGATTGCAATCAGCTCGTATAAGAAGTCCACTTACCTGTGAGGCAGAAGAGGGTGTGTGCGCAAATTGCTATGGGCGCGATCTTGCTAGAGGAACTAAAGTTAACGTCGGAGAAGCAGTAGGTATCATAGCAGCGCAATCTATTGGTGAGCCAGGTACTCAGCTTACGATGAGAACTTTCCACATTGGTGGAGTCGCTCAAGGTGGTCAGCAATCATTTCTAGAGGCAAGCCAGGATGGTATTATATCTTACGAAAACCCAATGACATTAAAGAATTCATCTGGCGAAACGTTGGTTGTTGGGCGAAATATGAAGTTGCGAATTGTTGACGAACAGGGAAATGAACGAGCAAGTCATAAGCTAGGCTATGGCTCAAAAGTTTTCATAAAAGAAGGGTCAAAGGTGTCACGCGGTGATAAGTTATTTGAGTGGGATCCATACACTCTTCCAATTATCGCTGAAAAAGCTGGAAGTGCCAAATTAGTCGACTTGGTAAACGGTATTGCAGTGAGAGAGGAGACTGATGACGCTACTGGAATGACGCAGAAAATTGTTGTTGATTGGCGAGCTGCTCCTAAAGGCAATGATTTGAAACCAGAAATTATATTAGTTGATAAGGATGGTGAACCTGTTCGCAATGACGCTGATAATCCTATAACCTATCCAATGTCGGTAGACGCTATCTTGTCTATTGAAGATGGTTCAGAAATAAAAGCCGGTGATGTTATCGCTCGAATTCCGCGGGAAGGTGCTAAAACCAAGGATATTACAGGAGGTTTGCCCCGAGTTGCCGAGTTGTTTGAGGCGAGGCGTCCGAAAGATCATGCTATTATTGCTGAGATCGACGGCTATGTTCGGTTTGGGCGTGATTATAAAAATAAAAGGCGCATTACAATTGAGCCAGCTGATGAAACGCTGGAGCCGGTGGAATATATGGTCCCTAAAGGTAAGCATATTCCGGTAGTTGAAGGTGATTTTGTTCAAAAGGGCGACTATATTATGGATGGAAATCCTGCCCCTCACGATATTTTGGCAATCATGGGTATTGAAGCTCTTGCAAATTATATGATTGATGAGGTTCAAGATGTTTATCGTTTGCAGGGTGTTAAAATAAATGACAAACACGTTGAGGTCATTGTTCGCCAGATGCTACAAAAATGGGAGATATCTGATAGTGGTGACACCACGTTACTCAAAGGAGAGCACGTTGATAAAGCCGAATTTGACGATGCTAATGAGAAGTCTTTAGCCAAGGGTGGAAGACCAGCACAGGGTGAGCCTATTTTATTGGGTATTACTAAAGCATCTTTGCAAACTCGGTCATTTATTTCTGCGGCTTCTTTCCAGGAGACCACTCGTGTACTGACAGAGGCTTCAGTGCAGGGTAAAAGGGATAAGTTGGTTGGTTTGAAAGAGAACGTCATTGTTGGAAGGTTGATACCTGCTGGAACTGGTGGTGCAGCATTGAGAGTACGACGTATAGCCAGTGCGCGAGACAAAGTAGTGATCGATGCCAGAATTGAGGAAGA
Source organism: Paracoccaceae bacterium (assembly GCA_902554885.1). Lineage (GTDB taxonomy): Bacteria > Pseudomonadota > Alphaproteobacteria > Rhodobacterales > Rhodobacteraceae > Salinivivens. Next base: position 15,643 of record CACDPV010000023.1, read on the forward strand.
AAATGCAGCGGCTCAGTTGGAAGCTCCATCTACTGAAGAAGTTGTTACATCAGATGCAGAGTAAGTGAATTAGTATCTAGTAAAAACCCGCAGTCTTTCTGTGGGCTTTTACTTTAGTGTTCGTGTGAGCGTTTATATTTTAAAGTATTGAGTATTTCTTTTAGGGTCTTTTTGATTAATTGTGTGGACTAAACCTTATTTATTATAACTCTCTGTTTATATGACATTTATTATTTGATAATAATAAAATACCCACTGTTGACAAATTAATCGACTCCTCATATACGCACGCGTAAATCGAACAGATTATATCAGTTCGAATTCATATATCTAGTGGTCAAGATCCGGGTAGAGCCTCGATCCTCTGGAAACCTACCGCTTAGTTCTCGTCAGAAAGAGAGCAAAAGCGGCTTTTGCGTTTGTGGAAACATAAAACGCGAAAAATTCGTCGCACTTGGCTTATGCTTGGTGCAAAATAAAATGTTAGAGCCAAACGGGGAATGCCTGAATGCCTACAATACAACAGCTGATACGTAAACCACGGCAGCCAAAGATAAAGCGTTCTAAGTCTATGCACTTGGAGCAGTGCCCTCAAAAGAGAGGTGTATGCACAAGAGTTTACACAACCACGCCCAAGAAACCAAACTCAGCCATGCGAAAAGTGGCAAAAGTGAGGTTAACTAATGGCTACGAAGTAATTTCATATATTCCCGGTGAAAAACATAACCTTCAAGAGCACTCAGTCGTTTTGATAAGAGGTGGCCGAGTCAAAGATTTGCCCGGGGTGCGTTATCACATTTTACGTGGAGTGCTAGATACTCAAGGCGTAAAAGATAGAAAGCAACGTCGTTCGAAATACGGCGCTAAACGGCCTAAATAGGGGGAATAGAATATGTCTCGACGTCACGCGGCTGAAAAACGGGAAATTCTTCCAGATGCAAAATTTGGAGATCGCGTTCTCAGTAAATTCATGAACAATCTCATGGTTGATGGTAAAAAGTCTATTGCTGAGAAAATTGTTTATAATGCCCTTGATCGCGTTGAAGGGAAGCTTAAACGTGCACCGGTTGAGGTATTTCATGAAGCCTTGGATAATATCAAGCCTACAGTAGAAGTTAGGTCGAGGCGGGTAGGTGGCGCTACTTACCAAGTGCCTGTAGAGGTGCGCCCCGAGCGCCGAGAAGCTCTCGCAATTAGATGGTTAATTTCTGCAAGCCGCGGTCGTAATGAAAACACAATGGAAGAACGTTTGGCCGGTGAGCTTATGGATGCGGTTAACTCAAGGGGTTCTGCAGTAAAGAAACGTGAAGATACGCATAAAATGGCTGATGCAAACAAGGCATTTAGCCATTACCGCTGGTAAAAGTAGAGGCTTTAAAAATGGCAAGAGAATATCCATTAGAATTATATCGTAATTTTGGTATCATGGCTCACATTGATGCTGGTAAAACAACATGCTCTGAGAGAATTCTATATTATACCGGAAAGTCTCATAACATCGGTGAGGTACATGATGGCGCTGCGACCATGGATTGGATGGAGCAGGAGCAGGAGCGAGGTATAACAATTACTTCAGCTGCCACTACAACTTTCTGGGAGCGCACTGAAGATGGAGAGCAAGCAGATACTCCAAAGCATCGATTAAACATAATCGATACTCCCGGACACGTAGATTTTACAATTGAAGTTGAGCGGTCTTTGGCGGTTTTAGATGGTGCCGTATGTGTTTTAGACGCAAACGCAGGGGTCGAGCCACAGACTGAAACAGTATGGCGTCAAGCTGATAGGTATAAAGTTCCACGCATCGTTTTCGTGAATAAAATGGACAAGATTGGTGCAGATTTTTTCAATTGCGTTAATATGATCGAAGATCGCACTGGTGCACGTGCTGTGCCTGTAGGGATCCCAATTGGTGCAGAAACTGAACTTGAGGGTTTGGTTGATTTGGTTACAATGAAAGAATGGCTTTGGCAAGGAGAGGATCTGGGTGCTTCCTGGGTGCAGTCAGAGGTCCGTTCTGAACTAAAAGGCATGGCGGAAGAGTGGCGTTCTAAAATGATCGAGGCTGCTGTCGAAATGGACGATGACGCTATGATGGCCTACCTTGAGGGAGATGAGCCGGATGTTGCGACGTTGAGAGACTTACTGCGCAAAGGGACACTCAGCTTAACATTTGTCCCTGTATTGGGCGGTTCTGCATTCAAGAATAAGGGGGTTCAGCCCTTATTAAATGCTGTTATTGATTATTTGCCAAGTCCGCTAGATGTCGTCGACTACATGGGTTTTGCGCCTGGAGATGATGCTGAAGAGCGCACCATTGCGCGTCGCGCTGATGATAATATGCCATTCTCTGGGCTTGCTTTTAAAATAATGAACGATCCATTTGTTGGGTCCCTTACATTTACTCGGGTTTATTCGGGAGTTTTAAATAAGGGCGACACTGTTCTTAATTCTACAAAGTCGAAAAAAGAACGTATTGGGCGAATGATGATGATGCATTCAATTAATAGGGAAGAAATTGAAGAGGCTTTTGCTGGCGACATAATAGCCTTGGCTGGGCTTAAGGATACAACCACTGGTGATACTATGTGTGATGCGAAAGAGTCTGTAGTCTTAGAGACAATGACTTTTCCTGAGCCAGTAATCGAGATCGCTGTCGAGCCAAAGACTAAAGGTGATCAGGAAAAAATGTCTCAGGGTCTTGCTAGGCTTGCAGCTGAAGATCCATCTTTCAGAGTTGAGACTGACATGGAATCTGGCCAAACAATAATGAAGGGCATGGGTGAACTTCATCTTGATATTTTGGTCGATCGGTTAAAGCGTGAATTTAAAGTGGAAGCTAATATTGGTGCTCCACAGGTTGCTTACAGAGAGACTATTTCGCACGAGGTTGAGCATACATACACGCACAAAAAACAATCGGGTGGGTCTGGTCAGTTTGCTGAGGTAAAAATGATAATAACCCCCACTGATCCAGGTGAGGGATATTCATTTGAAAGCCGTATCGTTGGCGGAGCTGTTCCTAAAGAGTACATTCCTGGTGTCGAAAAGGGTATTAATTCTGTAATGGATAGCGGTCCATTAGCAGGATTTCCGGTTATTGACTTTAAGGTGTCATTAATTGATGGAAAGTTTCATGATGTAGACTCTTCCGTTTTAGCGTTTGAAATTGCGGCGAGAATGGGTATGCGTGAGGGCATGAAAAAGGCTGGTGCTAAATTACTTGAGCCGGTTATGAAGGTCGAAGTTATAACTCCTGAGGAATATACAGGTGGAATAATTGGTGATCTTACTTCACGAAGAGGTCAGGTTACTGGTCAAGAGCCTCGAGGCAACGCAGTTGCAATTAATTGTTTTGTCCCGCTGGCAAACATGTTTGGTTATATTAATAATTTGCGCTCGATGTCGTCAGGTCGAGCAAACTTCACAATGCAGTTTGATCACTATGATCCGGTGCCGCAAAATATTTCTGACGAAATTCAGGCGAAATTCGCTTAATTGAACT
>CACDPV010000024.1 GCA_902554885.1 Paracoccaceae bacterium
TACATTTGCTTTAAGGTATTTTGCAACCCCGATTGACCTTTTCCCTATCGTTACTTTAATTAGTTAGTAAGGAATATTTATGACTAAGTTGAATAATATCTTAACTGAAATGAATGATCGCTCAAGAGAGGTTTTCCAGCGTGTTGTTGAGGGATACTTGCAGAGTGGTGAGCCTGTAGGCTCAAGAACTTTAACACGCAGCTTAAGCGAAAATTTGAGTGCGGCCACCGTTAGAAACGTTATGCAAGACTTGGAATATCTTGGTTTACTTGATAGCCCACATGTTAGCTCGGGTAGAATACCCACTCAGATGGGCTTAAGGATGTTTGTGGATGGGCTTCTTGAGGTAGATGGATTAGCGATTAATGATAGAGAAAAGCTTGATGGAACCATCAATGAAAACCCTAAAGATATCTCTGCAACCTTGGATAAAATTGGTTCGGCACTTTCTGGTATAACACAGGGGGCTTCCCTCGTTTTAAGTCCTAAGCAGGAATCTGAAATAGAGCACGTAGAGTTTGTATCATTAGCGCACGATCGAGCACTTGTTGTACTAGTCTTTTCAAATGGTCATGTAGAGAATAGACTTTTCCAGCCTCCACTAGGTCAAACCCCTAGTTCTTTAAAAGAAGCAGCAAATTTTTTAAACTCTATAATGCAAGGCCGGACTTTATCACAAGCTAAGGAAATTATTCAAAAAGAGATCTCCATCAGACGGCAAGAGTTGGATAGTTTGGCAGCAGAACTTGTTGAAAATGGAATTGTATTTTGGGAAGCTAAAGGCGAGCGACAAGAAAGATTAATAGTTAGAGGTAGAGCGAATCTCTTAGAAAATGAAGCAGAAGAAGAGGAGCTTGAGCGTATCCGGCTCCTATTTAATGACTTAGAGAGAAAGCAAGACATAGCAGAATTTCTCGACCTAACCGAACAAAGTGATGGTGTTCGTATCTTTATAGGCTCAGAAAATAAACTTTTTTCACTTTCGGGTTCATCTTTAGTTGTTTCTCCCTATATGAATTCTGATAAAAAGGTTATCGGTGCAGTTGGTGTGATTGGACCAACTAGGTTAAACTATGGCCGCATCGTGCCGATTGTGGATTATACGGCGCAGCTGGTCGGAAAATTAATTACCGATCATAGTTAGAGGTAAAATATGGCAGAGCAAAAAGAAGAAGAATTTTTAGATGATATTGATGCTGCTGCTTCAGAAGAAGCAGAAGTAGAAATGATCGATATTAACGAAGAAGCAGATCGGTTAGATGAATTAGAGCTCATTAAGAATGAGAGAGATGAATTTAGGGATCGTTTTGTTCGCGCCCTAGCAGATGCAGAAAATGCAAGAAAACGCGCTGATAAAGACCGTCGTGAAGCTGAAAATTATGGTGGCTCAAAGTTAGCAAGAGATTTGCTTCCGGTATATGACAATCTAAAGAGAGCAGTCGATGCTGTTACAGATGAGCAGCGGTCAGCTGCTTCGGGTTTAATAGAGGGGGTTGAATTAACAATGCGGGAACTACTTAGTGTTTTCACGAAGCATGGTATCACTTTGATATCCCCAGACGTTGGCGATAAATTCGATCCAAAACTTCATGAGGCAATGTTTGAGGCGCCTCTGCCTGAAACAAAAGCGGGTGATATTATACAAGTATCCGCAGAAGGATTTATGCTTCATGACAGACTTTTAAGGCCTGCTAAGGTTGGGGTATCTTCATCTACAGATGGCTAAAAAATATCTCTGTAAGATTAATTTTTATTTGAAATCTCTTTTAATTTGTATAACAGCTGCAACGCTTCATTAGGTGATATCTGATCTGGGTAAATGCTTTCTATTTTTTCTGATAATTCGCTATTTCTATTAGATTGATTACTAGTCTTGTCTGTCAGGTTTTGGGAAAACAAAGGCAAATCCTCCCCAAGGAGCTTTGTTCCAGGACCCTTCTCTATATCTTTTGTTTCAAGCTCATTTAGGATGATTTTTGCTCTTTCTAAAACCACTGCTGGTAGGCCGGCTAGTTTTGCAACCTGAATGCCATAAGACCGATCAGCCGCTCCTTTACGTACTTCATGCAAAAAAATAACCTCATTGTTCCACTCTTTTACTGAAACTGTAGCATTTTCGACCCTCTTTAATTTGTCCGCAAGGGTTGTCATTTCATGATAATGTGTAGCAAAAAGAGATCTAGACTTATTAACTTCATGGAGATGTTCCAAAGTTGACCACGCAATTGCTAATCCATCATATGTTGCAGTACCCCGGCCAACCTCGTCTAAAATAACTAATGCTCGATCGTCTGCTTGGTTTAAGATTGCAGCAGTCTCAACCATTTCAACCATGAATGTTGAACGGCCTCTAGCAAGGTCATCAGATGCCCCAACCCTGCTAAATAACTGACTTACGATACCAATATGGGCACTTTTAGCAGGAACAAATGATCCCATTTGTGCCAAAATGCTTATTAAAGCATTCTGCCGAAGAAAGGTTGATTTACCTGCCATATTAGGCCCAGTAACCAACCAAATAGACCCATCATTTAGCTTACAATCATTCGGGATGAAACCGTTCCCGTTATTTTTTAGAGCTTTCTCAACTACTGCATGTCGCCCACTTTGTATTTCAAAGGCCCTTGAGTCGTCTACAGTTGGCTTGCACCATTCTTCTTGACGCGCCAACCTTGCCAAACTGTTAGTAAGATCGAGTTCCGCTAAAGCCTGAGCGGCGGTAGATATTTGCTCAAAATTATGGATTATTAATTGGCTTAATTCGTTAAAAACACGTTTTTCTATTTCAAGAGCTCTCGCATTTGCATTTATGATTTTGGTTTCTGTTTCTGACAGATCTATTGTTGTAAAGCGCATTTGATTAGCGGTGGTTTGCCGGTGAATAAAATTATCAGATATTGCGCTGCTCTGAAGCTTTTCTGCGTTTTTAACAGTAGTTTCTATGAAATAACCAAGAACATTGTTAAACTTAATTTTGAGAGATTGAATGTTAGTTAGCTCTATTAAATCTCTCTGCATTTCAGCAATTATTTTGGCGCCATCCTTTTTCAGTTTTCTGGTTTCATCTAGATCTGGGTTGAATTTTTCTGCAACAAAGCCACCATCACGCACCAATAGTGGTGGTTCAGGGACTATTGCCTTTTCAAGTGTTAAGGTGATTTCTTGATGACCTGTAAGTTTGGCGATTGATCTTCTTATTTCACTTGGTAGGTCTTGGTTCAGAAATATCTGAGCTATTTCTTTTCCTTGAGTTAAGCCCTTACAAATATTTGCCAAGTCCCTAGGACCTGCTCGATCTAGTGATACCCTTGAGAGGGCACGTTCAAGATCAGGAACACTTTTTAGGAACCCCATAAGGTCATCGCTAAGATCAATATTTTCGTGAAAAAACTCAAGCGACTTATGTCTATTTTCAATTAAACTTATATCCATACTTGGAGATGATATACGCCGTTCTAAAAGTCTACCGCCCGCAGCTGTTACCGTGCGATCAATAGTTCCAAGTAGAGACCCATGCTTTGTTCCTGTATTAATCGATTTTGTTAATTCGAGATTTCGTCTTGTTGCAGTGTCTATCCGCATATTGTTTTCTTTTAATTCAATTACGGGTGGTCTTAAAATTGGCAACTTACCTTTCTGAGTAGCGTCCAAGTATTCAGCTATTGCGCCCAGTGCTGACATTTGCGCTCGGCTAAAGCTTCCAAAGGCTTCCAAAGAAGCAACTGAGAAGAGTGTTTTTAATCTTTCTTCCCCAGAAGCACTATCAAATGTAGATTTGCCACGTTGAGTTACTATTGCACCGCTTTCCTCTATAGCATCGAAAACATCATAGCTTGTATTATCGACTATCAGGACTTCAGAAGGTGTTAACCGTGCTAATTCAGTAAGAAAATCTTCAACCTTATTTAAAGACAAAACACTCATTAGGCCTGTGGAAATATCCACCCAGGCAAGGCTGTGCTCGTCTCTTACCAATGAATATGCGGCTAAAAAATTATGGGACCTTGCTTCTAAAAGGCTATCTTCTGTTAACGTACCGGGGGTTACTAATCGTACCACATCGCGTTTAACTACTGATTTTGAGCCCCTTTTCTTTGCTTCTAGCGGGCTCTCTAATTGCTCACATACTGCCACTTTATGACCTGATTTAATCAAGGTTAGTAAGTAGCTTTCAGAGGAGTGATGAGGCACTCCGCACATTGGAATATCAATTTCGTTGAGCTTGCCCCTTTTTGTGAGGGCTATATCTAAAACGTTGGATGCCGTTACAGCGTCATCAAAAAATAATTCGTAAAAATCGCCCATCCTGTAGAATAGCAGTGAATCAGGATACTGACCTTTTATCTCCAGATACTGAGCCATCATAGGTGTCACGAATATCTCCTTACCGTTCATTAGCCCCTAAGCTTATTAGATTATTCGAGAAAACTAAACATAAAACAAATTATTGTAGCTCCAGAAGCATGGTAGTACAGTTACGTTACACCTCGGGATTTTACTAATGAAAAATACAAAGTTTACTAGAGACGAAGCGCTCGCGTTTCATATGGAACCAGTGCCTGGAAAATGGGAAGTTAATGCAACAGTTCCTATGGCAACTCAGCGAGATTTATCGCTTGCATACTCTCCAGGGGTTGCCGTGCCTTGTTCGGAAATTTCTGAAAATCCAGAGTTAGCGTATGATTATACAAACAAGGGAAACTTGGTGGCAGTAATATCAAATGGGACAGCGGTTTTAGGATTAGGAAACCTTGGAGCGCTTGGAAGCAAACCGGTCATGGAAGGAAAATCAGTTCTTTTTAAAAGGTTCGCAGATGTTAATTCAATTGATATTGAATTAGACACAGAGGATCCTGAGGAATTTTGCCAAGCAGTAAAATTGATGGGGCCGACCTTTGGAGGCATCAACCTCGAAGATATAAGGGCGCCAGAGTGCTTTATAATTGAGCAGCGTCTAAAAGAAGAAATGGATATACCTGTTTTTCACGACGATCAGCATGGAACAGCAGTAATTTGTGCGGCTGGATTAATAAATGCCTTGTATCTATCGGAAAAGAAGATTGAAAACGTGAAGATTGTTTTGAATGGTGCAGGTGCGGCCGGTATAGCTTGTATCGAGCTTCTAAAGTTTATGGGGGCTCGTCATGAAAACTGCATAGTGTGTGACACAAACGGGGTAATTTTCCAGGGTCGTACTAAAGGTATGAACCAGTGGAAGTCAGCCCATGCAGCAAAGACAAAAGCAAGGACACTAGCGGAGGCCTTAGATGGGGCAGATGTGTTTATTGGTGTTTCTGTAAAGGGAGCAGTTACTAAAGAAATGCTTAAAACCATGGCAAAAGACCCAGTAATATTTGCGATGGCTAATCCTGATCCTGAAATAACTCCAGAAGAAGCACATGAGGTGCGTATCGATGCAATTGTGGCTACTGGAAGAAGTGACTATCCCAATCAAGTTAACAACGTATTGGGATTTCCATATTTGTTTAGAGGAGCTTTAGACATCCATGCCAGAGCAATTAATGAAGAGATGAAAATAGCATGTGCTACTGCTCTAGCCGAACTTGCCCGCGAAGATGTTCCCGATGAGGTCGCGGTGGCGTATGGGCGGGAACTAAAATTTGGCAGGGACTATATTATACCTACACCTTTCGATCCCCGTTTAATTTTTCGAGTTCCGCCAGCTGTTGCTAAAGCAGGAATGCATACAGGAGCTGCTAGGCGTCCAATAATAGACCTCCCCAATTATGAACTATCGCTCAAGTCCAGAATGGACCCAACTGCTTCTATCTTACAGGGTCTGCACGTGAGGGCGAGATCAAACCAAGCTACCATGATTTTTGCAGAGGGTGATGATCCAAGAGTCCTTAAAGCCGCGGTAACTTATCAACGCAGCGGTCTCGGTAAGTCTCTCGTAATTGGACGAGATGATGATGTTCGCTCTAAGCTTGATGAATTAGGCTTAGTTGATGCGATAAAAGAACTGGAGGTTGTGAATGCTGCAAAAACTGAGCACTTGGATACCTACAAGGACTTTCTATATGATCGCCTAAAGCGAAAAGGCTTCGATCCTGCAGATGTCCACAGAATTGCCTCAAGGGACAGACATGTTTTTGCAGCATTAATGTTGGCCCACGGTCATGGTGACGGACTGGTAACTGGCGTGACTCGAAAATCGGCGATTGTTCTTGATAGAATTAATCACGTATTTGATGCAAATGCCGATAATGGTGTTACAGGAGTGACCGCATTAATCCACAAAGGTAGAATAATATTAATAAGTGATACTTTGGTGCAAGAGTGGCCAAATGAAAAAGATTTAGCCGATATTGCAGAAAATGCAGCAGTAGTAGCTCGACAACTGGGTTTAGAGCCTAGGGTCGCATTTGTCAGCTTCTCAACATTTGGACATCCAGTATCAGAGCGGGCTGAAAAAATGTATCTTGCACCGTCAGAGCTTGATGCTCGATCGGTTAATTTTGAGTATGAAGGTGAAATGACAGCAGATGTTGCCCTGAATATGAAGGCAATGGAAGCTTATCCCTTTTGTAGATTAACAGGTCCTGCCAATATATTGGTTGTGCCGGCACGCCACTCAGCTAGTATATCTGTTAAGTTAATGCAAGAGATGGCAGGCGCAACGGTGATTGGCCCGATTCTAACAGGTATTGATAAATCAATTCAAATTTGCTCTACAGCTTCGACCGCTACGGATATATTAAATATGGCTGTACTAGCGTCTTGCAAAGTTGGCACCCACCCAAGTTGAAATTTAATTTATTACAAAAGTACAGATTATTTGGTAAATTGCGCTGAAGAGCCCCATAGCTTTTTTACTGTATCGTCCCTTCGACAAGATTTTCGATAGAGTTTATAGGCACTAGATTGTTTTCTTGGCCCATATCTGGTGAGAATAATATTTTCTCCTTTGTAATAATCTTGATGATAATCTTCGGCGATATAAAACTTTTCTAACTTAATTATTGGCGTTACAATTTTTCGATTAAGCTCTTTCTGGGCTTCCTTAAGAGCAACCTTTGCTTTTTCGTTTTGCAGTTTGTTATCTATAAATATAGCCGTTCTGTAACTTTCACCACGGTCACAAAATTGGCCTCCATCGTCAGTCACATCAACAGATCTCAAAAAAATATATAATATACTATCTAATGAAATTATGGCAGGATCATACTCAATCTCAACTGCCTCATAATGGCCAGTGCCACCCCGAACAACTTCTTTATAAGAAGGGTTTTCTATTGTTCCTCCCGTGTAGCCGGATATTGCCTCCTTAACTCCGTCAAGGCTTTCGAAATCTGCCTCAACACACCAAAAACAACCACCGGCAACTACAATTTTATCTGTTGCTGCATGCAGTATGTTGGAGGTTAATGTAACAGTCAAAAATAGAAGAAAAGTTTTGAATAGAATTTTTGACAAAATCGCAAGCCCTAGATTATTAAAACACTGTTTGAAATTCACTTAGATTTAAAATCAGCTTAGTCTATTAAAATAAATTTTATATTTCATGTTTACGGTTTTTGAGTCACTAATACGAGACCAACTGAAAATTATTGAAAGAGCATAATGTCAACGCATGTAAGTACCCATCAAGCCAAAGAGGATTTAAGAAATGAGGATCTTAAAATTTATCTAAATGGTGAGATTGTTGCAAAATCAGACGCAGTAGTAAGTGTCTATGATAGTGGATTTATGCTTGGAGATGGCATTTGGGAAGGATTGAGGCTGCATAATGGGCAATGGACTTTCATCGATGAACATCTCGACCGTCTTTTTGAAGCGGCTCGAGCAATTGATTTAGATATTGGGCTTGATCGAGAAGGCGTAGAAAAAGCTCTTTTCCAAGTTCAACATGCTAATTCGATGCATACTGATGCTCATGCAAGGCTCATGGTTACAAGGGGAGTTAAGACCCGTCCATTTCAGCATCCATCGTTATCGCAATCAGGCCCCACATTTGTTATTATTGCAGAGCATTCACAACCTAAGCTACCAAGGCCAATTAAACTAGCTAGCGTTCCGCAGATAAGAGGCTTACCTATGTCTCAAGATCCAAAACTGAATAGTCATTCAAAACTTAATTGTGTATTGGCTTGTATCGCTGCAGAAAAAGCTGGTGCTGACGAAGCGTTAATGCTGGATGTAAACGGTTTTGTTAACACTACTAATGCATGCAATTTTTTTATCATACGCAGAGATCAGGTTTGGACTAGTACTGGCGATTACTGCATGAACGGTATTACTCGCCAAAAAGTAATAGATTTATGTAAAGAAAATAATATAGAAATTTATGAAAAAAACTTTTCATTGTCAGAAACTTATAGTGCCGATGAGGCATTTTTGACAGGTACTTTTGGCGCTCAAACCCCAGTTGGCGAAATCGATGGCAGAGTAATTGGTGACGGCACCATGGGCCCAGTAACTAGTTTTTTAAGGCAGGCTTACAAAGACCTTATTAAGAAAGTTACAAATTAATGCAAATTGCAATGTGGTCTGGGCCCAGAAATTTATCGACAGCGATGATGTACGCTTTTGGTGCCAGGCCCGACTTTGATATTATTGATGAGCCATTTTATGCTGCGTATTTGCATAAGACTGGTATAAATCACCCAATGCGAGATGAAATAATTGCTTCTCAGCAAATAGACCCTGTGGGTGTCATAGACGATTTGGTAAACAAAAAATATGAAGTAAAATCGCACCGCTATCAGAAACATATGACTCAGCATGTGTTAGAGGGTTTTGATCTTACCTGGATGAACGAAGTAACAAATGTCTTTCTGATTAGACATCCTGCGCGTGTCATAAAAAGTTTTGGTGCAAAATTAAATAATGCCACTATTGATGATATCGGTTTTAAACAGCAGCTTAAATTATTTAATTATGTTTCCGAGATGGGCCACAGGCCACTAGTCATTGATAGCTTTGATATTCGAAAAGACCCAAGGTCCGCTTTAGAATGTTTATGTAATGAAGTTGGTCTAGATTTTATCCCTGATATGTTGTCTTGGCCAAAAGGGGGGCATAAGAGTGATGGAGTGTGGGCTAAGCACTGGTATGGCGCTGTCCATTTATCCGAAGGTTTCTCTGAGGAGGAGAAGGACCTACCAAGTCTGGACGCGCTTCAAACAGACATTTCAAGGAAAGCCCTACCATTTTATCATGCACTTGAGGAACATAAACTTAAATTTTAAGACCAGTTAAATTCGTTCAAATTCCCGAAGTACACTTTCATAAACAGATTTTTTAAAAGGAACTATTTCCTCTAATAAATTTTCTTTTGGTATCCATTTCCAACTTGAAAACTCCGGGTGTTCAGTGGAAATGTTTATATCCCTGTTTGTTCCAAGAAATTTAAACAAAAACCATTTTTGTTTCTGCCCTCTGTATTTACCGTCCCAAAGCTTAGGAATTAAATCTTCTGGCAAATCATATAAGAGCCATTTTGAAGACGTGGCAAGAAATTTTACATTCTCTTGTTCAATACCTGTTTCTTCTAAAAGCTCCCTGTATGCAGCGGATTGCGGATCTTCATCTCCATCAATGCCTCCCTGTGGCATTTGCCATGCATTCTGATTATTGTCTAACCTTTGGCCAACAAATACATGCCCATCATCATTAATCAACATAATACCAACGTTAGATCGATAAGGGAGATTTTTAAATTTAGGATGCATTAATTCTGGGTGGAAATAGCAGATAGACCACTTAAAATGTCAATCGCATATGCTAACTGATAATCGTCTTCCCGAAGCTTAGCAGCATTCTCTGCTTTAAGCCTATCAGCCTCTATTTGTTGGATTTCATCTTCTGAAAGGCTATCATTGGAAAGCGCACCTCTGAGGTCTGCTTCACTGCGGTTGCGCCTAACTTCTTCGTCCTCTTTTTCTACATTTTTTCGTCTTGGCTGCTCTACTATAATATTTGGTGATACTCCCAGTGCTTGTATCGATCTTCCCGATGGAGTGTAATAGCGAGAGGTTGTAAGTCTCATTGCACCGTCGCCTCTTAGAGGCATAACTGTTTGAACAGAACCTTTACCAAAACTACGGGTACCTACAACAATTGCCCTTCGGTGATCTTGTAATGCGCCGGCAACAATTTCTGATGCAGATGCTGATCCACCGTTAATTAACACAACAATTGGTTTCCCATTTGCCAGGTCACCAGCCTTGGCATTATATCTTTCACTATCCCTACTATATCTGCCTCGTGTGGAAACAATTTCACCTTTCTCTAAAAAGGCGTCAGTCACTCGAATTGCTTGGTTTAGCAGTCCACCTGGATTGTTTCGTAAATCAAGAACTATCCCGTTGATATTTTCCATCCCGCCAGCTTCTTCAACCTGTTTTTCTAAGCCATCGACAAGATTAGGATAGGTTTGATCGTTGAAGGTAGTTATCCTTAGTACGACTGTGTCCCCCTCAGTTCTGGCTCTGACTGCGGTCAATTTGATTGTATCGCGTATTATAGAGACATCGAAGGGTTCATCTTCTCCTTCTCTTACAACTGTAATTATAATTTCAGATCCTACTGGCCCTCTCATCATTCCGACTGCTTCATCCAAGGTAAGCCCCAACAAACTTTGGCCATCAACGTGGGTTATAAAATCGCCTGCCTCCATGCCAGCTGCGTCAGCAGGAGTGCCGTCTATTGGGGATACTACTTTTACAAAACCTTCTTGTTGGGTTACTTCTATTCCAAGACCCCCGAACTCACCCCGTGTTTGAACCTTCATTTTGGCAGCATCGTCTGCAGATAGATAACTCGAATGTGGGTCAAGTGAGGTAAGCATTCCATCAATGGCAGCTTCAATTAAATCTTTACTGCTTACTTCTTCAACATACTCAGATCTGATACGCTCAAATATATCTCCAAATAGATCCAACTGTTCGTATATTGCTTTTTTTGTTTCCGTATCTTGTGCAAATACCGGTCCGGCTACTTTTACAGAAACTAGAACGCCCAAAGCACACCCCATAATTCCAGCTAAAAAATACTTTTTCATGTTATCATTCCTTATTGAGGTCGAACCAATCAAACGGATCTTGGGGTTTATCATTTACTCTTACTTCAATATAAAGGGATTGTGAAAGTCTTCCACTATTCAATTCCTTTTCAGTTATAAAATTTTTGCTATTTGTGTTCCGACTTCCCATTAGTCCAATAGGGCCGGATTTAGGAATTATTTGCCCTGGCTTAACAAATACTTGGTCTAAGCCAGCAAATATCAATAAAACCCCCTCGTCAGGCTCTAAAATTGATACCATTTCATAATCTAGTAGTGGGCCAGCATATAGGATAGTTGAAACAATAGGCGAAGTAACAATTTCATTATCTTTTGTACGGATGATTATACCTGGCCGAACTATTCCAGCAGCATCTTCTTCTTTAAACTTTCGGGCAATTACACCCTCAACTGGAAGATTTAAAGCACCCTCAAAATCTTTTTTAATGGGTTCTACTGGTATGATGAGTTTTTTTTCCAACGAATTTATTGCAACTGCAAACTCACCTAATGATTTGGCGCTTTTTGAAAGTAGTGAGATTTTTTTGGGGTCGTCAATAAAACGTATTGGGAGGTCAGCTCTATCAGATGCGGCTTTTATTAATGAAACTCTGGCGGCCTGGATACTTTTTAGGGATAGTTGCATTTCTTGTTCTGCCCTTTGAGCAAGATTTGTTAATAGCCGCAGCTTCTCTAGATCTTTATCAAGATCTCTAGCTTCAGACCTTACCCCCTCTAAAATATCAGATAAAATCGAGGAGGATCGCGCAGCATTTAATGCACCATCTGGGTGCAATAGCTTTGACCCAAGTGGTTCTCTCCCAACGACCAAGAGTGCGCCAGCTAATTCTGATATTTTTTCTTTTTGTAGTATTATGTCTTTGTTTAGATTCTTACTTTGTAACTTTATGGTCCTATATGCAGACCTTAAATCGCTTAGGGATTCTTCCGTTTCTTGTATCAAATTTGATAAAGCCTTGACCCGTTCTCTGTAAGAGTCGGCAAGACTTAGCTCATTTCGTGCAGTATTTAAATCATTGAGTATTGTTTGCGTTTGAAAAAGAAATCTTTCATTAGCGAGCAGTTTTGGGGTAAAGACAAGGCTCAAAGTGATAGCAAGAGCAGTAAACGTTATTCGCAATGGTTTTTCACTATCATGCTAATTCCTGTCATTTCAGGAGGTTGGTCTAATCCCATTAAAGATAGAATGGTTGGGGCAACATCTGCTAGGCGCCCCCCTTTCCTCAATTCAATATTCTCATCTGCTCCATAAATGGCAAATGGTACCAGATTGGTTGTATGGGATGTATGTTCTGTTTTAGTTTCTGGATCTATCATTAGCTCACAATTTCCATGGTCTGCTGTGATGACCATGCATCCATTATTTTTCTTAATTGCGGTCACTAGCTCACCTAGCCCATCATCTACTGCTTCACAGGCCTTCACTGCTGCATCAAGATTGCCAGTATGCCCGACCATGTCTGGATTAGCGTAGTTAACCACGATAAGGTCAATCTTAGCGTCTATTGCTTCAATGAGGCTTTCAGTAACTTTTGCCGCTGCCATATCTGGTTGTAAATCATAAGTTGCCACCTTAGGAGACGGCGGCATATTCCGTGTTTCACCCTCAAAAGGTAATTCCACCCCCCCATTAAGAAAAAAAGTAACATGTGGATACTTTTCAGTTTCTGCCACACGGAATTGGGTTTTGCCATGCTTCGCTACCCATTCTCCCAGTGTGTTTTTTATGCTTTTTTTAGGGTAACAGACTTTCATGAAGGTATTATGTTTTTCTGAGTACTCAACCATCCCCAACAAACTAGAAAGCAGTGGTCTTTCACTAATTCTAAATGCGTCGAAGTCAGGATCACCGATTGTGCTTAATATTTCTCTGGCGCGATCTGAGCGAAAATTTAAACAAAATATACCATCGCCATCTTTCACTCCCCGATAACCATTTATAACAGTTGCTGGAATGAATTCGTCAGTTAAATTGTTTTTATATGCAGATTTGATAGCATCATGAAGATCCTTACAAACATTCAAAGATTCGGATTTGATAATTGCGTTGTAAGCTTGGCTTACTCTTTCCCACCGATTGTCTCTGTCCAACGCGTAATATCTTCCAATAACGGTCGAAATTGTCACATTATTTGGCATGTCTTTTAATAATTTCCCTGCATATTTAAGAGCAGAGACAGGGGCTACATCACGTCCATCCGTGATAAGGTGCAAAGCTACTTCTAAATTTGCCTCGGAAATAACTTTCATAGAAGCGATCAGATGATCGATATGCCCATGAACGCCACCATCTGATAATAACCCGATAATGTGCGCTATTCCTTTGCTTGATTTAACTGACTGGATGAAGTCCAAGAGCGCCTTCTTTTTGAAGAAAGAACCATTTTCAATTTCTAAGTCAATCTGACCAAGGTCCATAGACACCACACGTCCTGCCCCTAAATTTGTATGCCCTACTTCAGAATTACCCATCTGGCCCTCCGGCAAGCCTACATCCGCACCATGAGTGGTTAATGTTGAAGTGGCACCATGGGCCATGATATTATTAAAATTGGGTGTCGTGGCAATCAATGGAGCATTACCTTCAATCGTATCTCGCTGTCCCCACCCATCAAGAACACATAAGACTACCGGTTTGTATTCGCTCACTTTTTTGACCTCGGATTTTATTTTTTATTAGTTTCGTAGAAGATTATTCTCTATGATACGGAGTTTTTAAAAGTATGGTTGCACTTCTATATATCTGCTCTGAGAGCATAACTCTCGCAAGACTATGTGGCCATACCATTTTCCCTAATGATAGAGCATAGTCAGCTTTTTCTTTAAGACTTTTCTCAATCCCATCAGCACCACCTATTAAAAAGGTGACATTATGGTTAGCGTTATCTCTCCAATTTGAAAATAGAGAGGCAAGATTTGGTGAAGTTAGTACTTTTCCATTTTCATCTAGAATGCAAACTACAGATTTTTTAGGGATCGATTTTTCGAGCAAAATAGTTTCTGCGGAGATACCACTATTTGTTTTGTCTTCAACTTCTATTAGGTTGGCAGGTCCTAAACCCAATTGGCGTCCTAATTTGTTGAAACGATTAATGTAGTCAGATACTAGGACTGCTTCTGGGCTTTGTCTAAGCCGACCGATCGCACATATGGTAATCCCCATCATTTGCGCAACCTTTATTTCTGGTCCATGGGTGCCCACATTTTTTCAATTTGGTAGAATTCTCTGACCTCTGGCCGGAATACGTGCACAATAATATCACCTGTATCAATTAACACCCAATCACCAGCGTCTTTGCCTTCGACTTTTGAAAGTCGTCCGAGATCTGTTTTTAGGATATCCACCAATTTTTGAGAGATTGAAGAGACTTGCCGTGTTGACCTTCCAGACGCCACTACCATGAAATCTCCAATTGACGTTCGTCCGCGTAAGTCGATCGTTGTAATGTCTTCTGCTTTATTTTCGGATAGGGAATTGATTATGCAATTTAGTAGCGTATCGCTAGATTCTTTAAATTCGTTTTTTTTCGTTGGTGAAGTACTATTTTTGGCTGCGGCCGCCTGAATATTCAAAGTCAGAGTTTAGCCCTCCTATGTTAAAACATGTGTATATTAACACCTATATTTAATATTCTCAACGATCAAAGAAGGGTGGGGTAAATATTATCCAAATTATAACTTTCTATATCTCTTGATGCTGCTGTTAATTGGCCTTATTAGATTGATGGTAAAAATTAATACGAGCCTTTATGTAGGTTTTTTGAGAGGAATATAATGTCTACCCCAAAAACACTATACGATAAGATATGGGACGCTCACATAGTACATAGTGATCCAGACGGTACTTGCCTTCTGTACATAGACCGACATTTGGTTCACGAAGTCACATCCCCACAAGCTTTCGAAGGTCTCAGGCTGTCGGGACGAAAAGTACGAGCTCCGGAAAAAACTATAGCGGTTCCAGATCACAATGTGCCTACAACTGAAAACAGAGATGATGGTATCGATAACGAGGAAAGTCGTATTCAGGTGGAAGCACTGGACAAAAATGCAAAAGATTTTGGTGTCAATTATTACCCAGTTTCAGATATTCGGCAGGGGATCGTACATATAGTTGGTCCTGAGCAAGGATGGACGTTGCCAGGTATGACGGTCGTTTGTGGTGACAGTCATACGGCTACACACGGTGCATTTGGGGCTCTCGCTCATGGGATTGGCACTTCAGAAGTTGAACACGTTTTGGCAACTCAAACCTTGATACAGAAAAAATCAAAAAATATGAAGGTCGAGATTACAGGAAAATTGAGACCAGGTGTAACAGCCAAAGATATTACCCTCGCTGTTATTGGTGAGACAGGTACTGCTGGAGGAACTGGGTATGTAATAGAGTATTGCGGCCAAGCGATTCGAGAGCTTTCTATGGAAGGCCGCATGACAGTTTGTAACATGGCAATTGAAGGTGGTGCGAGAGCAGGTTTAATAGCTCCAGACGAAAAGACTTATGAGTATTGTAAAGGGCGTCCGCACAGTCCCAAAGGGACATCTTGGGAGATGGCGGTTGCCTATTGGAAAACGCTTTTCAGCGATGAAGGCGCTTCTTTTGATAAGGAAGTTACCATAAAAGGAGAAGACATTGCACCATTGGTAACTTGGGGTACATCGCCTGAAGATGTGTTGCCAATTACAGCAGCAGTACCTGACCCAGCAAGTTTTTCAGGTGGTAAGGTTGAAGCTGTAAGGCGATCTTTAGAGTACATGGGTCTTCAAGCCGGCCAGAAATTATCTGAAATAGAGATTGATACGGTATTTATTGGCTCATGTACCAATGGTCGGATTGAAGATCTGCGTGCCGCATCAGAAATACTTAAGGGTAAGAAAATTAAGAAAGGTATGCGCGCAATGGTTGTCCCAGGTTCTGGGCTCGTACGGATGCAAGCTGAAGAAGAAGGCATTGCTGAAATTTTTCGCGAAGCTGGTTTTGAGTGGAGGTTAGCGGGGTGCTCAATGTGTCTGGCGATGAATCCGGATCAGCTTGAAGAAGGAGAGCGTTGTGCGTCAACGTCCAATCGGAACTTTGAGGGGCGCCAGGGTTACCGAGGAAGAACACACTTGGTATCTCCTGCTATGGCGGCGGCAGCGGCGATTACTGGAAAGCTTACTGATGTAAGGGAGATCCAATAATGGAAAAGTTTGAAAAATTATCTGGTGTGGCTGCGCCGATGCCTTTGGTAAATATAGACACGGACATGATTATACCTAAGGTTTTTTTGAAGACGATCAAACGGTCTGGTTTAGGTGTGAACCTATTTGATGAAATGCGCTATGATCGTGAGGGAAATGAAAAGCCAGATTTTGTTTTAAATAAGCCGCAGTACAGGGATGCAAAAATCTTAGTGGCTGGTGATAATTTTGGGTGTGGCTCATCTCGCGAGCATGCACCGTGGGCTATAGCAGATTTTGGGATTAAGTGCGTTATCTCTACTTCATTTGCGGATATCTTTTATAATAATTGTTTCAAAAATGGCATATTACCGTTGGTGTTGCCTGAAGACGCAGTTGATACTTTAATGAAAGATGCGGGGAAGGGTGCAAATTCAATCATAGAAGTAGACCTAGAAAATCAGACAATTGTTTCATCTGATGGAGAGATTTTTAGGTTTGATGTTGATCCTTTTAAAAAACATTGTTTATTGAACGGCTTGGATGATATCGGTCTTACAATGGAAAAAGAAAACCACATTACAGCATATGAATCTAAAGCATCGCAGCAATTTCCATGGGCTTAACTGAGATTATTTTAAAGGTAATATTTTATGGGTAAATCCTCTCTATTAATACTTCCTGGTGATGGGATCGGACCTGAAGTTATGGTCGAGGTCCGAAAAATCATAGATTGGTTTGGCAGTAATCGTGGCCTTGACTTCGACGTCACAGAAGATTTGGTTGGTGGTGCAGCATATGATGCTCATGGCACACCATTGCATGACGAAACAATGGCAAAGGCGTTACTTGTCGATGCGGTTTTGTTAGGTGCTGTTGGTGGTCCAAAGTATGACAATTTAGATTTCAGTTTAAAGCCCGAAAGAGGCCTTCTTCGGCTCAGAAAAGAAATGGATCTTTATTCAAACCTGCGGCCCGCACAGTGCTTTGACGCTTTAGCTAATTTTTCTTCGTTAAAGACAGAAGTGGTTTCTGGTTTAGACATAATGATTGTGAGAGAGCTAACCTCCGGAATATACTTCGGTGAACCGAGAGGTATCATCACTGAGGGTAACGAGCGTGTTGGCATAAATACGCAGCGATATACAGAAAGTGAGATCGAACGTGTGGCCAGATCTGCCTTTGAATTGGCAAAAAGGAGAGGCAATAAAGTATGCTCTATGGAAAAAGCAAATGTAATGGAATCCGGTGTTCTGTGGCGAGATACGGTAGATAAAGTACATCAAGCAGATTACTCTGAGGTAGAGCTGTCCCACATGTACGCAGATGCGGGCGCAATGCAACTGTGCCGCTGGCCCAAGCAGTTTGACGTGATTGTAACTGATAACTTGTTTGGTGATATATTATCTGATACCGCTGCTATGCTTACTGGGTCGCTTGGCATGCTTCCGTCAGCCTCCTTGGGGGCGCCAATGGAAAATGGGCGGCCAAAAGCACTTTATGAGCCAGTGCACGGATCAGCGCCCGATATAGCGGGCCAAGGAAAAGCTAATCCGATCGCGTGTATTTTAAGTTTCGCAATGGCGCTTCGTTACAGTTTTGACGAAGGGGTAGAGGCAGACCGCCTAGAGCAATCTATAGAGAATGTATTGTCTAAGGGTGCTCGAACTCATGATTTGCTCGGAGAAGAAGGAATTACTCCCCTTAGTACCTCTGAAATGGGTGATGCCATAGTGGACGCCTTGACGGACTCAATATAAGCTCACCCCAGTTTTATCAATATGCTAGGCAAGCTTGATAATTTAAAATATCAATTTGAAAAAAATGGAGCTTATGTTGTCTGACGCCCTTTTAGTTATTGATGTGCAAAATGACTTTTGTCCAAATGGCGCACTCCCTGTAGTAGAGGGCGACCTGATCATTCAGCCGATCAATGCTGCAATGGATAATTTTGATATAGTTGTTTTAACTCAAGATTGGCACCCTGCTGGTCACAAATCATTTGCCTCATCGTACGAAAACAAAAAACCCTTCGATACCATTGAAATGTTTTACGGCAATCAAGTTCTTTGGCCTGACCATTGTATTCAAGGATCAATGGGCGCAAAGTTTCACTCAAACTTAAATCACAAAAAGGCTGATGTTATTATAAGGAAAGGTTCAAATCCTGCTGTAGATAGTTACTCTGCTTTCTTTGAAAATGACAAAGTTACCCCAACAGGTTTGCATGGATATTTAAAAAACCGTGAGGTTACAGATTTAACGCTGGTAGGCCTTGCTACAGATTTCTGTGTTGCTTTTTCAGCGATAGATGCTGCGAACTTAGGATATTCTGTTACTCTACGACTTGATATGGCTCGCGCTATAGATAATGATGGTTCCTTAAATTCTGCAATAGATAAGATGTCAAAAGCAGGGGTAAACTTGAAAAATGGTTGATATAGCCACGCGAGTTTGGAATCACAAATGGAAAATAGATCCAATTGTGAGATCGCTGATAGATACAGATTTCTACAAACTTCTTATGTGCCAATCGATCTATCGAAATAAGTCTCAGACAAATGTTACCTTCAGTTTGATCAATCGTTCTTCTAATATTTTACTCGCAGATTTGGTTGATGAGGGAGAATTGAGAGAGCAGTTAGATCATATTAGAAGTCTCTCATTGACCCGTGGGGAAAGTACATGGCTTAGAGGTAATACTTTTTATGGTAGACGCCAAATGTTTAGGTCTGACTTTATGGAGTGGTTTGAAGGTTTGAGGCTCCCAGCGTATCATTTAGAGAAAATTAATGGGCAATACGAACTTACATTTGAAGGTAACTGGCCCGAGGTTATGCTGTGGGAAGTACCCGCTCTATCGGTTTTAATGGAACTGAGAAGTAGAGCAGTTCTTGACGC
>CACDPV010000025.1 GCA_902554885.1 Paracoccaceae bacterium
GGAACATAGGGCAGAACGTCAAAATTGAAGTTCAGGATGGCTCTGAAATGATTGGCACTATAAAAGATTTTCCTCTTTGACCCAAATTTTCACCCGCAAAATTCGAATATATAGGTTTAAAATTAAAAATAGTTTATAAAAAGGAAGTTAAGTTGTCTAATCGATCTCGTAGGCGACAGCAGAAAAGAGTTTCCCAGTCGGCAGAAAAAATAATTCCAAATACTGGTAGGCTGAAATTCTTTTCTGATGCCCAGTTGTGTTCAATACACGATGCATCTTTGCAAATTTTGGAGACGATAGGTCTTAGTGACGCCCCAGAGGAAGCAATTAAGCTTGTTTGTGATAATGGTGGCAAGTTGACTGATAGCGGCCGGTTAACCTTTCCCCAGAAATTAGTGAATAAAGCAATATCTAATCTTAGAAAAAGCTTTAGTTTGTACGCTCGGGATAAAGACCAAAACTTAGATTTATCCGGATACAAAGTTCATACAGGAACTGGGGGCGCATCACCTATGATCGTTGACATGTCTACGCATAGTTTTCGGCGATCAATCTTGAGCGATTTATATGATGCATCTCGTTTGGTTGATAAATTAGATAATATTCATTTTTTTGCTCGACCGATGGTGGCCAATGATATGAAATCAAGTTTAATGTTGGACGTTAACACTGCCTATGCTGCGTTAGTCGGAACCTCAAAACATGTAATAAGTAGCATTAGTGACGCCACCAATGTCAAAACGGTGCACGAATTATGTTTAGTCATTGCTGGGTCTCATGAAAACTTCTATGAGCGACCATTTTTGTCCTTGAATATAAATCATGTCGTTCCGCCATTAAGATTTGATACAGAATCATGCAAAGTTTTACTTGAAGCATCGAGGCGTGGGTTTCCGGTTATGGTAAATACATTCGGTCAGATGGGTGCCTCGAGCCCCGTAACAATAGCTGGTTGCTTGGTTCAAACGAATGCTGAAACTTTGGCTGGTATGATTTTGGCGTGGTTAGCAAATAAGGATGTAAATGCCATTTACGGTGCACGCCCGATGGTTACAGATTTGAGAACGGGCGGTATGGCTGGGGGAAGTGGGGAGCAATCTTTGTTGACAGCAGCGTCAGTGCAACTTGCGCAGTATTATAATTTTCCTAATTCTACAATTTCTGGGGCCACCGATAGCAAACTTCCTGATAATCAGGCTGGTTATGAGAAAGCTCTCAATTTAACACTGGCGGTTCAAACTGGAGCTAATCTTATTACCCAAGCAGCTGGGACCCAAGCTGGTCTTATGGCAACATCATTCGAGGCTTACGTGGTCGATAATGAAATGTTGGGTGCGATCCTTAGTTCTGGAAAACAGATCGAAGTCAGTGAAGATACAATGTCTTTAAACACAATTAAAAACGTAGTCGAGGGTGAGGGGCATTTTCTGGGACAATCTGAGACTTTTAAAAGAATGAGCACAGATTTTGTATATCCGGAAAATGCAGACAGACAGGCCTACGAGGCTTGGGTAGCCAATGGAGAACCAAATATGAATACAAACGCAAAAATAAAAGTTGAAGAACTGTTAAAAGTACATAGGCCTAACTATATTCCAAATGATTTTGATACACAAATTCGAAAACAATTCGACATAATGATTAGCATTTAGACAGGAAATATTATGAAGGTCGGTATTATTGGGTTAGGTGCAATGGGGTCGATATATGCTGCTTTATTTGCCACCTCTGGTTTTGAAGTGATTGCCTACGATCCATGGGTTGAGCACATCAATGCGATCAACGAAAAAGGCCTTTTAATTGAAAATCCAAATGGTAGTTACATTGTAAAAAATATTAAAGCCTCCAGTATTTTTGAGGCACATGACGATTGTAATTTTTATATTATCGCCACGAAAGCATCTAGTGTTGAGTCTGCTGCAAGAAAAATATCTCCATTTTTAGGGCCAAATGCCACTGTGGTTACAATCCAAAATGGATTAGGTGCAGAAGAAAAATTAGCAAAATTCATTGGGCGTGAGCATATTGTTTTAGGTGTGGCTGACGGTTTTGGGGCTTCAGTTAAAAATCCCGGTTATGTTCACCATAATGCGATGAAGCTTATACGACTTGGTGAACTAACTGGTGAAATCACAGAAAGGCTTCAAAAACTCACTAGCCATTGGCTCAAGGCCGGGTTCAATGTCCAGTCCTATCATGATATACAAAAACTGATTTGGGAAAAATTTATATGTAATGTCACGTTTAGTGCACCATGCACGGTTTTTGAGAAGACCGTTGGTGAGCTGATGGATGACCCTAGTGCATGGCCTATCGCATTGGGCACAATGTATGAAGCATATAAAATTGGAATAGCAAAAAAAATTGACTTCAGCTTTAATGACCCAGTTGAATATGTTTCTAAATTTGGAGCTAACCTTCGCAATGCTCGTCCATCTATGTTTTTAGATCATCTAGCAAATAAACGGTCAGAAATTATGTTTATAAATGGCAGAGTTCCAAATCTTGGAAGGGAAGTAGGAGTTCCCACACCGTTTAATGCAACGTTGACTGCTTTAATTCTTAATAGAGAAAATCAATTTGTGGATACAATATAATGAATATTGGATCCTTTGTAACAAACGAAAAAGAAACTTATGGAATATTTTTTGATGATTGTGCACAATCCGTTACCGATAATTTTATTAGAGAATACAGAAGTCTAAGAGAAGTAATTGAGAAAAAATCTATCCCACTTATGTATGAAAATGCATTGAGCACGCCGAAGTTAAAGCATAATAAAATAAAGTTTTTGCCTCCGATTGTTAACCCAACTAAAATTATTTGTATTGGCATGAATTACCGTAAACCGTATCCAGTTGACGGAAAAAGTCGTAGCAATCCAGAAAATATAATTTTGTTTGGTAAAAATAGTGAGGCGCTGCTGGCTCACAACGAAACTCTAGAAATTCCTGCTGGAGATGCTTCTGATAGCTTTGATTATGAGGGCGAAATAGCGGTAGTTATTGGAACTCAAGCGCGAAACGTATCTGTTTCTAACGCAGAAAACTTTATATTTGGATTCTCAGCCTTTAACGATGGTTCAGTACGCGATTGGCAGTCGCATTCAATATATGCTGGCAAAAACTTTTCTGGTTCTGGATCTTGGGGCCCATGGATAACGCCTTTGGACGATTTAACCGATCTGAAAGATTTAGAATTAACTGTATTTGTAAATGGGGAGGTTGTACAGAAAGCTACGAGTAATGATATGATTTTCAGTATACAGGAACAAATCTCCTATATCTCCAGTATTATGACCTTAAATCCAGGAGATGTTATAGCAACTGGCTCTCCAGATGGAACAGGGGCAAGTTTTAGTCCAAAACGCTTCCTTAAGGCTGGAGACGATTTAGAAATTCAAGTAAGTAAAGTAGGTATTTTAAAAAATTCTATTTGACGAAGCATAGATAATTATCAGGTGCTGCGGGATTTTTTCTCTTCAATTCCAGATATATTTTTACGTCTCTTAAGCTCATCTGTTATCTCAGTAAGCGTCACCCCATTTGCGTGAAGCATAACAACAAGATGGTATAATAAATCTGCAGTTTCATGTATTAGCTCACTTTTATTTTTTTTGGTTGCCGCTATTATGCTCTCTATAGCTTCTTCCCCAAATTTCTCAGCGCATTTGTCTGGTCCTTGTGATAATAGTTTGGCTGTCCAACTGAATTCTGGATCGCTTTGCGCACGAGCTTGAATAATTTCAAATAAATCATCAATTTTCATAAATTAAATCCTTACTGGTATTCCCGCTGATGCCAAATACCTCTTTGCCTCTTCAATTGTGTACTCACCAAAATGGAATATTGATGCTGCTAAAACAGCAGAGGCACCTCCTAATTTTATTCCGTCAACAAGATGAGAGAGATTTCCAACCCCTCCAGATGCGATAACTGGTATTTGCAAAGCTGACGAGATTTTTTTTGTTAACTCTATGTTAAAACCTGATTTGGTGCCGTCTTTATCCATCGATGTCAGTAATATCTCTCCAGCTCCCATATCAGCAATCTTTTTTGCAAACTCGACAGCGTCAATGCCAGTTTCCTGTCTTCCACCATGAGTAAATAATTCCCATTTTTTAGTGCCGACAGTTTTTGCATCTATTGCACAAACTATACACTGACTTCCAAATTGATTGGCAGCCGCGGTTATAATTTCTGGATTAGCAACTGCTGCTGAATTAAATGAAACTTTATCAGCTCCTGCGAGCAAAAGTTTCCGAACATCTTCTACAGTTCTAACTCCACCCCCAACAGTTAAAGGTATGAAGCATTTTTCTGCAGTTTTTCTAACCATATCGTATGTAGTATTTCTACTTTTGTACGTCGCGTTTATGTCGAGAAAACATATTTCATCGGCCCCCGCTTGATCGTAACGATAGGCGGCTTCTACTGGGTCGCCTGCATCTTTTAAGTTTACAAAATTTATACCCTTCACGACCCTTCCGTCGGCTACATCTAGGCATGGGATAATGCGAGTTTTAAGCATCAAAGAATTTCCAAAGCTTTTTGCAAATTAATGGCTCCGTCATACAATGCTCTTCCAGAAATTACTCCGTTCAGCTTAGCACCACAGCTTTTCAATGCAATAAGATCATCGAGCTTTGATACCCCCCCTGATGCGATTATTGGGATTGACACCTCGTTAGCCAACTTCGCGGTAGCCCTCACATTAGGTCCTTGCATCGCTCCATCTCTATTTATGTCAGTATAAATTATTGAACAGACGCCATAATCCTCAAAAGATTTTGCTAGCTCTGTGGCCTTAATATTTGTAGATTTAGCCCATCCGTCAGTTGCTACTAGCCCATCTCTTGCATCAACTCCGACCGCTATTTTCCCAGGGAATTCCTTTGCAGCCTCCTTTACTATTAGAGGGTTTTCTACGGCCACAGTTCCAAGAATTATCCGAGATAAGCCTTTTTGTATCCAATTTTCTATCGTCTTGAGGCTGCGGATGCCTCCTCCAAGCTGAGCGGGAATTGTAATTTGAGATAATATTTCTTCAACAGCTGAGGAGTTAACGGGTTCGCCAGCAAAAGCGCCATTTAAGTCAACCAAGTGTAGCCAATGGCAGCCGGCACGTTCAAATTCGATGGCTTGATCGCTTGGGTTTTTATTGAACACGGTAGATTTGTTCATATCTCCTCTAAGCAACCTAACTGCGTTACCATCTTTTAAATCAATAGCTGGATATAATATCATTTTGCTTAACCTTCAGTTTCGAAAATCCGTAAAGCATGCTCAATTGAATAATGCAACTTCATCTCTTCTAGTACTTGCCCTGAATCAAGTTTGGTTGCACACTGTTATAAAGATGGGAGATTACAATGAAGAATATTTTTAAGATAGCTGTCGCTTTATGCTTTCTGACTGGGGCAGCTTTAGCGGACCCAGTACTTGGTGTATGGCAAACTACTCCGGATGATAATGGAAATTTTGGCCACATAAACGTAGAAGAGTGCGATGGCGAAATTTGTGGTACTCTTGTCAAGTCATTTAATTCCACTGGTGCATCATATGAGTCTGACAATATTGGTAAGAAGATTATATGGGCTATGAAAAACAAGGGTGATGGAAAATATGGTGGTGGAAAAATCTGGAGCCCAGATCGCGATAAGGTTTACAGCTCTAAAATGGTTTTAGAGGGAAATAATCAGTTAAAAATATCAGGGTGTGTTTTGATTTTATGTCGTGATGGTGGTACTTGGACTCGGATTGACTAAACGTTTGACTATCATTTACGGCTGCCATTCTAGAAAATTTTGTATAATTTTCATTCCAGAGAGGGAACTCTTCTCTGGATGAAATTGTAACCCAACCATATTATCTTTTGCTACGATGGCGGTGATATCACCCCCATAGCTGACGTGGGCCAGTCGTTGTTCCTGACTTAAAACTTTCATTTGGTATGAGTGTATGAAGTAGAAGTGATCTCCATTTTTAATCTCGTTTAAAATTGGATGGTCGTTTTCTATTATTATTTCATTCCAACCCATGTGCGGTATTTTTAAATCGGGGTCAGATAATGTTATTTTTTCCACCTCGCCGTTTATCCAGCCAAAGCCATTTGTTTGTTCAAATTCAAAACCTTTGTTTGCCATTAGTTGCATTCCAACACAAATTCCAAGAAATGGCGTGCCCTTGGCAAAGACAGCGTATTTTAATGCTTCAAAGATTTCTGATCTTTCAAGCGCTTGCTTACATGCTGGAAAAGCCCCATCACCTGGCAAAACTAGTCTATCAGCCTTGCTAATGATATCAGGATCACCTGTTATTTTGACAGATCCAAGCGAATTCTTATTTGAAATTATCTCAAATGCTTTAAGAGCAGAGTGTAAATTGCCACTCTCATAATCGATAAGCGCTGTAAGCATTATTTTTAGAGTGTTCCTTTGGTACTTGGTAAACTTTCTGCCATTCGAGGGTCTATTTCTAGGGCCTGTCTTAAGGCTCTTGCTACAGATTTAAATATCGCCTCAGCGATATGATGACCGTTTATCCCATGCACCATATCTATGTGTAATGTTAATCCCGCGTGTGTTGAAAAAGCTTGAAAGAATTCACGCACGAGTTCTACATCAAAATTTCCAATTTTATTTGTTGAAAAACTGACATTC
Organism: Paracoccaceae bacterium; assembly: GCA_902554885.1. Lineage (GTDB taxonomy): Bacteria > Pseudomonadota > Alphaproteobacteria > Rhodobacterales > Rhodobacteraceae > Salinivivens. The sequence goes on from CACDPV010000025.1 coordinate 6,662, forward strand.
CAGATAAAGAAAGGCCTGGCAGAAAAATCTAATGCACTTCTAATTTGTGCATCATCCATCGGCAAATTACATGAGCCATATCTTACTATTCCTTGTTTATCTCCCATTGCATTCTTTAAAGCCTGTCCAAGTGCTATGCCCGTATCTTCTACAGTGTGGTGGTCATCAATTTCGGTATCCCCAATTGTCTTTATTTCCAAGTCAATCAGAGAGTGGCGCGATAATTGGTCCAACATGTGATCAAAAAACCCAACATTGGTGTCGTTTGAATACTTGCCAGTACCATCGACATTAATAGAGACTGAGACCTTAGTTTCGTTAGTTTCGCGTGTAATTTTACTTTTGCGCATCGGTCTTTTCCTCATCACTGGTGGTAGGCTTATAACTGTGCAAGATAATTTCTAAAACCCTAAGAATTTTTCTAGAAATATGCTGTTTATTTCCTGCCACAGCGCTAGTTTTTCACTATGACGGCTTTTCTCATTTCTTCAGATATTTACCGCACTACGCATTATGGAGGAAAACATCCTTTAAATATCCCAAGGGTAGGGCCCACTCTCGATCTTATTAAAGCCATGTCTTGGTATAGTGACGCGAGCTTTGTTAATGCACCCATAGCTAAGCCAAGTTTATTGGAAAAATTTCATTCGAAGGATTATATCAATGTCCTTCAAGAAGTTGATGAAAAGCAGAAAATTGATGAATATTGGTCAAAAAAATATAATTTAGGTACGCCGTCTAACCCGGTTTTTAAAGGAATGTATAAGCGTCCAGCGACCTCAGTTGGTGGGGCAGTTGTAGGGGCAGAATATGCATTTTTGTACGGCAGGGCTTTTAATTTGGGAGGGGGTTTGCACCATGGTTTAGCAAATAGAGCAAATGGATTTTGTTATTTGAATGATTTGGTATTTGCAGTCTTAAGATTCAGAGAATTTGGAATTCGTCGGATTGCTTACGTAGATTTAGATGCTCATTTTTGTGACGGCGTAGCATCTGCTTTTTCTGAAGATCCAGATGTAATGTTAGTCTCGGTGCATGAGTCAAACCGATGGCCATTTCAAGGAAAATTAGATGAAAATTATCCAGATAAAAATTTATTTGCACCAATTATAAAAGGTTCGAAGGACGTTGATTTAGAAGCACTATTTAAATATGTGTTTTTCCCTGCGTTAGAAAATTTCGCACCAGAGGCATTGATTATTCAAGCAGGGGCAGACATGTTAAAGGACGATCCACTGTCGCGTCTGGAGATCACAAATAGTTGCTTATGGACTATTCTTTCAAGGCTTACTCTTTTGGCACCAAAAGTCCTTTTAACGACTGGAGGTGGATATAATCCGTGGTCTGTTTCGAGGCTCTGGACTGGGTTTTGGGCTATAATCAATGACATAGATCCACCTTCTGGTTACACGGATGAAGCAAAGCGACTGATAAAATCCTTAAGCTGGTTTCGTAATGAAAAAGTTAACTCCTCATTACTGTCTCATCTAAGAGATGAGACAGTGCTGTCTCAAATAAAGGATGAAACTTTAAATCTTATAAAACAGATGAACTTTATTCATAAGAGTTCAATTCAAATGGGATAATCCAAATTAGTTTAATTCAGATATATATATTTTTTAAATAATCTAGATTGTCCTGATGTACTTTAAATTCAAAAAAAGTTATTAAGTATAATTACGTTATTACTTAATAAAGGTCACTCATGATTTTAAATAGATCAATCTATTTGATAGGGGTCATTCTGGTCGTACTCGGGCCGCTCGTTGGTTGCAGTAATACAGCAGAAGTAGGTTCAGATGAAATTGAGAATTATTCTGCAAAACAAATTTTTGATAGAGCAGAATTCGAAATGGCTAGGTCAAAACCGATGGATGCAATAGCCTTTTTTTCCGATGTAGAGAGGTTGTACCCATATTCAGAATGGGCAAAAAGGTCTGTGATTATGCAAGCTTTTGCAAACCACAAAGCTAAGCAGTATGAAGAGGCTCGGGATGCAGCTGAAAGATATATTGAATATTATCCATCTGATGAAGACTCCGCATATGCGCAGTATATAATAGCTTTAAGTTATTACGACCAGATTGAAGATGTTGGCCGGGATCAACAAGTCACTGCGAAGGCATTGGAAGCTTTTAAGACACTAATGGTAAATTATCCTAACAGTGAATATGTTAAAGCTGCTGAATTAAAGTTTGATCTAGCCTTTGATCATTTAGCAGGTAAGGAGATGGAAGTAGGTAGATATTACTTAAAACGGCAACAATTTCCCGCTGCAATAAACAGATTTCGTATTGTTGTAGAGGAGTATCAGACGTCTTCTTATACAGCTGAAGCGTTACACAGACTTGTGGAAGCGTATTTGTCTATGGGATTGGTCGAAGAGGCACAGTCTGCCGGTGCAATACTTGGTTACAATTATCAAGCTACAGCTTGGTATCAACGAACCTACAGTCTATTGAAGAATGAAAATCTTAGTCCAGCAGCGAAAGGTACAGGATGGCTTCGAAAAATTCATAGACAGGTTCTAAAAGGCCGATGGCTCTAACTTGTTGATTATATGAAATGCTTGTTGGATTAGACATACGCGATATTTTAATTATTGACCACGCGGAGATAATATTCACCAGCGGATTAAATGTTTTGACAGGCGAGACCGGGGCAGGTAAATCGATACTCTTGGATAGTTTAGGGTTTGTTCTAGGCTGGCGCGGTAAGACTGAAATAGTGCGCCCGGGTGCTGATTTTGGAGAAGTTAGCGTTTGGTTTGAAGTCGATGTAGACCACCCAGTAAAAAAAATCCTTGATGAAAATAATATTCCCTGGGAAGAAGAATTATTAATTCGACGAGTTATTAGTGCTGATGGGCGGAAGACAGCATGGATTAACGGACGAAGAGTTCCAAGAGAATTATTAATTCAGTTATCGCCGCTGCTAATTGAAATTCATGGTCAGCATGATGATAAGGGTTTGCTAGATCAACGGTCACATATACATCTACTCGATATGTTTGCGGCCAACAATTCCCAACGAGAGTTAGTTAAGGAAGCTTGGAAAAAGCTCAAAAAAGCGGAAAAAGAATTGCAGGATGAACAAAAAAAATTTTCTGCCTTTGAGGCTGAAGAGTCGTTTTTGCGGTATTCATTAGATGAACTGATAAGAGTCAATCCAAAAGAAGGAGAAGAACAGGAGTTAGACGCTAAAAGACGCATGATGCAATCAGCGGAAAAAATAAAGGATGATATCTTAAAGGCCCAAAATGCCGTTGGAGTGAATGGTGCAGAAAGTTTGATTTTGAATGCAATGAGATGGATTGAAACAGCATCTGGAAAAAGTGACGGACCATTTGATGATGCTTTAGCTTCATTGTCACGGGCTTCAACTGAGTTGGGTGAGGCAAGCGGTATAATAGATGGGCTTGTTGGTACATTGGATTTTGATGCGCATGAGCATGAAATGCTCGAGGAGCGGCTATTTGAAATCCGTGGTTTAGCAAGAAAACATAAAATTCCCTCAGATCAACTATATAAATTTAAGGCTGAGCTTGAGGATAAAGTAGCAGAATTTTCATTTGGTGCTGAAACCCTATCCTCATTAGAAGATAAGATTAGAGTATGTGACAACGAATATAACGTTGCTGCTTCAAAACTGAATAAATCCAGACTAACTGCTGGTGCCAAATTAGACAAATTGGTAAGAGAGGAATTACCATTTCTGAAAATGGAAAATGCTATCTTTGAGACTAACATTATACCTGCACAAAGATCAGCCAATGGATCCGATGACGTTTCGTTTGTAGTTTCAACAAATAAAGGAACTGCAAAGGGTAGAATTGGTAAAATAGCATCGGGGGGTGAATTAAGTCGTTTTCTATTGGCACTAAAAGTATGTCTGACAAAAGGTTATACCTCTGTTGCGATGATTTTTGATGAAATTGACCGTGGGATTGGTGGGGCAACTGCTGATGCGGTTGGAAGAAGACTGGTTAGACTTTCAAAAAATGCACAGGTTTTGATAGTTACGCATTCTCCGCAGGTCGCCGCTCTTGGTGACGCGCATTTTCAGGTTGTAAAATCCATAACTTCCACTGAAACCCTTACAAAAGTGAACTCGCTTGATGGAAATGCGAGAATTGAGGAAATTGCTCGCATGATCTCGGGTGACAAAATAACTAATGCTGCAATTAATGCCGCGGCTACCTTAGTGGACGGGCGCTAGACTAGATAAATTACTTAATTTCTTCGGTTGCTTGGTCTAACCAAATTTTTTCGTCTGGCTCTAAATACTCTCTGATTTTTTGACGGCATTCTGAATGATACTCATTTAGCCAAGCAATTTCATCTGCTGACATTAAACCTTTTTCTATTAATGATTTATCAATTGGGACAAAATTAAGTGTTTCAAAAACGAACATCTCGTCAATAACTGAGTTTTCCAATTTCGGAGCTTTTGTTATGGCCAGTAGATTTTCAATTCTTATCCCAAAATGTCCCTCTTTATAGAAACCTGGTTCATTTGATATAATCATTCCTGCTTTGAAAGGAATATTTGAAGTCCTACTTAATCTCTGAGGGCCTTCGTGAACAGAAAGAAATTGTCCAACTCCATGACCTGTGCCATGAGCAAAGTCTAGTCCCTCTGACCATAGGAATACTCGAGCAAACGCATCTAAATCACACCCTGCCATCCCTTTAGGAAACCTTAACTTAGATATTGAAATCATTCCTTTAAGAACAAGCGTAAAAGCTCTCTTTATCTCGCTGGAAACCTGGCCCAAGGCAGTAGTTCTAGTAATGTCAGTTGTCCCACTTTTATACTGCCCACCACTATCAACTAGGATCACGTCACCATTCTTGATCGTGCGATTACTATCATAATTTACTCGATAATGTGGAAGGGCCGCATTTGGTCCACTTGCGCATATTGTTTCAAAGCTTATATCGTAGAACTCTGGATTAGCTGATCTAAACGACTCCAATTTTATTACTAAATCAATTTCTGTTAACATTCCTAACGGCTGTGAATTCAGCCAGTTCAAAAATTTGCACATTGCGATTGCGTCAATCAAATGGGCATCTCGCGCTCTGCTTAACTCAATCTCATTTTTACAAGCTTTAGGTAATGCCGTTATGTCGCCTCTCGGATCTAAATTCGCTTTTGAGTCGATTAGACTCTGATAAGCGGCAAACGGCAAGCTAGATTTATCTATGCAAACACTACCTGTAAGTTCTTTAAGGTGCTGAAGAAACTCATTTTCATTATAAATGTTAATACCCTGACCAAAGTGCGTTGCTAAATTTTCTACTTTCGTTTTATCTACAAAAATATCCACTTCATTATTTGAATGCAAGATTGCAAACGCCTGGACTATTGGCAAATGTTCGACATCACCGCCTCTCATGTTTAACAACCAGGCAATTCCCTCTGGTAGTGTAATTACGGCAGCTGAATTTCCCTTTTCTTTCAATTCTTTGGATAATGTTTTTCTTTTATGAGATTGTGTCACCCCCGCAAACTTGTCTTCATATTGAAAAGCTTTTGCAGTTGGTGCGCTAGGTTGATCCTTCCAAATTATGTCGACAAGGTTCTGCGTCGTTTGCAAAATAATTTCAGTGTTCTCCATTGACCGATTATACTGTTCAATTTCATCTACTGAGTGCAACCACGGGTCGAAACCTATTTTCCCATGATTAGTAACTTCCATTATCCAGTCTGTGACTTTCATTTTTGGCCAATTAATAATTTCTATTGGTGGACAAGTTTGATTTTTTGCCTGAACAGTATAGCGTCCATCTACAAAAATACCTATTCGTTGTTTAACTAAAACACAGATCCCTGCAGAACCTTCAAACCCCGTCAACCATCTCAAACGCTGATCTTTTTCGGCTACATACTCGCCTCTGTAAGCATCTGATCGTGGTATAAGAAAGCCATCTAGTCCTCTCTTAGTAATTTCGTTCTGTAAGGCAGCTAGTCTTTCAGGACCTAATTCTGGACTTCCAATTGAAGCGAAAGATTGAAATTTACAAATTTTCTCTTCCTGCATAGAGTATTAGCCTCTTTTTAGTTGATTAACTCTAGCTCTAGCTTTGGGGTCACTATCAAATAGGGCAGCGAGCTGCTCAGTCATTGCACCGGCTAGTTGCTCAACATCTGTTATAGTAACCGCACGGTCGTAATAACGCGTCACGTCATGACCAATACCAATCGCTAAAAGTTCAACGTTTTTAATTTTTTCTACCATCGATATAACATCTCGTAAGTGTTTTTCGAGATAATTTGCTGGGTTTACTGATAAAGTACTATCGTCTACGGGAGCTCCATCGGAAATTACCATCAAAATCTTTCTAGCTTCCGGGCGAGCTGTCATGCGTCTATGCGCCCATTCTAAAGCCTCTCCATCAATATTTTCCTTAAGCAAGCCTTCCTTCATCATCAAGCCAAGATTGGCACGTGCGCGGCGCCAAGGGGCGTCAGCTCCTTTATAAATAATGTGACGTAAATCATTTAAACGGCCAGGCTGTTGTGGGCGATCCTGATTTAACCAGGATTCCCGAGATTGACCGCCTTTCCAAGCACGCGTTGTAAATCCTAAAATCTCAACTTTAACATTACAACGCTCCAAAGTACGTGCTAGTACGTCTGCGCAAATAGCTGCGATCGATATCGGTCTGCCACGCATTGAACCAGAGTTATCCAAAAGTAATGTCACCACCGTATCTCTAAATTCAGTATCCTTTTCTATTTTAAAACTAAGAGAGGTCGTTGGATTAGTTATAACTCTAGCGAGTCTGCCAGCATCAAGAATTCCTTCCTCAAGGTCAAATAACCAGCTACGATTTTGCTGTGCTTGAAGTCTCCTTTGCAACTTGTTTGCAAGCCTACTGACGGCTCCTTTAAGTGGTTCAAGTTGTTGATCTAAATATGCTCGTAATCTTTCTAATTCAATTTGTTCAGCAAGGTCTTCAGCTTTAATCTCTTCGTCAAAATTTATCTCAAAAACTTTATAATTTGGATCTGCATCAGAGATAGGTTGCGGCGGTGGTGGCTCCAGGGGTGCTTCTCCATCGGGCAACTCCTGGTCTTCAAGGTCTTCATCGGCACTGTCTTCACTACTCATTTGTGCCTGTGCTGAATCCTGTTGCTCTTCTTGGCTCTGTTGATCGTCTGCATCTAAATTATCGTCATTATCCTCATCTGTACCTGAACTTTCTGGATCATTGGATTGCTCATTATCTTCATCTTCGTTTTCCTGATTGTTATCGTCCTCAGCCTCAGGATCGTCACCTAATTGATCACCATAACCCAAGTCAGTAATTACTTGACGAGAAAACTTTGCAAAATTTTCTTGATTATCTAGGTTGTTAGTTAGATTTTCTAAAGTAGCTCCAGCCTGGTCTAAAATAAAATCTCGCCACAAATCTAAAACGTTCTTTGCTGATGGAGGAAGATCCTTGTGGGTAGTTAAAGATCGAATTAAGTAACCTGCAGCATCCGAAAGTGGGGCATCCGTTCGATCCGTCAGCTTGTCGAAACCTTTTCGTTTTGCTTCAACACCAATTTTTGCATTAATATTTCCGGTTGTGCCTGGCATATCCTTTGCGCCGACGGCTTCACATCTGGCAGTTTCCATCGCTTCATATAGCTCTCTTGCAATTGGGCCGTCAGGAGCAAATCGTGAATGCAATTCAGAGTCATGATATTTGTGATGCATGGCGAGAGCGTCAGCTGTGCCTCGAGCTAGGAGCACCTCGTCTTTGGTCATGCGCCTACTGACTTGGGGAAGTCTGATATTATCACCAGAGAGCCCCGATGGATCAATTGAGTAGTTAATAGAAAGCTCTGGATTATCCGCCAGAACCTTCGTCGCCTCAGCTAAGGCCTTTTTGAATGGATCAGCGGGATTATCTGATTTTGAAACCATATTAAACTCGAGAAAGGTTCAGGCTTTGCCGGTCAACTAATTTACGGATAGATGGTAACTAAGTGTAGGCAATAGTTAACTTCATCTATTCCACACTGACACTTGCCGCACTTTCTGGCAACTCCTCATCAAAACAACGTTGAAAAAATTCAGCAACTATTTGTCGCTCAAGCTCATCACATTTATTTAAAAAGGTTAGACGAAAAGCATACCCAACATCGTTGAAAATTTCCGTATTACTTGCCCAATTTATTACAGTTCTAGGGCTCATTACGGTGGATAAATCTCCATTCATAAATGCGGTTCTAGTAAGATCAGCTACTGTAACCATCTGTTTAATTATTCTTTTGCCATCTTCTGTGTTGTAGTTTGGTGATTTGGACAGAACTATCGCGCTCTCTACATCCATAGACAAATAATTTAGAGTTGCGACCAAAGACCAACGGTCCATCTGAGCTTGGTTAATTTGCTGAGTTCCATGATATAGGCCAGTGGTGTCACCTAAACCTACGGTGTTTGAAGTAGCAAACAGTCTAAAATTACTGTGTGGTGTTATTATCTCGTTTTGGTCTAAAAGTGTTAATTTCCCGTCATGTTCCAGCACACGCTGAATTACGAACATGACGTCTGCTCTACCGGCATCATATTCATCAAAAACAATTGCAACTGGATTCCTTAAGGCCCATGGTAAAATTCCTTCATGAAATTCAGTGACTTGTTTCCCATCCTTAAGCTTAATAGCATCCTTGCCGATAAGATCTATCCTGCTAATATGGCTGTCCAGATTAACTCTTACTGCTGGCCAATTTAATCTTGCTGCAACCTGCTCAATATGCGTTGATTTACCAGTCCCGTGATAACCCTGGATCATTACCCGCCGATTGTGGGAAAATCCTGCCAAAATGGCTAATGTTGTATCGGGATCAAATTTGTAGGTTTCATCAACCTCAGGAACTCGAGCAGCGCGTTCTGAGAAGCCTTTTACTATCATATCTGTATCAATACCAAAAACTTTCCTGACGGAAATGTCTTCAGTTGGATTACCTTCCATGATTTTAGAGCCATCGGCCATAATTTTTTCCTCATATTCGGCTTATGAATTTAACTCGTGCACTAATAATTGCGGCGGTTCAAGAGTGCGACAGTTATTTTTTGAAATTTTAACTAACCAATATCCTTTTTTAAATAGTAACTCAACGTTCAGAGTTGAAATCTCCCATTATTGATCCAAATATATTCTTCGAGAGGCAGGGCAAGTGATTACTTATGAATAGACGTACGTTATTTAAACTAGGTATAGCTGGTTTGGTTGCACAGTCACAGCCAATTGCGGCGAAAGAAAAGGCTTCGGAATTTCCATTTCAGTTAAGCAAAAGTGAATGGAAAGCCAGACTTACGCCGCTTGAATTCGCTGTAATGAGAGAAGAAGCTACTGAGCGTGCTTTTACATCTCCGTTAAACTCTAACTATGAAAATGGTACGTATCACTGTAAAGGCTGTAATCGAGAACTCTATTGGTCTTTGCATAAATTCGACTCGGGAACTGGATGGCCCAGTTTTTGGAAAGAAATCGATGGTGCGATTGGCACAAGAAAAGATAGAAAATTTTTTATGATCCGAACAGAGTGCCATTGTAGTAATTGTGGGTCACATTTGGGTCATATATTCGATGACGGGCCTCAGCCAACTGGCAAAAGGCATTGTATCAATGGTGTTAGCTTGGTCTTTTACAAAGCTTAGCCTTTAATTATTTGAAGTTTCTACTGTCCTTTATTTGATCCCATGCCCACATAACCTGCTGGAGCTGCTCTTCTTGACTTCTATCCCCGCCATTCATATCGGGGTGAAGAATTTTTATTAACGCCTTGTAAGCCTTACGAATTTCTGACTTCGCCCAGGTATCCTTTGCCTCAAGTATCTCTATGGCTTTTCTTTCGGTCGCTGGTAAGCGTCTGGTGTGTCCAGCACTGGTTCCTGCCCGACCAGGATTTTTTGTAGCATTTTCACCTAAAACTTGGTGTGGATCTTCTATTCCAAGCCTAGCCCAAGCTCGAGACTCAGGATCTCTCCAAGATTTGGTTTCTCTTTCCCAAACTTTATCTTTTGACATTTGTGCATTAAGTTCAGCCTCTGTTTGGTTCTGAAAAAAGTTCCACTTTTGGTTGTACTCGCGTACGTGATCTTTACAGAACCAATAAAAATCGTCTAAGACGTCTGGTGCTTTTGGTGCGCGAAATTTTCCAGCATTTTGGCAACCCTCGTGGTCGCAAAGCCTCCTTGAAGTCTCACTTTCACCTGACATCCCACGCCTGGTGCGCGGTTTATTCTTCTTTGCCGAAGAAACAGATATATCAAATCCAAATGGATCCGGTTTTTCGGTCATTAATTCCACCTTTTCGACTCAAGCATTAAATCATACATTAATTAAAAGTAAATTGAAGAGGTAATTATTGAAAATGACTAAAACGGATAGAATAAATCTAGCTTTAGAGACTTCATTCAAAGACTCACAAATATCTGTTATTGACGACAGTGAAAGTCATCGTGGTCATGCAGGCTTTTCAGAAGGCGGTGAGAGCCATTTTCAAATAAAAATTGTTTGGCAAGGTTTTGAGGGTATGTCCCTAATTGCCAGACACCGAGCTGTACACGAAGCGCTGGGCAAAGACTTATTAAATAACATTCATGCAATCGCTCTCGACTTAAAGTCTACCTAATTTTGCAAAAACCTAAAAAAAATAATTTAAAAAAATGAATAAAGAGCCCTTCGATTTAGGAATTCAGCTTAGCTGAGACAAGCTCATTGACTTTTTTTGGATTTGCTTTGCCACCAGTCGCTTTCATTACCTGACCAACGAACCACCCAACTAACTTTGGATTAACCTTCGCTTTTTCAACCTGGTCAGGATTTGCCGCTATTATTTCTATAACTG
>CACDPV010000026.1 GCA_902554885.1 Paracoccaceae bacterium
AATAACGCCGCTTGAGCATGTAGACTGTGAAATTTTATATCCGGACGGAAACATTAAAATCATTAGACTTAAATGTAGGATCGATACTGCAATAGAGATTGAGTATATCGAGCACGGTGGCGTTTTACATTATGTATTAAGAAACCTTGCAAAAGCCTCATAGCTATATTAAAAAAAGCAAAACTATTCTTGGCTTAATGCGGCTTCGTATGCTGGTAAAAATCGACTTAAAAAGTCTTGACCGACTAGAGGGCCAGCAAACCTAAAAAGTACTTTACCATCTTTATCTACTATAAATGTTTCTGGTGGAGCAGTAACGCCCCAATCTATTGCCGTCCTACCATCAGGATCATAGGATACGGCTTGAAATGGGTTCCCATATCGTTGCAAATATGAGTTCGCATTTTCCTGATCGTCTTTTATATTCACTCCAACAATAACTGTGCCACTTTCTGCTATTTCAAGTAATTTTGCATGTTCGGCCCTACAAGGAGGGCACCAACTCGCCCAAAAATTCACGAGTTTAATGCCAGAAGATTTCATTAATTCAGCGGTTACCTCAGAACCATTATATAATTCGTTTTTGGTGATATCTGGGGCCATTTCTCCAATAAGAACGGATGGCAAAGAATTGTCATCATCACGCTGAAGCCCAACATAAAAAGCCCCGACTAATAAAACAAAAAAAATAATCGGCAAAAACATCAATATAGGAATATTTGATATCCCTTTCATGAACGATCTTCTTTTTCCAAGTCACTGCGGGCTCTAGAGTTTCGATATAGAATGTAAATAACTAAGCAACTAATCAATAAAAATGAGATCCCATAGGACATTAAAACGCTCAAAGCATACTTTCCTAGATCTGGCACGTTTTACTCTCTATCTTTCTTCAAGCGTAAAGCTTCTGCACGCCTTAGCCTTATTTCGGTTCTCGTGCCTATCAATACCAAAGTTAAGAATAGAAATACAAACCCAAATATTGAAAATAATAGAGGCTGATAAAAAACATCTGCAACGTTTTTCTCTTTGTCTAAAGATAGCGAAGCGCCCTGATGCAACCCCTGGTTCCAGAAATTGACGGCATAGCGACTCAAAATCGCAAACACAGAACCTACTATGCAAAGCATAGACGTTAAATCCGCAGCCGTATCTGGATTATCTATAGATGACCAAAGCGCTATGTAACCTAAATAAAATAGAAACAAAATGAGAAAAGAAGTCAGTCTAGGATCCCATGCCCACCAAGTACCCCACATTGGTTGACCCCATAAAGCCCCAGTTACCAGAGCGACCATTGTCATTGTAACTCCTACAGGAGCAGCAGCCTTAGCGGCCAAAGCAGATACATGGTGACGACGAACAAGCCAAATTACTGAAGCAACTAGCATCATGAACCAAGCATTAATAGCCATCAACGCTGATGGAACATGCAAATAGATAATCTTCACTGTTGACCCCTGACGATAGTCGTCTGGTGTGAAAAAGAAACCCCAAAACAGTCCAACAGCTAATCCAATAATAGAAAAGCCTGCAAAAAATGGTAATACTTTGTCTGAAAGGTTTAAAAACTTTACTGGATTAGCATATTCCCAAAGCGACATCATTTCTCCTTTTCATCGCAAGTTAATTCTTAGAACAAGAGCTGAAGCAAAAGGCAATATTGAAAATGCAGCAAGCGTAACCGCTGTTAAAATCAATAAAGCAGAATTGTTGGATATATCTGCCAAGCCTTTACTTGCAACGTTTGCACCAAAAATCAGTGTTGGAACATACAAAGGCAACACAAGCAAAGACAATAATAACCCTCCCCGCCTAATACCAACAGTTAAGGCAGCGCCAAAGGCGCCTATTACTGAGAGCGCGGGTGTACCCAACAATAAAGAAATAAAAACCCACTTAAGATCGCTTACTTGTAACCCCAGAAGCAAACCAAGAATTGGTGAAATTACGACTAGTGGTAACCCTGTTGTTATCCAGTGCGAAAATGACTTTACTGTTACCACAGCTTCTAACGGAATGGGAGATGTCAATAACAGCTCTAGTGTGCCATCATCATAATCTAGAGAGAATATTCGATCAAGTGAAAGGACACAGGCCAGTAGTGCACCCACCCACAAAATACCGACCGAAACTTTGGAAAGTATTTCCAAGTCTGGTCCAATACCCAAAGGAACCAGAATAACTACTATCAGGAAAAAGGCCATTCCAAGACCAAACCCACCGCCGGCCCTTACTGCCAGAATTAGATCACGCTGCAGCAATGCAATCATAAGAATGCCTTCGCACTTGCATTGATATTTCCATTTTTCATCTGATAATCTTCAAGATTTATACTTAAAGAACTCAGAGTTAGACCGAGATCAATATGGGTTGCTACTACCGCTGCACCGCCCGCCTCTAAATGATTTTTCAAAATTCTAGAGAATTGTTTCATAGATCTTTTGTCTAATGAAACAGTAGGCTCATCGAGCAGCCATACAGGCCTATCGGTTAACAACAGACGCGCTAATGACAAACGCCTTTTTTGACCTGCCGATAACTTACCTGCAAATCTATTTTTCAACTGTCTCAATTGAAATTTTTCAAGCGCTTCATGTAAGTTTTTTCCACCAAAAATAGCACTCCAGAACCTTAAATTCTCCAAAACAGTCAAAGCAGTTTTTATTCCATTAGCGTCACCAGCAAAAATAAAATTATCAGTATTAATGGCAATCTTACCCTTATCTATTGGCTGTAAGCCTGCTATCGATCTCAAAAGTGAGGTTTTCCCAACGCCATTACCACCATTAATTAAGACAATTTCACCAGTTGATACAGTAAAGTTTAGGCCCTCAAATAAACTTATTCCGCCTCGCGAAACACTTAAATTATCTACAGACAACAACATGGGGAGAACATAGACTAATTTTTATAACAGAAAAAGTGACAAATTTGATCTACTAAGCACCTATATTTTGTCTAAAAACTTAACACCATTATCTGTTTCGTAATCCTTAATATTCCCTAAATATTTTATATCTATGCCTATTTAACTCCCAATGTTATTACTTAACAATGGGAGCCCAGTTAAAGCAGACAGTGTAATTATACAGAAAGCAATCTTTCTATAAAGCTTCTCTTGATCAGGATTAAAAAGAACTGCGCCGATCACATTTCCCAAACCCATGGGAATTGCTAATATTAAACCCAAAACAACGGCATATATATTCAATGCGCTCGCGATACTTAGGAAAAATAATGCAAAAATATCAAATCCAAATAAGAACAGGAGATTGTTCGCTCGTATTACTTTTACCGGATGAGTAGAAGCCATGTAGAATAATATTACGGGTGGCCCAGGTACTCCAGCTATTCCACCAGAAACACCAGCAATACCGCCAAGTCCAATTAATGCGCCACTATTAAGTTGGCCTTCAAAGCGCCATCCCGTTGCGAGCACAAAGACCAATATTAAAGCCAGTATACTTACAATATATCGGAATAATTCAGTCTCCATATTCAATAGAAAATATAGTGCAATTGGAAGCGTCAATATCATGCCACCAATCAGTCGAAACAAATCTGGTTTATATGCGTCACGCAAAGCTCTCGGCACTATAAGAGCAGGACCACATAAGTCCATTATTGTTAATATTATAATCGCCGTTACTGGTTCAAAGTATTTGCCAGCAACAGGTAAAAATATCATAGCTGTTCCAAAGCCAGAAAACCCCCTAACGATACCAGCGGTTAGAGCTGCTAGGGCGACATATAAAAGTCCATTTATCTCAAATATCTCGATAATAAGGTCTATTGTCATTGCTATGGCACAGAAGTGCCAGCCTCTGCATTAGGCTTTGACCAGTCGCGCTTAACACCAAGAAGCAATAAAATATTAGAGGCTACGAAAACCGAACTGTAGGTACCAACGACTACACCCCAAATCATCGCAAATACAAAACCTCTGATGACATCACCGCCTAGCGTAAATAACGCAACTAACGCTAGAAGAGTAGTTAAAGATGTCATAATTGTACGACTTAGGGTATCATTAATGGATAGGTTCATAACATCAATTAGTGGCTTCTTTTTATATTTCCTTAAGTTTTCACGAACCCTATCAAAAATAACCACAGTATCATTTAAAGAATAGCCGACGATCGTTAACAAGGCGGCAATTATTGCTAAATCAAATTTGATTTGCAAAACGGAAAATATACCTACAGTAAGAATTATATCATGTATTAGAGCGGATACAGCTCCAAGCGCGAATTGCCATTCAAAACGCAGCCAGATATAGAACAAGACCGCACCAATTGCCAACAAGATTGCCATTACTGCTTTTTTAATTAATTCACCTGATACTTTCGGACCAACACTTTCTACAGCTTGAAACCTTATGTCCTCTGAAACATCTGTCTTTAAAGTAGTTAGCATCTTTTCAACGATTTCAGAAGTCACAGCTTCTTGGCCGTCTTGTGCCTCAATTCTTATAAGAGCGACATTTTGATCGGCTTCAAAGGTGGGATCGAAAACTTCGGATATTGTCACATCGCCAAGATTTAAACTCGAAAGCGCATCTCTGTACTTTGCTATATCTAACTCTACTCTACTCTCAGAACGGATAGAAGTTCCACCCTTGAAATCGATCCCAAAGTTCAGGCCAAGAATGACATAAGTTACAGCAGAAAGAATAACTGCAAAAACCGAGAAACCAAAGAACACGTTTGATCTGCCAAAAAAATTGATCGCAGTTTCGTTTGGGACAAGCTTTAATCGCATCGTTAAACCTTTATCACTTTCGGCCGACTGCGCTCAAACCAAACAAGAATTAGAAGTCGGGTC
Organism: Paracoccaceae bacterium; assembly: GCA_902554885.1. GTDB lineage: Bacteria > Pseudomonadota > Alphaproteobacteria > Rhodobacterales > Rhodobacteraceae > Salinivivens. The sequence goes on from CACDPV010000026.1 coordinate 4,828, forward strand.
ACAAATATAGCAGTGAATACCGAAGTAATAATTCCTAGACCAAGGGTAACCGCAAATCCCCTAACTGGACCTGATCCAATAGCAAACAAAATCACCGCTGTTATAAATGTAGTGATGTTTGCATCAATAATAGCAGAAAGTGCCTTCTCATATCCTAATTCTATAGCTCTAGCTGGACCTTTATTTAATTTGATTTCCTCCCTTATACGCTCGAAAATCAAAACATTGGCATCCACCGCCATACCAATAGTCAATACAATTCCTGCGATACCTGGGAGTGTTAACGTAGCTCCGATGGCACTTAATAAACCAAAAATTAAGAATACATTTATAATTAGGGCAAAGTTTGCGAACAATCCGAACATCCCATAGCTTAAAAACATAAACGCTAAGACGGCGGCAAAAGCGACTACACAAGCCAGTTTCCCCGCTTTAATACTATCAGCGCCTAACTCCGGCCCAATTGTTCGCTCCTCCAAAAACTCAAGACCTGCGGGAAGGGCACCTGCCCTAAGTAAAATCGCCAAGTTTGTACTTTCTTCAACAGTGAAATTTCCTGTTATGATACCCGAACCACCGGGTATATGAGACTGAATAACCGGTGCGCTTATTACCTCTTGATCCAAAACGATTGCAAACGGACTTCCTATGTTTTCAGCAGTATAATCTCCAAACTTTCTCGCACCTGTCGGGTTAAATCTAAAATTTACGGCAGGCCTACCATTTTGGTCAAAACTGGGTTGAGCATCCACAAGCTGTTCACCCGTCACAACTGCAGCACTTTCTAAGGTGTAAAATATACCTTCCTCATCCAAAGACGGTAACACCTGAGTTCCAAAAGCACTAGACGGTCCAGGAGAAGAGTTTTTTCCAACGACAGCCTGAAAGGTTAATTGAGCTGTTGTACCAATCAATGCTTTCAGCTCAGTAGCCGAACCAATTCCCGGAACTTGGATCAAAATACGATCCGCACCTTGACGCTGTATCGTTGGCTCTCTGGTTCCAACCTCATCTACTCTTCTTCGAATTATTTCCAATGATTGTCGCATTGTTCTTTCATCAGTGGCCAACACTTCGGCATCTGATAAGGAAATTAATAAGTCACCACCGTCAGACGAGATCTTCAAGTCCTCAGCACCGGCCTGTGCCAAACTTACAACCGGTTTCGAAAGAGTACCAACAGCTTCAAGCGCTATCTGCATTGCTTCTGGCTTTGAAATTTTTACACGCAAAATTCCAGGGCTACTATCTTGAAGCCTAATGGTGCCAATATCCGATCTCTTTTGCCTTAGTACATCCCGCACATCCGGCCACAAACTTTTAATTCTTTGAGAATGCACATCCGCTGTTCGCACCTCAGCGAGTAAATGAGCCCCCCCTCTTAAATCCAGACCCAAATTCACAAGAGAAGATGGTAAATAATCAAACCAAAGGTTCTGTTCGTCTTTAAATAAATTTGGGTCCTGACCATTCTCGATCGCTAAATTTGCATCATTATAACTTTCTACTCTAGAGTAGAATGCATTCGGCAAAGCGAATATAAGGCCTGTCAATACGAGACCATAGATAAGTACGCGTTTCCATATTTCTATTTGCAGCATAAAAATTCAACAAAAACGTTAAGACGCCGGTTCCGTCTTTGACAGAACCTGCGCAACGGTGGACTGAACCACTCGAACCTGCACGCCTTTTGATAACTCAACTTCCAGCTCGTTGTCCTCTTTCACTTTTGTAACTTTACCAATTAACCCACCTTGGGTTACTACCATATCTCCCCGCCTAAGACTTTCCACCATTTTTTTGTGATCCTTTAACTTACGCTGCTGAGGTCGAATAAGTAAAAAATACATGATCGCAAAAATTAGAATTAGCGGTACAAATTGTGCAAATGCGTCCATTAGGAATTCCTTGATTTGTAAACTGTCGTATCGGGCGGAACCTATGCCGTTGTCACTCAGTTTGCAAGATACCTTTGACTATTATTTGGGTGGTTTGTGAAGAAGGTAATAAGCCTAAAGCCAGTATCCGAAAATTTTGTTAACATAAGCCATATATGTATACACTTTATTGTTGTAATATTGCATAAGAGCCAAAATAATCGAATAGGAAATAACCTAATGCACGACATTAAGAGTATCCGAGATAATCCGCAAGATTTTGACCAAGCTTTACAGCTTCGCGGCATTTATGAAATGTCGGCAAAAATTCTTTCCCTAGATGAAGAACGCAGGTCTGCAATTTTGGATGCTGAAACAGCATCAGCTGAACAAAATAAAGCTGCTAAAGAGATCGGTAAAGCAAAATCATCAAATGATGAAAATGCTTTCAAAATACTTCGAGATTTGGTTTCAAGCAAAAAGAAAGAGGTCGCTTCAAAAAGTGCAAGGGCGAAAGAATTAGATCAGGAATTAACTAATTTATTAATGACTATTCCTAACCTTCCATTGAGCGATGTTCCGGTTGGTAAGGATGAATTAGAAAATGTCGAAATATTTAAGTGGGGAACTCCACCAGAAATAAAAAATGCTAAAGAGCACTTTGAGATAGCTGGGGCGAAACCCGGAATGGATTTTGAAACAGCGTCAAAACTTTCAGGATCCAGATTTGTTTTACTTCGCGGGTCCATCGCTCGCTTGCACCGCGCTTTATCGCAGTTCATGCTGGATATTCATGTCACTGAGCATGATCTTACAGAAACTATGACGCCTGTTTTAGTTCGAGACGAAGCAATGTATGGAACAAATCAGTTACCTAAATTTGCAGAGGATAGCTATAAAACAACCAACGGTTGGTGGTTAATACCGACATCGGAAGTGACATTAACGAATACAGTTTCTGGACGCAACTTATCAGAGTCTGATCTACCAATTAGGCTTACTGCACATACTTTATGTTTCCGATCAGAAGCAGGATCCGCGGGCAAGGATACATCTGGGATGCTCAGGCAACATCAGTTTGAAAAGGTCGAGATGGTCTCAATAACCCATCCAGATCAATCGCTTGAGGAACATACAAGGATGACTAACTGTGCAAAGGCAATTTTAGAGAAATTATGTTTACCTTACAGGATAGTCGTATTGTGCACTGGAGATATGGGTTTTGGAGCTCGAAAAACTCACGACTTGGAGGTGTGGTTGCCCGGACAAAAAAAATACCGAGAAATATCTTCAGTATCAGTTTGCGGCGATTTTCAAGCAAGGAGAATGCTCGCGAGATTTAAGCCAACCGAAGGGGGAAAATTGAGGTTTGTGCACACCCTTAATGGATCCGGTGTGGCAGTGGGTCGTTGCTTAATTGCAGTGCTAGAAAACGGCCAGAATGAAGATGGTTCAATATCATTGCCTGCAGCATTAAGTCCATATCTAGGCAACTGTAATCGAATAAGTTCTACTGGGCATCTGGAATAAAAGGATATAGTTTTTAGCAATAAAATTATTAAAATTAAATGTTTCTATAAATGCTTTTTCAACTTTGAGGGTTGTGATTTTTTTCGATTTTTGAATGGATTTTTATCTGCCTGTGAGCGCATCGTTAGTCTGATTGGAGTTCCAGGCAAATCAAATGCTTCTCGCAATCCATTCACTAAATATCGACTATAGCTTATGGGTAATTTACTGGGATTGGAGCACATAACGACAAAACCCGGTGGACGTGACTTTGCCTGAGTAATATACCTTAACTTTATTCGTTTACCATTCGGAGCTGGAGGTGGATGGGCAGCTATCATTTCACTAAGCCAAATATTAAGAGGAGAGGTAGCAATTCTTTTGTTCCAAATCTTGTGAGCCTTCATTATTTCACTATTTAATTGGTTTATTCCACGGCCATTTTTTGCTGAAACCGTAACTAAAGGCGCACCGCGTAATTCTGGCAAAAGGCGCTGAAAGGCCTCCCGCATATTGCGCAATTTTTCTTGCTTATTTTTTTCGACATCCCATTTATTTACCGCTACAACAACGGATCGACCTTCTCTCTCTGCAAGACCCGCGATTCTAAGATCTTGTTGCTCAAAGGGAATAGCAGCATCAAGCAAAACGACTACAACTTCAGCAAATTTTATAGCCCTAAGACCATCTCCAACAGATAATTTTTCAATTTTATTGTTTATTTTTGCTTTTTTCCTCATACCTGCCGTATCAAAGACACGCATAGGTATCCCCTGCCAATCCAATTGAATGGAAATCGCGTCTCGGGTTATTCCAGCTTCAGGACCAGTTAAAAGTCTTTCCTCGCCAATAATCTTGTTAATTAATGTCGACTTTCCAGAGTTTGGGCGACCTATCACCGCTACTTGTAGCGGCCTCTCTTTTGTTGGAAGTCTATATTCCGACAGATCATCTTCTTCATTGTCAATATCTACTTCTGATGAAGCATAAGAGCCCTCTTGAAATAATTTCTTCTGCAGTGGGACCAGCTCAGAAAGCAAATCTGCCATTCCTTCTCCATGCTCGGCTGAAATTCGTAGTGGCTCGCCTAAACCTAGACTGAAGCTGTCAAGAAAACCTGGGTCTGCCGCTCGACCCTCAGACTTATTCGCAGCCACAATTACGTGCTTGGCTTTTTTTCGAAGAATATCCGCAAAGAAGTGATCTAAGGAAGTAACACCTACTCTTGCATCGATGACAAACAAGCAGACATCAGCTAATCCGATTGCACTTTCTGTTAACTTTCGCATACGACCTTGCAAGCTCTCATCGGTGGCTTCTTCCAAGCCAGCTGTATCAATAGCTAAGAAGCGAAGATGGCCTAACTTTGCATCTCCCTCGCGCAAATCTC
>CACDPV010000027.1 GCA_902554885.1 Paracoccaceae bacterium
CACTAGACCCAAATCAGCAACTTGGAATATTGGCGCTTCTTCATCCTTATTGATTGCCACTATCACTTTACTGTCTTTCATTCCTGCAAGGTGCTGGATGGCGCCAGATATACCAACAGCAACGTATAAATCAGGAGCTACTACTTTACCAGTTTGCCCTACTTGCCAGTCATTAGGCGCATATCCGCTATCAACAGCCGCTCTTGATGCTCCAACGGCAGCACCCAACTTATCTGCAAGTTTTTCAATCATAGCAAAGTCAGCATCAGAGCCAACGCCTCTTCCGCCCGACACAACAGCACCTGCCGATGTCAATTCTGGTCTATCGGAAGCTGCCACTTTATCCTCCATCCACACAGATAGAGAGGAAGCGACTTTAGAATCTATCTCTTCAATAGAGGCGTTGCCAGATGCATCAACCGCATCAAAATTAGCAGTGCGAACTGAAACAATTTTTTTGTGATCAGAGGACTCAACTGTTTGAATCGCATTACCTGCATATATTGGCCTCTCAAAAGTCTTAGAATCAATAACACCGGTAATATCGGTAATTACCATCACATCCAGAAGTGCAGCTACTCTGGGTAATATATTTTTTGCAGAGTTTGTTGCTGGCGCCATGATATGCTCATAATCACCAGACATCGAAACAACTAAGTCAGCGATTGGTTCAGCCATTCCATTGCCAAAAACCTCACTGTTAACACATAACACTTTACTCACACCATTTAGCTTTGCGGCTGAAGTTGCAGCACCAGAACAGTTAGATGAGGCGCAGAGAACGTGAATATCTCCCAGACCTTTAGCAGCAGAAACTGCTTTTGAAGTTGCGTCTTCAGATAAATCATTCCCATTTAATTCAGCAAGAATTAGAACTGCCATTATACTGCTCCCATTTCCTTAAGTTTTTCCACCAGTTCATCCACTGAACCAACTTTAATACCTGCGGCTCGCGCTTCAGGCTCTCCAGTGTTTGTAATTTTCAACCGAGCAGAAACGTCTACACCCAAGTCCTGAGCTGTAAAAATATCTAGTGGTTTTTTCTTAGCTTTCATTATGTTTGGCAAAGAAGCATATCTTGGCTCATTTAACCTCAAATCAACTGTAACAACGCTTGGTAGGTTGACCTTTATTGTTTGGAGACCTCCATCAACTTCTCTCGTTACGATCGCTTTATCACCGTCAACAGTAAGTTCTGAAGCAAAAGTCGCTTGAGACCATCCCAACAAAGCTGAAAGCATTTGCCCAGTAGCATTAAGATCATTGTCTATTGCTTGCTTCCCACAGATAACTATCCCTGGTTCCTCTTTTTCAACTATATTTTTTAGTATTTTTGCTACTGCCAACGGCTCAATATCGTTGTGCACATCGTCAGTTGCTACAACTAAGATTGCACGGTCTGCACCCATCGCCAATGCCGTTCGTAGGGTTTCTTGCGCTTTTTCAACGCCTACAGAGACAACCACCACTTCATCAGCTTTTCCCGCTTCCTTAAGTCTTATCGCCTCTTCTACAGCAATCTCATCAAATGGATTCATAGACATTTTTACATTAGCAAGGTCAACCCCTGCACCGTCGGCTTTGACGCGCACCTTTACATTATAGTCAATCACTCTTTTGACAGGCACAAGCAACTTCATTGTCATTTATCTCCTTATCGAACCAATTACGCTATCAGTCATACTCTCCACAATTTTTCCTAGCAAAGTACTTCGCGGGTAAATAGTGAAAAAGCGCCGTCTCATGCACAATCGACGTCGCGTAACATTTTTTTCTTTCAATTTCATATACCAGACAGCTATTTTATTTTTTAGCGGTTTGCTCCCGGAACCCATTTTAAGTCATCGATGCCATTGTTATTTGCTGCTCGAGAAGCAACAAAAAACCAATCTGATAGCCGATTTAAATACTTAGTTGCTTCAGGGTTAACGTGATCACGAAAAGCTAGCTCAACTGCTAACCGCTCTGCTCTGCGAGCAACCGTACGGCAAACGTGAAGATGCGCAGCAAGTTGGCTACCGCCAGGCAAAATGAATGTTTTCAATGGTGCGATGGGCTCGTTCATAGTATCAATTTCACGCTCTAACCTCTCAACCTGGGAGCGCACTACGCGTAAAACTTCGTATTCCGCCTCTCCGTCTTTTTCCATATTTGGCCTACACAAATCAGCACCCAAATCAAAAAGATCATTTTGAATAGAAGATAACTTAGCGGCCATATCACCGGTCGACACAAGCCGTGCCATGCCAAGGTGAGCATTCAACTCGTCGACCGTCCCATAAGCTTCAACCCTTAAATCAAATTTGGCGACACGCTCAAAATTACCGAGGGACGTCTCTCCATCATCTCCAGTTTTCGTATATACTTTGTTTATTGTGACCATAAATTACCCTCTCGATCCGCTTAAGTACACAAATAGCAAAATTATCGCCACCGCTAAAAACTGAGCAAGTATTCTTAACCTCATTATTTTATTTGCATATTTTCTGTTAAATTCACCACCTTTTCCAAATCCACCTATTCCGACCATCAAAATGATAAGAACAACTGCCATCGAAATTATAATTAGAATAAATAATGGGTCTTGAGACATGTATTTTCCTAAAATGTAACGCTATTTGTATGAACCTAGCAGTAATTTAGTAAAAGTGAACAAGTGAGGCTTAGTTAAACAAATTAAATTGTCGCTAACAATCTCTCCAACAAACTGGTTGGTAGCACACGACGCATCAAAGCCATGAAATAGGTTGGTTTAGTTATGTAGTAAGCAGGTGCCGGTTTTTGGCTTTCTAATGCTAATAAAAGTTTTTCCGTGACTGCTGATGCCGGTAGTTCAAATTTGTTAATAGTACTTTTTTGCCTAAGACGACCAATTAGTGTCGCTTCATAGTGTTCTGCCCAGACTGAATTTCTCCAGTTAATCCATTTCTCAAAATGTGGTATAGAATTTTCTCGGATTTTTGAAGTCACGGGGCCTGGGTTTAATAATATCACATCTATGGGAGAGCCTCGCATTTCAAGCCGAAGAGTTTGGGTAAGCCCCTCGAGAGCAAACTTTGTCGCATTGTAAGCACCACGCCATTTCAATGGCACGATGCCTAGAACTGAAGAACAGTTTATTATTCGTCCATAGCCCTGAGCTCTCATGAGAGGTATAATCTCTTTTGTTAATTCATGGTAACCAAAAAAATTAGTCTCAAATATAGCCCTCAGAGCATCTCGCGGAAGATCTTCTACAGCGCCGGGACATGCAAAAGCTCCATTATTAAATAAAGCGCCTAAAACACCATTATTATTATTTACCACATATTCAACCGCTAACTTAATCGAATTTGAATCGTCATAATCCAGCTTAAAACTTTCTAGGCCCTCTTTACGTAGTTTCTCACAGTCCAACTCGTTTCTGCAAGTTGCAAAAACTCTCCATCCTCTCTTTCTAAGACCATGTGCCGCATCATAACCAAGTCCTGATGAGCAACCAGTAATGAGAATAGACTTATCCATTAAACAAACCTTTCATTAACATCCTAATTTAGAGGATGCGTTTATTAAAAATGAAAATTTTTTTAAATTCATCAGTCTTCTTCTTTACCCCACTGTCAAGCTTGTTTATCAAACAAATCATGAGTGAAACATCTGATGACTTAAGCGATAAAAGTATTTTAGCTGAACCGCTAAGCCGCGCCATAGGTGAACGATACCTTACTTACGCTCTCTCAACAATTATGAACAGAGCACTTCCTGATGCAAGAGATGGTTTGAAACCAGTTCATAGGCGAATTCTTTATGCCATGCGCGAATTAAAACTTAACGCGACTGGCGGATTTCGCAAGTCTGCAAAAATAAGTGGCGACGTAATGGGTAATTATCATCCTCATGGCGATGCAGCCATTTACGACGCTATGGCAAGGCTAGCTCAAGAGTTCAATGTAAGGTACCCACTTGTAGATGGACAAGGTAATTTTGGAAATATAGACGGAGATAATCCAGCTGCAAGTAGATACACAGAAGCCCGGATGACCATAGTAGCCGAAGCCTTATTAGAGGGTTTAAATGAAGATGCTGTGGACTTTAGAGAAAATTATGATGGAACTTTATCCGAGCCTATAGTTTTGCCCGCCAGTTTTCCTAACTTACTCGCAAACGGTTCAAGTGGGATCGCGGTAGGTATGGCGACTAATGTCCCACCTCATAACATTTCAGAACTGTGTGATGCTTGTCTTCATATGATAAAAAACCCCAATGCGCGCATAGAAACACTTGTTGAAAAAATACGCGGCCCGGACTTTCCGACTGGAGGCACTATTGTAGAGCCACCTGAAAATATTCTCAATGCATATAAAACTGGCAGGGGGTCTTTCAGACTAAGAGCTCGTTTTTCTATTGAGGATATTGGGCGTGGGCAATGGCAAATAGTGATTTCCGAAATACCATTTCAAGTCCAAAAATCAAAACTAATAGAAAAAATTGCAGAGCTAATTCAAACAAAAAAAATTCCCATCCTAGAAGATGTGCGAGATGAAAGTGCAGAAGATGTTCGTATAGTACTGGAACCAAAAAGCAAAAATGTAGAGCCCAACGTTCTAATGGAGACGTTGTTCAAAATCTCTGACCTGGAGGTTCGCTTTTCCTTAAATATGAACGTTCTAATTGACGGTTTAGTACCAAAAGTTTGTAATTTGAGCGAAGTACTTCGAGCTTTTTTAGATCATCGTCGCAACATTTTAAAACGAAGATCTAAATTCCGATTAAATAAAATAGATAATAGACTGGAAATACTGGAAGGTCTGATAGTCGCTTTTCTTAATTTAGACCGTGTAATTGATATTATCCGATACGATGAGAACCCAAAATTAGCTCTTATGTCCGAAGACTGGGGACAGCAGCATGAACGCGCCAAAGATGAACTAGACTACAAAAGACCAGATATATCGGTCGACGGTGAGTTAAATGAGGTGCAAACTGAAGCGATTTTAAACATGCGACTACGCTCTCTTCGCCGACTAGAAGAAGTAGAATTGGTAAAAGAGAGAGACACTTTGATGGAAGAAAGAGCAAACTTAGAAGATTTGCTCGCTGATACCGTCCAACAATGGAATAAAATTGCTGAAGAAATTCGCTTAACAAAAAAACAATTTGGTAAAGATCATTCTGGCGGGGAAAGGAGAACTGATTTTGCTGAAGCACAGGATTTTGAAGAGGTACCAATAGAGGCAATGATCGAAAGAGAGCCCATAACAGTCGTTTGCTCTGTTATGGGATGGATCCGAGCTATGAATGGCCACATCGATCTAGATCGAGAATTAAAATTCAAAGACGGTGATGGCCCAGCTATTATTTTTCACGCTCAAACAACGGATAAACTCTTGGCACTAGGATCAAATGGTCGGTTTTACACGCTACTGGCTTCCAATCTACCTGGAGGACGAGGAATGGGTGAGCCACTAAGGTTAATGGTGGATATTCCGAACGAAGCCAAAATAGTGAATATAATGCCTTATATACCAGATCAGAGGCTACTACTTGCGTCTTCAGCTGGAGATGGCTTTATCGTCAGACATGGCGATGTCATTGCCCAGACCAAAAATGGAAAGCAAATTCTGAATGTTAAGGGTGATACTGTAGCAAAAGTTTGCCGTAATATTAATGGAGATCACATTGCAGTAGTTGGAGAAAATAGAAAAGTTTTGATATTTCCTATTACTGAACTCCCAGAAATGGTTAGAGGCAAGGGGGTAAGATTACAAAAATATAAAGAAGGGGGTTTGTCAGATTTAACCACTTTTGACCTTTTAAACGGACTGTCTTGGTTAGACCCCGCGGGCAGAACTCGAACCGAAACAAACCTAGACGAGTGGACGGGGAAAAGAGCTACGGCCGGCCGCATGGCTCCCAGAGGCTTTCCGAGAAATAAGAAATTTTAAGTAAATTCAACATACTTAAATAAAGCAGACTTCAGATTGGCTAAGCCAATGATCACGCGGCAACTTCATTTTTAATCTGCCTAAGAGCCTCTAAAATCAATTCCGCAATTTTCTGACAATCATCGAGGTTTAGTCGAGCTGGGAGCCTTACATCGCATGCATTTCTCAGCATTTTGCGTGTTTTTGGCAAATTATATTTTACCGGTAAAAAATCCCAATTCCAAAAGGCTCTTGCATTGTCTTTAGAGTGACCGAAAACCTGAAGCTTTATACCCATCGTATTTATAAGGTCACAAAACTGACAAATTTCTGGCGGCGTTAAACCCACAAGGTTGAATTGTATTGAGTCTGGAGCGCGAGCTTCTTGCTCAAATCTTTCAGGCACATGTATCCACTCACTACTGCTCAGCTTTGCTGCAGTAAAATCGTGATTACGCCTTCCATTCTCTACTCTCTGATCAAGATAAGGTAATTGTGCATTTACGATTGATGCAGATAGGTTATTCAACCTCATATTGTAGAGTGGTAATTGATTTTGCCATTTTTCAAAAAATTCTCGATCTCCTTGATGCTTCTGCCAGTTGTGCTCATATGCACCGGACATCACAACAGCCTTCGCAAAATAGTCTGGATCATTCGTAACTAGCATCCCGCCTTCACCAGAGTTTAATAACTTATAAGATTGAAATGAAAAACAGCCAAGCTGCCCAAAGGTACCAATATTTTTCCCTCTCCAAGTCGTACCCAATGAGTGGGCTGCATCCTCTATTACAGGTAACTCCAATCGTTCACAGTGTGAGAGGATTTTATCCATGTTGGAGGTATGACCACGCATATGACTTATAAGCACTGCATCCACGGACTCCAGTTTGGACAAGAAATCATCCAAATCAATTCGATAATCTGTTCCACATTCGCATAGGACAGGAATACAATTTGCGTGAACAACAGCAGACGGGACTGCTCCAAAAGTAAATGCCGGAATAAGGACTTTTGCTTCTTTACGTAAATTCAAAGTCTTTAGGGCCAAGAATAGAGCGGCTGAGCAAGAAGACACTGCCAGTGCGTAGGACGAGCCAATCTTTCTGGCGAAATTTTGTTCTAAGTCTAAGACGGCCGACTGATCGTTAGTGTAGCGAAATAGGTCGCCAGTTAACAATAATTCCTCTATTTCTTCCCGCGCTGTCTCCGGTATCGGATCAGCCTGATGTAAATTTGGAATGTTTCTCAAGTTTAACCTCCCAAAGCTGAATACATGTATATATACATCAACTTTCTTACTTAATGTATTTAGAGACCAATTCGAGAAGATCTCGTAGAAAAAGCAATTATGACTTATCTGTGTTTTGTAAATATTTATTTTAACTTTTTAGGAATTACAGAGAAAGTTGTCTAGAAAAACATATTTTAATTTTGTATTTCAGCGCGACAAAACGAACCATCTGGCAGTACATTAGGTATACTTCTGGACCTATTTTAAAAAATGTTTTACCGTTTAATATATTTTTTCGGTAACGCAACTGCAAAGCAAGGTATTCTTATGGACGGCACTTTAACTCAAAACGATATCAGTCACGTTATAGAGGCTGATAGGGCTCACATTTGGCATCATTTAGTACAGCATAAACCCTTTGAAACCGGCGAACCAAGGATCATCGTTGAAGGAAAAGGTATGCGGGTCTGGGATCAAAACGGCAAAGAACATATCGATGGTGTTTCTGGTGGCGTATGGACAGTTAACGTAGGTTATGGTCGCGAAAGCATAGCAAATGCAGTGCGCGATCAATTACTCAAATTAAACTACTTTGCTGGTGCAGCCGGATCAGTGCCCGGTGCTTTATTTGCAGAAAAACTAATTGAGAAGATGCCTGGACTATCCCGAGTTTATTATTGCAATTCTGGTTCTGAAGCGAACGAAAAAGCTTTTAAAATGGTTCGGCAGATTGCTCACAAAAAATATGACGGCAAGAAATATAAGGTTCTCTACAGAGACCGCGATTATCATGGCACAACAATAGCGGCACTTTCGGCTGGTGGTCAGGATGAGCGGAACGCTCAATATGGACCATTTACTCCAGGATTTGTTCGCGTTCCCCATTGCTTAGAATATAGGGCTCAATGGGACCTAAGCGGCGAAGAATATGGAAAACGTGCAGCTGATGCAATCGAAGAAGTTATCCTAGCAGAAGGTCCCGATACAGTGGGTGGTTTGTGTCTTGAACCCGTAACAGCGGGAGGTGGAGTAATAACACCTCCGGAGGGATATTGGGACCGTGTTCAAGAAATCTGTCAGAAATACGATATACTTCTCCACATTGACGAAGTGGTATGCGGCTTAGGCAGAACGGGTACATGGTTTGGATACCAAAACTACGGAATTAAGCCAGATATGGTAACGATGGCAAAGGGCGTTGCGTCGGGTTATGCCGCTATTGCATGTTTAGT
>CACDPV010000028.1 GCA_902554885.1 Paracoccaceae bacterium
GCTGCAGATGGCCGCAATTTATCGATAATGTTTCCTTTAATATCTCAAGATAGTGAATTTTATGAAGCGCGAGCATTGGTTGATAAAGTTTTGAGTGGAGAAAAACGTTTGGGACATAAGACACCAAGTGAGATAAAAATAGGAGCAATGCTTGAAACGCCGTCCCTGGCTTATGCATCAGAAAACTTTTTCAGTGCGGTAGATTTCTTATCTGTTGGAGGCAATGATCTTAAACAGTTCTTTTTTGCTGCTGACAGGGAAAATGAATTGGTTAGACGAAAATATGATACCCTAAGCACCAGTTTTCTTCTATATCTTAAATTTGTTATCGACCGCTGCGCAAAAACACAAACACCTGTCTCCTTTTGCGGGGAAGATGCAGGGCGCCCCTTAGAAGCTATTTGCCTTTGCGCTATTGGGTTTCCCAGTCTGTCCATGAGGCCGGCATCAATTGGACCAGTGAAGCATTTACTCAGACGCATAAATCTTGCAAAACTGAACGATATATTGAGTTTAGAGATTGAACGCGGATCTTCGAGTGTTAGGCCAGCAGTTGAAAAATATATCAAATCAATTTGATATATCGGTCAAAATAGCTTTACTCTGGACGCGCAAGTTTGATTTCGCTATACCTACGCCATGTGTAGAACCAGGACGTCATTCATCCTAATTATTTGCCCGGCGCTTATTGATTAGAAGTGGCCGGGGCAAGCTATCGACAAATTAAATCAATTCACAAAATACCGATAAATTAGAGAAAATTAGTAATGTGTGCTGAAACACCAGACTACAAAGATACATTAAATTTGCCAAAAACAGAATTCCCAATGCGAGCTGGGTTACCAAAGCGAGAACCAGACTGGCTCACAAAGTGGGAGGATATTAAGGTTTATGATACTCTTCGACAAAAGAAGGGTAGAGCTTCATTTATATTGCATGATGGACCTCCATATGCGAACGGTCATTTGCATATCGGTCATGCACTTAATAAAATCCTGAAAGACATGGTTGTTCGAAGCCAGCAAATGATGGGCAAAGACGCAAGATATATTCCTGGGTGGGATTGTCATGGTTTACCAATTGAATGGAAAATCGAGGAACAATATCGATCCAAAGGGAAAAATAAAGACGATGTCAATGTAATAGATTTTAGGCAGGAATGCCGAAAATTTGCCGCGGGGTGGGTTGAGACCCAGAGGGACGAATTCAAAAGATTAGGAGTTATGGGAAAGTGGGAAAACCCATACCTAACAATGGACTTCCACGCTGAAAAAGTAATCGCAGAAGAGTTTATGAAATTTTTAATGAATGGGACGCTTTACCAAGGATCAAAGCCTGTTATGTGGTCACCTGTTGAAAAGACAGCATTGGCTGAAGCTGAGATTGAGTATCATGACCACAAGTCTCATACCATTTGGGTCGCCTTCAAAATTAATAATGCATCAGAAGAAATACGAAACGCTCGAATAGTTATTTGGACAACTACACCGTGGACTATTCCCTCAAATCGAGCAATCGCTTTTAATCCTAAGATTTCATATGGCCTATATCATGTTGATGAAACTTTAGAGGAAAGTTGGACGGCAAAAGGTGAATACTATATAATAGCCGATAAGTTAGCAGCCGAAACATTAGAAAAATCAAGAGTGCTAAAATACACCAGAGTTAAAGATGTTTCGAGCTCTGACTTGCAAGATTGTGTTTGTCAACACCCACTTTCAGAATTAGACCCATTTTGGAATTATGATGTACCGTTGATAGATGGCGATCATGTTACAGACGATGCTGGGACTGGATTTGTGCACACTGCGCCAAGTCATGGGGCAGACGATTATGAGTGCTTCTTAAAGCGCAACTGGCTTGACAAAATGACCCACAATGTTGGTGAAGAAAGTGAGTTTTTAGGACATGTACCCTTCTTTGCAGGTCTCACAGTTTTTGACCGAAAAGGCAAGGAAGGGAAGGCAAACGCTGAGGTTATAAATAAACTTGTTGAGTCTGGGAATATTATCGCGCGAGGACGCTTGACCCACAGCTATCCCCATTCTTGGCGCTCAAAAGCACCAATAATTTTCAGAAATACCCCACAGTGGTTTGCAGCTATCGACAAAAAGGTGGACGATACCTTCAATAAATATGGGAATACAATTAGGCAAAGAGCTTTGGAGTCGATCGATAAACTCGTTCAGTGGACGCCAAGAAGTGGACGTAATCGACTTTATTCAATGATAGAGGTACGACCAGACTGGGTTTTGTCTCGGCAACGCGCTTGGGGAGTCCCGCTTACTTGTTTTACCAAAAAAGGGGCCCAACCGACCGACATTGATTTTTTACTGCGTAATGAGCAAGTAAACAAACGGATCGCAGAAGCCTTCGAAGTAGAAGGTGCGGACGCTTGGTATAAAGAAAATGCAAAAGAAAGATTTTTAGAAGGATTAGAAAATCCAGATCATTTTATCCAAGTTTTTGATATCTTAGATGTTTGGTTTGATAGCGGTTCAACACATGCATTTGTGTTGAGAGACCGCGATGATGGATCTGATGACGGTTTTGCTGATTTATATTTAGAGGGAACAGATCAACATAGAGGTTGGTTCCATTCATCGATGCTTCAATCATGCGGCACAAACGGACGAGCTCCTTACCATGGTGTTTTAACGCATGGATTTACGTTGGACGAAAAAGGCATGAAAATGTCAAAGTCCTTAGGAAATACAATAGCTCCTGAACAAGTTATAAAGCAGTATGGTGCTGATATTTTACGTTTGTGGGTTGCTCAATCAGACTATACCGCAGATTTACGAATTGGCCCTGAAATTTTGAAAGGTGTAGCTGATAGCTATCGAAGATTGAGAAACACAATGCGGTTCATGCTGGGATCACTCAATGATTATAATGCATCAGATGAGGTAGCCACAAAAGAGATGCCCGAATTAGAGCGTTGGGTGCTGCATAGGCTTTCTGAGTTAGATCAGAAAGTACAAAAAGGATATAATTCATATGATTTTCAGGGTGTTTTCCAATCAATTTTTACCTTTGCAACGGTGGATTTATCATCCTTTTATTTTGATATACGAAAAGATGTACTTTATTGTGATGGAGACACAATCGAGCGAAGATCAGCTAGAACGGTACTAAATTTACTTTTTCATCGTCTTACAACTTGGTTAGCACCAATTTTAGTATTTACAATGGAAGAGGTCTGGCTTGAACGTTATCCTGACAAAGATAGTTCAGTTCATCTTGTAGATATACCAAATACACCGTCTAAATGGCGAGATGATAAACTTGCAAAAAAATGGTCAACTATAAGGAGCTATAGACGACTAGTCACATCTGCTCTAGAATTACAGAGGGAAGATAAGGTAATCGGATCCAGTTTAGAGGCAGCTCCAACCGTCTATATCAAAGACCAGGACGCGCTTGCAATTTTAGAATCTGTACCATTTCAAGACATTTGTATAACGTCAGGCTTAAATCTTACTGACGCAGAACCTCCTGAATATGCATATATTTCGAGTGATATTGATGGTGCTGCTGTTAATTTTAAGAAATCAGTTGGAACGAAATGTGAGCGATGTTGGAAAATTTTACCCGATGTAGGAAATTATAAGCACCCAGGTACATGCAAACGATGCAGCACAGCCCTTAAATAGTTTTCAGACTGAGGAAATGTGTCTTAGATTAAATTGCTTGTAATCATACTTTTTGAATACTTTATTGTCTTAATCTCCCAAAAAAACTGGTCATAAGTTCAACCACTTCCTCTTCACAGATACCTGGATATATTTCAGGTCTGTGATGTGTTTGGCTATGTGAAAAGATACAGGCACCGTGCTCAACACCACCTGATTTTTTGTCACTTGCGCCATAATATAGCCGACGAATTCGCGAAGCTGAAATTAGGGAGGCACACATGGCACAAGGTTCTAAGGTAACATACAAGTCACAACCACTTAATCTTTCATTTCCTAAAACCTGACAAGCCTCTCGGATAACTAATACTTCAGCATGCGCTGAGGGGTCTTTAAGTTCTCGAGTTCTATTCCCCGACTTGGCTAAGACTTGACCAGCCGGATCTAGCAATACAGCACCGACTGGAATTTCTCCTGCAGAGCGCGCTTTTATGGCTTGTTCTATAGCCATTTTCATAAAATTTATGAAGCCACTAGTTGCCAAGGAGCACAATTTTCCCTTCCTAAACTGTCATTAATAACATACATAATTGCTAATGAAAGACCAAGCAAACAAAGGCGAACGCATCGCAAAAATAATTGCTAGAGCTGGACTAGCAAGCAGAAGAGAGTCCGAAAGATTAATTTTAGATGGTAGGGTTAAGGTGAATGGAAATACTATCAATAGTCCAGCTCTTAATCTATCTAAAAACGACGCTATAGAAGTTGATGGTAAATTATTATCACAACCAGAAGAGACACGTTTATGGATATATCATAAACCCGTTGGCCTTATTTCCACCTCAAAGGACGAGAAAAATCGGCCAACTGTTTTTGATAATCTGCCAAAAGAAATGCCTAGGGTCTTATCCATAGGCCGACTGGACTTAAACTCCGAAGGACTACTACTGCTTACAAACGATGGAGAACTAAAACGGTGTCTTGAATTACCCTCAACTGGTTGGTTACGACGATACCGGGTGCGAGTAAAAGGTCGGTTAAAGGACAGTATGCTTGAACCATTACGGCAGGGAATATTTGTAGAAGGCACACACTTTAAGCCAATGGAAGTTTCTTTTGATCGTCAAACAGGAGCAAATGCATGGCTAAGTATTGGACTTCGTGAAGGTAAAAATCGCGAAATTCGCAAAGCATTAGGTTTTGTGGGACTACCTGTGAATCGTTTACTGAGAATAAGCTTTGGAGATTTTGAACTCGGCACATTAAAAAAGGGTGAAGTACAGGAAGTGCGATTAAGCAGGATAAAAAACTTACTCAAAATCCGACTGGACAGCCCTCAAACGGAAAAAAAACAAAAATGGAGTTTTGGAACAAAAACCTCTAATAAGGTGGATAAAATTTTAGGAACGCGCAATGTTTCTAGAAACCGAAGACGAAATAAATAATGCGACTACTGTTACAAAGAGCCTTATCAGCGGCGGTATATTTTGAGGGCAAACTTCAGTGTAGCCGCAATAAGGGCCTTTTAATTTTTCTGCGTGCTATGAAAGGCGACAACGAACATGATGTAAACACACTTTTAAAAAAAATATCAACCCAACAGGGTGTATTTGGCGCAAGTATGCAAGTCAAATTAGTGAATGACAGTCCCGCAACTTTTTGGCTCGATAGCAAAAATTGATCAATGAAATTGACTCATATGACAAACCATTGCGCGTATAAAATTACTTAAGATCTGAAATATCAAGAGGACCCGTCGGTTTCGATAATCGACTGCGGGTAACCCAATATAGTTTTTCCTGGGCACGCGTTATTGCGACATACGCAAGCCTTTTCCAAAGGGGCAAACCAGCCTCGACCCTATTAGTCTGCGCTGCAGCGTATATATCGGCTCCAAAGACCTGAACATGTTCCCATTGAGAACCTTGAGCTTTATGAATTGTTACCGCCGACCCGTGTAAAAAAATAGCTCCCATTTTCGCAGCATAAGGAATAAATGGCTCATCTTCGTTTGGCAGTTCAATTTTTACTATTGAAGCTGCTGAAAGAATAGGAGATTCTGATCCCACTACGAAAAGTCGTGAAAAACCCGCCTTTTTACCAGGTCCTAGATAAATAACATTTGCTCCTTTGGTCAGCCCCCTGGCTTCAAGATCAATCCGTTTTTTCCTATGTTTAAGCGGCAATTCTAAACCATCACAGATAAGGGGTTCCCCCTCCATTAGTCTATCATTTGGAGCATTGTAGGCAGAGCGAAAGGCATTAATTAACCTTATACGTGTAGCATTGCGCCAAACCAAAACTGGACTGCGAGACATCAAATCCACATTTACTCGTTGGGCCCAAACAATTCTTTCATCTTCATTTGCTATTTTACGTATTAGCATCTCAAAGTCTGAAAAGGTTATTTCAGGGTCCAATAAAAAATTCGATAATTTCAAAATCGGATTATCCGAACTTTGCCTGTGGATTTGTGATAGAATAGACTTACATTCACAATCTAGCTTATCAAAAACCATCCGCCCTGATTGACTAATTGGTGCGAGCTGAGCTGGGTCTCCAAATAATATTAAAGTTGAAAAGATCTCTTTTAAATCATTTAGCTGTTCATCATCAAGCATTGACGACTCATCAATAAATCCAACATCTAGAGGTTCCTCTCTCCTCTTCCAGCCACTGATAAAGTCTGAACCTTTAAGGCCAGCAGCTGCAAGAGCTCCTGGTATGGACTTATTGGATCTGTAAAAATCCCATGCCCGTTTTAATGAACTTTCTGATAATCCATCTACAATGGGCTTTTCATCTCGCTCACCGATAAGCCATTCTACTATTCTCTCATAATCTGGATCATATACAGGTGTATATAGTATTCTGTGGATAGTAGTTGCTGGCACACCCCTCATTCTTAAAATATTAGCAGCTTTATTTGTAGGAGCTAAAATAGAAAGAGAACGCTTATTTTTATTTTTTCGAACTTCAAAGTCGCCTGATATAATTTCGACACCAATTGCACTCATTTTTTCAGTTATACGAGTTAATAAAGCAGTTTTTCCTGAACCTGCTCTCCCAATAAGTGCATGAACTGATTTATATTTAGAAATTTGACTTGAAAGTTCACCAGAACCTAGATTTATACCAGCTCTCTCTAAAATAACCGAAACGTTATTTAGCGCTTGCTCTTGATCCAACGATAACGGGATAGAACCCTGATCCATTCTATGTACCATATATGAGTGATTAAGGCATAGCAGTTAAAGATGTGAAAAAAACAAAATTAGCCTCAAAATAAAAATTTTGCACTATTTAGGAATAGTGAAGTCGAAAAATTTGTTTCAAGTCGGGATAACCCGACTTGAGAGTCTTATTTAAGCACTTCTTCAAATGTCGATAAACCAACTCGAGGGCTTTGCACCAAAACTGCCATATTTCCTGGTTTGTGTTCATTTTTCATCATTTTAGTATGAGCCTGAGGAATTTGATCCCAAGGCAAGACTTCTGACATGCATGGATCAAGGCGTTGCTCAACCATTAGTCTATTTGCAGAAGCCGCTTGTTTTAGGTGAGCAAAGTGACTGCCTTGTATACGCTTTTGGTGCATCCACAAATATCGAACGTCAAAGGTACAGTTATACCCAGTTGTACCCGCACAAATCACTACCATTCCACCTTTTTTACAGACAAATGTTGAAACAGGAATCGTCGCTTCACCAGGATGTTCAAAAACTATATCTACATTATTACCCTTGCCAGTAAAATCCCATATGGCCTTGCCGAACTTACGAACTTCTTTGAACCATTCAGCATATTCCGATGTGTTAACCGTCGGAAGCTGACCCCAACATTTGAAGTCATTTCGATTGATGACACCTTTAGCGCCTAATCCAAGAACAAAGTCCCTCTTACTCTCATCTGATATTACGCCAATAGCATTACCACCCGCCGCCTTCACCAATTGAATGGCGTATGACCCAAGTCCACCAGATGCACCCCACACCAACACATTTTGTCCAGGCTTTAATTCATGAGGATCGTGGCCAAATAGCATCCTGTAAGCGGTAGCAAGTGTTAAAGTATAGCAAGCACTTTCTTCCCAACTTAAATGTCTAGGTCGCGGTAAAAGCTGCTGAGCTTGCACGCTGGTAAATTGAGCAAAGGACCCGTCTGGAGTCTCATATCCCCAAATCCGTTGACTAGTAGAATACATGGGGTCCCCACCATTGCATTCTTCATCGTCTCCATCATCTTGGTTACAGTGAATTACAACTTCGTCACCAACTTTCCAATTTCGTACTTTATCACCGACCGCCCAAACAATGCCTGAAGCATCTGAACCAGCGATATGATAATCTGCATTATGGCCATCAAAGGGTGATATAGGCACCCCTAAACCTGCCCAGACTCCATTATAATTTACACCCGCGGCCATAACTAATACCAATACTTCGTTACCCGATGGTAATGGTGTATCAACTACCTCAACTTGGAAAGCCTTTTCGGGCTCACCGTGTCTTTCACGGCGAATTGCCCAGGCATACATTTGCTTTGGGACATACCCAAATGGAGGCATCT
>CACDPV010000029.1 GCA_902554885.1 Paracoccaceae bacterium
ACCATGAATATCTTCCTGCATGTTCAGCCATGCCATGAGTAATATGCACCACCGCTTTAGGCTCAGATGTAGGTATTTCTCTATATATTCTTAACCTTGCACCCGAGAATGAGTTCTCTACGAAATATTCCATAAACTCTTTAAACATAAAGCCCTGACTAGGACCATATAATTATCAAAGGATAAAAAAGTGCAACGGCCTAATGCGACAGGTTGGATACAGAAAGGTTTTTTTCCGAACTAATTGACATATGATTTTCGAAATTTTTTCCAAAGAGCTTAACTAACTTATCTGCAGCTTGATCATATTCGAGGGTGTTGTCCCAATTCTCTCTTGGATTCAACAAAGATTTTTCCACCCCTTGAATTTCTAAAGGAACATTGAACCCAAAATTATCATCTCTTCGAAACTTAATATCATCAAGTTTACCATTCAATAATGCTTCCAGAATTGCTCGTGTATCTTTTAAAGGCATGCGGCTACCGACTCCATAAGGACCTCCAGTCCAGCCCGTATTCACCAACCAGCACTTTGTTCCCTTATCAATTATTTTTTTCTTTAAAATATTACCATATACTTCTGGTTTAAGAGGTAAGAACGGAGCTCCAAAACAAGATGAAAATGTTGGCTCTGGTTTTTTTATACCTCGTTCAGTCCCAACAGCTTTAGATGTAAAACCCGACAAAAAGTGATACATTGCCTGTTCGGCTGAGAGAGAGGCCAAGGGTGGTAATACACCAAAAGCATCACACGTGAGCATAATAAGATGCTTAGGGTGAGATCCCAAACCATCAATGGCAGACTTAGATACATAGTGCATAGGATAAGCTGCTCGCATATTAGCGGTAAGCTTATCGTTGAAAAAATCAAGTTTCTTAGTTTTTTTATCATATACCATATTTTCAATTACGGTCGCAAACATGGTAGTAGTAGAAAATATTTCAGGCTCAGTAGTTTCAGACAAGCCAAAGGTTTTTGCATAACAACCACCCTCAAAATTAAATATTCCTTTATCTGACCATCCATGCTCGTCATCACCGATCAGTACTCTTTTACCGTCTGTCGATAAGGTCGTTTTGCCTGTGCCAGAAAGACCAAAAAAAATAGCCGACTCTGAGAATTGATCAGAAACTCTATTTGCTGCACAGTGCATTGGCAGAATACCCTTCTTCGGTAATAGGTAATTTAATATGGTAAAAACTGCTTTTTTGTTTTCCCCTCCATATTCTGTGCCTGCAATTAATACCAATTTAGCTTCTAGATTGATCGCGATTACAGTCCCGCTTCTGCACCCGTGTTTTTCTGGATTTGCCCTAAAACTTGGAATATTTATAATTGTAAAATCACTATAGAAGTTTTTTAGGTCTGCCTTCTTAGGTTTGATTAAAAGGTGTCTTAAAAATAAATTATGCCAAGCTAGTTCGGAAATTAACCTTATATTTATTCGATGCTCACGCTCGGCGCCTCCGTATAAATCTTGAATAAACAATTCCTTATTACTGACATAATTTAACATATCAGTCTGTAATAGGGTAAAAGACTCTAAATTCATCTTAGAGTTATTTTCCCACCAAATTTCACTTTCATTGGATTTCGAAACTACTATGTATTTATCGTTTGGAGATCTACCGGTGAATACACCTGTTGTAACAAGAAGAGATCCTCCTAAGCCTTCTGTGCCTTCAGATCTCTTTACCGCCGCTTCAACAAGTTCAGTTTCATTCAGATTGTAATATACGCTACGATAATTTTTTATACCTTGATGATCGATAGGATTATTAGGGTTATGTAAGCCAAAAATATCTTGCATTTGTTGCCTCATGCACACCAATATAATTAGTCCTTAGCGTAAGAAATTAATTATGAAAACAGCTAGTTTTAATTGTTAGCGCAAACTTTAAAATGTTTGCGCAACCATATGAAATTTCCACAAAATGAGCTAATCAAAAAATCTCATTCATAATTCTTATAAGTTCAATGTTTGACAGTTTTTAAGATTTATAAATTTCTAAAAATAAGTTCAGACGGTCGTTAATATGTTTATGTTGATAGAATCTGAACTCTTTTTTCAAGCAATAATAAAGCCAGTTATAATTCGGTTTGCAAATGATCCATACGGTCTATCCTCTGAAGAACTTGATCTTTTGAACTGGTATTCCAACAAGTTCGAACGACGACTTGCCAGGGAGTTATCAAGCCTAGATGAGTTTGTTTGCAATAACCTGAATACAAAAAATTTTAGTTTGCTAAATTTATCAGATGAAAAGTAAAAAGATTAAGTTAATGATTGCCTGGGGGCACAAGGCAACAATACTTCTGTATTTAGGTTAAAGACCGAGTACATTTATTTATTTAACGATATTATCCCATTTTTGATATCGTCTATGGAAGTTGTGGAGCCCCCACAAATAATAACGAGAATTTTACTAAAAGCCTTTAGTTCGTCAATCTGTTTGTAAATTGGTGATAGAGCTGCCCCACAAGCTGGCTCCACTAAAATATTATGGTCTGATAGGAAATTTTCACAAGCCAATAGTGTATCTAGATCAGATATTAACTCGCTCTTTACGTTGTGCGCTAGAGCAAGCTGAAATGCGCCTTCACTGACCTTTTTTGCGCCTAATGATGTTGCTAAACTAGTAATTTTTTCCAACTCTACTGTCTTACCTTTTTTTAATGACTTATTAAGAGATGCAGCTCCATAAGTTTCCACTGCCATAACTGGGATATCTTCCCAATTATTATTAATTAAACCCTTAATAACACCTGCTAATAAACCACCACCCCCCACGGATAATATTATCAGATCAGGTTTAAATCCGGTAGCACTGACTTCATCTATCATCGTAGAGTGACCTAGCCAAAGTAACTCATCATCAAAAGGGTGAATAAATGCTGTTTCATCAGTTTTAATTGACTGAGCTAATGAGTTAGCTTCTAGCCAAGAAGTACCATGTACAATGACTTCCGCATTATCTTTTTCCAGTATAGAAATAGACCTATTAGTTGTTGTTTTTGGAACTACTACCTTTACAGGAATGCCAAGCTTTTTTCCTGCATAAGCTACCGCCATTCCTGCATTCCCTCCAGACGAAGATAAAAATGCTTTAGCTCCTTTATTTGCAAAGTGCTCGCATGCATAACCAATACCCCTGATTTTGAAAGAACCAGAAGGCTGCAATACATCTAGCTTTAGTCTGATATCTTTTTTTAAAAGATTGCTTAAAATATCGGAGCTAATTAGCGGTGTTTCGATATGTAGAGTCATGAAACCATGTCTTTGCTGTACAAATTCTAATTTAGGTTTAACTTTATACCTAGATATTAGTTATCATTATATACCATATACAATGAAATAATTTACCACGGACTGTTTTATGCCTATTAAAAACCGATTTGCAGATTTTCAAAATGAGATGGTTACTTGGAGACATAATTTTCATGAACATCCAGAGTTGCAGTTTGACCTACCTCGGACAACCAAAAAAGTTATTGAATTACTGAAAGAGTTTGGTGTCAATTCAATAAAGAATGAAGTTGGGAAAAGTGGCATTGTAGCTGAAATACACGGCCAAAAGGTAGACTCGGGACGTAGTATTGGATTTCGGGCAGATATGGATGCGTTACCTGTCTCCGAAGTGAATAATTTTTCCCATAAATCAAAGATCGAAAACAAAATGCATGCATGTGGGCATGATGGCCATACCACTATACTTTTGGGAGTAGCAAAGTATCTTTGTGAGACACGTAATTTTAATGGAAGGGTCGTTTTAGTATTCCAACCAGCAGAAGAAGGTGGCGGTGGGGCTAAAGCAATGGTTGATGATAATCTTATAAAAAATTGGGATATAAATGAAATATACGGCTTACATAATTTACCCAATTTACCTGTGGGAGAATTTGCTATCAAATCAGGTGCACTCATGGCCGCATCGGATTTTTTTGAAATTATTGTAGAAGGCAAGGGAGGACATGCAGCACTTCCTCACTTCTCTAACGATACTACCTTGGCTAGTTCAGCAATTGTTTTGGCTTTGCAGCAAATCGTATCGAGGCGAGTATCAGCGTTACAATCGGTTGTTTTGTCAGTAACTGGATTAAGTACTGACACAATGGCACATAACGTTACGCCAGATACTGTACGGATTACAGGGACTACTCGGTTTTTGGATGAACAGGAAAGACAGAAAATGCCCAGTAGTATTCAAAAAACAGCAGAATCAACTGCAGTTGCATACGGATGTTCAGCAAAAGTACGCTATGAATTTGGCGTAAGTGTAACTGATAATTATGTTGAAAATACTGAATTTGCTGTAGCCGCAGCTAAAGAGGTTGTTGGAGCACAGAATATTAAAACTGATATAGAACCAATAATGGCCGGTGAGGATTTTTCTGAAATGTTATCTCAGTGTCCTGGGGCATTCATTTTTTTAGGAAACGGCCCGTCAGCCAGCTGGCATAACCCTTCTTATGATTTTAATAATGAAGCATTACCTTTTGGTTGTAGCTGGTTTGCTAATTTAGCGGAGCAGAGGCTTCCTTTAGACTGATTTATACTAATACTGCCTAAACCTTTCACATTATGGTCAGTGCACCGTCTATTAAGGATACTCTTTTTATCAACCCCTTGCTTCTTAATCTCTCTGCCGATTGAATATAAAAACGATCCTCAAGCTTGTTGAACTTATCGTTACTTAAAACTGTTACTTTGTTTCTATCAGCGTACTTTATTAACAATCCGTCAGCCTTGTGTCCTTTTTTTGAAACTGTAACATTATGGCGATTTCTATTTAGTATTCTGCAAATTGTCATTGGCACCGTTTCTCCGTCGAGAATTAAGTTTTGCTCTCGCAGTAAACGAATAATACTATGGTCAAAAAATAGATACGTTTTAAATCCGTCTCGTTCCAACTCATTTATAAATTTTAAGAAAATTTCCAAGTTCCAATCAGCAGTACCTATTAAATTATTTGCATCTAAAACTAAATCGAAATGACTTTCATTTTCAGACCCTTTTGCGAGATTTAATCCCGTTCTTATTCTCAGGTACCCAGCTATCAAAAGACTTGCTGTAAATCCGTAAATTACTAATGTTACTATACTGTTTTGATCAAAAATATATAGGTATAGAATAGCTAAAGCCAAGGAAATCCATAAAACTAGACCACGAAAATAAAGGCCTATAAAAAGGATTATAAGTGCGACCAGCATTGGTATGTCGCTCGTTAAGCCAGAATCAAGTTCCATAATTAATGCGAATTTTTCTTTTGATTGCGGTAGTTATCGTATAAAGCATATATAAAAAATTAAGATGTAAAATCGATACTAATCGGGATACACTTATTTTGGATTTAATGCTCATTAATTTTTGTAATTTGAACTTGCAACAACACCATCATCGAACAGATTAGCGATCTCAAGATCTGAAAGATTTAGTACATCTCCCAATACCTCCTCAGTATGTTCACCAAGGGCAGGAGCTGGCGTCGCATCAGAATTTTCAACTTTGGAAAAATTTGCTGGATGCTTTGGAACTAGAAATTCCCCAGCATCTGGTTGCAGAATTTTTTTAAAGAGTGGATTATCTTCAGTCAAATCAGGATCAACATTTAAGGCTTCTTTCACAGACCGAAATACTGACCAAGTAAGTCCAGTTTTGTCAAAATCATCAGCAAAATCCTCTACAGCTCTGATTTTAAACCAAGGTTCTATTATTTCTGTTATTGAATGGCGCCACTGCCATCTTATCGACTCGTCCTGCAGATTAATATTATTTTCAATTTCCAATTTATTGAATTGTTCAGAAGTATCGGTCGCTTTAACAATGCCCGACCACTGTCTGCTGGTAAGACCAATTATCATAACCCTGTTACCATCTGCGCACAAAAAATCCTTTCCATATGCACCATAAAGTGCGTTTCCCGCTTTTGTCCGGTCATCACTGTTTAAAGTGGCGTCAGCAATCATTCCCAGATGACCAATAGCAGCAGCTGCAACATCTTTCAGAGCTATCTCTACATCCTGACCAACTCCATGTCGTAGCCTGTACCGTTCAGCTGCAAGTAGCGAAGACACACACATATTTCCTGCAATCATATCCCAGGCTGGGATAGCATTTGCCACAGGATCTGCACTTCCTTCATGACCGGTAATATCCGGTATGCCTAGTGCTGGATTTACGGTATAATCAACTTGAGGTCTTCCGTGTCTATCGCCTGTCAAAGTAACAATAATTATGTCACTTCGAAGTTTAGATAATGTTTCGTAATCTAACCACCCTCTGACCTTTAAGTTAGTTAAAAATAGACCTGCATCTTTTCCCGGAGCAGTGACTAAATTAGAAATCAATTCCTTTCCTTTTGGGCTTTTCATATCGACTGCAATAGATTTTTTACCCTTGTTCATACCAGACCAAAACAAACTAGTCCCGCTTGGTGAGTATGGCATGCGACGTGCATCTAGCCCTCCTTCAAGCCTATCAAACCTTATTACTTCCGCACCCATTTGTGATAAAGTCATACCAGCCATTGGAACAGCAACAAATGCCGAGCTTTCTATAACACGTAAACCAGATAGGATATTATTCATAATTTTTCTTCCATGAGGCAGTTGCCTCCATACATTGATGGCCATTTGAAGCTGTATATAGAGTTAGATCTTCATTGCTTGTTTTTGCTACTAGTTCCATTGAATTATTCGCAAATGCTGGATGCACCCCGCGAAAAGAAAACTTTTTTGGTGCAGAATTTCGTAATTCACTTGCATATTGCATAAGGAAAAGTGCCTGAAGAGGTCCGTGCACAATTAAATGAGGGTATTTCTCAACCTCCTGTGCATATTTCAGATCGTAGTGAATTCTGTGCGCGTTATACGTTAATGCTGAAAACCTGAAAAGAAGCGGGTTAGATATAACTATTTTATCTTTAGGATAATCTGGCTGTGGCACATCCCGTTTCTTTGGTGGGTTAAAGGTATCAGAAGCTTGTAAATACACTATATTTTGAGTTTCGGTTATTGCTATACTACTAGAATTTTTTAGCTTGTGTTCATAGGTAATAAATACCATCTCACCTGATTGGGATTCCTTTTCTTTAATATCAAGAACGGTTGTATCTTTTGTTATTTCTTCCCCAACTCTTAGGTTAGAGTGGAAGGTTAAAGAACCACTTGCCCACATTCTGCGTGTTAGATCTTTTGGCGGAGTGTAACCGACATGTTTTGGATGTCCATCATCGCCAAGTTGACTTAAATGGGTAGCAGATGGAAATGCAAACCAATGCCACAACGGGGGTAGGGGGTCACCATTCTTGAAATCCCCATTTGGCTTTTTTCCAATAGTTGAATTAATTAGTTCGGCAGTAACTATATCAACAATACCACAAGATGTATTTTTACTGCCTATCCAATCAGATATGTCCGAATTTCCCAAAATTTGCTCCATAAATTTTAGCACAACTTAATTCCAATTAAATTATACTACCAGTTAATCAAGTTAGAATTAGCCAGATCACGAGCAAAATCTAAAAATAATAATAAAATCTAAAAATAATAATACAG
>CACDPV010000030.1 GCA_902554885.1 Paracoccaceae bacterium
AGCGAATTGACTCCGACAGAATATTTCATTATCTACCCCGTAAATCTAAGATTATTTCGCAAAAAATACTCAAGGAGTTTTAAATGTCACAAACTAACAGAGATCGACCGTGGCTTATTAGAACTTATGCAGGACATTCGACCGCCGCTGCTTCTAACAAATTATACCGATCAAATCTAGCTAAGGGGCAAACCGGACTGTCTGTTGCTTTTGATCTTCCTACCCAAACAGGCTACGACAGTGATCACCTACTTGCCCGCGGTGAGGTTGGAAAAGTTGGTGTGCCTGTATGCCATTTGGGAGATATGAGAACATTATTTGATCAAATTCCCTTGGATCAAATGAATACTTCTATGACAATTAACGCCACAGCCCCATGGCTTTTGGCCTTGTATATTGCAGTCGCAGAAGAACAGGGAGCTGATATCAAAAGCTTACAAGGCACAGTACAAAATGACATAATTAAGGAATACCTTAGCAGAGGAACATACATCTGCCCACCTCAAGCCTCTTTAAAACTAATAGGAGATGTCGCAGAATACTGTTATTCAGAAATTCCAAAATGGAACCCAATGAACGTCTGCTCGTACCATTTACAAGAAGCTGGTGCCACTCCCGAGCAAGAATTGGCTTTTGCGCTAGCAACTGCAACTGCGGTATTGGATGAATTACGTCCACGAGTTTCCAAAGATGACTTTCCAAAGCTCGTGGGAAGGATTTCATTTTTTGTAAATGCTGGCATTAGATTTGTAACTGAAATGTGTAAAATGCGAGCTTTTGTAGATCTATGGGATGAAATTTGCACGAAAAGGTACGGTGTATCTGATTCAAAATATCGTCGCTTCAGATATGGGGTACAAGTAAATTCATTAGGTTTAACAGAACAACAGCCAGAAAATAATGTTTATAGAATTTTAATTGAGATGCTTGCTGTAACCTTGTCAAAGAAGGCGAGAGCCAGGGCTGTTCAACTACCCGCTTGGAACGAAGCATTAGGTTTACCTAGGCCTTGGGATCAACAATGGTCAATGCGCATGCAACAAATTATGGCGTATGAAACGGATTTACTCGAGTATGAAGATCTTTTTGATAATAATCCAGCAGTTGAACAAAAAGTTAATATTTTAAAAGATGGAGCGCGTCACGAATTGGCAAACCTTGATAGTATGGGAGGTGCTGTGCAAGCGATTGAATACATGAAATCCCGACTAGTTGATTCAAATGCGGATCGTCTCAACAAAATTGAAACAAATGAAACAATTGTTGTCGGAGTAAACAAATTTACTACGAGTGAAGAGTCTCCGCTAACAACTGGTGATAAAGGTATTATGATAGTAGATCCTGCCGTCGAAAATGAGCAAATTGATAGACTAAATACCTGGCGCAATGAAAGAGACTCTGAAGCCGTGAGAGTAGCGCTTAATGATCTAAATGATGCGGCAAATAGTGGAAATAATATTATGCCGGCATCAGTAAACGCCGCCAAAGCAGGCGTTACAACTGGCGAATGGGCTGAAATTATGAGATCCGTGTATGGCGAATACCGTGGTCCTACTGGCCTTTCGAAAGCAAAATCAAATAAAACTGAAGGGTTAGACGAAATACGCTCATCTGTAGATGTTGTATCTGATAAGCTAGGACGACGATTAAAATTTTTGATGGGGAAACCTGGCCTTGATGGACACTCCAATGGAGCTGAACAAATTGCTTTTCGTGCTCGAGATTGTGGGATGGAAATAGAGTATCAAGGCATCCGCTTGACGCCCGAACAATTGGTCAGTGCGGTATTGGAAACAAGTCCGCACGTAATTGGCCTATCTATTCTTTCTGGAAGCCATATACCTTTGGTGAAAGAAACCTTGGAAAGGCTATCAAAAACCAATTTGAGCCACATTCCATTAGTGGTTGGAGGCATAATACCAGACGAAGACGCCACCGCCCTCAAAGCAATGGGTGTGGCTAAAGTTTACACTCCAAAAGACTTTGAGCTCAACGCTATAATGACTGATATAGTGGAGTTAGCAGATCCACATAAAGTGGCGGCAGAATAACTTTAATATTGCAGAGCTCGTCATATAAAATTTAGGTATTTGATCTCTTCCTAAACAATACGACTTAAAAAAACGGGTGGATTAGTGACCAAAGGCTTTAATATTAGACCGTTAGTACAGCAAGACAGAGAACAATGGCAGTTCATCTGGGGAGAATACCTTAGTTTTTACGAAACAAAACTCCCACTCGAAATATATTCAGAAACATTCTCTCGATTGACGGATAGCAATAATACAGTTCAGAATTGTTTGGTAGCTCACACTGGAGAAACTCTGCACGGTCTCGTACATTACATTTTCCATGCCGATAACTGGAAAAGTACAGATGTATGTTACTTGCAGGACTTATTTGTACTCAGAGAAATGCGACAAAAAGGTATTGCAAAAGCTTTAATTCAAGCAGTATACGAGGCAGCTGATAGAAATGGAACTCCTTCGGTGTATTGGATGACACAAGAATTTAATCAAAAAGCAAGGAAATTGTACGATCAAGTTGCGTCATTAACCCCATTTATAATTTACGAAAGATAATTAATGACTATTCACATTGGAGCCAAAAATGATGAAATCGCTGATACAGTTCTTTTACCTGGGGATCCAATGCGCGCAAAATGGGCAGCAGAAAACTTTTTAACTTCTCCACGTCTTGTAAATCCGGTTCGAGGAATGCTTGGTTTCACCGGGACATATAAAGGAAATCGGGTAACGATTCAGGGTAGCGGTATGGGCATGCCGTCCCTTTCAATATATGCTAACGAACTCATACGCGATTATGATGTAAAGACTTTGATTAGAGTTGGTTCTTGCGGTGGAATGCAGCCAAATATAAACATTCGCGATATCATACTAGCACAAACAACAACTTACGTTACAACACCGTCATCAACTATAATGAAGGAAGTGAGTTTTTCTCCATGCGCAGATTTTAATCTGCTTCAGCGCGCATACGCATTTGCAAAAAGAAAAGGTTTCACAACACATGTAGGAAATATTTATTCTTCCGATACATTTTATGACGAAAGACCGGATCTTAATGAACAAATGGTTAGACACGGTGTTATGGCTGTTGAAATGGAGGCAGCAGAGCTATACACTCTAGCCGCACGTTTCAAAAGGAAAGCTCTCGCGATTTTAACAGTCTCCGATCACCTACAGACTGGGGAGGCTTTACCATCCGATGAACGAGAAAATACCTTTGCTCAAATGATACACGTAGCACTTGCAGCTGCATTTCCCGCTGATTAAAATTATAAAGTCTGGATAAAAATTTTTAGGCGCTTTTTTCAACCATCATTTTTTTAACTTCTGCAATAGCTTTTGCCGGATTTAATCCCTTCGGACACGTATTTGTGCAGTTCATTATAGTATGACACCGATAAAGTTTAAACGGATCCTCTAATTCACTTAAGCGTTCGCCAGTCGCCTCATCCCTGCTATCGATAATCCAACGATATGCATGAAGCAGCGCCGCAGGACCCAAATACTTATCACTGTTCCACCAATACGAGGGACATGAAGTCGAGCAAGATGCACACATTACGCACTCGTATAATCCATCTAATTTTTTTCTATCTTCAATGGATTGTTTCCACTCAACACTTGGCCTATCCGTTTTGGTTTCTAACCAAGGCATTATTGAGGCATGCTGTGCGTAAAAATGCGTTAGATCAGGTATTAGATCTTTTATAACTGGCATGTGAGGTAGCGGATAAATGTTTATGTCACCTTTTACATCATCAATACCGTGAATACATGCCAACGTGTTGATACCATCAATACTCATAGCGCATGACCCACAAATCCCCTCTCGACATGATCGACGGAACGTTAAAGTTGGATCAATATCGGTCTTAATTTTTATCAAAGCATCCAAAATCATCGGGCCACAGTTATCAACATCTACGAAGTAAGTGTCTAAGCTTGGATTTTGTGTATCATCAGGAGACCAACGGTATATTTTGAATATGCGTAAGTTATTGGCGCCCTCTGGTTTTGGCCAAGTCTTCCCTTTCATAATCCTACTGTTTTTGGGTAGTGTTAACTGTACCATGACATTATTCCTAAAAAGTCCGCTCTTTTGGTGCAATTTTTGACAAACTTATGCCACCCTGATTTTCAGTGGAGAGAGGTTCTGTTATAACGGGCCTGTAGCTGAGCTTGACAGATTTAGCGTTCTCCGAAAATCGAGCGATAGTGTGCACTCGCCAATTTTCGTCATCACGACTTGTAAAATCTTCATGAGCGTGGGCTCCTCGACTTTCTTTGCGAGCTTCGGCTCCATAAATTGTGCTTAGAGCGTTTGGCATTAGATTTGTAAGTTCGAGTGTTTCCATCAAGTCACTATTCCAAACAAGGCTTCTATCGACTACCGACAGATCATTTACGCCTTCGGCAATGTTACTCATTTTTTCCACACCATTCGATAGTGTTTCAGCAGTTCTAAATACTGCGGCGTCTTCCTGCATGGTTTTTTGCATTTGCAAACGCAAGTCGGCTGTTGGAATAGCTCCTTTAGCATATCTAAGACCATCAAAACGGTCAAAAGCCTGATCAACAGAGAGTTTATTCAAATCAGGGTTATGAGTATCAGTATCAACAACTTTGCCAGCTTTTATAGCGGAAGCTCTCCCAAAAACCACAAGGTCAATCAATGAATTTGATCCCAGTCTATTCGCTCCATGCACGGAAGCGCACCCTGCTTCGCCAACAGCCATTAAGCCGGGCACAATTTTATTAGGGTTCTCTTTTGTAGGACTTAATACCTCACCCCAATAATTAGTAGGAACACCTCCCATATTGTAATGTACAGTAGGAAGGACTGGTATGGGCTCTTTAGTGACGTCTACTCCAGCAAAAATTTTTGCAGACTCAGAAATACCCGGCAACCTTTCTGAAAGTGCATCTTCTGGTAAGTGACTTAAATTGAGATGTATATGATCACCTGATTTACCTGCACCTCTACCTTCTCGGATCTCCATAGTCATGCAACGACTAACATAATCTCGGGGAGCCAAATCCTTATAATGTGGAGCATATCGCTCCATAAAACGCTCGCCCTCTGAATTTGTTAAATAACCACCTTCACCTCGAGCTCCCTCTGTTATTAGACAGCCCGATCCGTAAATTCCAGTTGGGTGGAATTGTACGAACTCCATATCTTGAAGCGGAAGACCAGCACGAGCAACCATTCCACCGCCATCACCCGTACATGTATGAGCTGACGTCGCACTAAAATATGCGCGACCATATCCACCAGTCGCCAAAACTACCAACTTAGCATTAAAAACGTGGAAAGAACCGTCATCTAATTTCCAACATACAACACCCTGGCATTGTCCGTCGTCCGACATTATGAGATCAATAGCAAAGTACTCAATATAAAATTCTGCATTCTGTTTAAGTGACTGGCCGTACAGTGTATGAAGAATAGCGTGACCAGTTCGATCTGCCGCGGCGCAGGTCCTTTGTACAGGTGGACCCTCACCAAATTCGGTAGTATGCCCTCCAAAAGGACGCTGGTATATTTCACCTTTTTCGGTTCTACTGAAAGGAACGCCATAGTGTTCAAGCTCATATACTGCCTTTGGAGCTTCGCGCGCCAAATATTCCATAGCATCCGTATCGCCGAGCCAATCAGAGCCTTTGACAGTATCATACATATGCCACTGCCAATGATCAGGGCCCATGTTCCCTAGCGAGGCTGCTATACCGCCTTGAGCAGCAACGGTATGAGACCTCGTGGGGAAAACCTTTGTTATACAAGCTGTTTTCAACCCTTGCTCAGCCATGCCTAGAGTTGCTCGCAAGCCAGAGCCGCCTGCACCCACTACAACAACATCGTACTCATGAGTTTCGTGAGAATATGCTTCCAATGAACAGTCCCTATATTATAATCTTAAACAACGCAAAAAGCGTTAAACCTATTAAAGTGTAAGATAAAGCAATAGTAACATTTATCCATACTTTAGCCATTTTACCATGCACGTAGTCTTCGACTAACACTTGAACGCCACTTTTAAAATGTAAAAGCCCGACTGTAAACGTAACTGCGACGATAAGCGCATAAAGTGGCTGTTCAAGCTTTGATAAAACAAATTCACGCTGCTCACCCATCAGAGGTGCGATTGTTAGAAGGAAAACAGGTATCATCAAAACCAAAACCATCGAGCTAACTTTCATTGCCTTATGGTGTGGTGTACCTGTTTTAATAATGTTAAATGCCATCAAATCTGACTCCTAAACTCAATTGATCTGCAGCGACTTCACACAAATAAAATAGTCACAAAAGTTAATGCAAACGAACCAAACACCACGAACCAACCCAAAAGCCTCGATTTTTTTATATCAAGCCATACTGCATGATCCCAGATCAGATGACGAATTCCAGCCAAGCTATGATACCAAAGGGCCCAAAGGGACCCAATTAAAACCAACTTACCTAGCCAACTTGAAATTATCCCATTAACTATTTGGTAATGTGATTCAGAGGTTGCCGCTGCAAGTAACCACCCAATAAATAAAATAACCCCAACTATAAGCGCATTTCCAGTTATTCTAGTTAGTATCGAAGTGATAGCATGCAGCTGCCACTTATAAACGGATAAATGAGGCGAAAGTGGTCGCTGATCACTCTTTGAAGTAGACATATTAAAATCATCCATATGTTTTGAAAAATTACCCATGCTCACAATCTACGAAAACAACATTTACTTCAAATTTTATATTACCACCAGAGCATAACAGTATAATTTACTTATCTCCCAATTTTATATTAGCATCATAGTCCTGGCTAATATTTTTTACCACTGCTTGAGCACAACGCATTTTACTACTTTGGCGATCATAACTATACTGAGGATCTCGATAGAGTTTCCAACCTTTCGAAAGTGCCAAACTCACCTTGTGCAGAAGTCAGTATCATCCTGGCCGGTGAGCAATCGGTATAAAGTTGTCATTAAGAACCTCCAGGAAATGGCCAAACACCAAAGATCCAATGAAAAGCAGAAATTAAAAGGAAAATTGAAACAACCATAAATACTAATACAAAATCCTGTTTCGTTGCTCCTGGATCTGGTGCTGACCATGTTTCCGTACGATTAATTAAAATCACAGCCAAGACAGCCCACGCAAGCATAGACCCAAATAAAATTAAAGACGCCAAATCGCCATTTACTAATAGATGTGCCACAGCCCAAATTTTTACGGAGGTCAGCATTGGG
>CACDPV010000031.1 GCA_902554885.1 Paracoccaceae bacterium
CACTTGCTTGCCAAATTGCTTCGCGTTGGTTCATTCCAATTGAGATAAATGCATCAGCTTCGGCTAAGCGATTTAGTGTAACAGATTTAACGCCAGCACGTCGCCATATATCTCCTATAGTGCTATAACCATTTCCACGCGCAGCAGTAATCCAGGATGCATCCTCTTTTGTTAATCCAATTATTTGTCTAAAACCCAACCTTAATGCTAATTCTCCATTTTTGTCTGTTTCTAAAGTATTGTCCCAATAGCTATTGTTGATGCAAATTGGGTAAATGCTAACATCATGAGCGCGTGCATCATTCAGTATTTGGGCTGGTGCATAGAAACCCATTGGCTGAGAGTTCAATAGGGCGCATGCAAAAACAGCCGGGTGCTGACATTTTATCCAAGCACTGGCATATACTAATAATGCAAAGCTAGCTGCGTGGCTTTCAGGGAAACCATAAGATCCAAAACCTTCAATTTGGGAGAAACATCGCTCTGAAAAATCTTTGCCATAGCCGTTCTGGCGCATTCCCCTCAAAAATCGGGTTCTTAACTCACTTACTGAACCATGTTTCTTGAAGGTTGCTAGAGCTCTGCGCAATTTGTCTGCTTCTTCGGGACTGAATCCTGCTCCAACAATAGCAATTTGCATAGCTTGCTCTTGGAACAGTGGTACTCCCAGTGTCTTACTTAAAACACCTCCAAGTGCGTCTGATGGGAATTCAACTTGTTCTTCACCACTGCGTCGGCGAATATAAGGGTGTACCATATCGCCTTGAATGGGACCTGGCCTTACTATGGCAACTTCTATTACAAGATCATAGAAACAGCGTGGCCTCATTCTGGGAAGGAAATTCATTTGCGCACGACTTTCAACTTGAAACACTCCAATACTGTCAGCGCGGCATAACATATCGTAGACTTTAGGGTCTTCAGTAGGAAGATTGGCAAGATCAAAGTTCTGGCCAAGATGTTGGTAAATCAAATCAAATGATTTGCGTAGGCAAGTCAGCATGCCTAGGGATAAAATGTCAATTTTTAAAATTCCTAAGGAATCGATATCATCTTTATCCCAGCAAATTACAGTTCGGCCTTCCATACTTGCGTTTTCAATTGGAACAAGCTCATCTAAACGGCCTTCAGTGATTATAAAACCACCTACATGCTGGGAAAGGTGGCGAGGAAAGCCTATTATTTCATGAATTAATAATAATGTTTTTTGTAGATTTGTGTCATTAGGGTTTAGGCCAATTTCTTTTAACCACTTGTCGCTAATTTTTCCATTGTTAGAAAACCCCCAAAGTTGTGAGGAAAGTGCACTAATAGTATCTTTTGTTAACCCCATAGCTGTACCAACTTCACGTACAGCACGCTTCCCACGGTAGTGAACTACTGTTGCACATAATCCGGCATGATCGCGCCCATATTTTTCGTATATATGCTGAATTACTTCCTCGCGACGCTCATGTTCAAAGTCAACATCTATATCGGGTGGTTCCTTTCTTGCCTCTGAAACAAAACGTTCGAAAACCATTGTGCCTATTTCAGGACTTACTGATGTTATGCCTAGGCAATAACATAAGATAGAATTTGCAGCAGACCCCCGTCCTTGACAAAGAATATTACGTGAGCGAGCGAATTGGACTATGTCATTTACAGTGAGAAAATATGGTTCGTATTCTAATTTTTTTATAAGCTTTAATTCATGATTTAGAATTTGACTTACACGTTCTGGTGCTCCCTGTGGGTAGCGCCACTTTAAACCTTCCATCGCTAATTCACTCAATCGTTCTGATGGTGCTTTCCCACTATTAAGCTCTTTGGGATAATCGTATTTTAGCTGATCAAGCGTAAACACACAGCTCGCAGAAATTTTATTTGCATTTTTTATGGCAATTGGAAATTTTGAGAATAACTTATTTATCTCTTGGGGGCTTCGTAAACGTTGCTCGGCATTTACTAGGGCACTTTTCCCTAACTGTTCAATCTTTTTGCCTTGTTTGATAGCGTTTAACACATCTGCCAATCGTCGCCGTTTTCCATGATGCATTAAAGGAAAAGCACTTGCGACAACTGGTAGTGAAAAGCTTTTAGATAGCCTGTATAATCTATCAAATCGAGTTTCGTCTAATCCGTCATAGTATGGTGACATTACTAAATATGAACAGTCTTTTTGTGTGCTTAATAAATATCTTACCTCTTTCCACCAAGTATCATTTTTTTTTGGTAAAGTTTGGGGAACATGTAGTAATAAAGTTATTCCAGAAATTTTTTTACTTACATCTGCTATTTTTAGTTCACACTCACCTTTTTTGCTTCTTAAACGACCTTTTGAAATTAACTTACAAATTGTTTTCCAACCTTCATGGGTTCGAATTATTGAAGTGACGCTAACTCCTTCTTCAAAAATTAAGCGTGCAGCTGGTATTAAGCGAGGTACATTTTCAACATCTATTAAACTATATCCTTTGAGGTGCCTCGGGCAGGGAGGTCCAAAGGATTCTATACGTTGGCGTTCTAAAACAGTTTGTTTAATTTTTTCTCCATATGTATGCGCGCGTACGATCCCAGCCACAGAATTAACATCTGCAATTGCAATTGCATTTAGGCCTAAAAAAGCTCCACGTTCCATATATTCTTCGGGATGTGATGCACCCTGTAGGAAACTAAAGTTTGATGTAATAGATAGTTCAGAAAACATTAGTGTATAAATATGTTCTTCTTTTGTTCTTTTCCAGTCTAAAAGGGAAAATACTTTAAAAATTACATTAAAAATAAAAATTTACTGTTTTAAGAAAATTGTAAATAAACTTAGAGACAAACGCTTAACAAATTTGTCTACTAATCAATTAATCAACTAACTTGATTAATTTACGCTCTAAAATGCCTAAAACAGATTTCAGATCATGCCCGCGCTTTAGGATTTGCCCATCTATGCCAACTACTGCATATTCACCCTGTCTATTTCGAAGTTTAGGTCTTTTTTCAATTTTATAGATTGGATTTTCCGCTGTTCTTTTAAAAACTGAGAATATTGCAACTTCTTTTAGCGAAGAAATACCATAATCTCGCCATTCCCCAGCAGCTACCATTCGCCCATATAATGACAAAATAACAGCGAGCTCAGGTTTTTGAAAACTAACTACATTGCTATGGAAATTTGAAATAGGAACAAAACTATTCATAGTTTTATGTTAC
Organism: Paracoccaceae bacterium; assembly: GCA_902554885.1. Classification (GTDB taxonomy): domain Bacteria; phylum Pseudomonadota; class Alphaproteobacteria; order Rhodobacterales; family Rhodobacteraceae; genus Salinivivens. The sequence goes on from CACDPV010000031.1 coordinate 3,187, forward strand.
AATAATTCCTGGCGAAATCAATACAACAAAAAACGCCCTGAATTCTCAGGGCGTTTCTTAAAAGATTTATTTGAAAACTTATTCTTCTGGTAGAATTTGATTTAAAATAATAGCAAGAAATGCCGTTGGCGCTACAGCTGATGTTGCTAGTGTTTTCCATATTCCTGGTAAATATTGCACCGCTGAAGGTACCAAATTAAAACCTAAACCAATCGACAATGACAATGCTATAATAATCATATTTCTACGAGACATTTTGATTTCGCTTAATACGTTAAGACCTGCAGCAGCTACCATACCAAACATTACAATCACACCACCGCCTAGTACTGGAAGTGGCATAGAGGCGATGATTGCTCCTATCTTTGGTACCAAACCGCATATAACCATAATTGCGCCTGCTATCGTAACTACATGTCTACTCATAATACCTGTCATGCCGACGATGCCTACATTTTGGCTGAAAGAAGTATTTGGCAAACCGCCAAAAACACCAGCTACAGCAGTTCCAAGGCCATCTGCGTAAGTTGCACCAGATATCTCTTCATCTGTTGCTTCACGTCCTGCTCCAGCTTTAGCTGTGGCTGAGGTGTCACCAACAGTTTCAACCGCTGAAACAATTGAAACTAACGTTACGCCTATCACAGCTCCTAGGTTAAACTCAAACCCGTATGGTAAAGTTTGAAGTCCAGTTACCCAACTCGCTTTACCGACAGCTGCAAAATTAACCATACCAAACATAAAGGCCACTAGATAACCTGCGATTAAGCCCAGCAGTATTGCAGCATTTGATAAAATGCCCTTTGTCATGAACTTAAATCCAAGAGCAACCACAATGACTGTGAGTGCTACAGTCCAGTGCATTAGAGAGCCAAAGCTTTCTGCTGCCATTTGGAAATCTGCGGCTCCACCCGCTGCATACTTAATACCAACTGGCACCAAATAAAGACCGATTGCGAGGATAACTAGCCCCGTGACAAGTGGTGGAAATAGATATCGAATATTTGCAATAACTGATCCCAAGGCAAAATGAATTAAGCCACCAATAATACAGGAAGTTAAAGCTACACCAAGGCCTTGAGTTGCTGCAATACCTGCTAAAACACCAACAAATGCAAAGCTTGTACCTTGCATTATCGGCAACCTGGCTCCTACCGGGCCAAACCCGATAGTTTGAAATAGTGTTGCTATGCCTGCGAAAAGCATTGCCATTTGGATTAAATATACTTGCTCTGCACCACCAAATTGCAGCCCTGCTGCCCCCGCAACAATTATGGACGGAGTTACGTTTGATGCGAACATGGCCAAGACATGCTGTAATCCCAGTGGGGCTGCTTGACCCATTGGGGGTGTAATGTTGGGATCACTGTAAGAACCCATAGCATTGTCACTCATTTTAGTCTCCCTATTTGACTATTAAACTTAGCATTCTGCCTGTTTTTAAGGCAGACACCCTATAGTGTATCAACTATATATGGTACGTCAAAGAAAAATTCTTCTAGATTTTGAGATTTTCCAATTCTATCGATTACTGCAAAGAGACCAGGTTCACTTAAGGGAGTTAACACGCCGTGCCAGGTCCCTTTAAAAAAGTTTATCGCTTGACCAGGCGCTGTTACAAACGCTTTCGGGATATCAGGCCTACTGTTTTTATCATTTGCAACTATGATTAAAAATCCATTAGTAGACATAGGAATAAAGGCTTGGCTTCCGTCAGGATGTCTCTCCATCATATTAAGTACTAATGGCAATGAGCGTGTTTCCGCGTTAAATAAGCTCAAACCGACTTTCCCATCGGGTCCTACATTTATTTTAGCTCTGTCATGATATCTTTCACATAGACCTTGATTGATTAACATATCTGGATCACCGTCAGTATCAATGATTTCTCCAAAATCGTGAAAATTTGTTTTTGTCAGGGGTTCAGTTATAATTTTCTGTGCCATTAAATTATATCCAGCAATCTAATTTCTGCTATCCGTTCCACTTGCGCACATGCTTCATTGAATTCCATTTCTTCTGTATTCTTAATACGAGAAATAAAATTATCTAAAATTTCTGATTTGCTGCGGTTTTTCACCGCGATAATGAAGGGAAAACCATATTTCTCCCTGTAAGATCTATTTAGCTCGTTAAATTGTTCGTATTCTTCTGATGTTAAGTTGTCTAAACCTGCACTTGCCTGTTCGTTTTGGCTTTCTTTTGTAAGCCGCTCAGATTTAGAAAGTTTCAGGGCCAGTTCTGGGTGAGCTTTTAATACTTCTAAACGAATTTCCTTTTCTTCTGCTCGGAAGATGCGACAGAATGCGCTATGTAAACCGTGGACTGTATCATGAGCTGGTCCCAATTCAGTATCCCAAGTTTTTTCCGCAATCCAAGGCGATTTTTCGAAAATGCCACCAAACGTTTCAACAAACTTTTTTTGCACCATCTTTGATGGTTTTTCAAACCTTTTGGGTGGATGGTGTCTTTGCCAATATTTCGCAATCTCAATTCGTTTGGCGAACCAAACGTCTTTGAATGAAGTTGCATGTTCAATAAATCGCTTTATGGCAGTAATCCGTCCAGGTCTACCAATTAGTCTGCAATGCAAGCCAATTGACATCATCTTTGGAGATCCTTCCACCCCCTCAGAATATAGGGTGTCAAAAGTATCTTTTAAATAATCAAAAAACTGCCCAGAGGTTGAAAAACCCTGTGCAGTCGCAAATCTCATATCATTTGTGTCTAAAGTATAAGGGATAATTAATTGGTCATGGCCGTCAATTTCCAACCAATATGGTAAATCGTCCGCGTAACTATCCGAAATATAATCAAAGCCGCCTTCATTTGATACTAGTCTTACAGTATTTTCTGAACATCTTCCTGTGTACCAACCGTATGGTCGCTCACCTGTGATCTCTTGATGCAATTTTATAGCTTCTTGAATCTGAGTTTTTTCATCCTCTGGTAGCATGTCCTTATGCTCAATCCACTTCAAACCATGGCTCGCTATTTCCCACCCTGCATCCTGCATAGCTTTTACCTGCTCAGGACTTCTTGCTAGTGCTGATGCTACTCCGTAGACCGTTACCGGTATTTCCTTTTTGGTAAATAATCTGTGAAGTCGCCAGAAACCAGCTCTTGCACCGTATTCGTAAATACTTTCCATATTCCAATGTCTTTGATTTGGCCAAGGCGCCGCTCCAATTATCTCAGATAAGAAAGCTTCTGATGCGCCATCCCCGTGTAGAACACAGTTTTCTCCACCTTCTTCATAATTAATTACGAATTAGGCCATTTTGCTTTTGGTATATTTTTACCATAACCAATCATATCTCGTTCATAACGATCCACTTGGTACTCCAAATTTATTAGCTTATACCAGTTATACTCTAAATTTTATTTTGAAACATGTATTTTAATCAACTAGTGTGCAGAAAATATTCAGTTTGTTTAAATGAGAAAGCTAATCCTTTTAGGAGCTAAAGAATGGTCGGGTTTTTAACAACTCATGCATTAGATACGAGCTGCGGAACGCCCGCTGCAAATTTGAGAATTGATTTTTTTGAATACACAGATGGCCGTTCTAATGCAGTTTGTTCGGTAAGTACAAATGCTGATGGGCGAACAGATCAACCTATTATGACAGAAGTAGATTTTAGATTGGGGTCATTTGAGTTAATCTTTCATGTTGGTGATTATTATAGGCAGTTCGGTCATCGTTATAGTGAGCCTGTATTTCTGGATTTAGTTCCAATACGTTTTGGAATGAGTGAAAATAAGCATTACCACGTTCCACTCCTATTATCGCCTTTCGGGTATTCGACTTACCGGGGAAGCTAAATAGGTTCAAACTGAGAAATCTTGAACTTTATAAAGGTATAAAATTTGGCCGAAATAGTAGTAATTTGGGACTGGTTAGAATTCGCACTTCGTTGGCTACA
>CACDPV010000032.1 GCA_902554885.1 Paracoccaceae bacterium
CTGAGAAACATCCCGTCATTGGCGATGTGCGCGGTTCAGGGTTATTTTGTGGAGCTGAATTGGTAAAAGATCGCAAAACAAAAGAGCCAGAGGATGAAAAATTGGTGCAAGCTGTGGTTGCTGATTGCGCGGCACAAGGTGTCTTGATCGGTGCAACAAACCGTTCTCTTCCTGGACTTAATAATACATTGTGTTTTAGTCCAGCACTCATTGCGACACCTGATGATATAGACCAAATCACTGATGCAGTGGATAAATCACTTACAAAAATTTTTGGAAAGTAATTATTCGAAATGAAAATTAAAGCGAAAGAGCATTGATAGGTTTAGACTTCAATAATTTTTAAAGCCTAAAAACACCGCGTTAAAAACGGTTTAATTACTTATACGAAAATCGTTACTTAAGGTCACATGAGTATACCAGTCGAAACATTTTTTATGGATGATAATATTGAAGGTACTCTTCAATCTCGGATACAACAAATAATTGCAAGAGGGATACTTTCCGGAAGATTTAGAAAAGGCGAAAAGCTTCCATCTACGAGAAAACTAGCGAAACACTTAAAGATTAGTAGAATAACCGTAACTCTTGCATACACAGAATTACAGTCAAATGACTACTTATCTTCCAAAGGCAGATCAGGATTTTTCGTTTCCGCAAATGCCCCAGAAGCTCCTAAGTTTGAAATAATAAAATCACAATCCCCAGATAACCCTGTTGATTGGAATAAAGCGTTAGGACAAAGGTTCAGTGGAAAATTTCTATCAGAAAAAAGAAGTGATTGGGCTGGTTATAGGTACCCATTCATTTATGGACAAGTTGATGCAAATCTATTTGATCATGCAAATTGGCGTCTGTGTGCACTACAGGCTCTTGGAGCAAAAGACTTTCGAAGTATGACATCCGATTTTTATGATCAAGATGATCCAAAACTTTTAGAGTTTGTTGCCCGTCATACCTTACCTAGGAGAGGGATAATAGCTACAGAGGATGAAATTCTTATTACTTTGGGAGCTCAAAACGCTCTGTGGCTATCAACCCAAATTTTGCTAACGCAGAGAAGGAAAGCCATAATTGAAAACCCCTGCTATCCGGCATTACTAGATATTCTGAGCCAATCAAGGTGTAATATCGAAGCTGTCGACGTAGATGATCAAGGTCTACCACCTGAAAAATTAGCTGATGACATAAATGTAATTTTTACAACTCCTAGCCATCACTGTCCCACGGCTGCAACAATGCCCCTCTCCAGACGTAAGCGATTACTGGCAAAAGCCCGAGAACTCGACGCCATAATAGTAGAAGATGACTATGAATTCGAAATGTCTTTTTTAGAACCAGCATTACCAGCGCTTAAATCTTTAGATAATGATGGTAGGGTAATCTATGTTGGCAGTTTTTCAAAGTCACTATTCCCTGGGATGCGACTTGGTTATTTAGTTGGTCCTGCTCCATTCATTAAAGAGGCTAGAGCCCTCAGAGCATCCGTCCTCCGACATCCCCCTGGGCACATTCAAAGAACTGCGGCATATTTTCTCAGCCTAGGCCACTACGATGCTTTAATTAAAAGAATGTCTAAACAGTATGAGGAGCGTTATTTGGAAATGGAAAAAAGCTTAACTAAATTTGATTTGAAAATTGCTGGAAAAGCACAACATGGTGGGTCCTCATTTTGGGTGGAAACCCCAAAATGCACTAACGCTGTTAAGTTAGCACAAAAGCTACTTGAGATGGATGTCGTAATCGAGCCTGGTGATCCATTCTTTGTAGGTGAAAATTATCCAAAAAATTTTATCAGACTGGCTTATTCGTCAATATCCACCAACAAAATCGCAGCAGGTATAGAATTAATTGCTGAAGCAATATCGGATACTGGACCTATCACGGCATAAATTTTGGCCCTATCAGTATCGTGAAATAATAGTAAACAACTTAATAAACATTGAACTTAATGTCCCAATAATTCAAATTTTTAGGAGAAAAAAATGAAAATGACAACCGAAGAAGCATTCATAAAAGTGCTTCAAGCTCATGGAATAAAACATGCTTTTGGCATAATCGGATCTGCATTTATGCCAATTTCAGACTTATTCCCTACAGCCGGCATTAATTTTTGGGATTGTGCTCACGAAGGCTCTGCTGGAATGATGGCGGACGGGTATACCAGAGCTACTGGAAAAATGGCTGTAATGATTGCTCAGAATGGGCCAGGGATTACTAATTTTGTGACTGCCGTGAAAACTGCATACTGGAACCACACACCCCTACTTTTGATAACGCCTCAGGCTGCAAACAAAACCATAGGACAAGGTGGATTCCAAGAAGTTGAACAAATGAAATTATTTGAGGATATGGTCGCCTATCAAGAGGAAGTGAGAGACCCAACCCGTATTGTAGAAGTTCTTAACAGAGTAATAATGAATGCAAAGCGAGCTTCTGCCCCAGCTCAAATTAATATACCTCGCGACATGTGGACTCAGGTAGTAGAAATAGATCTTCCAGCAATGGTCGAATTTGAGCGTCCCAGTGGCGGTGATAACGCAATCTTAGAGGCTGCTGAAATGTTGTCTTCTGCGAAGAACCCAGTAATCTTAAACGGAGCTGGAGTTGTTTTATCCGCAGGTGCTATCGAAGCGTCCAAATCATTAGCGGAGCGCCTAGACGCAGCAGTTTGTGTTGGATATCAACATAATGATGCATTTCCCGGTTCACACCCTCTTTTTGCTGGTCCATTGGGATACAACGGCTCCAAGGCTGCAATGGAATTAATCAAAGATGCTGATGTCGTTTTGTGCTTAGGAACAAGATTAAACCCATTTTCAACACTGCCCGGATACGGAATTGATTATTGGCCAAAAAACGCTAAAATAATTCAAGTTGATATTAATCCTGATAGGATTGGTTTAACAAAGAAAGTAAGCGTCGGAATAATTGGTGACGCAGCACTTGTTGCCAACAAGATACTATCTAATTTATCTGAAACCGCAGGTGACTTTGACCGAACTGGAAGAAAACAAAAAATTGCAGAAATAAAATCCAGATGGGCACAGCAACTAAGCTCAATGGATCATGAGGAAGATGATCCTGGCACAACCTGGAACCAGCGGGCACGAGCAGATAAGCCCGATTGGATGTCCCCTAGAAAAGCATGGAGGGCCATACAAGCAGCGCTTCCAAAAGAAGCTATAATATCATCCGACATTGGGAATAACTGCGCTATTGGAAATGCTTATCCAACATTTGAGGAAACACGAAAATATTTGGCACCAGGTCTTTTTGGTCCATGTGGCTATGGCTTGCCATCAGTGGTTGGCGCTAAGATTGGACGACCAGATGTTCCAGTTGTTGGTTTTTCCGGAGACGGTGCATTTGGCATTGCAGTAAATGAACTAACTGCCATTGGAAGAGAAGAGTGGCCAGCTGTAACACAAATAGTTTTTAGAAATTACCAATGGGGTGCTGAAAAAAGAAACTCCACGCTTTGGTATGATGATAATTTCGTTGGCACTGAATTGGATACTCAGGTGTCGTATGCCGGGATCGCCAAGGCGTGTGGCCTACAAGGGGTCGTCGCGAAGACTATGGATGAATTAACAGAAGCACTTCATACGGCGATTAAAGATCAAATGGAAAATGGGAAAACAACATTAATTGAGGCGATGATTAATCAGGAATTAGGAGAACCTTTCCGCCGCGATGCAATGAAAAAGCCAGTTGCAATTGCAGGTATATCCGTTTCAGACATGCGCGAACAAGCGGTTTGAGTCTACAATGCAACCCGGTCTGATGCGACCACTGGATAAGGCTATGCAAATAGCCAAATCCAACCCTATGACAATATCTCTGAGTGAAGGTACTGAACCGCGAGTTGTAGAGGCAGCAGTTCAAGCAGTGAACCTTGGCATTGCAAAAATAATTTTGATTGGTAATGAAGATAAGATTAAACAGCAGCTAGCTAAGTTTCCCTGCTCGCGACCAGATCATATTAATCTACACGATCCAATTAAATCTCCATTGAAAGAAGAATTTTCAAAGTCTTATTATGAGTTGAGAAAACATAAGGGTATAGCAGCTGAAGAAGCCGAAAAACAAGTTTCATCAAACCTCACATATGCTGCCTTGCTTGTAAGAAATGGATACGCAGACGGGACCTTGAGCGGAGCGATAGAGACAACCTCTAATGTTGTAAAAACGGCTATTTGGGTAATTGGAAAGGCTGCAAACTTCGACACAGTTTCAAGTTGTTTTTTAATTTTCCCAAAATCACATAAACCTATGATCTATGCAGATTGTGGCCTCATTATAGAACCTGATGAGAATGAATTAGTAGACATAACGATAGCAGCCAGCCAATCTTGCAAATCTCTTTTGAGTACAGATCCGAGAATTGCCTTACTGTCTTTTTCCACCAAGGGAAGTGCAAAACATAAAAATTTGGATAAAATAGTTGCTGCGTTAAAAAAAATAAAGTCTCTAATGCCTGAATTACTTATCGATGGAGAGCTGCAATTCGACGCCGCAATTGATTATGCAGTTGGGAATAAAAAGGCGCCTGATTCAAAAGTGGCAGGAAATGCAAATGTGATGATCTTTCCCAATTTAGATGCAGGGAATATTGCATATAAAATTACTCAAAGGATCGGTGAAGCTGAAGCATATGGACCAATTCTCCAAGGATTAGAAAAGCCAGCAAACGATTTATCACGTGGTGCATCGCCGCATGACATTACTCAAATGATTGCAGTCACTGTACTTCAGGCTGCTGCACGTCTACAAAATGTTTCCAACTAAGCTATATTTATAAAAAGTCAGGCAAGGTACATAGATGACGGACCAACCTTATTTGGACACATCGCCACAATTAAGCGATGAAATCCGCAAAACCACATGCTATATGTGCGCCTGCCGTTGTGGGATAGACGTACACATAAAAAATGACAAAGTAGCTTATATAGAGGGCAATAAAGACCATCCCGTGAACCAAGGAGTACTATGCGCAAAGGGTTCCGCCGGTATTATGCAGATAAATGCGCCTTCTAAACTAAAATCTCCCCTCAAAAGAGTTGGGCCGAGAGGATCAGGGCAATTTAAGGAAATTACATGGGACGAGGCTTTAAATCTTGCAACGTCCTGGTTAAAGCCAATCCGTGAAAAGAATCCAGAAAAGTTAGCGTTTTTTACTGGAAGGGACCAATCTCAATCCTTTACAAGTTTTTGGGCACAAAATTTTGGCACACCAAATTATGCCGCGCATGGCGGATTTTGCTCGGTTAATATGGCTGCTGCGGGTATTTATACCATGGGTGGGGCATTCTGGGAGTTTGGACAACCCGACTGGGACCATACTAAGTTATTTATGCTATTTGGAGTAGCAGAAGATCATGACAGCAACCCCATAAAAATGGGTATAGGAAAGATAAAGGCTAAAGGAGCAAGAATTATAGGCGTCAATCCTATAAGGACCGGGTACAGTGCAGTCGCCGACGACTGGGTAGGAATAACACCGGGAACGGACGGCCTATTTATAATGTCTCTTATACATCTTTTACTGAAGGCTGGTAAAATTGATTTAGTTTACTTGAGCCAATTCACCAATGCACCTGCATTAGTGGATAATGAGACGGGTCTTTTGTTAAAAGATGCAGATAATAAAGAGCTCGTTATTGACAAAAAGTCGGGAAAACTTGTTGCATTTGATACGAAAAATATTCAGCCCAGCTTAACCGCTGACCATAAAGGTAACCAGACGGTATTTTATCATATGATCGAGAAATATTTGTCAGATGAGTTCAGCCCAGAAGCGGTATCAGAAAGGACAGGCATCAAAGCAGGAAGAATTAGAGCAATTGCCGCTGAAATTGCTCGCGTTGCATTCGAAGAAAGTTTTGAGATTGATCAAGAATGGACAGACTTTAGAGGTAATAAACATAAGAAAATGCTCGCTAGACCTGTTTCCTTTCATGCAATGCGCGGAATTTCAGCACATTCCAATGGTTTCCAAACCTGTAGAGCGTTGCATGTACTACAAATTATTCTTGGTACGGTAGAGGTGCCAGGAGGCTTTCGGTTTAAGCCACCTTACCCTAAACCAAGTTCAATACATCCAAAGCCACATTGTAAAGTTACTCCCGGCGCTCCTCTCGATGGTCCACATTTAGGATTTGTGCATGGACCTGATGATCTGTGCCTCAAGGAAGATGGTACTCCAGCTCGCATCGATAAGGCATTCACATGGGAAAATCCCATGTCAGCACATGGCTTGATGCATATGGTGATTTCCAACGCACATGCAGGTGACCCATACAAAATTGATACATTATTCATGTATATGGCAAATATGAGTTGGAATAGCTCAATGAATACAAAAGGTGTCATTGAAATGCTAACTGATAAGAATGATAATGGGGATTATGTTATACCTCACATCATTTATTCAGATGCTTACAGCTCTGAAATGGTTGCTTATGCGGACCTGATTTTACCAGACACAACTTATTTAGAGAGACATGATTGTATTAGCTTACTTGATAGACCCATATGCGAAGCTGATGCTGTAGCAGACTCCATTAGGTGGCCAGTAATAGCACCAGATAGAGATGTTAGAGGCTTCCAAAGCGTCTTATGTGATCTGGGGGCAAGGCTTAAACTACCAGGTTTTATAGATGATGACGGTAACGCAAGGTTTAAAGACTATGCAGATTATATAGTAAATCATGAACGGAAACACGGAATTGGCCCACTGGCAGGCTGGCGGTCTAAAGAAGATACTGGAAAGGGTTCTCCCAATCCAAATCAACTAAAACAGTATATAAAAAATGGTGGGTTTTGGACTAAACATATCCCCCAAAATGCTGCTTACTATAAACCATGGAACCTTGATTATCAAAATTGGGCCGTAGATACGGGTTTGTATGACCAGCCTCAACCGTATTTATTTTCTCTATACGTTGAACCAATGCGAAAATTTCAATTAGCGGCACTTGGGCATGGTAAAACACAGCCACCAGAGCATCTGCGTGACCGTATC
>CACDPV010000033.1 GCA_902554885.1 Paracoccaceae bacterium
TTGGCAGTACCATCCAATTTAGTCATGACAAGCCCCGTAATATCGACTAATTCTTTAAAAATTTTAACTTGACTTAAAGCATTCTGGCCAGTCGTAGCATCTAGCACCAGCAACGTATTGTGGGGAGCTGAAATTTCCTTTTTCTTCAATACTCGAACAATCTTCGCCAATTCCTCCATGAGGTCTGTTCGATTCTGTAATCTTCCAGCAGTATCGATCATTAGGACATCAGAACCATCTTTCTCTGCCTTAGACAAAGAATCATACGCCAGCGAAGCAGGATCCGACCCCTCCGGCGCAGTTAGTACTGGTACGGCTGCTCTCTCGCCCCATATTTGAAGCTGTTCGACTGCTGCAGCTCTGAATGTATCTCCTGCTGCAATTATAACAGATTTATTTGCGGCTTTGAGTTGGCTAGCAATTTTACCGATTGTTGTTGTCTTACCAGCCCCATTTACTCCAACCACCAATATTACCTGAGGCGTTTGGGTGAATATAGGAAGGGGTTTCGCCACTGGCTCCATTATTCTTTCGACTTCTTTTGCCAATAAGACTTTGATTTCATCAACTGATAAACGTTTCCCCATATTTCCCTGAGCCATATTGGAGACAACCCTTAAAGCAGTATCAACACCAATATCTGCCGAAATCAGCAATTCCTCTAATTGCTCAATCATTTCGTTGTCTAAAGCTCGCCTTGAGAACAATTGTCCCCGACGGCTTCGTTTAAATATCTTCCCAATAATACCTGATGGCTCTGGCTCTGGCTCTGGCTCTGGAGGTAAATCTTCTAAAATTTTTTGGCTGTCAATACTATCTTGCAGCACTTGAGCCTCTTCTCGGTCTTGTTTAGCTGGCGCCTCATCTGCTGCTTCTTGAACAATAGCTTCCAGGCCTTCATCAATTTTTGAAGATGACTTGAATAACCTATCTTTAAGTTTTTTAAAAAAAGACATTAAGCCTCCTGAGGCAATTTTATCCCAATTTTCTATCTGCTAAATAAAAATAATTCTTACAACTTTATGCATACTTCGTTTTTCGTAAATCAACTGAAAAAAGTTCTGAGTGACACTAAAAAAGGCTTCCCTGCTTCGGAGGCCCGCCTTTAATTTTTATATTATTTTTTTGCTTGTTAGGCTGTTTTTTTTTGCTATCAACTTTCTCAGAAACGGAAACCCCAATCCTTCCATCTTTGAATTCTACTTCAAGCTGAACTTTTTCAATGACTGCTGAAACCGAAGTCACAACTGAACCGTTTGCCCGTATTACCGAGTACCCACGGTTTAAAGTCTCTTTATAGCCAAGTGTTTCTCTTAAGCGATCTAGTTTATTTAAACTTTCCAATCTTGGAGCTATCAATTTAGATTTTAAGCTTGAAAGACGATTAACCATTTGATTAAAATTTTGCTCTTTTCGTTTAGTCTCTCTATGTAAACCATTGGAACTTAACTTTGTAACTTTTAGTTGTAGATTGATAAGTTTATTATCTAAATTTCTTTGAAAACCTGTACTCAAAGTCTCAAAATATGTTATTGTCCTTTCATGCTTTAGCTCTATCGCTTGCTTTAAAAATCGTGGATGTAAACCTGCAAAAACCTTGGCACTTTTTAATTTATTCCGCTGAATTAAACTAATTAGACCTCTAGGCAATCGCTCAGACGAAACATCTAATCTTTGAACTGCTAAAGCACAAATTTCCTCACTTCTAGGCATCGATCTTGAAATATCTGCCAGCCTCTGTTTTGAGTGTGAAAGCTTATGCTTAAGCCGTTGCCATTTTCTATTTCCAATCTTATCCAAGACATTAGATATCTCACTAAGAACCGGAACTGCAATCTCTGCCGCAGCAGTTGGCGTTGGAGCCCGTATATCGGACACAAGGTCAATTAGCGTAGTGTCTGTCTCATGACCGATCGCAGAAATAATAGGTATTTGAGACGCTGCAACTGCCCGCAAAACAACTTCTTCATTAAAGCCCCATAGATCTTCCAGCGACCCGCCACCCCGAGCGATAATTAAAAGATCTGGCCGTTTGATTTGATCAGAGTCTTTTAAACCATTGAAACCATCGATAGCCCTTGAAACTTCTACCGCACAACTATCACCTTGAACTGAAACAGGCCAAATTAAAACTTCCCTAGGAAAGCGGTCCCTTAGGCGATGAAGTATATCACGTATTACTGCACCAGATGAAGATGTTATAACGCCAATAACATTTGGCAGATAGGGTAAGGGTTTTTTTCTTGATACATCGAACAAACCCTCCTGCTTGAGTTTTTCCTTACGCTTTTCGAGTAAAGCCATTAAAGCGCCCTCACCCGCATGAGTAATTTTTTCGACAATAAGTTGATATTTTGATTGAGCACCGAAAGTAGTTAACTTACCAGATGCAATAACCTCTAAACCCTCTTCGGGCATAGCAGTAAGATTTCGGACATTACCCTTCCAGATAACCGCTGCTAAAACTGATCTTTCATCTTTTAAATCGAGGTAGATATGGCCAGATCTGGGATTTGAAACTCGACCTATTTCACCTCGGACTCGAACATATTCAAACTCGCTTTCGATAAGGCCTTTAACTAGGCCAGAAACTTCACTTACGCTATATTCAGGTCTGTTATCGCCCACGAGATTGTTCTCAATTACCTCAGACATCTACCCCTCTTGCTTTCTTATTAAGGCAAGCATAAAACGCTGATACTTTGAGTCCAAGGGGTCTTGTAACATGAATATCCTTATACTTGGCAATGGTGCTCGAGAACACTCTATAGCTTGGGCTGTCAAACAAAACCCAAAATGTAGCAGGCTACTTGTAGCTCCAGGAAACGCTGGAATAGCAGATATTGCTGATATTTCAAAGATCAACATTGAAAATTGCTATGAAGTAGTAAAATTAGCAACTCAAGAAAAAATAGACTTTGTTATAATAGGCCCAGAAGCACCCCTGGCTGCTGGCGTTTCAGATGAACTTAAAAATAATGGTTTTCTTGTCTTTGGCCCAAGCAAAGCCGCCGCTCAACTAGAAATTTCGAAGAGCTTTATGAAAGATATATGTACGACAGTGAATATTCCCACGGCAAAATATTCAAAATTTAATGATCTTTTATCTGCAAAAAAATATGTTGCACAGGAAGGCGTTCCAATTGTGATAAAGGCTGATGGGCTCGCCGCCGGAAAAGGCGTTACCGTCGCAATGGATCTAACAACTGCGTATAAAGCACTAGAGGATATATTCAAATCCAGCAATGACAATTCGGACACTAAAGTCGTTATAGAAGAATTTATGGAAGGTGAAGAAGCTTCCTTTTTCGTGCTTTGTGACGAACTAAAAATATTACCAATGGGAACAGCTCAGGACCATAAACGCGTTGGTAATGGCGATACAGGACCAAACACCGGTGGAATGGGCGCATATTCACCTGCCCCTGTTTTGACAAAGAAAATTGAGGAAAACGTTATAAAGGAAATTATTGAACCTACTTTGCGTGAAATGAAAAAACGAGGTGAACCTTATCAAGGCGTACTTTATGCGGGGTTAATGATTAAAGATCAGCAGGCCCGTTTAGTTGAGTATAATGCTAGGTTCGGCGATCCAGAGTGCCAAGCGCTAATGATGAGATTAGGAGCACAAGTCTTGGACTTACTATTAGCCACAAGCACTAGTAAATTAGAAGATTGCAAAATAAATTGGGCTGACGACCACGCTTTATGCGTAGTGATGGCATCCAATGGATATCCAGGAAAAATAAAAAAAGGGTCTATAATCGATGGATTGCAAAAATTAACAAGCTCTTCGTGCCAAATGTGCTTTCACGCAGGAACTGTAAAAGAATCTGGAAATATAGTCGCAAACGGCGGAAGAGTTTTAAGCCTCACTGCAAGAGGAGAAACCTTGGCTGAAGCGCAATCAAGCGCTTACGACATGGTTAAGATCATCGACTGGGAGGAAGGTTTCTATAGGACTGATATTGGGTGGAGAGCTGTAATTTAGCTAATTAATGGGAATGCAGCAATCTGGTATAATAAGTAACTTTAAGTTATATTTGCCTTTCTGGCATTTGAACTATCAGGCCGTCTAATGCATCTGTGACTTTAAGCTGGCACGTGAGTCTTGATCTTTCAGGATCAGGCTCATAAGCAAAATCAAGCATATCTTCTTCCATAGGTTCACGCGCTGGTATTTTTGCAACCCAATCAGGATGAACATAAACGTGACAGGTTGAACATGCACATGCACCTCCACAGTCAGCGTCAATACCGGGTATATTATTATCTCTGGCGCCCTCCATTACTGTCAGGCCACTAGAGACTTCTACAACATGTTCATTGCCGCCGTGCTCAATATATGTAATCTTAGGCATTGGTCACTCTCTTAGTTTTGCATATGTCCTTATAAAGAACTACTTAGCCTTCAAAAAGAAATTTTGCGACCCCTCATTTTATATGTTGCGACAAAATAACAATGTTCTATATTTGTTCTATGCTTTATCAGGGGATTAATAATTGGCCAAAGCCACCCAGCGCTTGTCCCGCAAGTATGCTTAAAAAAGCGACCCATTTGACACCAATTTGTGTCGCAGGTTTGGTAATTTTACGCCAAAGACCAGGAACGGCAAAAGGAGTTATATTCCTTACATTAGAGGATGAAACAGGTTACTCAAATATAATAGTTTGGCGCAAGATATATAATAAATACAGACGTGCTATAATATCGGGAAGATTATTACGAGTAACTGGTAAGCTCCAACATGAAGGAGATACAACCCATGTAATAGCTGAAAAAATTGAAGATATTTCAGATCTTTTGGATCAATTAATTTCCCAATAAAACCAACAGAGAACTAAATAAATTTAGCCTTCTATCGGCAGCACTACAAACCTAGGCTGCCCATCTCGCCGAACTAGTAGCAAAATAGACTCTCTACCCGAACTTTTAGTTTCATCAATTCGAGCAAGAAAATCATCCAATGTGGAGACTGCTTTTTGTCCAACATCACTAATTATGTCGCCCGGCCTGATTCCCTTTTCAAACGCCACACTTTCTTCCAAAACTTCCATAACTATTAGACCTGCACTGTCAGATGGAAGTTCCATCTCTTTTCTTTGGACATCGGTTATCTCCAACAATGACATGCCCAGAATAGTCTCGGAAGCCTCTTCTTGCTTTGGAGGAGTTTGTTGCCTCTGGGCTAGAGCATCCGGATCAGGTCTCTGGCCCAGTGTGATTGATAAGGTCTGCTTGGAACCCTCTCTTACAATGATCGCGTTAACGGTTTTGCCAACTGCGGTTTTTCCAACAAGTCTCACAAGTTCTCCAGAACTTCCCACATCTTGGCCATCAAAGGATATAATTATATCCATGCTTTTTAACCCAGCATCTAAAGCCGGACCATCAAAAACATCCAGAACAATTGCACCAGATGTATCAGCCAAACCAAGGGCTTCAGCCATGTCTTCCGTAACATTACCTATGTTAACTCCCAACCAGCCACGCCGAACCTCCCCAAATTCTCGAAGTTGATCTACTACTGGCGCGACAACATTCGAAGACATTGAAAACCCTATACCAATCGATCCTCCATTCGGGGACAGAATAGCTGTATTGACGCCAATGACCTTACCATCCATGTTAAATAAAGGTCCGCCAGAATTACCTCGGTTTATTGCTGCGTCAGTTTGTATGTAGTCATCATAGGCACCGGAAAGCTCCCTGTTTCTGGCCGATATTATTCCCACAGACACCGAAAATCCTTGCCCCAAGGGATTTCCCACAGCCATAACCCAGTCTCCAACTTTCGAAATATCACTATCCCCGAATTGCACGTAAGGGAGCGCATCCTTGTGCTCAACTTTCAAAAGCGCGATATCAACGTTTTTATCGACTCCAACGACTTTTGCTTCAAGCTCCATACCATCTCTAAATTCTATGCGTATTTCATCAGCATCTTCTATTACGTGATTGTTTGTAATTACATAACCATCACTAGAAATGACAAAACCTGAACCTAAGGCGGATGAGTTTCGCGGAGCACCTTTTCCCCCATTACGATCTTGAAAGTCACGAAAAAGATCTTCGAAAGGACTTCCTTCTGGAACAATTCCTTGTGGGCCCACCGGAGCAGCTACAGTAGTTGATGTCGTTATATTAACCACGGCTGGACTAACCGTTTCGACTAAAGGGGCGAGGCTCTCAGCCGCCGCTTTTACATTATTTGCGATCATCTGAAAAATCAAAAAGAAACAAAGCAATACTAGTGAAAACACTTGGTTTTTTGTCAACGATTTAATAGCCATGCGATCCATCCAAAACTGTTAATCTTTTAATTTTCGAGAAGAAGTAAAATGTCTTATAGGAGAGATAGGGTGAGAAACCATTCACGACAATAGCAGCAAAAGAAAATTCATTAAGCATTTCGTATACCGTGCTATAAAAATTTAATCAGGTACAATAGCGAACTGCCAGTCAAAGCCATCAAGGCGCCAAGCATTCGTCTTTGACGGATTGAGGTACCAGCTAATAACTTCAAAACCCGTTCAATCAAAGAAGGTGCAATAA
>CACDPV010000034.1 GCA_902554885.1 Paracoccaceae bacterium
CAAGCCGTTGGTGCTATGGCTATTGGTACAGAAACGATTAAATCCGTGCATATGCTTGTAGGGCCAGGAAACGCTTTCGTAGCCGAAGCAAAACGACAATTATTCGGAAAGGTGGGAATTGATCTTTTTGCAGGACCAACAGAAACAATGGTTATAGCAGATTTAACAGTTGACGCTGAAATCTGCGCAACCGATCTTTTGGGACAAGCCGAACATGGATATAACTCACCTGCTTGTATGATTACAAATAGTGAAAAATTAGCCAATGACACATTGAGCGAAATACATAGAATACTGGAATTGCTACCAACACGGGAAACTGCGGAAGCTAGTTGGCGCGATTATGGAGATATTATTATTTGTGATAGCCATGAAGAAATGCTGCAAGTTGCAAATAACATGGCTTATGAGCACGTTCAGGTCATGACCGATCGAGATGATTGGTATTTAGAAAACATGCATTCCTACGGAGCTTTATTTCTTGGACCTCGGACAAATGTAGCTAATGGCGACAAGGTTATTGGAACTAACCACACTCTGCCCACCAAAAAGGCCGGTAGATACACGGGCGGTCTATGGGTTGGAAAGTACCTAAAAACGCATAGCTACCAAAAAATTATCACTGACGAAGCTGCTGCCCTGATGGGAGAATATGGATCTCGTCTTTGTATGCTCGAGGGATTTGTTGGGCATGCGGAGCAATGCAATGTTCGTGTTCGGCGTTATGGTGGTAAAAATATTGCTTATGGAACTGCAGCCGAGTGAATAAGAATCTATAAAAAGGATCCTTTTAGTGGCATGTATTCATACATCAAATAAGGAATCTGTAAATAAGCTACGCAATGCTATGTACAACTTTGATGAAACAGATACTCGTAAAATACTATCAAGTTTATTCACAGCTGATGCAATAATTCACATGCCATGGCCATTGGGAGACATGACTGGACCAGATCAGTTGTACGAAACATGCTACAAACCACTACTTGCATCAGTACCAGATTTAGAAAGGCGCGATTGGATAGTTGTTGGTGGTTTAACCAAAGAAGGCGGTGAATGGGTCGGTTGTGGCGGTCATTACACTGGAACATTTATGGCGCCTTGGCTTGATATACCACCAACAGGTCATTTAGTGCATATGCGATTTCATGAATTCTATAAATTCCAGGAAGGTAAGGTTGTAGAAGTCCAAGCGATATGGGACATTCCAGAAGTCATGATGCAAGCGAATTCTTGGCCAATGGCACCCTCTCTTGGGCGAGAGTATCACATTCCCGGGCCAGCAACACTGGATGGAATCGTAATAGGCCCTTGGAATGAACAAAAATCAAATAGAAGTTGTTCACTTATTGTTGAAATGCTCGAACATATGAAGCTTCATCCAAGTACCGGTGGTCCTGAAGTTATGGAAATGGAACGATTTTGGCATCCTAAAATGAATTGGTACGGTCCAGCTGGAATAGGAACGGGCCGAGGCATCTCCGGTTTTAGACATTGGCATCAAATTCCATTTTTGAATGGAATGCCAGACCGAGGGAAATTTGTAGAAGAAATAGTGTACCATTTTTTCGGTGACGATGATTATGCTGCAGTCACAGGCTGGCCCAATATGATCCAAACTTTATCAGATGATGGATGGATGGGCATCGCACCCTCTGGAAAGAGAATTAATATGTGCAGCCTCGACTTCTGGCGTATTGAAGATGGATTAATTCGTGAAAACTGGGTACTGGTCGATCTTCTTGATATGTACCATCAAATTGGCGTTGATGTGTTAGCCCGAATGCGTGAATTCAATAAATGTAGAAATCTTACAATTAATTAAGAGGGCTTGAGCATGATTAACCTACCTAGAATGCCATCGATGTCTTTAGAAGGGAAAACAGCAATTGTCACTGGCGCATCATCCGGGATAGGTCAGGGTGCCGCAGTAGCCTTGGCTGGTGCAGGCGCCAGTTTAATTTGCGTGGCTCGTGGACAGGATCGGTTAGTTCAAACTGAGAAAGCGTTGAAAGAAAACGGCTGGAAGGTGACATCGGAAATTGCGGACATTAACCACCACTCTGAAATCCAAAATATCTTTGATAAGCATAAAATAGACATTGTTGTAAATGCCGCAGGCCAAGCACGACATTCACCGGCTATAGAGACAAAATTAGAAGATTACGACGCTGTGATGGATGTAAATTTAAAATCTGCTTACTTTATCTCAACAACAGCTGCAAAATCAATGTTAGAGAGAGATATTTGCGGATCCATAATTCACATATCTAGTCAAATGGCTCACGTGGGAGGGGTTGATCGAGCAGTTTATTCAGCATCAAAGCACGCGGTTGAAGGAATGGTTAAGTCTATGGCCATCGAATGGGGACCCAACGGTATCCGTATCAATTCTATTTGCCCTACCTTTGTACGTACTCCACTCACAGAACCAACTTTTCAAAATCCAGATCGGGTTAGCTGGATTAAAAGTAAGATTAAACTAGGACGGGTTGCAGAGGTCTCTGATATTATGGGCGCTGTTTTATACCTCGCCACAGATCTATCATCTATGGTCACAGGAACGTCAATTTTAGTTGATGGAGGCTGGACAGCAGAATGAGCAACACTCGCGTCACTTCTCAACAGGTTGCCCAGAAAGCAGGTGTATCACAATCTGCAGTTAGCAGAGTGTTCACACCCGGAGCATCTGCATCCATTAAAACTATTGAGAAAGTTCAAAAGGCTGCAGCAGAATTAGGTTACCGGCCAAATTCGTTAGCACGCGCTATGGTATCCGGTAAGAGTAGAATAATTGGCTTGGTAGTAGCCTACTTAAATAATCAATTTTACCCAGAAGCTCTAGAAAACCTATCTAAGAAATTACAGGAGCGCGGTTATCACGTTTTAGTATTCATGGCATCAAACTCGTCAGAAAACATAGACACGGTAGTAGAAGAAATTCTTGACTACCAGGTAGATGGAATTATCGCAGCGTCTGTCTCTCTGTCTCCCGAATTATCCAATAAATGTCGTGCTGCACGAGTTCCGCTAGTTTTGTTCAACAGGGCACATGATAGTCCAAAAATGTCTGCCGTGACATCTGACAACTACGCCGGCGGTCAGAAAGTTGCAAAGTACTTAATTTCTGCAGGCTATAAGAGGATTTCATATATAGCAGGGTGGGAAGGGGCGTCCACGCAACGTGATCGTGAAGCTGGGTTCATGGATACATTAAATGCTTCAGGAATTAACCTTTTCTCCCGTGGATTTGGTAAGTTCGAAATGGAAGAATCCAGTAAAGCTACACTTGAGATGTTTAGCAAACCTAAACACCTTAGACCTGAGGTGGTTTTTGTAGCAAATGATCACATGGCTTTAGCCGTTATGGATACGCTTAGATACGAACTTGGTCTAAAAGTTCCAGAAGATGTCTCAGTGGTAGGATACGATGACGTTCCAGCTGCCGCTTGGCGGTCATATAATTTAACGACAGTAAGACAATGTTCCGGCCAAATGGTGAATATTACAATTGATATTCTTCTTGAGGCAATTGAAAGTGACACCTCACAACCACGGATTGTAAAAATAGATGGGCCATTGATAATCCGAGGCTCAAGTAGAAAAGTTAAGGGAGTTGAATATGAAGGGATTTGATCCGAAATTTAAAGATTTTCCCGACTATATCCTAGGTATAACCAAGGAAATTTGGGAAGATCGAGGTATTTCCACACTACAAGAGTACTATGGCAAAGATATGTTCCTTCGAATGCCCCTTGGCACCTCACGCGGCAACTCAGGGGTCATCGCAAAAACTATGGAGACGCTTGTTGAGTTTCCGGACCGGGAACTTTTGGGTGAGGATGTTATTTGGTCAGGAGATGAGGACAACGGAATGCTAAGTTCTCACAGACTTTTCTGTACCGGAACACATCTTGGAGACAGTATGTTTGGCCCAGCAACTGGTAAAAAAGTAGTTTTCCGAGCGATTGCAGACTGTTATGCGATAAATAATTCAATCACAGACGAGTGGCTTGTCAGAGATTATGGTGGAATCGCAAAGCAACTAGGCTGGACTTCGAAAACGCTCGCTGGAAAGATTATAGAGGATGAAGGGGGCCCAGATCAGTGTAACAAGCCGCTAAACCGCTTAAATTACGAGGAAGGGCCATATAAAGGCCGCGGTAATGAAAACGAGTGGGGGTGTAAATACGCCGATACCATTGATAAGATTATGTCAGCAGAACTTTCAGTGATTCAAGATGATTATGACCGTGCAATCCATGGTGAGTATGCCGGAAGTGTTCTGGCGAGAGGGTGGCATGAAGTCGATAAATTTTGGATTGGGCTCAGGTCATCTTTTCCGGCTGCAAAGTTCTCAATCGAACATCAAATTGGGCGGCAGGATGAAAATATGCCTCCCCGAGCTGCACTCAGATGGATTTTAGAGGGCAAACATGACGGGTGGGGAGTATTTGGAAAACCTACAGGCGCTGATGTCTATATTATGGGAATGGCACATGTTGAATACGGTGCTTTGGTGACAGGAATTCCAAAAATAAGGAAAGAGTATGTTCTGTATGATGAAGTAGCAATTTGGAAACAAATACTTTTGAAAACAGGATAACAGTGATTTACATTAACATTATGATGCTGTTTGACAGTTAAATCGATTCTACCTTTTAGCAAAGCTTGTAATGGACACGAAAACTAAACCAATCTTTCTAATGATTGGAGCAATATTCTGTTTTGCGTCTATGGATGCTGTTGCAAAGTATCTGATGCAAGAAATTGGCCCTGTCCAAACAATTTGGGCGCGATATACAGTACAAGCAGTACTGGTGACTTTATTAATACTTCCTCGCATAAATATTTATGGGAACACAAAATATCCAAAACTCCAATTTTTCAGATCTGTAGCATTAATGATGGCCACAACATTGTTTTTCTTTTCCTTCTTAAGACTGGGTCTGGCTGAAGCAACGACCCTATTTAATATTAGCCCTGTATTAATTACCTTAGGAGCCTTTTTATTCTTGAAAGAAAAAATTGGTCCTAAACGCATAATCGGCATAGGCGTTTCACTGCTAGGCGCTTTGATAATTATAAGACCCGGAAGCGGCGTTTTTACCATTTATGCTCTTTTCCCTATCTGTGGTGCCATCTGCTACTCTGGTTACAACCTCGCAACACGGTTTGTTGGCTCAGATGAAAGCCCTTGGACATCGCTATTCTACTCAGCACTTTTTGGAGCCGTTTGTTTTTCGGTGTATATCGCTTTTCACTGGACGCCTATGTCTGCTACTGCAATCATCTTAACAGTAATAATCGGACTAATTGGAACAGCAGGGCACCTGTTTTTAATTAAAGCTCTGACACTTGGGGAAGCAAGTCTTGTGGCACCATTTGGTTACACAAGCTTACTTTTTGCTACGATGTGGGGTATTATCTTATTCAACAACTATCCTGATTTTTGGACAATATCTGGGGCTATCGTAATAGTAGGAGCAGGTGTATACGTGTGGGCTAGAGAGCGAGCGACGACACCAGTTTAAACCTGACATATTCAGATTTTTGGCTCAAAACTTTCACTAAAAAACTTAAACCAGTTTCCACCCATTACCTTGGATATCAGCGCGGCATCCATACCAGTATTTTTTAAACCTGTGCTTATATTTGAAAAATCGAGATTACCTCCAAACCAATTTGGCATATTAGGAAATCCTGGTTTATCGGCACTTCCTTCCCCATAATCTATTGATTTTGTCCAGCGTCCAACTCTCATCCATTCTACAACACTATCTGGTTGGTCCTGGCAGAGATCCGTACCAATACCAACGTTATCCTCACCCATTAAATCGATAGTTTTTGCAACCATATCGCAGAAGCTCTGGACACTGCAGTTGCTACCATTTTTTAGATGATGGGGGTAGATTGAAAAACCCAACATTCCATTACTTTCTCCAAGAGCTTTTAAAACACCATTAGACTTATTTCTGAGCGCTGAATGCCAAAAACTTGGATTAGCGTGCGTAACTGCGATAGGTCGGGATGAGTGCTCGATTGCGTCCAATGTCGAGCGTTCAGCAGAATGGCTCATATCAACAACCAGACCAACTCTGTTCATCTCTGAAACTACTTCCCGACCCATTCTTGTTAAGCCGGTATCGTCTGCTTCATAACATCCAGCCGCCAGTAATGACTGGTTATTGTAAGTAAGTTGCATAAAACGTAATCCAAGTGTGTGAAGGATTTCTACCAATCCAATATCATCCTCAATACACGAAGGATTTTGTGAACCAAAAAATATCGCAGTTCTTTTAGTGTCTTTGGCAAATTTTATATCTGCAGCTGTTCTACCTTGAAAAATTAAGTCAGGAAATTGTTCAAAAAAACGGTTCCATTTTTCTATCTGTAAAACAGTTTCACGAAAGTTTTCATGGTAGGTAATTGTGACATGCACAGCATCAACATTACCTTTACGCATCTGCTTAAAAATTTTTTCTGACCAGTTTGCGTACTGCAAACCATCAATTAAAAAATCCAACTGGACCTCACTCAAC
>CACDPV010000035.1 GCA_902554885.1 Paracoccaceae bacterium
AGGGATCCCTCTTTTAGCGACCTTATTGGGCTCACAGTCAGTTGGCTATGTTATGATGATCTTAGCAACTGATTTTGCAATTTTTGGTACTCTTATAGTCGTTTTAATAATGGTTTCTCGTGATCAAGCATGGGGTATCAGATTACTGAGGCCCATAGCTAAAGGTTTATTTCAAAACCCAATGATTGTATCTTTTTCTTTGGGAATTTTCTGGGGATATTTAGATTATCAAACGCCGAAATTTTTTAGTGAGTTTCTAGTAATCTTGGGGCAGGCTGCCACTCCGGGTGCGCTATTTGCAATAGGTGCTTCACTTTCTTTCCGAAAGATAGACGATCCAAAATCTGCATTTTGGCTGAGTTTTCTCAAACTCGTTGCCCATCCATTTTTGGTTGGCATTATGGCATTATATTTGTTTTATATTGAACCTTATGCAGCGGCGGTTATGGTCATAACGGCCGCCTTGCCAGTGGCTGGTAACACCTTTATGCTGGCCCAACATTACAAAATAGATCCTGAGCGTATTTCTGCTGCTATATTGCTTTCTACATTATTTAGTGCGCTAACGGTTACGTTCGCAATTGCTTTTGTGATCTAGGTGTTAATAAGGGAAATTTACCACCAAAAAAAAGAAATTTGTATCTAAATAGTTCAAAGAAACGGCAAGAAAAGTTATGGAAATAATATCTGAAAATAAAATGTTTGAAGGTGTCCAAGGTGTCTACAGGCACAACTCAAGTACATTGAAGTGCGACATGACTTTTGCGGTATTTATGCCTAGCCTACTCAAAGACAAACAAATACCAGTTTTGTGGTTTTTATCTGGGCTTACTTGTACGCACGAGAATGCAATGCTTAAGGCTGGAGCACAAAAGTTTGCACAAGAGCATAATATTGCAGTAATTTTTCCTGATACTTCTCCTAGGGGAACGAATATCCCCGATGATGACGCCTACGACCTAGGTCAGGGTGCAGGATTTTATTTAAATGCAACCCAATCCCCTTGGAAAGAAAATTATAAAATGTGGGATTATCTTGTCTCAGAGTTGCCCAGCTTAATTGAAAAAAACTTTTCTGTTAATACTTCTAAGCAATCGGTTATGGGGCACTCAATGGGTGGACATGGAGCATTATTAATGGCTCTTAGGTTGAATAACCAATTTAAATCAGTTTCAGCATTTGCGCCAATTTGTAATCCAATGAAGTCCGATTGGGGTCGCAAACAATTTTCTGCTTATTTAGGAAGCGATGAAAGTTTATGGGAAAATTATGATGCTAGCGTTATTGCTCAGAAAACAAATTTTTCAGGACCTATTTTAATTGACACTGGATCAAATGATCAATTTCTTAATTTATTATCGTTAGATAGTCTTTCTAAAGTACTAAAAAAGAGAGGCTTGGCTGCTAATTTCCGTATGAATGATGGCTATGATCATAGTTATTATTTTATAGCAACCTTCATGGAAGAACATATAAATTTTCATGCCGCGGCGCTCTCCAAAAACTTAACATAGTCGTATTTGGTAATGTCAATGGATGTAGAATATATAACATATCATGAAGGTAATGCTCTATTGGACTGGCTTGAGCTCGCTGCAGCAATAGAGCAGGGGCATCAAATGTCCAAAGCGGAAGTTAAAGATACATTTATTTATAGAAAAGAGGACACGCTTTTATCGCGATCTGCATGGATTGATGGGTTAGGACTAGCTGTTAAATCTGCTACGATTTTTCCTAAAAACTCACTTCATTCTGTTCCAAAAATAAATGGTGCAGTAAGCCTCTTTTCCGATAAAACTGGAGTATTAGAAGCAATTCTAGATTTCCATCTTGTTACAAAATGGAAAACAGCTGGTGATAGTATTACAGCAGCACTCCGTCTGGCAAAACCTGGGAGCAAAAATATCCTAATAGTTGGCGCTGGAACTTTGGGACACAGTCTTCTTGACGCGTATTCTTATGCCTTTCCGAATGCTTCTTTCCAGGTGTGGAATCGTACCCACGAAAGAGCGGTATCTATGACTAGTGGCAGGAGTAATGCAGTGGCCGTAGAAGATTTGGAGGCCAGTGTCAGAAATGCTGATATTATATCCTGTGCCACAATGTCGAAACAATCAATTATCAAGGGTAAGTGGCTAAGGCCTGGCCAGCATCTTGATTTAATTGGAGCCTACCGACCTGATATGAGAGAGGTCGATGATTTAGCGCTATGCCGCAGCAAAATATTTGTTGATAGCTATGATACGACAATAGAACACATTGGCGAATTGAAAATTCCATTGAAGGAAAAGGTTATTTCTAGAGCGGATATTTTGGCAGACTTTTATCAAATAAATAAATTTACACGTGAATCAGATAATGAAATTACAATCTTTAAAAATGGTGGTGGTGCGCATTTGGATCTAATGGTTGCCAAATACATTTTAACTGCTTGGCAAAAAAATAACTCCTTGGAAACTTGAATGATTGTTGAATTATAAGCAATCTATAACTCTAAACCCAAGACTTTTGCCGCTCTTTTATGGGCAAATGTACAAGAGCACTAAATACACCGACTGCAATCCCAATCCACCATACTATATTATAATTTCCATATGCATCATAAAGTCTACCTCCAAGCCAGATTCCCACGAAGCCTCCAAGTTGATGTGAAAAAAATACAATACCATACAGGGTGCCCATATAGCGAAGCCCATAGATTTGTGCAATCAGTCCGCTTGTTAGTGGGACTGTAGCAAGCCACAAAGCTCCCATTAGGAGGGAAAATAGTATTACCGAAATCGGTGTCATAGGCGCCAATATAAATACTGCACATACTAAAGTGCGCCCAAAATAGATTGATGATAAAAGATATTTTTTGGAATATGTCTTGCCCAGGTATCCTGCGCCTAGAGTGCCAGCGATGTTAGCGAGTCCAATCAGTGAAATGGATATAGCTCCCAAGGCGGAGGTTGAAGTTATACCCAAATTATAAATCCCTGATGCAGGTAGTATTGGGTTACACATTTCAGTCACAAAAGCTGGAAAGTGTGCAGTAAGAAAACCTAATTGGTAACCACAACTAAAAAACCCTAGAAATATCATAGAGTAACTTGGGTCCACTACGGCTTTTCCAACTAAGTCTCTCATATTTTGTGTTGCGTTTCTATGATTTATCGCAACGGAAACTCGCATAAAAGGAAGCAAAAGTAGAGTTGATAAAATAGTAATAGAAAATATTACAAAAACCGATTGCCATGGCATATAATTTAATAGTAATTCACCAATAGGCGCACCGATTACTTGTCCGGCACTTCCTGAAGCAGTCGCAATTGCCAATGACATAGATCTATTTTTTTCTGAACTAGCTCGCCCGACAACCGCCAGGATTACCCCAAAGCCAGTACCGGCAACACCAAACCCAACCAAAATTTCATAAATTTGATGAGCCTGAGGTGTCATCGCTGCTGATGATAATAAAAGTCCACTTGCATATGTAAATCCTCCTATAATTATCGCGCGACGATCGCCAATTTTTTCTGCTATTGCACTAAAGATCGGTTGACCAATACCCCAAGCAAGGTTCTGAAGGGCTATTGCTAAGGAAAACTCAGACCTAAGCCAATTGAATTCTTCAGCAATTGGGATCTGAAATACACCAAAAGAGGATCGTATTGCGAAGCTTACCAGTATTATTATGCAACCAACAACTAACACTGACGTAAATATTGAATTTTTGGCTATCATATTGAGCTTTCTATGAGTAACTCTATAGACAAATAGTATAAATTTTTACTTTGTCCCTTGCGATAATTATTAGCTTTAGTAAACCCAGATAATGCAGTCACTTGTTGAAACATACAAACAAAACGTAAGCTTGGGTAAAATCCAAAGAGAAAAGGAGCAAGAACGGCTGGTAATTAAGTTTGATACTTTACGGATCGCATTAGAACAAAATCGAAAAAAAATTTTGTTTTCCAAGTCAGCACTCACACCAAAATGTATATACCTATGGGGAGGCGTAGGTTGTGGGAAATCCATGATAATGGACATGTTTGTAGAGTCTCTTACCGTTGGAGTAAGGCGCTTACATTTCCACTCTTTTATGCAAGAGGTTCAATCATTATTGAATTTAGCCAGACAAAGTAAAGTAAAAGATGCATTAGTACCGGTAGTTAAGAAAATCACTAATGAAATAAAAGTTTTAGCACTGGATGAGCTACAAATCAAAGATATTGCTGATGCTATGATTGTTGGAAGACTATTCGAAGCTCTCATGAAAAAAGGGGTTACAGTAGTAATTACGTCAAATAGACCTCCGATCGATTTATATAAAAATGGCTTGAATAGAGATTTATTTCTACCTTTTATCAGACTTATTGAGGCAAAATTTGATGTTCTAGAAGTATGTGGTGTAAAGGATTATCGGCAGTCCTTGATTTCTGGTGATCAGGTTTATTTTTATCCCCTCAATCTAGAGAGTGCAAAGCGAATGGATACACTATGGGCCACTCTTACAGGAAACTCATTCGACGATTTTATTCTGTCATTTAAAGGTCGAGAGATCAGATTTCCATTTTATAAGCATGGCGTCGGTAGATTCGATTTTTTTGAAATTTGTGGGCAAATGTTAGGTCCCGGAGATTATTTGGCAATTGTTGATGCTGTAAGAGTTCTTATGGTTGATAATATTCCTCAGCTTAGCCGTTCAAACTTCAATGAGGCAAAGCGTTTTGTTACTCTCATTGATGCAGCCTATGAGGCAAAAATAAGTTTAATATGCTCTGCAGCTACAGAACCGGAAATGCTTTATACTAAGGGTGAAGGTTCTTTTGAGTTCGAGCGAACAGCCAGTCGCTTGAAAGAGATGCAGTCAAAAAACTGGCTGAACGTGATTTAAATTACTCCCCCAAAAATAATTTGCCTGTATGATGCCCATGTTTTGGGAGAGTAATTTTTAAATTATGGATTTGGTCCCTTTATTTTTCATAGGTATTAATACCGCTAGGGAATTTTCATTAACCCATGCGAATCATTAAACATGAAGTACACGAATCAGTCAAGGTATGTGATTCGCTCATTTTATTTCATATTCTTGAAGAATAAGTATGTGACCTGCCAAATATAAAGAACCACAAATTATTATTCGCGGTTTTTCTGTATATTTCGTAATCATTTCTAGTGCTAATTCTACAGTATCGGACAAACCAGACTCGATACCAACATTAGTTGCTTCTTGTGATATTTCATGGGTGGTTAAAGTATTCGTTTCTCCAGGAATCGAAATACCGAATAACTTATCAATTTGAGATGCCAAAGGCTTCAAAAAGCCTTTTACATCTTTGGTGTTTAACATCCCACATATTGCATAAGTGGGGCGAGGTTCTAGTTTTGAAAAATGGGCGGCTATCGCTTCTCCTGCTGCAGGATTGTGCCCTCCGTCAAGCCAGATTTCTGCTGATGGAAAACGCTTGTTGAGCACTCCATCTTTAAGTTTTTGCATTCTGGCAGGCCAGTATGCTTTAGTCGCTACCTCGTCAAAACTGCTTAATTGTCCGTTATTTAGCAGTCTCAAAGATTGAAGTGCGCAACCAGCGTTAATTATTTGGTGGTCGCCTTTTAAAGTTGGATAGGGGATGTCTATTAATCCTTTATTATCTTGATAGATTAACCTGTCTCTTTCTTCCCACGCCAGCCATTCTTTTCCATAGGAATAAATTGGGGCATTTAACTCAATTGCTCTATCTTCTATGATCTTAAAGGCTTTTTCATTTTGTAAGCTGACAATAACTGGTTTGTTCTCTTTAATTATTCCAGCCTTTTCCCAAGCTATCTTTTCTATTGTATTGCCTAGAAATTGTTCATGATCAAAAGATATTGGCGTGATGACTGCTAACTTTGGGTTTTCAATCACATTAGTTGCGTCTAAACGTCCCCCAAGTCCTACTTCCAAAAGTGTGTAGTCGGCGTCATATCGGCTCATTGCTAGAATCGCGGCACATGTCGTGATTTCAAAATAGGTAATTTCTTTGCCAGCATTTGCTTCATAACACTCATCCAAAAGAGCAGATAACTCATTTTCTGTAATTAACTTGCCGGCC
>CACDPV010000036.1 GCA_902554885.1 Paracoccaceae bacterium
AAGCGAGAATTTTATACTGATTGACTACTTGTAGAAAGACTTCATCTAAATAGCTTGATAATTCAGAAATTGAAAATTGTAATTCCATTGATACACCAGTACAAAACTTATAATAAATATGGATGAAATTGAAAAAGAGGACAAGATGAGTCTAGTCGAGCGTATTGATGACGGAGCGATCTCTAGGTTGTTACTTAATCAACCCAGTAGATTAAATGTACTTTCAGATGATTTACTAAATACTCTTCAGGAGGAACTTAGTAGCGTGGGAAAAAGTAAGAATATACGTTGTCTTATTATTTCAGGAGCTGGAAATGGTTTTTGTGCGGGCCATGATCTCAAGGAAATGACAAATAAAAGGCAAAATTCTGATGGGGGCGTATCATATTTTCGTGATCTATTTGTACGATGTTCGAAAATGATGACTACTATTCGATCTTTGCCACAGCCTGTAATTGCGCAAGTCCATGGCATAGCAACAGCAGCCGGCTGTCAACTTGTTGCAAGTTGTGATTTGGCTGTTGCAGATCACAGTGCGCGTTTTGGTGTAAATGGCGTAAATATTGGACTATTTTGTTCAACGCCGATGGTAGCTTTAACGCGAGCGGTTGGACGCAAAAGAGCCTTCGAGATGCTCGTTACAGGAAAATTTATAGAAGCTAAGGAGGCTAAGGAAATTGGTTTAATCAACACAATTTCAGATATTGGTCAGCTGGAAAAGACAACTGATGAACTGGCACTGCAAATTACTAGTAAACTGGGTGATGCGGTTAAAATAGGTAAAGAGGCATTCTATAAGCAGTCTGAAATGAGTTTAAAGGACGCATATGACTATACTGGTGCCGTTATGGCGGAGAATATGATGTTCGAGCAAACAAAAAAAGGAATTAACCTTTTCTTGGATAAGAAGACACCAGAATGGGATCAATGATCTGAAACCTAATTTTATATCATAGGCAAAGCATGGCTAATACAAAAATTCTGAAAATTATTGGCGGGGGAATGGCAGGATGTGAGGCTGCGTGGCAAGCTGCTAATATGGGAGTTCACGTACATTTGTATGAAATGAGGCCAAAAGTAAAAACATTTGCCCACAACACAGAGTATTTAGGCGAAATGGTCTGCTCAAATTCATTTAGGTCAGATGATGATGAATATAATGCCGTTGGTCTCCTACATTGGGAAATGTATGAAGGAAACGGCTTAATTATAAAATCTGCAATTGATAATAGACTTCCAGCTGGGGGCGCTTTGGCTGTTGATAGAGACAATTTTGCAATGTGCGTCACCAACAAAGTAAATCAACACCCTAAGATAAAAGTAATAAACGAAGAAAACGTGGAGTTAGAGAATAATGATAAGTTTATCGTTGCAACCGGTCCATTAACCTCAGAACGATTGGCTGCCAGTATTAGAAAATTAACTGGTAATGATGCATTATCATTTTATGATGCAATCGCCCCAATCGTTTATAGGGACACTATTGATATGTCCAAAGCTTGGATGCAATCACGTTACGATAAGGGCGATACAGAACAGGAGAGAAAAGCATACTTAAACTGCCCAATGAGCAAAGAACAGTACGAGAAATTTGTAGATGCTTTATTGGAAGCAGAAAAAACAGAATTTCACGAAAATGAACAAGCCGATTACTTTAATGGCTGCTTGCCAATCGAAGTAATGGCAGAGCGTGGCCGGGAAACCTTACGGTTTGGACCAATGAAACCGGTTGGTTTAACAAATCCAAATAATAAGGAAAAACCTTACGCTGTTGTTCAGTTGAGACGAGACAATGCTATAGGAACTCTTTACAATATCGTTGGTTTTCAAACAAAAATGAAGTACGCATCACAAAAAAGTGTTTTTTCTATGATACCTGGCTTAGAAAATGCAAATTTTGCGCGATTAGGTGGAATTCACCGTAATACATTCCTAAACTCACCACAGTTGTTGGATAAAGAGATGCGCTTAAAATCATCACCAAATATTAGATTTGCAGGTCAAATAACAGGGGTTGAGGGGTATGTCGAAAGTGCCGCAATGGGCTTGATAGCAGGTCGGTTTGCAGCAGCCGAGATACTTGGCCTTCAAAAAGATGAGGTGCCACTGAATACAGCTACAGGAGCACTACTGAACCATATATCGGGCGGGGCAGATCTTAAAACTTTTCAACCAATGAATGTGAATTTTGGCCTATTCAACCCAATCGACGGTTTAAAATCGGGGAGAAAAGCCAGAAAAGATAGGTACAAAGCTTACACTGACAGAGCAAAATCCTTGTGGAAAGATTGGGAAGCTAGCTGGCACTAGACATGACCCAAGAAAAGAAGCTAGAATTTATTTATGTGCTCAGATTTTTTGGATAAAGTATACAAAGATGAATATAAAGATCCGAAAGATTTATATCGAGAATGGGCGGATACCTACGACAACGAGCTTGCCCAAAACGAATATATAACACCCATTCGAACAGCCAAAGCCTTAGCGACCTTTGCTTCTAACAGATCAACTCCTATCTTAGATTTTGGCTGCGGTACCGGCCTGTCGGCAGAAGCTCTCATTTCTTGCGGTTTCTCATCTATTGATGGAATTGATATTTCACGCGAGATGGTAGAAATCGCTCGCGGGAAAAGTATATACAAAAACTTAGAGTGCTTTAATCCAGACAAAGGTATTCCAGTTAAACAAAATGAGTATTCCATAATTACAGCCATTGGAGTAATTAGCGTTGGCGCAGCTCCAATAACCATTTTTGATCAAGTCTTTGATTTGCTGCCCCAAAATGGATTATTTGCTTTTTCGTTCAATGAACATTCTCTCATGGTCCCAGAATATTCCTTAAAAGTTGAACAAACAGTTAAAGAAAAAAAAGCAGAACAACTATTCTGCGAACTTGGACCACACATCTTAAAAAGAGATTTGAAGTCTATGGTATACGTTATCAAGAAACTATGACCTTTATAACTCGTTTCGCACCGTCACCAACCGGGCCTTTGCATCTTGGACATGCTTATTCTGCACTGCTAGCCTATGATATTTCACAAAAGAATAAAGGAAACTTTCATCTAAGAATTGATGATTTAGATCAGTCTCGGGCTAGAAGTGAGTGGGAAGAAAAAATCTATGAGGATCTAAGTTGGCTTGGCATAAAATGGAACAAAATTATTTTACGACAGTCTGAAAGATTAGATTTCTATTTTAGTATAATGCTAAATAAGGCCAAAAATTTTGGTTTATTTAGATGTAAATGTTCCCGAGGTGATATTTCTTCAATAACATCAGCGCCACATGGTGCAGATGGTCTTGTTTATCCAGGTACATGTCGAAATGAAAAAATTTATTTCTCAAAAGAACGACATCAAAATCTAGATTTATTGCAAAGTAATATTCGAATGCACCCAAAGCTCAAAAAAAAATCATTCAATTTTAAAGAAAATATATTCCAAAATGGCCAATCAGCCTTTACATTATCTGACTTTAAGAAAAATATAGGTGATGTTGTTTTATGGCGGCGAGGCTACGCTGCATACCATTTAGCTAGTGTTATAGACGATGCATATCAGGGTGTAACAGACGTGATACGGGGCGAAGACTTATTTGAGGCAACAAAAATTCACGTTGTTATTCAAAATATTTTAGAGTTACCCACACCCAAGTACCACCATCATAGGTTAATCAATGATGAAGCAGGCAATCGGCTGGCAAAGAGAAATGATGCGCAATCTATTAGTATGTATAGAAAAAAAGGTTATAGCCCTGATGATATAAGAGAACTTCTAGGGTTATTCTAGAGAATGATACGCAAGCTATATAAATAAATTAACATTACTCTAGAATTATACTTTCATTTTCATTTACTAATTTATTAAAAAAACAGCTTATTCTGTTTGTATGGCATGCAGCTCCTGCTTGGTTAACAAGGACTAAAATTGCATCATTATCACAATCATATCTAAATTCTATTAACTCTTGGGTATGCCCAGAAGTAGCGCCCTTCTCCCACAATGTACTACGAGAGCGAGACCAATAAGTAACCCGTTTAGTCGTTAATGTCTGTCGAATAGAGTCTAGGTTCATCCAGGCAAGCATTAAAACCGTTCCAGACTCAAAATCTTGAGCGACCGCAGGTATAAGACCTTGCTCATTAAACTTTAATTGGCTTAATTCAAATTTCATTATCATTCACTATGTTGTTTTTATAATTATCGTATTATCTATATAATTGGCAGCCTTTGGAAAAGAGCATATTTGAATAATGACAGATAGTAACAATTTAATCGATTTATATTCTAAGCGCATACTAGCCCTAGCAGCAAATATCGCTCTTACGGAGAGATTGGATAGTCCCCAAAGTACCGTTAAAAAAAGATCCCCCATGTGCGGATCAATGGTGACAGTTGATATTTGCATTAATGAGAACAAAGTGGTCAATTACGGGCATGAAGTAAAAGCCTGCGCACTCGGCCAGGCGGCTGCAAGCGTAATATCAAAATCAATTATTGGAAGCGATAAAAATCAAATACTTACTGCGCGTGAAGAATTGATTAATATGTTAACTAAAGATGGGTCACCCCCAAACAAGCCTTTTGAAGAGCTTGAAGTTCTACAACCTGCAAAAGATTTTAAAAATAGACACTCATCTATACTACTAACATTTGATGCAATAGCAGACGCAATTAATGAAATAAATATGATTGAAGCTAAAAAGACTTTCTAAATAAAACGCAATTTTTACATAATTCTAACTCAATAGAAGGCTGGAAAATGGAGCCCAGCAAATAATATTACAACTAAAGAAACGCAGCCAATTACATCTTTTAGAAAACTAACTCCATTGCCTGACAAAATACTTTTCAGCTCTGTTTGCATAAATAGATCCTTTGTTTATGTTTTGTTCTATTTTACTCAAATATTTCAAATTGTAAAGAACTTTTTGTGAACATTTATCGAATACGGCAGCGTTTACCCTACCGATAATAGGCGGAATGCTTGCTCTTGCCCCATTAACCAAAGTAAATTTCGGGATGCATTACCTTCTTTGGTTAAACGTAAAGTTGGATCATTTTCGAGCAAAACTCGGGCGTATTTATGAGCAACGTTAAGTAACTTTTCTTGATTATAAATATCTGCAATTCTAAATCGTGGCAATCCCGATTGGGCAGTTCCAATCATATCACCGGCTCCTCTCATTTGCAGATCGATTTCTGCAATTTTGAAGCCATCCTCAGTTTCTCTTAAAATACTAAGCCGTTTCTCACCATTTGCGCTTAAAGGAGCTTTATAAAGAAGAATACAACTACTTTCAGAGCTGCCCCTACCAACTCTCCCACGCAATTGATGCAATTGAGCTAAACCAAATTTTTCTGCTCCCTCTATAACAATAATACTGGCTCTGGGAACATCTACACCCACCTCGATAACCGTTGTGGATACTAAGACTTTAATTTCACCATGGCTAAACTTCTTCATCACATAATCTTTGTCTTCCGAACTCATTTGACCATGGACCAAGCCTACTAACCCCTCTCCTAGATCCGTCCGAAGAGCTTTAAAACGCTCCTCCGCAGCTGTATAATCTAAAAGCTCACTCTCTTCTATTAATGGGCATACCCAATAAGCCTGAATATTTCTGTTTATTGCCTCCTTTAATTTTGCTGCAATTTCTTGCACTCGAGTATCTGAAACAATTACTGTTTTTACAGCCTTACGGCCTGCTGGCTTTTCCCTTAGAACTGTAAGATCCATCTCACCGTATTGCGATAAAGCAAGTGATCTAGGTATTGGGGTGGCAGTCATAACTAAAACATCCACACTTTGCCCCTTTTCGCCAAGGGCTAATCTCTGCCGAACTCCAAATCGATGCTGTTCATCTATTATCGCCAAACGTAAGTCCAAGAAATTAACACCAGTCTGAAAAACGGCGTGAGTACCGATCAAAATATGAATATTACCATCTCTGAGAGCTTTGAGTTTTTTCTCTCTTTCTTTACCCTTATCTCGTCCGG
>CACDPV010000037.1 GCA_902554885.1 Paracoccaceae bacterium
GGCAGAGTAAGTCCCGTGCGAACCATCCTAGCAATCATATTTATGACATTTGCAACTCAGGCGAGTGCTTATTGATGTTGAGGTACAGTTCCTACACTATCCCAAGTTCCTTATAACTATAGCTTAGGGTTGAAATGTTAGTCTTCAGAAGCAATTGTTGAACGATATTTAAAAAGGAAATAGATATGATAGTTATGTTAACTCAAGATCTTTCAAAAGGCTTCGCACCTTGGAAAGAGATGTATTTAGAAAATAAAGACCAACTAAATTCACTCGGCGGTAAGCTGATTTTTGCAGGACCTCATAAAGATGATAACAATAAAATGATGGTACTGATGGAGTTCGACTCTCCGGAGTCCATGAAAGCATTCGCTGGACATGAGGAGCTTAGAGCCAAAAGAGCTGCTGCTGGAGCAATTTTGGAGTCTAATGTTGTAACTGTAATGGGTGATGAAGCTTTTACTGAATGAGTTGTTTCCATTACTTACCCCAGCTCACTCAGGGGTTTAGTTGCAATTTTAGTTAAAAGTCTTTGCTTATAACAGAGGGGACTGTGCACGGACTCTCGCCTAGAATAGCCATCTTAGACGAAGTGGGACAAGTTCGTGGTTTCCACGATTACTAGTAATAAAAGCGCTCTAGGTTTTGACCCCCACCCCCTCCAATGCCAAAACTTGTTTTTGATAGTAGAAGTTAAATTAAGGAGAGTAATGTGAGCCTATTCAATAAATGGTGGGATGCAGCAAACTCAAAAGACAGATCAAAAATGGCAGAATTATTGGATGAGGACTTTATATTCCTCAGGCATAAAACGGGTGAGGAATGGAGCAAGGGTGAGTTTCTTGATTACATGTTGACTGGTATCAGAGATAAAACGACATGTGAAAATAGACGTTTAATATATGAGAATGACGAAATTATTGTTAGTCATTCAATACTGGATGGACCATCGGGTAGGAATGCGGTGTTGTTAGTACGCTCAGTAAAAGACGGAAAGTTGGTTAGAGCAGAGACAGGCTCTACACCGTTATCTATTCAGTAGCCCATTTCTTCCTATCAAATCCACCTTCTCACATTCTTTTTGTACTCTTCATATTCCTCACCAAAGATTTCCAAAAGTGCTTCCTCTTCAGGAATGATTTGTAAAAAATTTATAAGAAAAATAAATAAAATATTTATAATTATACCGAACCAAGTTCCAAACCAAATTGTGGAAGAAATAGTTAATAATAGTAACCCCAGGTACATTGGGTTTCTTGAATACCGATACATACCTTCAGTTACTAGCACAGTAGTATCGGAAGGCTTTAAAGGGCTAATAGTTGTTTTGTATCTCGCAAACAATTTAAAAGAAGGTATGGCGCATGCTAAACCCAAAATAAGAACCAAAACACTCAATGAGCCTTGATAATTAAATGTGGTTGATTCAATAAAAAAAGAAGAGAGATAAATTAAAACTATCATTACCAACGCTAGAATAGGGGGCGGTATTTTTGTCTTCATGTGTTAGTCCCATTTTTTGTGACGGGTGTAGACCCTGTTTCAGTGCGCCATAAAAGGCCATCTTTAAGAAGGTGTACAGTTAATACAGCTTCAGTTGTTCCATCTTGAAAGTCTGCCACAAAATGCTCAACCACGATGTCCTCATTTTCGTAGAGACACCGTCTTTTATTACGTTTCGTTCCTATCAACCAACGTGACATAATTGGTTCAAGATCATCAAGGCCTTGCTCAATACCTTTTGCATGGAACACTCTTTTATAGTCAGGATGATATAAATCGAGCATTGCGCTAATATCCTGTTCATCCCAAGCTTTTTGGTATCTTTTATAAAAGCTCAATAAAATTCGCTCCAAAGTTAAGTATTATGGTGACTATGATATAAAAATTATTTCTATGTAAAGATTGAACTTTACCTAAGAGTAGTGGACCAGTGTGGTTCTCTCTTAGAAAAGTATAAGGCGATTAATTACGCAAAATATTAAATAGGTTCTATTCGAAACTGTCGTATCTAATTATGGTAAACCATGATCCAGTTAAAGCGAAATAAGTCTTACCATTTCTACATTGAATGTAAGAATAATAACTGTCGCCATAATGCAATGTTTCCCCTGTGTTTCCCCACAGAAGTTTGCATCCTACCCTCGTATACCTAAGTCATTGAAAGTATTGGCGCACCGGGTAGGATTCGAACCCACGGCCCCTTGATTCGAAGTCAAGTGCTCTATCCAGCTGAGCTACCGGTGCCAATTTTGAAATCAAAAAAATTTCGAGCCTCAAAATCACACGGTTAATTACAAGTGTCAACAGGATGAATATAACTAAAGCGTTAAACGGACATTCTGTAGAATGAAGGGAACCACTAATAGCAAGATAAAGTATTAATTATCAAAACCACCAAAATTCTTAAATAAATTTGGATCACCAAAAATATCATTATATTCATTGGTGCTTCCGGTTCCCCCATCACCACCTTCCGTTTCAAGTGCATCAGCATTATTTTGTAGTAGCTTTAGCTGATCGGCAAAGTTGGATTTTTTGGCATCTTCTGCCTTCGCAATGCACTCAGCACCATAAAGATTATTTTTAATAATCTGTTGCCAACCAATGATAGCTACTAAAAATAGAAATAGAATTACAAAAATTGACTTGGGCAGAACAAATACTTTTTTGCTACTTTCTTTCAAACGATCACTACTAATTTCCTTACCCATTTTTACGGCGCTCTCAAGAGCCTTTTTTCTTTCCTGCCGGCGGCGAAAAAATTCGTATAAAATTGCAGCTATCAGGGTCAAACATATGATTACAAAAGCCAGCGAGCTTATGGCCGGGCTAATTCCTAAACGCACTTTGGTTGCAATAACGGTAGTTAACGTCTGCTCCGATAATATACTAAAGACGGTCGTGTTATAATTTTCAAAAGAGGCTAAAAATGCGATGACTGCGGAAGAACCTATAGCTGGCATAAGGTATGGGATTAATATTTTCATGAATACTTGCGTTTGGCTGGCACCCAGGTCTAACGCTGCCTCTTCTTGCGTCGTATCAAAGCGCTGAAGTCGCGCTACAAAAATTAAGAAACAGTAAGTAGATATAAAACAAGTTTGACCCAGGATAGTCAGAAATATACCGTTTCTTCCCAACTCTGAAATAATTCCTTCGCCACCCAGGGTCGCAATTCGATCCCACAAAACGACCGTTGATATCCCAATAACAACTCCCGGAAACAGTACAGGCATTATGGACATAGAGTAAAAAAGCGTTCGAAGCTTACTGTGAACCTGAGTCAATACTATTGCCGCTGACATACCAATTGGAACTGATAATGTAACAACTCCAAGTGCAATAAATAAGCTTGTTACAAAGCCAACATGTAAATCCCTGTCTGCAGCCAAACCAGCCAATCGCTGACCATCGTACGCAATTTTTCCCTCATTAAACCATCTAAAACTAAAACACTCCCATGGAGTTATTGACGGGAACTCAGCAGAATTAAATGCTGTAACGCTCATTATGATTAGAGGGCCAAATAAGTATAGAAAAAATATAGAAATATAGATACCAAGAAAAATCTGGAGCGCACGGTTTGACGTCATCTAACAACCTCGCCGATTGTAACTTTAAATAAGCGCATCATCAAAAGCACAAAAGCTACGGAGACAACTAACAAAATAATTGAATAGGCTGATCCACGTGACCAATTATCATTCATATTAAACCACTGATAAATAAGTTGTGTGAACCAAAAAGTATTTGGGCTACTGAGCACGACTGGAGTAGCCAAGGCGCCTGCAGTGAGCATGAAAACCATAGTAGACCCAGAAGCTATACCAGCTTTAGCATGTGGAATTACGATACGCCAATGTGTCCTTATTGTAGAGGAGCCCAAATCTTTAGCTGCTTCGAGCTGATTAGTATCAAGCGTTTCCAAGGCGTTGTATAATGGGAAGATCATTAAAAGTATGTAGGCGTATGTCAGGCCAGTATATAACGCGACGTCCAAGGCAATAAAATTTACCGCAACATCAAGCAAACCCAGTTCTATTAACAAATTATTTATTACGCCTTCACCAGCAAATAAAATCCGAATTGCAAAAGACCGAAGGAGTTCGTTTATCCAGAAGGGTATAATAAGAGCAAGTATCAACAAGCGCGTTGCGTTTGGTGTTGCTAGTTTTGCGATATAAAAGGCAATTGGATAACAGAAACACAAGTTTATAATTGTTACTAATATAGCGGTTCCAATAGTATCAACAAATACCCCTATATCCACATAGTTGTATGTGTCTTTACTTGTCTCAGATCCAAAAACAAAATGTTTGTAATGTGTCAATGTATACACATCATCCGGACCCCCTCTCAATAAGGGCGGCAGGTTGGGTCGAAATGATAAATCCAGCATATAGAGCTGTGGAATTAAAATCAAAAAAACTAACCAAAACGTTATGGCAATAAGAAAAAACGTTGAGATTAATGATCCATTTTTTTTAAAAAAACTATCCATGACGCTTAACCTTTAATCAAGCGCCAGTGGGCCGCTAGGTAAAACGATTGCGCTTTGAGCTGAAAAGGCAAGCTCAATTTTAGAGCCTGGAGTAAGATGAGAAGTATCAAAGACACTAGGCACACTAAATCTAATACTCTTTTTAGTGCTCGATATTAAATAAATATTTTTTAAGTTACCTTCAAACTCGATAGTTTCGATATCAGCAGAAAACTTGTTTGTAGGAGCTTTAGTATCTTTTGCTAAATTTAGAGACTCTGGCCTAATAAAAATAATTGCTTCGTCTCCAACCCCTATATTGTGTAGATTACCAGCAGTTGTTTTCCCAATAGCTCCACTAAAAGACTTACCATCAACATTAACCTGCGCTGTCCCTTTTGAAACTTTTTCTACTTTTCCTGCAAAAGCGTTATTTTCGCCAACAAAAGTAGCAACAAAGGGAGTACTAGGAGCTTGATATACTTCATAGCAAGAGCCCACTTGCTCAAGTTGACCGTCATTCATAACCCCAACTCTATCAGACATAGTTAGAGCTTCACCTTGGTCGTGCGTTATGTAAATGAAAGTTATGCCAACTCTCTGCTGTATGGCTCTGAGCTCAGTTCGCATTTTTTGACGTAATTTAAGGTCAAGCGCGGATAGTGGCTCATCAAGTAAAAGAACTTCGGGCTCTACCGCCAGGGCTCTTGCAATTGCTACTCTTTGCTTCTGACCTCCAGATAATTCATGCACTTTCTTGTCGCCTTGGCCATTCAAAGCAACCAAATCAAGCAATTCATCAGCTCTTTTACGCCTTGCCTGTTTACCTACACCTCTGACCTCGAGAGAGAAAGCAATATTATCGGCGACTGACATTAATGGGAATAAAGCTAAATTTTGGAAAATCAAAGAGGTTGGACGCTTATTCGGCCCTATGCCCGACATATTTTGTCCCCCAATCAGAACTTTACCTTCAGAAGGTTCAAGAAAACCTGATACGGCTCGTAAAAGTGTTGTCTTCCCACAACCAGAGGGCCCTAGAAAGCTAAAAAACTCACCAGCCTCTATTTT
>CACDPV010000038.1 GCA_902554885.1 Paracoccaceae bacterium
TCCCGTCCAATTATGAAAATATTCATGCGCGATTATACCCTCAACATACTCAAAGTCGGTATCGGTACTTTTTCTGGGGTGGGTAAGAACACATTTTGAGTTAAAAATATTAAGACCTTTATTCTCCATTGCGCCCATATTAAAATCATCAACAGCAACAATATTGAAAACCTCAAGGTCGTAAACTCGTCCGTAACGCTCTTCATCCCATTGCATGGCCTGTTTTAAAGAGGATATTGCGAAATCGCATTTATCTTCATCGCCTTTTCTAACGTAAATATTAAGATCGATATAATCGCCAGTTTTTGTTTTAAATTTGTCTGAAACTTTCAGTAGATCCCCAGCAACTAATGCGAAAAGATAAGCAGGCTTTGGCCAAGGGTCCGACCATTTGGCATATCCGTCATTAATGGAAATGGGATTACCATTCGAAAGTAAGACTGGTGAACTCCCTCGAATAGTAACAACAAATGGAGCCAATACGTCGGGACGATCTGGATAATAACAAATTTTCCTAAATCCCTCTGCTTCACATTGAGTGCAATACATATCATTTGATATGTAAAGACCCTCTAGAGAAGTGTTGCTGGAGGGATCTATTTCTACTAAAGACTCCCATATAAAAGGTTCGTCAGGAACATCACACTCTAAGCCATTTTCTACGAGTTTGGGCTGTACAACTTTTCCATCAATCTTAGCGTTAATCAAATTTAATTTTTCGCCATTTAAGAAAAATTTGTCTGCAGAATTTGGATTGGGATTTTTACGGAATTTAATTTTTGAGTAAACTTTAGTTTTCTTGGGATTTAATTGAAAATCAAGTTCTACTGAGTCAATTAGATAAGCAGGGGCTTGATAGTCATTTAAAAAAATTTCCCTATTACTTTTTTTCGCCATTATCACTTCCCGTTGCTTGGATTTGGTTGTTGAAACTAGTTCGCTAATAGACGATGCTGTGTTTGGGTAGTATTTTTATCAGTTAGTATCAGAAAACAGATAACCCTTATTATGAAAAATAATGTTTTTGACTAGCTTTCAATAGGATACCAATTAAATTTTGAGCAATGTTTACGGTTAGGTAATGAAAAAACGCGTACAACGATATAATATGAGCGTCGAACGAAGTTTAGTGGACTTCATCGAAAATTCGGCCTTGCCTGGTACTGGAATTTCAGAAGATAATTTTTGGCATGGCCTATCGTCTTTAGTTGAACAGCTAACTCCAGAGAATAGAGCGCTTTTGATAAAAAGAGAAGAACTGCAATCAAAAATTGATAGCTGGCATAAGGCTAGAAGAAATATGCCACATGACCATGAAGCTTATAAAATTTATCTAAAAGAGATTGGCTATCTGGTCGAGGAAAAAGAAAATTTTTCTGTTAAAACAGAAAATGTTGATCCTGAAATATCAACGATAGCTGGTCCACAACTCGTGGTACCCTCCACCAATGCCAGATACGCCTTAAATGCAGCAAATGCTAGATGGGGAAGTTTGTATGACTGCCTATACGGTACTGACGCAATGGGTGTATTTGACCCAGCAGAGGGTTACGATCGAGGCAGGGGAGCTCGAGTTGTAGCTCGCTCAAGAGTATTTCTCGATGAGGCCTTTCCAATCATTGGTGCAAGTCATGCAGATGTAAAGCGATATTATGTGAGTGAAAAACAACTTTTTATTGATGACTTTCCACTGGTTTCACCGGAAAAATTTATTGGCTATACTGGAAACCCAAAGGCTCCAAGTTCCGTTCTGCTTAAAAATAATGGTCTTTGTATAGAACTTGTTTTTGATCGGGCCCATGTTATCGGTAGTAGAGACCAGGCCGGTTTGGCAGATGTTCGGCTAGAAAGCGCATTATCAGCAATAATTGATCTAGAGGACTCCGTTGCATGTGTTGATGGTGCAGATAAGGTTAGTGCTTACGCTTCATGGCTGGGTTTAATGAAAGGTGACCTTACTTCTGAGTTTGAAAAAAATGGTAAGAAAATTACTAGGTCGCTTAACTCTGATTTATCTTTCATTTCTCCCGATGGAGATTATTTTAGAGTTAGGTCTAAAGCACTGCTGTGGATAAGAAATGTTGGTCATTTAATGACTACACCCGCCGTTATTGATGCCAATGGTGACGAGGTTTATGAGGGAATTCTGGATGCTATGGTGACCACAATGATTGGTATCCATGATTTAAAAAAGGCTGATGGTAATTCGCGACATGGGTCAATATACATTGTTAAGCCCAAGATGCATGGTCCTGCTGAGGTAGCCTTTGCAGATAAAATGTTCTCAGCGGTAGAGGCTGTACTTGGTCTAAAACAATACTCTGTGAAATTAGGAATAATGGATGAGGAACGTCGAACTTCTGTAAACCTTAAAGAATGTATCCGTGCTGCGAAAGAAAGAGTGGCCTTTATAAATACTGGGTTCCTAGATCGGACCGGAGATGAAATTCATACTAGTATGGAGGCAGGTCCGTTTAGTAGGAAAGATTTCATTAAAAGAAAATCTTGGATAGTA
Source organism: Paracoccaceae bacterium (assembly GCA_902554885.1). GTDB lineage: Bacteria > Pseudomonadota > Alphaproteobacteria > Rhodobacterales > Rhodobacteraceae > Salinivivens. Next base: position 2,516 of record CACDPV010000038.1, read on the forward strand.
GGATATGAAAATCAAAATGTTGATATTGGATTAGAATGTGGGCTGTCTGGACGGGCTCAGATTGGAAAAGGTATGTGGGCTATGCCAGACCTAATGTCTGCTATGTTGGAGCAAAAGATAGAGCACCCTAAATCAGGAGCGAATTGTGCCTGGGTGCCATCCCCGACTGCCGCCACACTTCATGCTCTACACTATCACCAAGTTGACGTCTTTTCGGTTCAAAGAAAGTTAAAGGAGAACGGTCGACGAGCCTATGTTGATACCCTTCTTGACATTCCTCTGGCTGCTTATCGCAAATGGTCCAATGAACAAATAATACGCGAAGTCGAAAATAATGCTCAAGGAATCCTTGGTTACGTTGTGCGTTGGGTCGATCATGGTGTTGGCTGTTCAAAAGTTCCAGATATTAATAATGTAGGGTTGATGGAAGATCGTGCTACCTGCAGAATATCTAGTCAGGCGCTTGCTAATTGGTTACATCATGAGGTGGTAAGTAAAGAAGAGGTTGTAAAAGCTCTAAAATCCATGGCTAAAGTGGTCGATAAGCAAAATAGTTACGATCCAAACTATAAACCGATGAGCCCTAGTTTCGATGGGTTAGCATTCAAGGCTGCCTATAATTTAATCTTTGAGGGTAAAAATCAGCCATCAGGGTACACCGAGCCAATTTTACATGGAACACGCTTAGAATTGAAAAATCTAGCGTAGAAATATGATGAATAGTCATTTAATAAATTAAAAATGAACTACCTACTTTCTAAAGTTAGAGTTAAAGGGAAAAAATGCGACGTTTCGTGGTTGGAATTGTTGGAAATTTCAACTTAATTAATGATGAGTATCCGGTTTACGCAGCTGGTAAGATGAATTGTGAGGCACTCTCTAAGGTGTCTAACGTCATTCCAATTATATTACCGTCGAGCCTTGAATTTGCTACTGTCGAGGAACTTATCTCAATGTGTGACGGGTTTTTGTTCACTGGAGGTCGGCCTAACGTACATCCCAGTAATTATGGGGTAGAAGAAACTGAGGCGCACGGAGATTTCGATCGTGATCGTGATGCATTAACACTTCCTTTGATAAAAAGAGCTGTGTCAATCGGCGTCCCTATTTTTGGTGTATGCAGAGGATTCCAGGAAGTTGCTGTAGCGATGGGAGCAACCCTCCACCCTGAGATCCGTGAGTTAGATGGTAGAATGAACCATCGAATGCCGCCGGATGGGACACTTGAAGAAAAGTTTGCAATTCGGCACGAAGTGAACTTTAGGCCGGGTGGCAATTTTAGTAAAATTTTCGGTTCGGAGCGAGTTGAAACAAATACTCTACATGGTCAAGGAATAGCAGAGGCTGGCGATAGATTAGTAATTGATGGATGGGCTAGCGATGGAACACCGGAAGCACTCTATGTGAAAGATGCACCGGGTTACACCAACTCTGTTCAATGGCATCCAGAATGGAATGCGGAAAATGATCCAGTTTCCAGATGTCTTTTTGAGGCTTTTGGACAAGCAGTGCGTGACTATGGAAATGCGAAATAAATAATTTTCGTGCGTTAAGTGACAAATTTTCTTTTTTTGTATTTAGGTTTGTCCCACAAAGAGTTTTGTATAACTGTCGAAATAATATCTATCGCTAGGTCTATATCTTTTTCTGATATATACAGGGGTGTAATTCCAAACCGCATGATATTCGGCGACCTAAAATCTCCGATAACTCCCTTGTCTATCATAGCTTGAATAGCTGGATAACCATGTTCGAAATAAAATGAAACCTGTGAACCTCTATCTTGGGCAACTGTTGGCGATGCTAATTTCAGGTTAGGACAAGAATTTTTCAACCCGTTTATTAATCTTTCCGAAAGTTCAATCGATTTTGAACGAAGATCATCCATGTCGATGGTGTCCCAAATTTGAAGAGACGCTGTTAGAGCAGCATTAGCTAGAACTGGTGGAGTTCCTATTTTCATTCTTTTTATACCGGTTCCAGGTATGTATTTATGTGAAAAATCGAATGGTGTTTTATGACCCAGCCAACCCATTAACGAAGGTTTAATCATGTCAATTATTTTAGGGTTAACATAGATAAATGCGGGAGAACCTGGTCCTCCGTTAAGGAACTTGTAAGTGCAACCGATTGCATAGTCGACGTTCCAATCTTTTAATTTTAAATTTAATGCTCCAGCAGAGTGAGCTAGATCCCAAATCGTGATAATCCCATTGTCTTTTGCATTTTTATTGATTTCTGAAATATCATGCCTTCTTCCGGTGCGGTAGTCGACGTCTGTCAGCATCAGGATTGCTATCTCTTCATTTAAATTTTTTAAAATTTCATTTGGTTCACAAACGCGAAGCTCAAATTGATCATTTAAAAGCTCTAAGAGTCCTTGTGCCATATACAAATCTGACGGAAAGTTGCCGCTGTCAGTAAGTATAATTTTCCTTTTTTTTGTATCTCGAATTGCGCTACCTAATGCTTGATAAACTCGAACCGATAAAG
>CACDPV010000039.1 GCA_902554885.1 Paracoccaceae bacterium
AGAAAAAATGCGGCGTCCCCTATGCCCAAGCCAAGTTGGTCTCTGATTGCCTCAGTCCGTTCGGGTCCAATATTTTTTGCAAGCGGACCGGCAGCTTCCAAATTACCGTCACTTTCACGCCAAAAGATATATCCCATCCCAGGCAAACCTTCTTTTTGAGCAAATGAATTCATTCGATCACAAAACTTCCGAGAGCCGCCACCAGGTGCAGGAATTGCCCTAATTTCAGTGCCATCTTTTTCCAAGATGTTGGAAAAAATCGCAAATCCAGAATTTCTGAAGTGCTGGGAAACATCCTGCATTTTAATTGGGTTTCGAAGATCTGGTTTATCAGTTCCATACCAAACAACGGCATCTCTGTATGAAATTACTTCCCAATTTTCAGGCTCATCAACTACTCTATCTCCACCAAACTCCTTAAAAATGTCAGCAATCACTGGAGAAATAGTATTAAAAACATCCTGCTGGGTTACAAAAGACATTTCCATATCAAGTTGGTAAAAGTCTGTTGGACTGCGATCAGCTCGAGGATCTTCGTCCCTAAAACACGGAGCAATTTGAAAATATTTATCAAACCCAGAGACCATAATTAGTTGTTTGAATTGTTGCGGTGCCTGTGGCAGGGCATAGAATTTTCCTTCATGCAAACGAGAAGGAACTAAAAAATCTCTTGCTCCCTCCGGCGATGAGGCAGTGATGATTGGTGTTTGATACTCCCTGAAACCAATATCCCACATACCTCGCCTTATGGAAGCGATTACATCTGCCCGCAGTTTCATGTTCTGTTGCATAACTTCACGCCGAAGGTCTAAGTATCTGTAACGAAGCCTGGTTTCTTCAGGATACTCTTGATCACCAAAAACTATCAGGGGTAATTCAGCTGATGCCCCTAGCACCTCTATATCTCGAATAAACACCTCAATGGCCCCCGTGGGAATTTTACTGTTTATTAGCTCTGGATCACGAGCTTTTACTTCACCATCAATACGAATACACCACTCAGATCTTATATTTTCTACTTGGTTAAAAACTGGACTATCTGGGTCGCAGAGAACTTGAGTTACACCGTAGTGATCACGAAGATCCACAAACAAAACTCCGCCATGATCTCGTATCCTGTGCACCCATCCAGAAAGCCGAACGTTGCTCCCAACGTCTTCTATTTTAAGATCTGCGCATGTATGGCTTCGATAGTGATGCATTATTTAGCCTTTCAAACAATAAAACACTGGCGTGGGTACACAAGTTTGAGACCGGGATGTCAAGAGTTATGGGCGAAATCACATTAAATTGCAGTTTGGATAGATTATATTTTGGTTAAATTTATATCGTCTTAAATTATTTACTTTGCAAAGAAATACAAATTACTGCGATTCTACTTGTGGACTTTGAAAGTATCATTATAACGCAAAACAATTTGCGTGATTTCTACAATTAGTTATCCGAGATAGCGTTAGTCGAGACTTTAAATATGCCCAAAAGAACAGATATATCATCTATAATGATTATTGGGGCTGGCCCCATCGTTATTGGGCAAGCTTGTGAATTTGATTATTCCGGAGCGCAGGCATGTAAGGCCCTAAAAGAGGACGGTTATAGGGTAATACTCGTAAATTCTAACCCCGCCACAATTATGACTGACCCAGGTATGGCTGACGCGACTTACATAGAGCCGATAGAACCAACAATTGTTGCAAAAATTATTGAACAGGAACGTCCTGATGCTCTGCTGCCAACCATGGGTGGGCAAACTGGATTAAATACTGCACTCGAGCTGGAGGCTATGGGCATTCTTGAAAAGTTTGGTGTTGAAATGATTGGGGCAAAGAGAAGGGCAATCGAAATGGCAGAGGATCGCGCTCTATTTCGGGAAGCCATGGAAAGATTAGGTTTAGAGAACCCAAAGGCCGCAGTTGTTACAGCTCCATACTTAAAAAACGGCAAGGTAGATTTAGCCGAAGGCGTAAGGTTGTCCTTAGAAGTTTTAAACGACATCGGCCTACCAGCTATTATCCGACCTGCTTTCACGTTGGGTGGTACTGGCGGAGGGGTCGCATACAATCTCGAAGACTATGAATACTTTTGCAAGTCCGGAATGGATGCTTCTCCAGCAAACCAAATTCTTATTGATGAGAGCCTACTAGGCTGGAAAGAATTTGAAATGGAGGTTGTTCGTGATGCTAAGGACAACGCCATAATTGTATGTTCTATTGAAAATGTTGATCCGATGGGAGTTCATACAGGAGATTCTATCACAGTCGCTCCAGCATTAACTTTGACTGACAAAGAATATCAAATGATGCGCACAGCATCGATAGATGTATTGAGGGAAATCGGCGTGGAAACCGGTGGTTCGAATGTACAATGGGCTGTTAATCCATCAGATGGTCGCATGGTCGTGATTGAAATGAACCCAAGGGTGTCTAGATCTTCCGCTCTCGCATCTAAAGCTACTGGTTTTCCAATTGCAAAAATAGCAGCAAAGCTTGCTATTGGGTACACTTTAGACGAATTAGAAAACGACATTACCAAGGTTACACCAGCTTCGTTTGAACCAACAATTGATTATGTAGTAACAAAAATACCCAGATTTGCCTTCGAAAAATTTCCTGGCGCAAAACCCCATTTAACGACTGCAATGAAATCAGTCGGAGAAGTCATGGCAATTGGTCGGTCCTTTCATGAGTCCATTCAAAAAGCATTATGCTCTTTAGAAACCGAACTTTCAGGATTTGATGAAATTGATATTCCTAATGCTCCTGAAAAAAGTGCTATCATAAAAGCGCTTAGCGAACAAACTCCTGATAGAATTAGAGTAATTGCCCAAGCTATGCGATTTGGACTTTCCAATTCTGAAATACACGAAGTGACAATGTATGATTCCTGGTTTCTTGAAAGAATAAGAGAAATAGTTGAGATGGAACTTGAAATTCGTCAGAATGGTCTTCCGATTGAGGAAGATAACCTAAGGCAAATAAAAAGTATGGGCTTTAGTGATTTAAGATTGGCAAAGTTAAGTGGAAAAACTGAAAAACAAGTACGTGATGCTAGAAAGAAATTAAAGGTCGATGCCGTTTTCAAGAGAATAGACACATGTGCAGCAGAGTTTGAAGCTCAAACCCCATATATGTATTCAACCTATGAGGCCCCTATGATGGGAAACGTTGAATGTGAAGCTGAACCATCTAATCTAAAAAAAATAGTAATTCTAGGCGGTGGGCCTAACAGGATAGGCCAAGGAATTGAATTTGATTATTGCTGTTGCCACGCTTGCTATGCTCTCGCAGATGCTGGTTTTGAAACCATAATGGTCAACTGCAATCCAGAAACCGTTTCCACAGACTACGACACTTCCGACAGGTTATATTTTGAACCCCTGACCTTCGAACATGTATTAGAAATATTGAGAAAAGAACTGAAAAATGGATCTTTAGTAGGTGTTATTGTCCAGTTTGGAGGACAAACGCCTTTAAAATTAGCAAAAGCATTGGAGGCAGAAGGCATTCCCATTTTAGGGACTAGCCCAGATGCAATAGATTTAGCAGAAGATCGAGAAAGATTTCAAAAATTAGTATACCAACTAGGCTTGAGACAGCCCAATAATGGTATCGCTAATTCCGATGCACAGGCATTCAAAATTGCCAAAAACATAGGGTTTCCATTAGTAATAAGACCGTCTTATGTACTCGGTGGCCGCGCTATGGAGATTGTGCGTGATATGGATAGCTTGAAAAGATATATTACGGAAGCAGTAGTAGTGTCTGGCGAGAGCCCTGTTCTTTTGGATAGCTATTTAGAAGGGGCAATCGAATGCGACGTTGATGCTATATCTGACGGGGATAAGGTACATGTAGCCGGTATTATGCAGCACATTGAGGAAGCAGGCGTGCACTCAGGTGATAGTGCTTGCTCCTTGCCTCCCTATTCACTGGATAGTAAAATTATAAAAGAGTTAAACCTTCAAACCGAGAAACTAGCCAAAGCATTGAAAGTCGTTGGACTGATGAATGTACAGTTCGCAGTCAAAGACAACCAAATATACCTAATTGAAGTTAATCCCCGTGCTTCACGTACAGTACCTTTTGTTGCAAAAGCTACAGACAGTGCAATAGCATCTATAGCTGCAAGAATAATGGCCGGCGAAACATTAGATAACTTCAATAAGAGAGAAAGCTACGGATCAGTCTCCTATAACGAGACAATACCACTGGCAGACCCAATGAGTTTAGCAGACCCTATGTTACCATGGTTCAGTGTTAAAGAAGCTGTAATGCCATTTGCTAGATTTCCAGGCGTAGATACTATTCTGGGTCCGGAGATGCGTTCTACAGGAGAAGTTATGGGGTGGGACCGTGACTTTGGTAGAGCATTTTTGAAAGCTCAGATAGGTGCGGGAATGAAACTCCCAAATGAGGGCTGTGTTTTCTTCTCGATTAAGGACAAAGATAAAAATGACAATCTAGCGGAGACAGCTCAAAGGCTAATTATGCTGGGGTTCAATATTACGGCTACTAGGGGAACTGCAGCGTTTCTTAAAGAGAGAAATATACCCTGTAAACAAATAAATAAAGTCTATGAGGGACGACCTAATATTGTAGATACAATGAAAAATGGTGAAATAGATTTGGTTATGAATACTACCGAAGGAACACAAGCCGTTAAGGATAGTCGTGAGATAAGATCTGTAGCTTTATATGATAAAATACCCTACTTCACGACAGCCGCTGCAGCCCATGCCGCTGCACTCGCTATTGAAAGTCAAACCGAGGGTGAAATTAAGGTAAAATCTCTACAAAACTAAAAACATTATTTCCATCATTCTGCAGGTATTGAGTCACTTTCATAAGATAATGGGTGCGGTAGTTTATCCAGCATTTCCTTTGGACAAATTTGCAAAAATTTGGTCTTTTCTGTATCCCAATGCTGTAATATTTCGTCAGCTTTCTGACTGGACGTTTCCTCAAAAT
>CACDPV010000040.1 GCA_902554885.1 Paracoccaceae bacterium
AACTTGAGACCTATTGCAGCTATTTTTTCTTCTAAAAAATTGCCATCGGCGCCCCTCTCTTTATCTTTTCGGCGTATCCAAACTCCAACTCGATCGGGCCGTATTTCACCCTCAATATTGAATTCTTGAAGTGTTGCGATAATCCATCTTTCTAAAAACTCAACAAAACTTCTAACATCGCGTTCGCGCTTGTTTAAATCGAGCATTACGTATGCGACCCGTTGACCTGGTCCGTGGTAAGTGAATTTGCCACCGCGTCGCGTGCGATATACCGGAAAGCTATTTTTATCCAACAAGTCTTTTTCTTTCGCAGACGCCCCTCCAGTATAGAGGGGGGGGTGTTCCACCAGCCAAATGAGCTCTTTTTTCTTATTAGATGCAATTTCAGAAGCGCGAGATTCCATGAAATTTACAGCATAATCATAATCTACTAATTCATTACTTTTTAACCATTTCACCATGAATTGAGTACCTTAAGCGCTTATTTTTAGAATATACTTTAACATATTAGTTAAATATTAAATTTGTCTTGCATTTGTTTCTTTTGCGTTCACAAAATTATGATCAAGCAAACAGAAACATAATTGTTGTTAAATGATAGTTTATAGCTTCACAATTCAAATAATTTTAGATAAACGCGATTAAGTGCGGTCGTGGCGGAATTGGTAGACGCGCAGCGTTGAGGTCGCTGTTCTGTAACAAGAGTGGAAGTTCGAGTCTTCTCGACCGCACCAATATAGAAAATTATTTTTTAAAAATCTTTAATTTTCCAATTAGGACGTATTTTTATACCTATCCCAGAATTAGTATCCACATACTAGCAGTAAATACTGTCGCTATTGTTCCGAGAAGTATTGAGCTTGCCACAACCGGTTGAGCTTTTTTATATATACTGGCGAAAAGAAAGGCATTAATTCCTGGTGCCATTGCGGCGGTAATAACTGCTGATCTTATTTGGTCTAGTGTAAGTGATGAACTTATGCTTGCAAAATATACTAGAGCTGGATGGAGAATTATTGATACAAAAATAACAAAGCATATTGTCAGGCTATCGCCCTCTGGACGGTACTGATACAAAACACCCCCTAGAGCAAAAAGAGCAGTTGGAAGTGCCGCTTCTTTTATTATACTCAATCCACTCCAAATTGAAAATGGTATGGGTAATCCAAAAATATTTACTAGCAAGCCTAAAAATATTGCAATAATTAAAGGGTTTTTTAAAACTGAATTGAAAATGTGCGTCAAAGATTTTTTAAAGTTAAGTGCCTTATTGCTTTCCCGAAAAAATTCCATCGACAGAATGCCAATTAGATAACAAAAAGGGGCATGAAATGCTATTATGGCATAATTTGACCCTAACGAGGCCGGTCCATGTGCGTTCTCCATAATAGGTAAACCAAGCAGTATCGAGTTGGAAAAGAGACAGGTAAATCCTATGCAAATGGACTCCTCTTTATCTCGATTAAAATAAAAATACGCAGCTAGAAAGCCAATAATAAAACAGGCTAGGGCACCAAGATAAAAAGATACAAGCAGCCGTAAATTAAAATACTCGCCAATCTCAATTTTCGCTATAGCATAAAATAAGAGACATGGAATTGCAAAATTTTGGGCGAAGGATGTTAAGCTATCTATGTTTTTTGCATTTAACCACTTGTACCAAACTGATAAATATCCGGTTCCCATTACAAGAAATACAGGCAGAATAACTTTAAGAAAAACTTCCATGCTTCATCCCGAAAATCCAAAATCTAGGATCATACCATCAAAGGCAGGCTCAACATTTTTTGGTGTTTCGTTCATTAGTGTCTCGTAGTCTAGATCTACATGCATATTTGTTAAAACAGCTTTTTCAATTCCTGATTTTTTGATCCACTTTAAGCTGTTTTCCAGATGTGAATGAGATGGATGCGGATTACGTCTAAGTGCATCTAGAATCCAGCATTTTGCCTTAGCTACTTCATCCCAAGCTTTTTTTGACATCTCAGATACGTCTGGAAGATATACTAGTGGTCCAATCCTAAAGCCGAGTGCGGCCATATTTCCATGCTTCACTTGAAAAGGAATAAAAGTGATCGATCCGCCTTCACCTTCTACGACAGTGACACCTTCGAGGGTATTTAAATTTAAAATTGGGGGGTAGGGGGAATCTGCAGGTTGAACAAAAGCATACTTAAAACGTTCTATCAGGTCATTCTGCGTAGATTGATCGGCCCAGACATTTATTCGGTTTCGCATATTAAAAAAAATCATCCGAAGATCATCTAGCCCGTGCACGTGATCAGCATGTGAATGGGTATATATAACACCATCGAGAGAGCCTACTCCTGCATCTAAGAGCTGATTTCGCATATCTGGAGAAGTGTCGATTAAAACTTGCGTTGTACCATTTCTATTTACGCGCTGAACCAAAAGCGAGCATCTTTTCCTATTATTTTTAGGGTTTTTTGGGTCACAGTCTCCCCAGTTACCACCAAGACGGGGCACGCCGCCAGATGATCCACAACCTAATATAGTGAAACGAAGCCTATCCATTAAGACATTCCACTATCGAGGACTTTTTTAAACAGCGAGTTGAAATTCTTTTCTGTTTGCAACGCAAAATCTTCATAACTAAGTTCAAATATTTCAGCGCCAATTCTTGCTGTGTTAACAACGTAAGCGGGTTCATTTCTTTTGCCTCTAAAAGGGGGAGGAGCGAGGTACGGGCTATCTGTCTCTACTAAAATACGGTCTACTGGTACCATTGAGAAAATTTCACGCAATTCTTTACTTTTAGGAAATGCAGCAATTCCTGACATGGAAAGATAAAATCCAAGGTCGATAGATTTAACGGCAAGTTTTTTTGACGAAGAAAAGCAATGCATGACGCAGGAAAAAGGAGAGTTTTTGAATTCACTTTCCAGAATCTCTGCAATATCAGTATCTGCATTTCGGGCATGAATTATGAGTGGTAAGTTTGTTTCCTGCGCAGCATTTATATGAATTTCAAGGCTTTTCTTTTGAATAGTAGCAGTATCAGATGTATAATAATAATCTAGTCCAGTTTCTCCGATAGCGATGAATTTTGGATGTTTACTGATTTTAATTAATTCATTTAAATGTGCCATTGGCTCAGAGGAAACACTCATCGGATGGTTCCCTGCAGCATAATAAACTGCTTCGTAGTCCTCCGACATTTTCCTAACTGATGGTTCATTTCTGAGCCTTGTGCAGATGGTAACCATTCTATTTACACCATTTTCTAGGGCAGCATTTATAACTTCTGAAAGATCCTCATTAAAATCCGGAAAATCCAAGTGACAGTGGCTATCACTAATGCTTGGCTTACTATTCATTTGTAATCCTAGTCCGATAAATTGTTTGGTAACATTTTTCCAAATAGATGAATGCATCTAGAATGAGGCTTTCAATATCGATGTTCAGAAGGTAGCCTTTATTTAATTTCGCAAGGGAAATGTTAGCGACATCAGACCATAAACGAGCACTTTTAAGGTTTGGGCATAAACTCTTCATAATTTTTGCTTCGTTGTCAGTCACACTTGGTAATACAGGTTTTTGCATTACTCCCGTTTTGCATAGACGTGAGAAAAAATGTTGCATCATCTCTATAAAAATTTCAAATTCACTCGGTTTTGCCTTGGCAAAATAGTTTTGGCTCAGCTGTAATATTTTATTTGTATTTAGATTTGGCAGTGATGAGGCTATATTTAATATATCTCTATATAAATTAATACAGTTGGAATTTATTAACCTGCAGGCAGCGCCGGCAGAACCCTTGGATAAAATTGATAGCGACACTTCGTCTGACGGTTCTATTTTGCATCCTATTGCTGTCAAAACTGCTCCCAGATCGGTTTGGTCAAGGTTTGAGAATGATAATTTTTGGCACCTTGACTTTATAGTAGGTAATAAATGGTTTGGTTGGTGAGATATCAATAAAAATATAGTATTTTTTGGTGGTTCCTCGAGTAATTTAAGGAGAGCATTACTTGAGCTTTTATTCAGATCATCTGCTGTATCAATTATTATTATTCTCTTACCCCCGTCAGCTATTGAAAGTGAGCAGTAAGATTGTAATTTACGAACATCTTCGATTGAAATATTTTTGAAAAACGCTTTCCTTTTTTCGTTATATCCCCGCCTGACAACATAAACTCTCTGTTCGGATCCTGAGATAATTCGATTTAAAGTACTGCCACTTTGTGGCTCTAATATTGAGTTAATATTGGTCTTGCTAAGATCGATTTTTAAATCGGCTGGTTGATATTTTGTGGTTAATAAAAACTTTGCTATTAGCCATGCAAAAGAAGCTTTGCCTATTCCCATATCACCGGCCAATAGCCAGCACTGAGGAAGTCTATTGCTCGCAAAGGAACTTAAAAAGCTGAGTTTTTGTGAACTATGTCCGATTATTTCATTTGCTAGCATCGGGTGAGGTGCACCAGCTATTTTGTCAGAAAAAAAATAATTTAGTTCATCGTTCATAAATCAACCAATTTCGTGAAGTCGTTTGCTTATATTTTCTGCAACTTCCACCTCGGTTCTATTCCCGTCGATTACCATAAACCGATTAGGAAACTCATGTGCTAAAGACAGAAACCCTTTTCTCAGTTTAATTTGCATTTCTACTCCAAAGTCCTCAAATCTGGCTTCATTGTTTGAACGCTCAATTGCTCTTGCCAGACTGATGTTAGGGTCTAAATCGATCAAAACAGTAATATCTGGCTGTCGAGGTATCATAGCAGAATCAAGCTGATCAACTAAGTCTCTTAAATCACCGCGCGTAACACCTTGATAAACCCTTGTTGAATCTGAGAAGCGATCACAAATGACGGCTAATCCATTATCGAGCGCAGGTAAAATGGTTCGCTCTAAATGATCTCGCCTAGCTGCTGTGAATAGTAATATTTCAGTTT
>CACDPV010000041.1 GCA_902554885.1 Paracoccaceae bacterium
TTTAACGTCGGTTAAAAAGGCAAGATAAAATGCAAAGCCAAAATATTCGTATCAGGTTAAAAGCCTTCGACTATCGTGTTCTTGATGCAAGTACACAGGAGATAGTAAACACTGCGAAGAGAACAGGTGCGTCTGTTCGAGGCCCTATTCCACTTCCAAACAAGATTGAAAAATTCACCGTTCTTCGTGGTCCACATGTAAATAAAAAGTCGCGTGATCAATTTGAAATACGTACACACAAGCGGCTATTAGACATAGTCGATCCAACACCACAGACTGTAGATGCTCTTATGAAGTTAGATCTAGCAGCTGGTGTTGATGTTCAAATTTCTGTTTAGGAGGGCAAAATGCGCTCTGGTATTATAGCAAAAAAAGTTGGAATGACGCGATTATTTATGGGAGACGGTAAGCAGATACCTGTTACAGTTCTTCAGATGGATAACTTGCAAGTTGTGGCTCAACGAACTAATGAGCAACACGGATATAGTGCTGTTCAACTTGGTGCAGGGTCTATCAAAGCAAAAAATGTTTTGAAACCTGTCCGCGGTCAATTTGTAATAGCAAAAGTTGAGCCAAAGCGTAAGCTTGCAGAGTTTCGGGTGGCACCGGAAAACCTGATCGAGGTTGGTGCTGAGATAACTGCTGATCATTATGTCGAAGGACAATATGTTGATGTATCCGGGACATCTATTGGTAAAGGGTTTGCAGGAGCTATGAAGCGCCATAATTTTGGGGGCTTAAGAGCTTCCCACGGTGTTTCCATAAGTCATCGGTCTCATGGCTCGACAGGACAATGTCAAGGGCCAGGCAAGGTATTCAAAGGTAAGAAAATGGCAGGTCACATGGGAGCGGTTAGAGTTACCACCCAAAACCTACAAGTAGTTAAGACGGATGTTGCTCGCGGTCTTATAATGATAAAAGGTGCGGTTCCAGGCTCTAAAGGTGGTTGGGTAACAATAAAAGACTCTGTGAAGAAACCTCTTGTCGATAACGTGCCGTTTCCTGCTGCACTTCGTTCTGATGTATCAAAGATCGATGAGGCGTCACAGCCAGAGGGGGGTGAGGTATGAAAATTGATGTGATAAAACTGGATGGAAAGAAAGCCGGTTCAGTTGAGTTGGTCGACGATGTTTTTGGGTTAGAGCCAAGAGCAGATATTTTGCACCGTGTAGTGAGATGGCAGCGAAATGGTGCCCAAGCAGGTACTCATAAGGTGAAAACTCGGCGTGAAGTGAGTTATTCCACAAAGAAAATATATCGCCAAAAGGGCACCGGCGGAGCTCGACACGGTTCTCGGCGCGCACCCATTTTTCGAAAAGGTGGTATTTATAAAGGTCCTACTCCCCGAAGTCATGCTTTCGACTTACCAAAAAAAGTGAGAAGGTTAGGTCTTAAATTAGCTTTGTCAGCGAAGGCTAAGTCAGGATCTATAATAGTAATTGACCAAGCTCATAGCTCTGGTAAAACCGCCGAGCTTGCAAAGCAAATTAAAAGCCTTGGATGGAAACGCGCATTGGTAATTGATGGTTCATCTGTAAACGATACATTTGCTAAAGCCGTGCAAAATATTGAAGGATTAGACGTACTGCCGTCAATGGGTGCTAACGTTTATGATATTTTGAAGCGTGATACACTTGTAATAACAAAAGCTGGCGTAGAAGCATTGGAGGCTCGTTTAAGATGAGTGTTAAAGCAGAGCATTATGACATCATTCGCAAGCCGTTAGTTACAGAAAAATCTACTATGGCCTCAGAAAATGGCGCAGTTGTTTTTGAAGTTTCTATAGACAGTAACAAACCCCAAATTAAGGAAGCTGTGGAAGCACTGTTTGGGGTTAAGGTTAAAGCCGTAAATACTTCTATTACAAAAGGTAAGCAAAAGCGTTTTAAGGGTGTCCTTGGGCGTCGTAAAGATGTAAAGAAGGCCTTTGTGACACTGGAAGACGGTAACACTATTGATGTAACAACTGGCCTCTAATACATTTAGGCTATTTTTTTGGACGTATTTTTAAGGTGCTTTATATACAAATCTGAAGCAAAGCTTTCGAAGCCCTAGACCTTTTTAACAAAGGTAGTTATACGTCCTTTTCTGAAGCGGTCAAGATTCGTTTTGACAAGCTTTAAATCGGCCACCTTCGGGGGGCTTTACCATCGGCAAAGCATCGCTTTGCCGCTTAAGCAAACGGAAGACAGAAAGCATGGCACTAAAGTCGTATAAACCAACGACGCCGGGCCAGCGAGGGCTGGTACTGATTGACCGTTCGGAGCTTTGGAAAGGACGTCCAGTTAAGTCTCTAACAGAGGGACTTACTAAATCTGGCGGTCGGAACAACACCGGACGAATTACATCGCGCAGACGCGGTGGTGGAGCCAAGCGGCTCTATAGGATAGTTGATTTCAAGCGAAATAAATTTGACGTTTTAGCAACGGTTGAACGAATTGAATTCGACCCCAACAGAACGGCATTTATAGCTTTGATTAAATATCAAGACGGGGAACAGGCATATATTCTTGCTCCACAGAGGTTGGCTGTAGGTGATAACGTAATTGCCTCTTCCAAAGCTGATATAAAACCAGGAAATGCAATGCCATTTTCGGGCATGCCAATTGGTACAATTATTCACAACATAGAGTTGAAGCCTGGTAAAGGTGGTCAAATTGCTCGTGCAGCAGGAACTTATGCTCAATTTGTGGGTCGTGATGGTGGATATGCACAAATTCGGTTGTCGTCGGGCGAACTGCGCATGGTGCGGCAAGAGTGCATTGCAACTATTGGCGCAGTTTCGAATCCAGATAACTCAAACCAGAATTATGGTAAAGCAGGCAGGATGCGTCACAAGGGTGTTCGTCCTTCCGTACGGGGTGTTGTGATGAATCCAATTGACCATCCGCACGGTGGTGGTGAAGGCCGAACATCTGGTGGGCGGCATCCTGTTACTCCTTGGGGCAAGCCTACTAAAGGAAAGCGTACAAGAAATACAAACAAAGCGTCGCAGAAACTAATTATTCGCTCTCGGCACGCAAAGAAGAAAGGGCGCTGATAGATGTCACGTTCATTATGGAAGGGACCCTTCGTCGATGCTCATGTGCTTAAAAAAGCTGAAGCGGCGCGTGAAAGCGGTCGGAATGATGTAATTAAAATTTGGTCTCGTCGATCTACTATTCTTCCGCAGTTCGTTGGATTAACTTTTGGCGTTTACAACGGTAGAAAGCATATTCCGGTCTCTGTTTCTGAAGATATGATAGGCCAAAAGTTTGGTGAGTACTCTCCAACTCGCACCTACTATGGTCATGGTGCTGACAAAAAAGCGAAACGAAAGTAAAGGCCATGGGAAAAGAAAAGAATCCCCGCCGTGTGGCGGAAAACGAAGCAATGGCAAAGTTGCGGATGTTGAAAACGAGCCCTCAAAAGCTTAACCTTCTTGCTGGCCTTATTCGCGGTAAAAAAGTTGATCGTGCATTGAATGATTTAACTTTCAGTAAGAAAAGAATTGCTGCTGACGTCAAGAAATGTCTGCAGTCAGCGATTGCTAATGCAGAAAACAACCATAATTTAGATGTCGATGAACTAATTGTTTCAGAGGCATATGTGGGTAAGAATTTGACGATGAAACGTGGCAGGCCAAGAGCTCGAGGTCGCTTCGGTAGAATCATCAAACCTTTTTCAGAGCTAACAATTAAAGTGCGTCAATTAGAGGAGCAGGCTTAATGGGTCAGAAAGTTAATCCAATAGGAATGCGGCTTCAGGTAAATCGCACTTGGGATAGTCGTTGGTATGCGGATACTAAGGATTACGGAGATTTGCTTTTAGAAGACCTCCGTATGCGGGATTTTATCAAGGATGAGTGTTCTCAAGCAGGAGTAGCTCGGGTTATAATTGAACGTCCTCACAAAAAATGTCGAGTTACAATACATACAGCCCGACCAGGCGTAATAATCGGCAAAAAGGGTGCCGACATTGAAACTTTACGTCAAAAATTAGCTAACATGACCGAGTCAGATCTACACCTAAACATCGTAGAGGTGCGGAAGCCAGAGTTGGATGCACAACTTGTTGGAGAAAGTATTTCGCAGCAGTTGGAAAGGCGAGTGTCATTTAGAAGAGCGATGAAACGCGCGGTTCAGAACGCTATGAGAATGGGTGCTTTGGGCATCAGAGTAAACGTTGCGGGACGACTTGGTGGGGCAGAAATAGCGAGAACAGAATGGTACCGTGAGGGTCGAGTGCCATTACACACCCTTCGAGCGGATGTTGATTATGCTAATGTGGAAGCTTCGACGCCTTATGGGATAATTGGTATAAAAGTCTGGATTTTCAAAGGTGAGATTATGGAACATGATCCACAGGCTCGAGATAGACGTGCACAAGAGCTGCAAGACGGGCCGGCACCGCGCGGTGCATCGACGCGTCGGTAGGGAGATATAAAATGCTGCAACCAAAGCGTACAAAGTTTCGTAAAATGCATAAGGGCCGCATCAAAGGTGAAGCTAAAGGTGGGTCCGACTTAAATTTTGGTACTTATGGGCTAAAGGCCCTTCAGCCAGAGCGAGTTACCGCAAGGCAAATAGAGGCTGCTCGTAGGGCTATGACCCGTCATATGAAAAGGCAAGGCCGTGTATGGATAAGAATTTTTCCAGACACACCAGTCACTTCAAAACCTACTGAAGTGCGAATGGGTAAAGGAAAAGGTTCAGTCGATTTTTGGGCCGCTAAGGTAAAGCCTGGCAGAGTTATGTTTGAGATTGATGGCGTAAACGATGATATAGCTAGGGAAGCTTTGCGTTTAGCAGCAATGAAACTTCCTATAAAATCTAGGGTTGTCGTTAG
>CACDPV010000042.1 GCA_902554885.1 Paracoccaceae bacterium
ATCTAGCCTTTTGTATTCTTTTATATATCAAAACAGACAGGCCGATCGTTAAAACACCAAAGAGCAATCCAAGTAAAATACGAGGACCACCTGCATTCCAAGCCTCTGGTACTGGCTGCATGGAAATTAAAACGGTAGCCAGCCCTCCAAGCCCTACAAACCCCATTATGCCAACATTAAGCAGTCCGGCAATTCCCCACTGAAGATTTACCCCTAGTGACATCACCGCACTGATTAATCCCATATTCAAAATAAATAAGGCTGAATTCCAACTTTGAATAAAACCAGTTATCACAACTAGCAAAAATACGGCTGCAAATAATATATAAGTTTTAATATTATCCGTCATAATGATTTACCCTTAAAAAGCCCAGTTGGCTTGAAAAGAAGAACCACCAATAAGATGGCAAAACTTACTGCAAATTTGTATTCAGTTGCCAGCAACTGCATTAGTCCACTAGGTGCGAATTGTTCTGGAAGTGTATAAGTAAGAACCTTTTTCCAAGCATATGTAATAAATACTTCCGAAAATGCTATCAAAAAACCACCGGCAATAGCACCGAGTGGATTTCCCAATCCACCTACGATCGCAGCCGCAAATATTGGTAATAACAATTGAAAATATACAAATGGTTTAAAACTTTTATCTAAGCCATAAAGGGTACCTGCAATTGTGGCCAGTGCAGCAACAATTAACCATGTATACAAGACAACCCGTTCCGGATTTATTCCAGAAAGCAAAGCAAGATCTTCGTTGTCAGAGAAAGCCCTCATCGACTTTCCAGTTCTCGTCCGATTAAGAAACCAAAATAAAAGGGCCACTACTAGTACAGCAGTAATAACAGTAATAACCTGTGTTGTTTTGATTGCTAAACCTTCATCAAGCCCAGTTAATTTCTTAAAATCCCTCGCCGAAATTATGAAGCGGGCACCGTCAGAAAAACGTTGATCGCCAACACCAATAATAAATCGAACTAACCCATTGTAAACGAACATAATTCCAAGTGAAACTATTAATAAAATCACCGGAGCAGACTTTTGTTTTCGGTAAAACCGAAGCACAACTCGATCTGTTCCTAAAAGTAACGCAGCAGTCACAACGATTGCTATGGGCAATGCGAGAAGTGCAGTTGGAAGTGGCGCAATAGAAACGCCTATACTTTGAAACCACCAAGTAAATAAAATTGCTACCATGGTACCAAATGCCATGGTGTCACCGTGCGCAAAATTTGAAAACCTAAGAATTCCATAGACCAAGGTAACGCCAAGAGCACCTAGCGCTAACTGACTTCCGTAAGCTATTGCTGGAATTAAAACAAAATTGGATAGGACAATTATAGCGTGCAGAAATTCCATTTCTATCCTCCCAAGAAGGATTTTCGGACTTCTTTATCAGCCAATAAATCCTTTCCAGAGCCAGAAAACGCGTTCCGTCCTTGCACAAGTACAAATCCTTTGTGAGCAATTTCAAGAGCTTGCCTTGCATTTTGCTCTACCATTAAAATTGAAATGCCAGATTTTGCCACATCAATAATTCTATCGAATAATTCATCCATAACTATGGGCGAGACACCAGCTGTCGGTTCATCTAACATTAATACCGAAGGCTTTGTCATCAAGGCTCGGCCAACCGCGACTTGCTGTCTTTGGCCGCCAGATAATTCTCCCGCAGACTGATCACGTTTTTCTAGTAAAATTGGGAAGAGATTAAATACCTGATCCATTGTGACGGAAAAATCATCTTTTCTTATAAAAGCTCCCATTTCCAAATTTTCTTGGACGGTCATTGAGGTAAAAATATTTTGGTTTTGCGGCACAAATCCCATACCCTTTAAAACTCTATCTTGGGGCGATAACTTGGAAATATCTTCGCCATTGAGTTTTACTCTACCCTTACCAAGACTTAACATACCAAAAATAGCTTTCATGGCAGTCGACTTACCCGCTCCATTCGGCCCTACTATGACGGCTATTTCACCAGGTTCGACCGAAACTGTGCAGTCATGAAGAATATCAGGACCGTTACCGTAACCTCCAGTCATAGCCTCTCCTACTAAGTACGGTTCACTCATTGCACAACATTCTTCTCTTTGTTTTTGAGGCCAGTTCCTAAATAAGCTTCTATAACGTGCTCATTATTTTTTATCTCTACTAAAGAGCCCTGTGCTAGTACTTTGCCTTCGGCCATACATATAACTGGATCGCAAAGCTTCTCGATAAAATCCATATCGTGTTCAATGACAACGAAAGTATAACCTCTTTCTTTATTTAAACGCTTTATGGCGTCTGCAATTGTGTTTAATAGAGTTCGATTGACCCCAGCGCCAACTTCATCAAGAAAAACAATTTTTGCGTCAACCATCATGGTTCGACCCAATTCAAGTAATTTTTTTTGCCCTCCGGAAACTTGACCAGCTTTCTCATCAGACAAATGGGATATAGTCAAAAATTCTAAAACTTCGTCAGCCTTTGCGGTCAAAGCTCTTTCCTGATCGGCAATTCGCTTCCTACCAAACCAGGTATTCCATAACGTTTCCCCAAATTGATTAGATGGCACCATCATAAGGTTTTCACGGCATGACATTGAAGCAAATTCATGAGCTATTTGAAAAGTTCTCATTACACCTTTGTGAAATAATTGATGCGGAGCTAGACCTGTGATGTCTTCACCACCAAGCAGTACTTTACCATTAGTTGGTTTATGTAAACCGGCAATAGCGTTAAATAGTGTAGTCTTTCCTGCACCATTTGGGCCAATTAAGCCTGTAATGGACCCTTGTTCTATTGTTAATGAGACACCATCCACAGCATGAAAGCCGCCAAAATGCTTGTGTAAATCTTGAATTTCGATCAACAGTATTGTCCCTAGAAATGATCCTAATACCAATACAGCCCGGCTTATGACCGGGCTGTATAAATACTTAAGTATTAATAAGAATTATCGGAAAGCAACTGTCGTGGCTTCTCCGCCTTTCATTACTACTTCACGGTAGGTACCAGAAGCTTCTCCTGGTCCGATCAGCTCAACACCTGAAGCGCCCACATAATCGATATCCCCGCCGCCACGCAAAATTTCTAGACCTTTTGCTAGCTCACCAGCACCAATTTTAGTACCAGGTGCGTTTGCAACCTTCATTATATGATCTTTATAATCTGCTGGGTCTTTTGAATCAGCAGCTTGCATAGCTAGCATAATTAACGCTGCTGCGTCGTATGACTCAGGGACAAATGGTGAGGTAGCATTAAAAGCACCGCCCACAAGAGCCGTAAAGCTATCAGCTAGTTCAGTAGAAGGCGCTGGATGCTGACCAGTTGATCCGTCAATATCAGAACCAAACTTTGTGAGCGTATCGCTGATCATACCATCTGGAAAATGGAATGTATCAAATGCACCAGAGTCTAGAGAGGCTTGAATAATTGCTCCACCACCCTGATCTACATAACCCGCTACAACTAGCCTTTCTCCGCCTGCCGAAGCCAAAGCAGCAACTTCTGACGAGTAATCAGCTTTGCCTTCTTCATGTGGGGCATTAATGGTTATCGTACCACCCGCTGCTTCGTAAGCTGATTGGAAAGCATCTGCTAAACCTTTTCCATAATCATTATTAGTGTATGTGACAGCTACAGACTTTATACCTTGGTCCATAAGAACCTCTGTCATCACTACACCTTGTCGTGCGTCTGATGGAGCAGTTCTAAAAAACAAACCCTTGTCCTCATTATTATTGTGAGACAGGCCTGGGCTGGTGGCTGATGGAGAAACCATCACCATGCCATTTGGAAGTGCTACATTCATCAATGCAGCTCCGGTAACCCCAGAACAATCACCGCCAACAACACCATCTACGCCATCAGCAGTAATAAGCCGCTCGATCGCTGCTTGAGCTGCTCCAGAGTCGATACAAGTTGTATCCGCTCTTATTGCAGTAACTTTTGCGCTATCTAGTAGTGCTCCGCTCTCATTTACTTCGCTAATAGCAAACTCTGCTCCTGGCCCCATTTCTGCGACCATAGATTCGATAGGACCTGTAAAACCTAGAAAGACACCAATTGTGACCTCTTTACCGTGCCCACCAGCGAAAGCTGAAGCCGCAACTGAGGTTGCTAACGCAGTTCCGATTAATAATTTCTTCATAAATTTATCTCCCTTTACTGGGTTGCAATTACAAACCTAATTGATCTTAATTTCAACCCTTTAATTATGGGTTAAAGGCTAATCATAAATATTTAATAGCGTCAACGAGATAAGACTAAAATTTTGGGTTCAAATGTGCTGTCTCACAAATAAAATTTATAGAAGTTTAGACTATAGCTTTTTCTAAAAATGGTTTTTTTTCGAGAATTCTATCAAAACAAAATGGAGATAGATCTAATGATCGAAAATCTCCATGAATTATTAACTCTGATAAAGCTCTGCCAGTTGCTGGAGCTTGCTGCAAACCATGGCCAGAAAAGCCATTTGCAAAATAAAAGTTTTTTACTTCAGGGTGACATCCCAAGATCATATTTTGATCAAATATATTGTAAGCATAATGACCAGCCCAATAATTTTTAACTTTTATTGCTTCAAAATATTTTGACCTGTTAGCTAAAGCTGGCCAAATAATATCGTCAAATTCACAGTAATTTGGGGAAAAGTCGTCATAATCTACATCAACATCATTTTTGGGCACGCAACCAGTTATAAAAAAACTTCCCTCGGGTCTGCAATAAACACCTGAATTATCAACCATGAGCGGTAACGCACCATTATTTACAGACGCAGAACCTTGTGGAGAATTTTCACAATCAAAT
>CACDPV010000043.1 GCA_902554885.1 Paracoccaceae bacterium
TAGCAATTAGATCAGCAGTTGACCAGAGCAGCAATTTATTTATCCGGCAAAATAATATTACAGCAAATATAACTCCAATAAATCCTCCATGAAAGGCCATACCTCCGTCCCAAATTCGAAAAATATCGAATGGATTTAATGTATAGTATTCAAAGTTATAAAACAAAACATATCCGAGACGACCTCCAATAATCACACCCAAAATAAGATACGTGAGAAAGGAGTCCGCCTGGTCTTCCGAAAATGGAGGGTTTTCAGATGTCCACAAACGCTTTCTCACAACAAAAAATTTCATTAGTTTTAGGGCACAAATGAATCCGAGTATGTAGGACACGGCGTACCACCGGAGCGAGAAATTTATGCCAAATAAATCAATAGAAAATATCTCTGGACTAATATCTGGAAAGGGGATCATTCTTTTCCTAAACCTACTATTCTATTAAGTCGATAAAACAAAAACATCACAAAATGCAAGAGTTACTGCCCAAAGCTTGTTATCGAAGATAACTACGCCTATATAGCTAACGATGCGGCTAAAGGATAATCAAAATGGTCGAAGCACAAGATGCTAGCAGCGATGATAAAATAAAAGAAAAAACGGCACTGTCAAAGATTGAACCCGTCAAAATTGAAGAGAATTCTCCGGATTTAAAATCATCAGATATTGAGGATGTGCAAATCGACGACAAAATTGAATCCGAAAAATCAATAATTTTAGCCACAATTCTTCTATTACGTGAATATGGTATTAGAAAAAGTGGTGCTGCTGTAAGAGATGCAGTAGACATTTCGCACCAATATGTCGGACCTAAAGAAGCCGTTAGTTCATTGTCTGGCTTAGGTTTCAAAGCGAGTTTTGGAAATTTGAATATTGCAAATATTGGAGAAGAATTTTTTCCACTTATTGCTTTTAAAAAAAATGGCAACGCTTTTGTTGTTTTAAGTGCGCCAGTTGATGGAGCAGTATTTATAACAGATCCGCTAACCCGAACAAAAGAAGAAATAAGTCTAAAAAATTATAAGTCCGAGTTTTCCCAATACGCAATAATAGCTAAAGAATTGAATGATCGAGAAAAAAAAGAACGGTCAGGTCATTGGTTTTTTAGTGCTTTCCGCAAAAGTAAATGGATTTATGTTCAAGTAATGATAGCCGCTATGGTATCAAACTTTTTATCCTTAACCACAGCACTTTTTACAATGACGGTTTATGATAGGGTTATTCCGAACGGGGCATTCGAATCTTTGATAGCTCTTAGCATTGGCGTAGTTATTGCGTTAGGGTTTGATTTTCTGATTAAAAGCTTGAGAGCCAGTTTTGTAGACACAGCATCAAAACGAGCCGACCTTGAAATTTCAAGAAGATTGTTTGAGAGAATACTTACGCTCACCCCAACCGAACAGCGGCAAAAAACCGGAGCTATGGCCGGCACAATTCGTGAGTTTGAAACATTAAGAGAATTTTTTAATTCCTCTACGTTGGTAATACTAATCGACTTACCATTTGTATTTTTCTTTATTTATGTAATTTCGCTGATTGCAGGACCAGTATCCTACGTATTTTTGACTGCCGTTCCACTGGTAATAATAGTAGGCTTAGGCATCCAGCCATTTTTGGCAAAAATAACAAAAGGTTCAGTTGAAAGTGGGATGAATAAACAAGCAGTTCTTGTTGAAACCCTAAACGGCTTAGAGACCGTTAATGCTACTGGCTCAGGGAAGCTGATGCGCAAAAGATATGAAGATGCCTTAGATAATCAAGCGGACGGAGGCAACAAAATAAGGGCTCTCAGCATGTTCATAGTAAACTTTGCTGCATCGGTACAGCAGTACGCTCAAGTCGCCGCCATCTTTTTTGGAGTATACTTGATTGTAGATGGTCAGATTACTCAGGGCGCTCTTATAGGGGCAGTGATACTGGGCGGACGCACAATGGGTCCTCTATCGCAACTGGCAAACACATTATCGAGAGTAAATGGGGCACTGACTTCATACAGAAACTTATCTAAACTGATTGGAAAAAGTTTTAATAGTGCATCAAACCTTTCACCAATAAGTAGATCTTTATTGGATGGTGAAATAGAATTCAAAAATGTGAGCTTTAAATTCGAAGGCTCAAAACAACCGACTATAAATAATGTTTCATTTAAAATTCCTGCTGGCCAAAAAGTCGCCCTAGTAGGCAAAATGGGATCCGGCAAATCCACTATGTCCAAGCTTGTAGCTGGTATTATTGAACCTACTGCTGGCGCAATTTTAATTGACGGGATAGACGTGAGACAAATCGATCCAGCAGATGTTAGGAAAAATATTGGGGTTATGCTACAAGACAGTTGGCTTTTTTCTGGAACAATCAGAGAAAATATACAGATGGGTTTTAATGAATATGATGATGATCACGTGCTCGAAATTTGCAAGGTCGCAGGAGTTGACGATTTCGTGGGCTCGCACCCTAAAGGATACGACCTTGAAATAAGAGAGCGCGGTATTGGCCTGTCTGGCGGGCAAAAACAAACCATAAATTTGGCTAGGAGCCTATTACATAAGCCTGAGATCTTACTTTTGGATGAGCCAACAAGCTCTATGGATCAGGGCACCGAACAAAAAGTAATAGGTGCTCTGGACGAATTTTGTAAAGACAAAACTATGCTCATAGTGACACACAGGAACCCTATATTAGCTATGGTGGACAGAATTTTTGTAATGGAAAATGGCAATATAATAACCGATCAAACCCCGGAACAGTTAGGGATTAAAAAGGTTGCCAAGTGATGAGTGATAAAGAATTCAAACAACTAGCGAGAGAACTTAGCGGAACACAACGACACACGTCATCGCTATTATTACTGGTAATTATTACGTTGGTATCTGTTGTTTTTGTATGGGCAGCAGTAACTGAAATAGATAGTGTCGTTAGAGGGTCGGGCAAAACTGTTTCAGAAGCACAAAATCAACTGGTGCAATCTTCCGAACCAGGTGTTATCAGAAAGCGCTATGTCAGTGAGGGAGATTTCATTAAAGCAGGTGAGTTATTATTTGATATCGACCCGATAGATGCAAAAGGACAATTAGAGCAAGCACAAAAAAGATACTCAGCCTTATCAGTAAAATCTATTCGACTGAAGGCAGAGGTAGAAAATAGTACCCCAAATTTTCCCCAATCAGTTATGGAGGCTGCTCCAAATGCGGTATCAACCGAACTTGCTTTATATCGGGCGAGACTTGATGATCTAAATACTAAGTCGGCAATATTAGAACAGCGGCGGATTCAAAAGTTAAATGAAATACAAGAATTAAAAATCAAATTTGATACTGCATCCAATGGGCTGGCGCTTATCAGACGTGAAATTGGCACCTTAGAACCTCTAGTTAAAAGCGGTTTAGCGCCCGAAACCAGGCTGATAGCCCTTAAAAGAGAGGAAGAGGCCAGTATCGGAAGTGCAAACTCGGCAGAGAGTGGACAAAAAAGATTACGTTCAGGTTTAGACGAAATTGATGAACAGCTAAAAGCCGAGCAGCAAGCCTACAAAACAAGCTCTTTAACCGATCTTTCAGCAATTCAAGGGGAGATGGAAGAGCTTAAGGCAAGAATTCCAGCTTTGGAAAGCCGGGTCGAAAGAACGTCAGTAAGATCACCCGTTGACGGGGTTATAAACCGCATCAATTATACAACGGCAGATGCGTATATTAATACAGGTGAGGTACTTTTAGAAATAGTACCAACTGGCTCTGAACTGATTGTAGAAACACAAATTGATCCGAAAGATATTGCGGAAATCATAATAGGGCAAAACGTTAAGATATCCCTGACAGCCTATGACCCATCTAAGTATGGCCGAATAGATGGAAGCGTAACCAGCGTTTCTGCAGATGCAATAGCTAACCAACAAACAGGTGAGCAATACTATCAAGTAGATATTTCGATGCGTGGCACCTTATACGAGGACAATGGCGATGAAGTTATCCTCCTCCCTGGTATGGTTGCGTCGATAGATGTTTTGTCCGGAAAAAGAACTATTCTGGATTATTTCTGGCAGCCAATATCCAAAACTAGAGATACCGCCTTCAGAGAATAAACCTTTTTGGCATGGAAATTGCTGACTTTCTGCATTGAAAGGTTTTGGTAATGAAGATTGTAAATAAACTTGATCATTTAACATCAAAATTAAGTGAACTTAAGCCAGCATCGTCGGCAGAATCATCAAGTAGTGAAAAAAAATTTAACCAGTTACTATCATCAACCGTGGCGACAAACTACACGGACGATGGTGGAGCAATAAAAGTTGCACTTTCTGAAAATGCAAAACTTGCAAACATTGTACCAAGCTGGGTAAACCCAGACTTTGACTATGACCCACAAAACCCTCGCAAGCCAAACAAGCGAGAGCTAATGGAGGCACTGTGCGGAAAAAGTTTAGAAGATCTATATGCTGACCCCAATGACAATTGGCACAAAATTAGCGATGAGGCATCAGAAATGCTGTATGGCGTTGTCGGATCAAATGAAGACACTCGAGATTGGCTTTCTATAATGGCTTCTGAAGATATTATCAAAAAGGCTAGAGAAGAAACTAGAGCCATGTACGAACCAGAAGTGGATATTCAGTCTAACTTTGACGAACACAATGTTCTAACAGAACAGATAGCTATTATCAAAGATAGCAAAGGCCAAACCCTAAGGTCCCTGTCGAACAACATAACCGCTACAGAAGAAACACTTGTCAACTTTGGGGTAACCAGCGAG
>CACDPV010000044.1 GCA_902554885.1 Paracoccaceae bacterium
TATCGATTTAATAAAAAAAAATCATCCAAATATTCCTATTTATTGTTTTGGTCACTCACTAGGCTCAATTCTTTTATTGAGATATGCGACAAGTTCATACCACAGGATAAATGGTATAGTGTGTTGGAATAGCGGCATTGAAACTAACCTTTTAGCGATAGTCGGTAGAATTATTTTGTCCATCGAGAGAAAGCTTAGATCGCCTAGATCAAAGAGTTATTTTGCATGGAATTTAACATTCCAAACATGGGCAGAAAAAATAAAAAATAGGCGAACAAATTTTGATTGGCTTTCCAATGATAAAGATCATGTAGATAGATATATTGAGGACAAACTATGCGGATTTGATGTTTCGCTACAATCCTGGTTAGATGTTGCAGAGGCAGTATTTTATGCAAATCAAAATCTATCTATGATACCCCCTAATTTTCCAATTTTTCTATTAGGTGGAGCACAAGACCCTTGCACTAACTATGGAAAAGATATGAAAAAGCTTGCTGCGAGACTAGAGCGAATAGGACATTATAATTGCATGCATAAAACTATTGAAAGCTCAAGACATGAAACACTGAATGAATTAAATAGAGAGCAGAATGCTCAAATATTTCTAGATTGGCTAAGTGCCCAAACTAATTAAAACGACGATTTATATGATTTATCGAAAAGAAGTAAGAGTTATTCCTGAACCATATAAATCAAACACGCAGGCCCCGCGAGTAAAATAAATGCCCAAAGAGATAACGTTTTGACTTTTTTTTCAGATTTTAAATTTTTACTTAATAACCTTACTGAGCCAAATAAAAAATCTGGAAATGTTCTTAGTGATATCTTCTTTATAAAAATATGTCGTTGTTTGTTCATGAATACTGTCCCTATGTATCACCGATAAAGCTTAGCATATTTTTTAGTGAGATCTAAATATTTTTTAAAAAGTTAAAAATTAAAATTGTAATCCATCATAAATTAGCTTCAAAGAGATTAACAACAGAGCCCATGTAACAATTTTAAAGAAAACTTTTTCTGATATAATTTTTATAATTCTTACACCAATAAATACAGCAACAGTTGCAGGTATCATAAGGTAAAGTGAAGTTAATAGGGTCGTTAATGTCATTTGATTTAACATAAAGTAAGGGATGGCTTTGATTAAATTACAGTAGCTAAATGCAAGGACTGACGTACCTACAAAAACTGATTTTCTTAAACCAAGTGGTAATGTAAAGATTTGCCACGGGGGTCCACCGTTGTGGCTGATGAAGCTCGTAAACCCCGCAACAGTGCACCAAAAAATGCCCGATTTAGTATTAATATCCTTACTAATTTTTGAAAAATCTACCCGTTGAAAAATTTGTTTTATTGAGAATACAAAGCCCATTAGGCCAATCATCAATGTAACTACCCACTCCAAAACAATGTGGGCGGTGAGTCCGCCAATCAAAACACCAAGCGTCATCCCAATAAAACTTATTTTTAAAACTTGCCAGTCGAAGTCTCTTCTGTAGGCCCTTATGGCGAATATATCCGATACAATATATATGGGTAGTAATAATCCTGCCGCCGCTACAGGAGACATAATAAGTGATAAACTTGGTACGGCCAAACCTGCCACTACAGGAAGTCCCCCCTTACCAAGTCCAACAAAAATTGCTGCAAGGGTCATCAAAGGCCAAAAATATTCAGAGTCCATCTTTGAAAACCCATACCGTTAATAGTTGTTTTAAAAGTTACCTCTTGGGTAATTATTTGGATACGTTTTTTGTACCCAACTCTTTATTTTCTCATGATTATCTACTGCTAAACATAGCCTTTTAAGTTTTGGGAAAAGAGTAATCATATCTTTAGGAAATCCGTCTATAACGCCGGATGTAAACCATCCTAAAAGACGCCAAATAGCAATATCAGCAATCGTAATTGTTTTTGATGAAACCCACTTTGAGTCTGGATGGATACAATTTTCAAGCATAAGTAATTTTCGTCTTAAAAGACCTTCGGCTAACTCGGTTCGTGCTGCGACTTTTTTAGCTTGCTCAGAAATAGTATTAGTATTTGAAAATAAAACGTTAAGGTCAGTAACAAAATCAATAAACTGATCTATTTTTGCAGCTTTAATTGGGTCATTTTTGGGATATAGCCCGCTAAGTTTACCACAAAACCTGGCAATTGCACCCGTTTGAGCGATGGAAACGTTGTCAATCACCAGGCACGGTATTTGATGAAATGGTATAGCTGTTCCATTAAATAGTTTACCATTCTCTTTAAGATAAAGAAATTCGTCTTTCTTTATTCTGACATCGTCAAAGTCTATGTCTCCAAAATATAAGGCTAGTCTGCCTACCTCTGCTCGCCAAAATGGCATATCTCCATAGATGAATTGAAGTTTCATTACATAATCCAGTCTAAATTTTTAAATTTTTTGAGTAAACTCTGTTATCACTGATAAGTAGTATCTGAAAGGACTAGATTAATAACAGCTTAAAAACCAAAATAATAGACTTCGATCGAATTGAAAAATTTCACGCTGCATAATAGGTGCGGTTTAATTTGAAACATAGTTTTATTTTTTGTTTCTAACAATTTAATATTTAGCGGAGATAAAATATGGCAAAGCTAGGAGTTCCTAAAGTTCACAAGAAAGGTCCATTCGTGGGACCACAAACCTTTATGAATGTTCCATATTCAACTGACTTCAGCTCTTCTCAAGCAGTAATTCTTGGTGTCCCGTTTGATGGGGGTTTGCACCCAACAAGAATAGGATCTCGGACAGGGCCTGCGTCAATTCGTGAGCACTCACAGCTTGTTAGACCTTTTCAACCGCCGCATGCAACCTATAACCCTCTAGAGCTTTTACAGGTTGTCGATTGTGGTGATGCAGACACGACACCAAGCATAATTGAGGAAAGTTTTACCGAAATTGAGGAAGCAGCCTCTGAAATTTATAAGGGAGAAGCAATACCTATTGCATTAGGTGGAGATGGAAATATCACCCTACCCCTGCTCCGAGCAGCAAGTAAGAATTATTCAGACCTAGTGGTATTACATATCGACGCTCATACTGACACTTATCGAGGAGAGGGAAACCAAGATTACTTGCGTTTTAATGTAGCTACTACATTCACAAGAGCAGCCGAAGAGTCTCTCATTGATGTAAAATCATCTCTACATATTGGCGCGCGTGGGCCTACCAATGATAGCAGTGTTTTTGCTCATACTCGAGATGTTGGATATGGGTTAATAAATGGCACAGAATTATTTAATGCTGGTTTAAATAATACGGCAAAGAAAATTGTAAGAACACTTGAAGGAAGGCCTGTTTATCTCTGTTTTGACATGGATTTCTTTGATCCTTCCTGCGCTCCAGGTGTATGCACCCCTACTTGGGGCGGCGCCTCGTCGCGTGAAGGACTCGAACTATTGAAAAACCTTACTGGTTTGAATGTGATTGGAGCGGACATTAATACAGTATCTCCACCTCACGATGTTTCGGGAATGACGGCATTTCTCGCAGCAACCGTAGGTTTAGAAATCTTATCACTTATCTGCCACTCTAAGGGTCTTGTGAAATAAAAGTTCAGTATTTTTTTAGAAAGTGTGCGCAAAATGGAAATTTTTTTAAGATCACTAGCCGATGTAAAGTGGGAAAAATCAACTAAAGCCCGTATCGACTCAGGCGCCAATCCAAAAACAGAGTGGAAGCATTTAATTGATAATGAGATTTGTGGTAGCGAGGGTGTTAGTGTTGGATATGGAAAAATACCTGTCGGAGAGTATCTGCCACTCCATACACATGAACCACAGGAAATATACTTTATTACGAGCGGGACTGGTCTTTTAACTCAAGATGACACCAACTTAAAGAAAATTTCCAAAGGGGATATTGTTTATATCCCTTGCAATAAACAACACGGTCTCAAAAATACTGGAGGTATTGATTTAGAGTATCTTTTTATTTTCATGATCGATAACTGGAATGAAGTACGGTATAATTTTATAAATAGATGAATGTTAATTTATATTAAGCCTTTTTCCTAACTTTGATAATCCATTGTATAAAGCGTCTTCAGTGCCTTCATTTCTCATATGATTTCGCAACTGAGCGTTCAAACCGCCTTCAGTAGCTAATGAATTTAACTCTTGATTAATTCTGCCTAATCCGTCCTTTTTCATTCCAGAGTAAGTGCCTGCCATCAAGCTAATCAGATAGCTTTCTGCTTGTTCAGGCGAGTCTAGATGTTCTTCAAGCCACTTTTTAGCCACCTCAATTTGAGCTAGAGAACTAGAAAGAACAGCCGTCGCTGCGAAAAAAGGCGTTAGTTCCACCTCAGTAGATAATTCAATAATAAAATTTTCTGAACCAAATAATTCTAAAAGCTTTTTATTTGCAGGGTATACGGGTAAAGGACATTTTCCATTTTCTATCATTGGCAAGGGGATTGTGATTGCGATATCACGAGCTGGTGCACATAGGGTTTGTAGTGTTTGTAAATTCACACCGAGAATAAAGGAAATTATGGTTTGATCTTTACTGAACGATATTGACCTTAACACGTTCTCTGTAATGTCCTCCATAATTGCTAAAAATATAACATCAGACTCATCTACAACTTCCTGTAGTGAAGCGATGTTCACGTCGTCAAATTCCGACGCTAATCTATTTGAGATTTCTTTATTACGTTCCGTAATTGTTATGCTGTAGCCACGTCCTACCAAGGCGAGTATACAAG
>CACDPV010000045.1 GCA_902554885.1 Paracoccaceae bacterium
AAAGTGGTAGAATAAGTATTCTTGCTAACGACTTTCCAGCACTCCATGCGGTCGTTTCGAAAGCAGAGGAGTGTGCAGGTGGTGCTGTAACTTTTGCTAAGAACCACACTGCGAAACATCAGGAACTACAGGGACCGGCCTTAACCGCGAACCCCGCTGAGTATACAGCAAAAATTGTAACCAACGGATCAATTGTACCACTACTGACGGACGGACTTTTGAGGCCCTTAGATGACCTCGTTGCAAAGCATGGTCAAAGTCTAGGCAAAAATCAGCTAATCACTATTGATGGGAAAGTAATGGCTGTAGCGTTTATGGCTAATGCCCAGCATTTGGTGGTTAGACAAGACATATTGGATAAGGTTGGAAAACCTATCCCAGCGACATATGAAGAGGTTCTGGAAACAGCTGAAGCAATTCGTGCTGCAGGCATAATGAAGTATCCCTTCGCTATGCTTACCAAGGCAGACTGGAATCTTGGCGAAGAGGTTGTAAATATGTATCTGGGTCACGGTGGTGAATTTTTCAAACCGGGTACAGCAGAAGCTTCAGTTAACAATGCAAAGGGTGTAGCAACTCTTGAAATGTTGAAAGCTTTAATGGAGTATTCGAACCCAGACTTTCTGACATACAACACTGGCGCAGTAGCACCATTATGGGAATCTGGAGAGCTTGCGATGGCAGAGATGTGGGGATCATCAATGGGTGGTTTGCTTGACGATGAAGGGTCAACGCCAGAAGTCGTAAATAACACAGTTCCTGCAAATGCGCCAACTGTTGGCGGTGGATCTAATCCTGCTTCAACTCTTTGGTGGGACGGATTTTCTATTGCAAAAAATATTAGTGACGAAGATGCCGAGGCTACTTTCATAGCGTTAGTAAATGGAGTTTCTGCAGAAATGGTTAAAGCAAATAATGATAAAGCCGTTTGGTTGATGGATGCTTATGTTCCAGGTAAATCTGCGGAAGGTGTTTCCATGGTAGCATCAGCAGGAGCTGAGCCGTATCCAATGTTACCTTACATGGGATTGTTACACGGAGCGTTTGTTGCTGAAGTTCCAGATTATCTTCAAGGTAATGAAAGTGCAGAGCAAACTTTGGCTGATATCGAGGCTGCGTACACAGCAGCAGCACAAGAAAAAGGTTTTCTGAAATAAATTAGGAAACATTGATGGCGCCTCACGGGCGCCATCTTACAAAGTATCTGACACATGAAGCATCGCACTTTTTTCTGGTTTATTCTTCCATCACTTCTTTTCATGGTGCTATTTATAGCGCTACCAATAGCGTCGGTAGTAGTTCAATCTCTATTCGTTCAGCATGAACAGGTTATGATAGAAGTTGAAAACTGTGGACCTTTTAAATGTGAGACTGTAATACAAGCAGATCCTGATGCAACTGCGGCACTTAGAGAAAGTGCGCCGCTTGGAAAATATAACGCTTTAAAGACATATACTAATAGAAACCATCTCGCTTTCGATGAGCTCAGCGATATTTGGTCCACATCTGAAACGCTAGTCGGTTTTGTAAACGGTGTTTATAATTTACCGTTCTATAAAGCGCTCTTCTTCACACTCACGTATACTTTTTTGGTAGCTCCCTCTGTTCTTATCTTAGGTTTATTCATAGCACTCGGCGTAAATCGTCTACCACAGTTAGTGAAGGGCCCTACCATTTTTGCATCTTTATTGCCCATGATTGTTACCCCGCTCATAGGGTCATTAATTTTATTTTGGATGGTTGATGCAGATGGGATAATAGGGGCAACCTTACAGCTTATTTTTGATAATCCAGACCTTAGTTTAAAAGCATCTGCACCATTAACATGGATAATGCTGATTATTTATGGGATTTGGCACAGCACACCCTTTGCATTTGTCGTGTTTTATGCGGGGCTTCAAACCGTTCCCAGTGATACTTTAGAGGCAGCCCAAATCGATGGGGCTAGCAGATGGCAGAGAGTTAGGTTCGTAATTGTTCCTTACATGATGCCATTAGCTATATTCATTTTACTTATGCAATTAATGGATGGTCTTAGGGTTTTTGAGCCAATAGTGGGCTTCTCCGCCTCTGCAAAGGCCACATCTTTATCATGGATTATTTTTAATGATCTTTTCGGTAACGCGAAGCTTTATGGCTCCGCTGCTGCGACATCAATGCTTACAATCATATTTGTGTGCATTATTTTGACCCCGGTACTCATACGCACTTGGCGTGATTTTAATCGGAAGGGGATTTAGTGGATGGCAAGTTCGTTTAAAAATAGGGCGCCGCTTTTGACATGGTTTGCTACCAGTATGGTAGTCCTTTGGTTATTGATTGCTATTGGGCCATTTATCTGGACCGTATGGGGGTCTTTTAAAGTACAGGGAGATTTTTTTTCGAAGGCGGATTGGCGAAATGCAATTTATGGCGTTATGACAATCGTTGAAACTGGCGACTCATTTACTGGAAATGGTTACCAAGGCGCATGGATTGAAGAAGAGTTTTGGTTTAATGTTTTGAATACTGCTGTAGTCGTATTTTTCACAGTGACGATATCTCTTACAATGGGAACATTGGGTGGTTATGCTCTCGCCCGGTCTGGGTTTAGATATGCTTTTTGGCTTCTAATACTGGCTTTAATTTTCAGAGCTATGCCTCATATCACCTTGGTGTCCGGATATCTTCTACCATTCTTTGAGTGGAATGTTTGGGGTAAGTTGTCGACAACTATTGTGGTTTTAGTAGCTATCAATCAGCCGTTTACTTTATGGATGTTACATTCATTTTTTCTCAATATTCCTAAAGATATGGACGAAAGTGCCATGGTAGATGGGTGTACAAGATTTCAAGCTTTTAGGCATGTAATTATACCCGTTATGTGGCCTGGTGTAATCACAACAGGCCTTTTTAGTTTTCTTCTCGCATACAATGATTTTGCAATTACCTCTATGCTTTTGAGTTCTGAAAATCAGACCATGGTTCCACGGATAGCAAGTTTTCTGGGATCTGTTAGAGAACAAGGAAATGTTATGTTTGCTGTGGCTGCAGTTGTAAGTGCCATAGTGCCCTTGTTCTTTTTGGTTCTATTTTTCCAAAGACAAATCGTGAGTGGATTAACTGCTGGTGCAGTGAAAGGATAGATGTATGGCTAATACCAACCCTACCAAAAAATCTTTCCACCCTGCAAAACCATTAACTAGAGACCATATGCCCTCTGATTTTTCAATTTCGTTGGATCAGTATACATCTGGTCGTAGTGTTCGTATTCCAGCTGATTTTGGGCCAAGTCAGGCTTTATCTGGTTTTGATCCAAGCTATAAAAATATTGTCGATTATATCGTTCGTATAACGCACCGAATTTGGGAAACCGACAAGCGCGAAGTCGAGTATATTGGCGAGACCTATTCTGAAGACTCTCGGGTTTTTGATGATTATGGGCTGCAATTAGGCTGCAAAAAAATTATTAGTGATACCCATCATACCACCGGTGCTTTCCCTGATATCATTCTTGATGCAGAAGAAGTTATTTGGGCTGGTGATGACATTATCGGATTTCATACCTCTCACTTAACAAGAATCATTGGAACTAACACTGGAAAAAGCCGTTACGGAGACCCAAAAGAAAAACGAATTAGCGTAATGGTAATCGCCAATTGTATTGCCTTAGAAAATGAAATTTTTCATGAACATGTTTTGTATAATACGTCTGCGATGTTACAGCAGCTTGATATTGATTTGTGGGATGAGGCAGAGCGGCTAATAAAAGATCCACCAGCCGGGTGGCCTCGATCCAATGAAGTATGGCTAGATCTTCGTAATTCGGCCGCTCCTAAAAAGCCTCTTTACTTGTCTGACCCGTCCAAAGATTTTGATCCTGATAAGTTTGGCC
>CACDPV010000046.1 GCA_902554885.1 Paracoccaceae bacterium
ACTCATATGGATAACGAATTACCAAATGTTGCAAAACATTTAAAAACTGGTGGGTATCAGACCGCAATTGTCGGTAAATGGCACCTTGGTGAAGGTAAATCGCATGAACCAAAAGGATTTGACTTTTGGTCAGTTTTGCCAGGTCAGGGAGAATATTTTGACCCTTTTATGATTGAAATGGGCAAAGAGAAAGAAGAGTTCGGCTATGTCACAGATATAATAACCTCTAAGTGCATTAACTGGTTGAATTCTAGAGATGAAAATAAACCCTTTTTTCTTATGTGTCATCACAAAGCACCCCACAGAGAGTGGGAACCACACCCAAAAAACCGCAATTTATTCAACGAGGATATCATAGTCCCAGAAACTTTTGATGATGATTATAAGAACCGTGCCAAAGCTGCTGCGGAGGCGAAAATGCGTATAAAAGATGATATGAAATATGCTGATTTGGGACTTGTACAACCGGAGGGTGGATCAGAAGTTGGAGAACGGGTTAGACCTGAAATGTCTCACCGGAAAATACCAAACCCAGACGATGTCTCAAAATTACGATTGATGGATAAAGATACGGGCGAGGTATATACTTTTAAAACTAAAGAAGAACTTGGCCAGTTTAAATACCAGCGTTATATAAAACGATATTTGCGAACAATTGCGTCGATAGACGAAAGCGTTGGCGAGTTGTTAGACTATTTAGATGATAATAATCTGGCTCAAAATACTCTTGTTATCTATACGTCCGATCAGGGTTTCTTCCTGGGTGAACACGGGTGGTTTGATAAAAGATTTATGTACGAGGAATCGCTTCAAATGCCGTTCCTTGCACGTTTCCCAGAAAAAATTCCAGGTGGCCAAATTAATGAAAGTTTGGCCTGCAATATTGATTTTGCTCCTACTTTTCTTGATGTTGCTGAACTTAAAATACCAACTTATATGCAAGGCAGCAGTCTATTGTCGCTTATGACAGGAAAATTACCGAAAAATTGGCAGACAGTAGTGTATCACAGGTATTGGATGCATCGAGATCCTGATCATAATGCATACTCGCATTATGGTATTAGAGACAAAAGGTATAAGCTGATCTATTGGTATAATGAAGGTTACGAATTACCTGGGACAAATCATGGCGGCGAGGATAGAGAATGGGAATTATTTGACTGCCAGGAAGATCCATTAGAATTGTTTAATGTTTATTCGGATCCAAGATATAGTAATGTTGTTCAACAAATGAAATTAGCACTAACGATTAAAATGAGTGAAATTGGAGATGAGCCAGAGCACGATCTTTAATTCAGAGTTAGGTTAACAAATTCTTTTATACTACAGATAAAAATTTGGTAATACCCAACCTATATCTGTTATCAAAGGCGACAAACTTCTTTAAAATTTATCTAAGCCATGGTTTGCTCAGCATCTTATATTCTATTACGCTCTCTTATTGCAATCGTCACTCCAGCGCTGCTAATCATGGTAACGCCAATGATACCTTGCGCACTTGGAATATATTGCCAGACGGCGTAGTCAATCAACATAGCAAAGATTAAATACGTGTATTCAAAGGGAGCAACAAAACTACTCTCAGCTGATTGGTAAGCCCTTATTGAAGAAGTCATAGCCAAAATATGCGTAAGAGATGTAATTCCGATCATTATTATTATACTTGATGTTAGCTGCACCCAGCCAGAAAAAACAAATGGATTCGCAACTTTCACGTCAATTGGAATTGGTAAAATTGGAATAAATGTTACCATTAATGCCCCAACTAATGCATAAAATGCATTGTGAGTAATTGTCAGTGATAATGCTGGATGATCTGTGCAGAACCCTCGCGTTATTACAACGCCAAGGGCATAAGATGCACCTGCAAGAACTGGAAGAAATAAAATCGGTTGCATGTGTGACGTACCGGGCTGGATAATATAGAGAACGCCCAAAAATCCGACAAATATTGAAGATATTCTCCATATGCCGACTTTTTCTTTAAGTATTATAGCAGCAAAAAAACAGGTAAATATTGGAGCGGTAAAGAAGCATGATGCTGCTTGAGCAAGAGCAGTAAATGGGAGTGACGCATAAAAAAAAGAATATGCACAACTCATTAAAAATGCCCTAAAAATCGGCCATTTCCAACCTGATGGCCATATAATATCTGGACGCCTTTTAAGCAGCGCCCAAGTGATTAGGATTAAAACAACCAATATTGCTCGCAAAAACATCAATTGCCATAACGAACCAATTTCACTCAAAAGCTTTACAACCATATCTTGAGTTGCAAAACCAAGAGTCGAGAGCACAGCCAAACCTATAGCTAACTTTTTGGCTTCCATATAAAATCCAGTGATTTTGCCTAAATTTGTTTACACTAATCTACAATTATTTTTAAATACGTCTGCACTGAATACGACATGCGTATTAGTTTTTAGAAATTAATATGACAGTTTATATCTTTAGTTGAATTAAACTAATTTAAGGTTCAATTTTCTCGATGATTAAGCAATTATCTTTACAACGTAGTGCCTCGAAAACTGAAATTAGTTTAGATCGGATTGCAGAAATTTATCGAGTGCTTGAGGAGAAAAAATTGCCAAAAGGATATTGGATAGTACACATTGAAGTAAAAGACCCAGAGGGCTATGAAGATTATAAGAAAGCCAGCTCTAAAACATTATCAAGATACGGAGCAAAATTTTTAGTGAGAGGTGGTGCTCAAGAAATACTTGAAGGCTCCAGCAAAAGACGCACGGTTTTGATAGAATTTCCGGACTTGAGGGCAGCTCAATTATGCTATCAAAGTGCAGAATATCAACAGGCTCAAGCTATAAGAGTAAAATATTCCGTTGCAGATTTGGTAATTGTTGAAGGTCACTAATCAGCGAGTTGATGAAATTTTCAATAAAATTATAAGTATAAAAAACTTCAGGCAAAACGCTGATTAACCCTATAGGTATTAAGTCTCCTTCAGGCCAGATTCTATAAAATCTTGATCAATTTGTGGTAAAGGTTGATCTCGAATTGAAGCCTCGAAAGCCTGAAGTCTTTTATAAATTGAGATCAATTCAATTATCGTAGTCCAGGAAGAAACAAGAAATTGAAACGACGAAGCAACCTGACCAAATGCTCGCAAAATCTGGTTCATTATTCCGAGCGTTATACGCCCTGAGACTATAGTTGGTATTAAAAAGATATAAACGATAACATTATCAGCTTGTAGATATAAGTATCGAAAAAGATTAAAATAGGTGTAGTGCAGGTAAATTCTAAAATAATTACGCCTTACGTTGGAAAAGAGTTCTTTTAGAGTTACTGGCTGGGCACTTTCTTCATTTTCTTCACCCAAAACAAGTTCTTTACGAAAAGCTGCCTCAACTCTTTGATTTTTAAATTCAAGACCGGGTAATTTTATCCCAGCTACTAATAGAACTACAGTACCAAATATGGACCAAATAATTGACAAGGTAACCAGCGGGTACGGGATAGCTCCTATTATTGGTAACGTTTCAACGTGTACTGAAAGTGCTGCTAAAACCGGAAGAAATGCTATTAGTGTCATTACCGAGTCAACAAAAGCGACACCAAGGCCCTCCATGATTGCAGCAAATCTCATCGTATCTTCTTGGATCCTCTGAGATGCACCCTCAATATGCCTTACTTGCTTCCATCGAGCGGTATAATAATCATTCATGGCCGTTCTCCACCTAAAAATAAAATGCGCGGTAAAAAACCTATTGCCAATAATGAAAGCGAT
>CACDPV010000047.1 GCA_902554885.1 Paracoccaceae bacterium
CGAGCTTATGCAGCTCGGAACACCTAATGAAATTTATGAGCACCCTGAAAATGGGTTTATTGCAGATTTTATTGGAGAGTCGACCCTTATTCCTGTTAAAGTTAAAAAATCAAAAGCTTTAATTGGCAAAACAGAAATAAAAGTGGCACAACCTCTTAGTAGAGATGGAGATTTTCTACTGGTGGTACGGCCAGAAAAGGTTTTTCTCGCACCGCCTAAGAAAAAGAAAGACGAAAATTACTTTGAGGGAGATTTGCTTGACTCAATCTTTCAAGGAGAAAGTCAGCTACTTGTAATAAAACTGACTTCTACTGAGGGAGAAGAACAGGTCCTCAGGGTCAGAATCCCAAATCAAAGCGTTACCGACAAAGCTCTCCCCGCTATAGGCGAAAAGGTTACCATCGCTCTTAAAGTTGCAGACAGTTATGTCGTGAGTTGAGCAAATGAGTTTAACTTCGAACAATATCAATCAAAACGAACTGCGAAAACTCGCCGCAAGAGAGGGCTACACCTTCTTTGGGCTTACTGTTCCATACCTCGTTATGGTGACCGCCCTTATAGCTATTCCCGTAGGATGGCTTTTCTATTTATCTTTTATAGGGCGTGATGGAACTTTTTCTTTCGAAAATTATGAACGGATGTGGAAAAGTAAAGCTTATATTAAAATCTTCATCACAACTTTTAAAATCAGTATTCTCACAACTATCATTTGCGCTGCAATTGGCTACCCATTGGCATATTTCATGTCACAACTGTCAAGAAAGTGGGCAAATATCTGCATGATTGGTGTCCTTATTCCTTTTTGGACCAGCCTTTTGGTAAGGACTTACGCTTGGTTAGTTCTTCTTCAAAAAAAGGGTTTATTAAATAATATTGCTATAGATATGGGACTGATATCCGAGCCAATTAAGTTTGTTCACAATACAACTGGAACACTAATTGGAATGGTGCACATAATGTTGCCATTTCTAATCCTTCCCCTCTATGCAAATATGCGTGCTATAGATAAAGATTGTATGAAAGCTGCCTCGAGCTTGGGAGCAACGCCATCACGAGCCTTTTGGACTGTTTTCTTGCCTCTCTCGCTGCCAGGACTACTTGCCGGTTTGCTCATCGTCTTTGTATTATGTCTAGGCTTTTATGTTACGCCAGCAATCCTTGGCGGTGGAAAGGTCATTATGGCGGCGATGAAAATTTCAAGTAACATTGAGCTTTATTTTAGCTGGGGTGCGGCGAGTGCCTTGGGTGTCGTCTTGTTAGTGGTAACAGCCATAATACTTTTTATCGCATCAAAACTTGTATCCATTGATCAATTAGGAAGTCGTTAATGGCAAACAGTTTTCTAAATCGAAATGTCTCCGAAACACAAATACGGCTGAAAGATAGAATTTGGCTATATGCTATCTCTTTCATAGTATTATTCCTGCTAATAGTTCCATCGTTGGTTGTTATTCCCATGTCCTTCTCTGCGAGCCAATATTTGGAATTTCCTCCCAAAGAATGGTCATTGCGCTGGTATGAAAATTATTTTTTCTCTTGGAAAGTTGAAAACGGGTTTAATGATTGGATGTCTGCAACCTGGACATCTTTTAAAGTAGCAGTATTAACAATCGTAGTCGCAACTCCAATAGGTACAATGGCTGCTTACGGATTGGTAAATGGCAGCTCAAGACTAAGTAAAATTCTCTTCCCAATTTTTATTTCACCGATGATGGTACCAATTATACTTGTTGCAATTGGCCTATTTTATTTCTTTGTACAATTTAAACTTGTTGGAAGTGTTTTAGGGCTAGTTCTAGGACACTCTCTAGTGGCAATGCCGTTGGTATTAATCATTGTATTTTCAGCATTAAAAAATTACGACATGAACCAAGAAAAAGTTGCAAGATCACTTGGAGCAACTAGGTTCCGAGCTTTCAGAGAAATAACATTACCACAAATAAAATTCTCAATTGTTTCTGCATCGCTAATTGCTTTTTTAACATCCTTTGATGAGATCATAATCTCACTATTTGTGGCAGGTGGGGATAATTCTACAATAACTAGAAGCATGTTTTTGGCCCTAAGAGACCAAATTGATCCCACTATTGCGGCCATTTCAACGATATTAATTATAGTTTCTTCCGGCCTTCTAATCCTAGTTCAATTACTAGGAAATAAGGATAAATCTACTTGATCACCATAGTTGGAAAATCTTTGAATGAGCAACTATGACTACGTAATTGTCGGCGCAGGATCCTCTGGTTCAGCGCTTGCGGGCAGGTTGGCAGAAAATAATAAGATTAAAATACTCCTAATAGAGGCTGGGCCAAAAGATTATAACCCTTATATAAAGATGCCGATCGGATATGGAAAACTTTTTTACGATCAGCGTGTTAATTGGAAATTTAGTACTGAGCCTGAAGAAAATCTTAATAGGAAAAGAATGTATTGGCCTAGAGGCAAGGTGCTGGGAGGATCAAGTTCAATAAACGCAATGGTCTTTGCACGGGGCAGTAAAAGTGATTTTGATGAGTGGGGTGAGAATGCCAATGGATGGCACTGGCAAGATGTTGAACCCTTTTTTCGTAAAATGGAAAGTTGGACAGGTGCTAGTAATCAGGGTCGTGGCTACAGCGGGCCAGTTCAAGTAACAGATGTTTCAAAGCAAGCGCACCCGTTAACAAATCGTTATTTAGAAGCAACGGAGCAAATTGGAATAACTCAAAACCCTGACTATAATACCGGCAACATAGAAGGTTCTTTTGTCTATCAAACAAATACTCATAAAGGAGTTAGATCATCAGCCTCAAGTGCCTATTTATCCCAGCAAAAAAAACATAGAAATCTTGTCATAATTACACGAGCTCATGTAAAGAAAGTTCTCTTTGAAGGATCTAAGGCCGTTGGGGTTGAATATTCGCACAAAGGCAAAATAAATGTAGCAAATGCCGCAAAAGAAATAATACTGTCTGCAGGTGCCCTAGCATCACCTCAACTTTTACAGGTTTCTGGAATAGGCCCAGCTAAAACTATAAAAGAGCTCAACATAAAAGTAATAAACGACTTGCCCGATGTGGGTTTGCATTTGAAGGATCATATTGGAGTAGATCATACACTTCTTACTAACCAACCATCCCTAAATCAGTTACTTCGCCCGCTCAGTGGCAAAATAAAGGTCGCATTTCAGTACTTATTAACCCGAAGCGGTCCATTATCTATGAGCCTCAATCAAGGGGGTGGTTTCGTTAAATCTGACCCAAATCTATCGGTGCCTGACCTACAGCTGTATTTTTCGCCACTAAGTTATACAACCGCGCCACTCGGAAAACGACCTCTTATGGCTCCTGATCCGTATCCCGCCGTAAGATTAGGATTTAGTCTTTGCAAGCCAACAAGCGAAGGAAAACTATCTGTTCAATCCCCTGATAGCTCCATTCCTCCAAAGTTTTTTGGAAATTATCTTTCTACGGAATATGATCAAAAAACCATGATTTCTGGAATGAAGTTGATGCGAAAACTGGCAAAAACAGAAGCGTTGAGAGAAATAATTCTTTCTGAAAAAATTCCGGGAAATGCTGTTAAGAGCGATGAAGACCTACTAGATTTCGCTCGAGCAAATGCAGAAACAGTTTTTCATCAGTGTGGGACATGTAGAATGGGTAATGATCCATTAAATTCTGTCGTAGACGAGAAACTTAAAGTTAGAGGTGTATCGGGT
>CACDPV010000048.1 GCA_902554885.1 Paracoccaceae bacterium
CCACGGCCAGTCAAGTGATGCGTGGTACTGGGCGAATTTCAGAAAACACGCGTAAAAAAGTTTTAGAAGCGGCGAAAACTTTACACTATGTTCCTGACGGACGTGCTGCGTCTATGAGGTCTGGTGAAAATAGAGAGATCGGTATGATCATCCACCAGATAGCTAATCCCTTTAATGCAGAGGTAGTAAGCGGTTTGAGCGATTTATTAGATCTTAATAACTATTTGCTATCGGTTCTAGACTCACGTGATGATGTAAATCGTCAACAACGAAATCTTGAAGCTTTCATTAGAAGTTCAAGAGGTGGACTAATCTGGGTGCCTGCACATGACACTCCCAAAGAAACCATTGATATGGTAACGGCATATGAAATACCCACTATAACTTTTTTGAGAGAGGTTAGTCAGGCAAATTTTGATCATATTGGTATCCATAATTTAGAGGCAGTAAAAAATGCCACTCAGTATCTCGTTGATTACGGACACAAAAAAATTGCATTTCTTGGTGGCTGGCAAAACTCATCTGTCCGTCAACAACGGGTTTTGGGATATAAAATGTCGCTTGAGGAAAATGATATAGCTTGGAGTGCCATAATTGAGTCTGATGATAATAAAAGGTCAGGTAAAGAAGCGATGGTAAACTTACTTTCAAATCATCCAGATGTTTCGGGTGTTATTTGTAACAGCGATATGGTAGCTTTAGGTGGTTGTTACGCCTTGCAGGAACGGGGCATAATCCCAGGAAGAGAAATTTCGATAATAGGTTTTGATGATGTTGCCGATGCGTCATTTGCAACCCCAAGTTTAACTACTATTCAATCCCAGCCTTACCAATTAGGCCAAATTCTTGCAAAAACTGTGATGGAAAGAATTGAGAAACCTGAGACCCCAATCTACACAATGCTTACTGATGCAACCCTTGTTAAACGATTGACGACAGGTCCTGTGGTGAAGAAAAGTTATTAAAATAACTTTTAGAAGCCGAATTATTTTTCTATTTTCGAAAGAAATTTATCAACTTCCTTTTGATCAATAATCGAAGGGTCGAATTTCAGTGAAATACCATTTTTTTGTAA
The DNA here is from genome assembly GCA_902554885.1 of Paracoccaceae bacterium. Taxonomy (GTDB): domain Bacteria; phylum Pseudomonadota; class Alphaproteobacteria; order Rhodobacterales; family Rhodobacteraceae; genus Salinivivens. The sequence goes on from CACDPV010000048.1 coordinate 1,076, forward strand.
TGTAACAATATTTTTTTTCGTTGCCTCATTTTTCATAATATTACCAATTACTGGCCTATCAATTCCTTTTGCTGTAACTTCGATTGTCTCACTAACTTCAAAAGTTTCTCCAAGAAGTGCCTTTGTGGAGTTAGAAAAAAGAATTGAATTTTTTGGGGCAGCTTGTTCAAGTCTAGCTGCTACATTTACTGCCCGTCCGATTATAGTGTAATCCAGTCTTTGATCACTTCCAAAATTCCCGACACTACACATACCGCTGTGTATGCCAATTCGGATTTCTAATTTTTCAGGAAAATTGAATTTTTCTTTAATTAGATCTTCATTTCTTTCGACGAAAGTGAGCATTTCAAGCGCCATTTTACAACAGGATATTGCATCTTGCTCAGGCCCTTGGGTCTGTGGATCCCCAAAAAAAAATCATGATGGAGTCACCAATAAATTTGTCGATAGTACCTCCATGTTTCAGTGCAATGTCGCACATATTGGTAAGATAAAAATTTAAAAAACCACTTAATTCTTCGGCCTCCATGGCCTCTGAGATGGAGGTAAAACTAACAATGTCAGAAAAAAATATTGTTAGTTTTTTTCGACCACTGCCTTTTTCGAATTCTACATCAGAAAAAATTTGCTCACATATTTGCGGTGATAAATATTTTGATAGTCTATCGGATGCTTTTTGAAGTAGCTTTTGTTGCTTTTCAGCTTCTTCTTTGGCTGTCTGAACGATTCCTTTTTGTCTCTCAAGTTCCAACGATAGTGATTTTCGTAGGCGTGCTTCCAGCTTTAGCTTGCTGTTTTCCTTCTTAAGTGTTTGTAACTCTTCCGTGTCTGCCACTATTGTTTCCTTGGTAAAGAAAGTTTACGTACGAGCAAGTTCTAGGCTTGCGTGCTTAGCCATGTGAGCCTTATCCCTCCACCGATACCATGACACTACCGCTGGTAAAAACCATGGGTTTCCGCCATAAAAAGGTCTGGTAGGAAATGGTAAATCGTCAAAGGGAGTAATTCCTTCTTTTGCTCCTATAACCTTTTGCCCCAGCCGCATTCCAAGATAGCTTGCCATGGAAACGCCGGAGCCGCAGTATCCCATCGAGTAATATACTCCATCATGGCAGCCCGTATGTGCTAATTCGTCAAAAGTGTATGCAACTGTACCAAACCAAGAATGCGATATTTTGATTTCGTTTAATTCGGGAAATATCCGGCACATATCGTGGTGCAGCTTTGGTCCACTCACAATTGGGTTAGTTTCTTTTGCCGAGACCCGCCCCCCAAACAGTATTCGAGTGCGGTCTGGAGAGGGTCGATAGTAGTAAACCACTTTACATGTATCACTAACAATTCTGTCTGTAGGAAAAAGTTCATCCATTAGTTTTTTACTGAGTGGCTCAGTTGCAATTATATAGCTTCCGATTGGTATCACACGACGCTGCAACCAGGGAGTAATTTTGCTAGTATATCCATTGGTTGCGATAACCAGCTGTTTACAAGAAATTTTACCTTTTGAAGTCAGCACTTCAAAACCAGTTAGTACTTTATTTATTTTCTCTGCATGACAGTTGCCAACTATTTTGGCGCCAGCATCTGAGGCTAAATTTAGTAGTCCGCGATGATATTTTGCCGGATCAACTGAGGCGTGCCTATGGAAAACAACTCCACCATTATATAAGTCGGTACCAAGCTCTTTTCTCTGATCTTGCTTGGGCACGATATCAACCGGGATGCCCTCTTGCTTTGATAACTTTTCGGCATCTCTTACCAGAATATCGAATTGTTCTTGTGAATGGGCAGCATGAAATCGCCCGCATCTTTTAAACGAGCAATCTATACCCTCTGTTTTTATAAATTCTTCAATCCATTCAAGGGCATTTTCTCCCTCTTGTCTGATTGCACGCGCTTGCTCTTGTCCATACTTTGCTTCTAATTTTCCTTGCGAAGGCTTGACGCTAGTGCTGATTTGCCCTCCATTTCTGGTGCTGCAACCGAAGCCTGGTTCCCCTGAGTCAATAACAAGGGCTTCTCTGCCGCTCCTAGCCACTTGAATTGCTGTATGCAATCCTGTGTATCCTGAACCAATAATTAATACTTCAACATTCGTTGGGGTATTTTCATAGGACTTTTCAATAGGGTTTACCCCATCCAGCCAATATGATTGATTATGCCAGTTTTCGGCCCACATGTCTTAAATCCGTTATTTGCTTTTCAATGTAAACTTATATCTATCAAAAATTAATACAACGATTTTTAGCAGTCTCGCCGTCTTAGGTCTCACTGCACTGATATGTTGATTTTGCAAGCCAGTCTGGCTGTATTTCTATTCCCCAGCCAGGTTTATCAGAAATTGTAACCTTACCATTTTTCACAGAATATGGGTCCTCTAGAAATAAGCCTTGCTGCCAGGGATAGTAATCTATGCCCTCAATTGAGAATTCTAAATATTTTCCAGCATTGGGAATTGCCTTCAGTAAATGCATTGTAAAAAGCGTTACAAGTGAAAGATTTGCGCAGTGAGGAGTGACTGCTAAACCAGCTTTTATTGCTAATTCAACAATCCGCATCGTTCTATTTATGCCACCGAGGTATAATATATCAGGTT
>CACDPV010000049.1 GCA_902554885.1 Paracoccaceae bacterium
TGCCACTCGTGTGGACTGTGGTATCGCCAAAATCCATAAAATGCCAGCAAACCAAAAAGAAAGTAGGTATCAAACCACAAAAATTGTGGCGTTATAAAGTGCCCCAAACCAATCACCGGGGCAGTTTCCTCTAAATTAAAGCCTAAGAAAGTTCCAACGGCATCGCCATTTGAGTACCAAAATATTATCAAAAGGGCTACCCAGCCAGCCAATGATAAAAAAAACAGTTTAGGTTTTGGGAAAAAGGATTCGAACATGACTCTAATATCCATTGCATCATTTCAGTTAGTACAGATGTAGTTAAAATTTTTTGAAAGACCACTTTTGTTTAGCATTTTATGATCAAAGTACTAGATTCATTAAAAGCAAAACGAGTGAGGAAGTAAATGTCAGATTGGCTGTATCAAGTAAGGATTAGAGTTTCAGAAAATTTATCTAAAAGTTTGAGAAGTGGAAATCATACCGATCTAGCTCAAAAGTTAGATAAAATATCCAGCGACCATGGAATGTCCTTGGTATGTACATACGATGCCTTCAAAGGTTACTGCGATGAAGCTGAAGAAAATGGTATCGATGAATATGCACTATATGAATGGACTAAATCCACGATCGAAAACCCTGAAAAAAAAGCAAAACATTTAAAGTCATTTGCTTTTTACCGAGGTTTTGAGCAAATATACGAAAAAGAGGTAGCATTATCGCTTGAAGAAAATTTAGAAAAGCTAGGGATAAGTGACGAGTTGCTCGAAATAAAGGTCATAGACTCTAATCCAGCTAATAATCCCCAGCCACCAAAATAAACAAACTTATTGCGATTAATTAAGTTGAATGAATGGAGAAAAATTGACTGGAGAAGTAAAAAACTTGCTGAAACATTTGATCTATTCTTCAAGACCATTCGGTTTCGATCAAAACATTCTAAATGGCATCTTAGTGAATTCTGTCGATAATAATAAAAGAAATCAATTAACAGGTGCTTTAATATGTAGATCAGATTTGTATCTGCAATATTTGGAAGGCCCCATAGAAAGCATAAATGAAACATTTAAAAAAATTGAAAATGACGATCGTCATGTTGAAATTAAGGTACTAAAGGAAGGAATGCACGCCGACCGTCTTTTTCCTAAGTGGGCAATGCGTGACGACCCAGTAAGGAGCTGGATGTGGAGCCGCGAAGAAGTTGACACAGGTGCATTAGACAATATTAGTGCTTCTGATGCATTTAATATCTTTCAAAGACATTCAAAAGAATTATTGGATTTACAATAACATAGTACATTTTCTGTACTAGAAAATATAAGGCAGTGATCCCTAAAAAAATGGAGCACGACCTGCAAAACACGCAGAATTCCGTACCCACAATAACCTGGAGAAGCTAATGTCAATCTATCAACAACTCAATACAGCAATGGATAATAATGATGCGAATGCTTACGCGGAATTATTACATGACGATTTTAAGTTTGTTAGGCACGCATCAAACAGTGAGATGAGTAAATCGGATTGGGTAAATGTAATTAGCAGTATGATGGAAAGTGGAAAAGTCACACGAACAAATTCGCGATGTATTTATGAAAATGACGATATTTTAATTTCTCATTCTTTAGTGAGTTTTCCAGATGGATCACGCGAAGCAGTTTTAGTTTGTTTCACCTTAAGTGATGGTAAAATTATAAGAAGCGAAACCGGCGCTACTCCAATATCATAAAACTATCTGTGAAAGCTGTTTAGGGGAATTTTCAAAATGGAAGGAATGCTTTCAACTACGGTACGGATTAATTTTGGACAAAAGTATTAGAGCTATGGCGATCACTCAATTACGGGAAACTGGGTAAAAGCCATTGTTAAGTTATTTAGGAACCGCAGTTTTTCCCATCTTTGCAATTGGTGCGTTTGGTTTTTTACTCGGTAGAATGCGTACTTTTGACGTCGCCGCTGCATTTTCAATAAATAAGTTTGTAATGCTTGTTTGTATGCCTGCTCTGTGTATAGAGTTTTTGGCTATAGCTCCTATTGATAGTTTCGATTTTTTACTTTTATTTGGATACTTTCTCTCCGAGGTTATACTATTTTTACTCGGGGTAGTTATTTCAAAATATATCTTCAAGTTATCAAATTCTGAAGCCCTACTAATTGGCTTGGCTCTTGCCCTCACAAATCATGTTTTATTTGTTTTGCCGATTGCAGATGAAATATTTGGAGAGGCGAAGACACTCACTATAATTTCGATAATAACGATGGATGGGCTTGTTATTTTTAGCTTAACATTGATTGCGATGGATATCTTATCCAACGCTGATCGACCATTTTCAGTTACAGTCAAAGCAATATTTACCAACCCGCCACTTCTAGGTATCCTTATTGGCTTATTTGTCAGTTTAAATAAATTGGAACTACCTCATGGTATTATGTTTTTTTTAGAAAAAATGGGAGGAACTGCCACCCCTGCCCTTTTATTTTCCTTGGGTATTATGCTGAGCTACCAAAAGAATATAGTCCCAACCAAACTTGTTGTTTCAATGTCTACTTTAAAGCTAATTATACATCCAACTCTTGCATGGTTAATTATCACCTTACTCTTTGGTGGGCACTATCCCGAGATTCATTCTACAGCGTTGATGGTAGCCGCGGCTCCTAGTGGAGTAATGGCCTATATGCTTGCGATGAATTATAAGGTGTCTGTTGATCGAATTTCTCCAATCATTTTATATACTTCAATTGGCTCCTTGATTACTGTTTCTATAGCTGCAACCATGTAAATACACTTATAAATAAGAAAGCATTATATAATTGACTAAAACAACGTATTCGCTTTTGATAACATCCTAACTGCTTGTAAGTTTCAGGACAGCGGTCCTGTGTACAATTGATTTAAAAGAGAGGCCACCATGTCTACCACTTTAGCACCAAGACCTAAAAATGAGGAAAGGCGCGTAGTCGCAGTTAAGCGCACTGGAATTATTGACGGGGAGCAGACAGATAATTTTTCGATATTTTGCGAAGTCGCAAAAGAGCTTACCGGCTTTGATAGAGTTTCTTTTAGCCTATTTGATGAAAACTTTCAATGTAACATCGCCAATACTGACGATAAGAAAAATGAGAAAAGCGAACGTCATGAACACAACATTTGTTCATACGTATTGCTGAGCTCAGACCCTACACTGATACCGGATTTAAGAAAACACGAAAAATGGAAATCTCATCCAGGTCTTCAAACCGAAGACAGATGGCTAGGATATGCAGGCTTTCCTGTAATAAATAAGGATAATTATGCTCTTGGTACCTTTTGTTTATTGAATAGAGAGCCGTTAGCATTGGATGATAAGCAAATCACTCTTTTGAAAGGTATTTGTGAAAGAATAGCCCATCAAATTGATACGCAAACTGAGCAAAAAGAAATCACTGCTGAAACTGTTCAAACTGCCCTAAAATCTTTTCAGGCTGTTACAAACTCAGAAGCTTTCGCAGAGTTAAATGATTTCTTGTCTTTGTGCTCAGGAAAACGTATTTCAGAGACTTCTTTTTCAACATTAGTTGAATTTGACCTAGCTAAGCTTGAAGACGGTGAAATGATCTTAAGTGACACTGG
>CACDPV010000050.1 GCA_902554885.1 Paracoccaceae bacterium
CCGGTTCAGCCCCAGAAGTAGCAAAATCATCCCCATCTTCATCAGAGCCTTGTACAGACCTTTGTTCACCAAAGGCAGGATTTTTCGCCACGCCATGAGCAATAAAGTTTACCGCATCATAACGCGTCATTTCTTGTTCTTGTAGAAAGTAAGCTGCGTTCGATTCTCTCTCTGCAAAGATTGCTACTAAGACATTAGCGCCAGTAACTTCACTCCTTCCCGACGACTGGACGTGGATTGCTGCGCGTTGAATTACTCTTTGAAAAGCGGCTGTTGGAGTTGCCTCCAAAGTTTCGTCTTCTTTAGCCATTGATGACAATTCCTCATCTATAAAATTGGCTAGGGCTTCTCGGAGTATTTCTAAATCAACATCGCATGCCTTGAGCACACGTTGCGCATCGGGCTCGTCGATTAAGGTCAAAAGTAAATGCTCTAAAGTTGCGAATTCGTGTGACTTAGAATTTGCCAAAGCGAGTGCAGCATGGATTGAATGCTCTAGGGTTGTTGTAAAAGAAGGCATTTTGTAATCCTTTTCGGCGTTTACTTTATCTTTACTATATAGTGTGGGTGGGAATTCACACTATTCAAGTCAATAATGCCATTTATGTACCAAAATTTTTACTTATCGAGGTAAAATTTGCAAATTTTATCTAATACTCATCTTTAAGCGCTCTAATTTTTGTAAAAACTTCCTCATCAGTCGCTTCGATCATATCTAGGTTGGCTCGAATTTCCTTACACCAGGGACGTAAAAATGGATTAGTATTTTTCTCTTCACTCATAGTACTGGGAACAGTTGGAATACCTTCTGATCTAAGTTTCTTAATATTTTTATGCCTAGTTATTAAATCTTGATTTTTAGGGTCAATTGTGAGTGCAAAATTCGAATTTGTTTCGGTGTACTCATGACCTGAACATATGATCGTGTCATCCGGTAATGTTGATAATTTTTGAAGTGAATTCCACATTTGTCCGGCAGTCCCTTCAAATAATCTACCACATCCCAGAGCCATTAAACTATCGGCACTAAAAAGTAATTTACTTTCTTCAAAATAGACCGCGATGTGCCCAATTGTATGTCCTGAAACCTCAAAGACCTTGCCAACATTATTCCCTATTTTAATCTCATCGTTCTCGCCAACGGGCAAGTGTATTGGTGGTAGGCGCTTTGTATCTGAAGATGACCCTATTATTTGAGGTGAATAATATTCAAGTAATTTAGATAAACCATCCACATGATCCCAATGATGATGCGTCAAAAAGACATGGGTTAAGACCCAACTTTTTTCCTCAAGTTTACATAAAATAGGCTCAGGTTCGGGAGCATCAACAAGCAGAGTTACCTTTTTATCAGCGTCGTGGGCCAAAAATGCATAATTATCTGATAAGCAAGGAACTGTTAAAAGTTCAAAAGACATGACGTTTCACCAAAAAATGTTTAAAGTGCTTCTATGCTGTCCCAATTGAGAGTTTTATGCAATGCACCTCGATGTTCAAGACTTAAAAAACTTTTATTATCGATCAGCATTGGGTCGAGCAGCTCAAAAAGCAATTAGTGCTCAAGTTCTTAAAATGTGGCCGGTTCAATCTGGTTACAAAATGATGGGTTATGGTTTTGCAAATCCTATCCTGCGGCATTTTTATGACCATTCGAGAAAAATTATTTCGCTTATGCCAGGTCCACAGGGAGCTTTGCACTGGCCTTTAGGGCAGCAAAATCAATCAGTTCTAACACATGAACACCAGTGGCCAATTGATACTGGATTTGCAGATCGGCTTATAATTATGCATGGATTGGAGACATCCGAGTATCCATCAATGATGCTTGACGAGGCACTGCGAGTATTGGGCCCTGGTGGCAAAGCCTTATTTATTGTTCCCAATCGCGCAGGTTTTTGGTGTCGAAGCGACAAAACGCCGTTTGGCTACGGAAGGCCATATTCTATTGGGCAACTTGAAACGCAGTTGAGATCACAGTCATTTATACCTGAAAGACACAGAATGGCTTTATATCAGCTCCCATCTCATCGAAAAAGTTTGCAAAGAATCAGTCAATTTTTTGAAGGATCTGGAAAATACCTTCCTATTTTGGCGGGAGGAGTAATTATCATTGAGGCAAGCACACGCTATCCACCAGTCCACAAAATAAAGAAATCAGCAAAGGAAAAGGCTATTGGGCTTTTAGGAGGTTTGGTTGAGCCAAAACCGATAGGCTAAGCCGCTGCTTTATCTCGAAAATCATCGGTGAAAACCTTTGAATATATTCGGTTTGCAATTGTAAAAAAAATACCGCCCAACCAAATAATTGAAATTAAGTCCAATTAAGTCATTTTACCATGTTGCTAGAAGTGATTAGCTCTGCTAATACCGCATCGATTTCAGTTTGTTCTGAAAGCGATTGAAAGTAACCGCGTTAATTTACAAATAGTTGACGTTTAGTTGAACCGGAAGGAAGAACGTGTCTGAATCAGCTTCAATTTCAATGGGTGTGGCTTCGCGATATGCGAGAGCTATATTCGACTTAGTGTTGGAGTCTAACGAAGTACCAGAGCTGGAGAACAATGTTGAAAGTTTGTCTGAAGCGCTAGGTAACAGCCAGGAATTGAGAGATCTCATCGCCTCGCCATTATACACTCGGGATGACCAAAAAGCTGCCATTGTGGCTATCGGTATTAAAATGAAGTTGCTTGCTAATCTCACTAACACGTTAGCGCTTATGGCATCAAAACGACGCCTGTTTGTTATGGACTCATTTCTTAGTCAGCTGAAGATTTTGATCGCTGAACACAAAGGCGAGGTTACCGCTGATGTGGTGAGCGCAAAAAGTTTAACACAGGGGCAATCTGACAAATTAGCAAAAGCTATTAAAGATCGCGTTGGAAAAGAAATTAAGATTAATGCATCTGTTGATGAATCAATCATTGGTGGCATTGTAATAAAAGTTGGATCGAAGATGATAGACACTTCAATTCGATCTAAATTGAATTCCCTTCAAACTGTTATGAAAGAGGTCGGGTAATGGGTATCCAAGCAGCAGAAATATCTGCAATTTTAAAAGATCAAATAAAGAATTTTGGGCAAGAGACAGAGGTTGCAGAAATTGGCCGAGTTTTGTCGGTGGGTGACGGTATCGCAAGGGTTCATGGCTTAGATAATGTGCAGGCTGGTGAGATGGTGGAATTCCCAGGTGGAATTCGTGGTATGGCCCTTAATCTAGAAAGTGACAATGTTGGCGTCGTTATTTTTGGGTCTGATAGAGATATCAAAGAGGGTGACGTAGTAAAGCGCACAAATTCAATCGTTGATGTTCCTGCTGGTGATGCTCTTTTAGGGCGTGTCGTAGACGGCCTAGGTAACCCAATAGATGGAAAGGGACCAATCAAAGGGGTTGAACGTCGGGTAGCAGACGTCAAGGCTCCCGGTATTATTCCTCGTAAATCAGTTCATGAACCTATGGCGACTGGACTTAAATCAGTTGATGCTATGATACCCATCGGTAGGGGACAACGTGAGTTAATTATTGGAGATCGTCAAACTG
>CACDPV010000051.1 GCA_902554885.1 Paracoccaceae bacterium
TTTTGCAAGTAAGCGTTGGTGTTTCTACCCAGTATGATGAGACCGTAATAGAGAATGTTGAAATGCATCAACTCGCGCTTCGATCCGAGGTTCTTGGTGTTGTAAGTGAATTTACTGTAGAAGAAGTCGAAGGAAAAACTGGTCGCGATCAGTTGGCGGATAGTATAAAGGATGCTATTAACAAACGTTTAGAGGACCTTGAAGGTTTCGGCGGCGTTGAAGGTGTCTACTTTACAGCATTTGTGTTGCAATAATTGAGTTAATTTAATGGTAGGCTCAAGAAAATTATCTAATGACGAAGTCGAAGCTCTTTTAAGCGGTTTAGATGAGGAGTCAAAAGAGGAAACTGCGCAACAGTTTGACCCCAATGAAATACGGGAATTCAAATTTGGGACCGAGGACCTTTCTTTACTTGGTGATTATTATGCACTGAGAATGATCAATGAAAAGATTTGTAGATTTACCAGATCTGTTTTCTTGCCAATGCTCCGTATTATGCCAAGAATTTCGTCTTTCCCCCCTGAGGTAAAGTCTTTTGATGAGTATGTTGAAAGTTGCGATAATTTTGTAAGTGTTACAAACAGTCGTATTGAAGAACTCAGAGGTAATGCTTTGCTCGTAATTGAGGCGCCCTTTGTATCTCACTTGACAAATTCTTATTATGGTGGGTCTAAGGTTCAATCTTTATTTGCACAAGCAGGAGAATTTACGGCCACTGAACAACGCATTATCGAGATAATCACCGAAGGCATGAACGCTTCCATGGAAGCTGCTTGGAAAGATATGCTTCAAACAAAATTCGAGGTCCAGTCTCGAGAAGAAAACATTCAGTTTGTGTCATTTGTTGATGGGGCTGATACGGTTATTGTTTGCGCATTTATGGTGCAAATGCCAAATCATGATCCGGTAAGCTTTGATGTTGTTTATCCTCTACAGACATTAAAACCAATTTCTTCGCAATTGCGATCTAGAGTGCAGAATGAATTCGCCCAGGATGATAGAACTTGGAAAGAGAGACTGCAAAATGCAGTATTATCTATACCACTTACTTTAACAGCTGAAATAGGCAATCCAAAAACTTCGATTGGTAAATTAATGAAATCTTCTGAGGGGGATGTTTTTGCAATGGCAACTCCAGAACATGTTTTAGTCAAGGTTGCAGGAGAAAAGGTATTTTTTGCCGATATTGGTAAGGTTGGCCCGAATGCTGCAATATCAATGAAAAAGAGAATAGTAATGAGTGAGGAACAAAATGGCTGAGGAAGAACAAGCAGAGGTCAAGTCTGAAGGTATCGAGAACCTAAAGGTTTTAGAGAACATAGATGTCGAGTTAACGGTGGAAGTAGGTCGCACCGAAATAACAATTCGTGACTTACTACGCTTAAATGAGGGTTCTGTCGTTGAGCTTGAGAGATTAGCTGGCGATCCTTTGGATATCCTCATTAATAACACAAAAATAGCCAAAGGTGAGGTGGTTATGATTGGTGAGCGGTTTGGAGTGCGCTTTGGTGAAATAGTGGATCCAGAGAAACGTATGGAAAGTCTCTAATACCAAGTAAACCATGTGTCATATTATTGAATAAATTAATATTTTATTTATAACTTATTGATTTTAAATGTAAAAATATAATTGGTATATCTGTTGCAAATCCCGACTGAATTAGGGGTTTTTTATGACTTACGAAAAAATTGCGATGGTAATTATATTTTTGGGTGCACTTCTAGCAGTTCAGATTTATCTTTACGCTCGCTATAGGTCTGATCCAAAAGCAAATAAGTCAATTAGTGGCTTAAAAGTTATTTCAAGACTAAATTTGTCAAAAACTTCTCAGCTAAACATTGTAAATGCTGGAGACGAGTCTTTTTTAATAGTTTGCTGTAAGAACTCGTCAGCGGCTATAGTTCCCCTAAATTCCGAAAAAATCACTGATAACCCTGAGGGGCTTGGTGATGCACGTGTTTAATTATTTCAAATATGCCTGCTGGGGTCTGCTAACTCTTTTAATAACGACAAATATAAGTTCTGCTCAAGACTTGAGTGCTCTCGGCTTGCCGGCTCTTACCACAGCAACCGGAGAAAACGGTCAGACCACATACTCACTATCTTTACAAATTTTATTGCTAATGACAGCTTTGACAGTTTTGCCCTCGTTGGTCCTTGGCATGACTGCTTTTACGAGGATAATTATTGTTTTGTCAATTTTACGGCAGGCCCTTGGCACCCAGCAAACCCCACCTAATCAGGTTCTAATAGCGATTGCCTTATTCTTAAGCTTCTACATTATGAGCCCGATTTTTGACGTTCTGTACGTGGAAACTCTAACCCCATACTTAGATGGAAATTTATCAACAGAAATGGCGATGAGCCAGGGGTTATCCGTTCTTAAGGAGTTTATGGTTTCAAACACAAGAGTAGATACATTAAATATGTTTGCAGATCTTTCAGATGTGGGCCCATTCGATGATAAACAGGCAATTCCTATTTCTATAGTCTTACCTGCATTTATTACATCTGAATTGAAAACAGCATTCGAGATTGGCTTTCTGATTTTCTTACCATTCCTCGTGATTGATATGGTAATCGCATCTATCTTGATGTCTTTGGGTATGATGATGTTATCACCAATGTTAATCTCACTTCCTTTCAAATTACTTCTTTTTGTTTTGGTTGATGGCTGGTCGATGACTGTCGGGTCCTTGTCAGCAACTTTCTTGGTTGAGTGAATAATATGGCTTATGATCAGAACGTTCAGTATCTAAGTCTTGCATTTTGGCAAATCATAATGACTGCAGGTCCAATACTGGCAATTGCCCTTGGTATAGGCCTGTTTATTGGTCTTATTCAGGCCGCTACTTCAATTCAAGAAATGACATTGAGTTTCGTTCCAAAACTGTTTGTTGTTTTAGGTGCCATGGCACTATTCGCTAGTTACACTTTATCTACTATGACTGACTACTTCATGTTTATCTTTGAAGAGATAGCACTGAAAGGAATCTAAATTGGAGCAAGTTGGAAGCTATGCGGGTATCAGTATGCAAAGTATACCAGTATATCTTTTATTATTATTATTATCGACCTTGAGGGTAGGGTCTTTCCTTTTATCCTCTCCTTTTTTCGGATCGCGCATGGTCCCTTTACCAGTGAGAATTGTTTTTTCATTTGGTATCGGTGTTTGGGTTTTAAGTAATATAAAATTACCTCCCTTAGAAATTTTGGTGGGTATTGATCTACTTCCAATAATCTTACAAGAAGTTTTTATTGGCCTATCTTGTGGAATGGTACTTTCTATATGTTTTGGCACGGTAATATTGGCTGGGGAAAAGATTGCGGCAACTTCAGGCTTAGCTTTTGCATCTCAAGTCGATCCCTCCAGTGGGGCGCAGTCACCAGTAATAAGCCAAATTTTTTCGTTATTTTTACTAGTTTTGTTTTTTTCATTAAATGGTCACTTGGTAA
>CACDPV010000052.1 GCA_902554885.1 Paracoccaceae bacterium
GTATTTTACCTTCTGTAATAGAGTAAAGCTGCGCAAGCACACGGGTTGACATTTCAAATATTGGCGCCCCCGAAAGGCCGCCTTTTTCATGCTGATAACTACTTTTTAGATTATTGCGACTAATTGTTGTATTCGTTGCAATAATTCCATCAATTCTCTTATCTGTTGCTACCAAAGCAATGTTTTTTAATTCCTCCTGTTCAAGGTCTGGTGCTATTTTTAAAAAGACTGGTACTTTGGTTTTTAAACCATCTTGACCAGCGCTGACTTCATTTAACAATTTACGTAATTCTTTATCTGACTGGAGTTCCCGTAAATGCTCTGTATTTGGCGATGAAACATTAACAGTGGCAAAATCGATGAATTCACTACATGTTTTAAACACAGTAGCAAAATCATTGATGCGATCAGCACTATTTTTATTAGCGCCTAGGTTTAAGCCAACTATCCCGTTTGAGGGCCGCTTAGACAGTCTTTTGGAGACCTCATGCATGCCATCATTATTAAATCCAAATCGATTTATAATGGCGCTATCTTCTTTGAGCCTGAATAGGCGTGGTTTAGGATTTCCGATTTGAGCAAGTGGAGTAACGGCGCCTACTTCAATAAAACCAAACCCAAACTCCAGTAACGGTTTAATAGCTTCAGCATTTTTATCGAAACCCGCAGCTAAACCCAGTGGATTTTTGAATTTCAACCCCGCGACACTAAGCTCTAGACTTTTTGCCTGAAACCCTTGAGTTTTGGGTATAAAGCCAAATTTTAGAGCTCTTATAGCTAAGTTGTGAGCTTTTTCGGGATCAAGGTTTGATAATAGTCGAAGGGCAACTTTTTCAGATAAGTTCATTTATATCCTCTGGTAATGGATAATCTCCATTTTTCCGTTTTACAGGACGATGCCATTCTATGTCCGTTATGAGCAGTTCTCTATATAAATGTGGAAAGTCTTGACCTCCACGAGAGAGTTCCCATTTTAGGTCTGTTGACAATTTATCTGTTTTACAGGCAGCTAAAACTACGTCCTTATAACCCGAAAAATGCTTAGCAATTGTTTCTTTAACCTGGGTTGCAGTTGAGAAATGTATGTACCCATCGGAGATATCAACAGGGGCTCCCTTGGTACGCCCATCATTTGTAAAATCTTTCCATTGATCTGGTAAGAAAATTTTATATATCAACATAAATCTTGTGATGCCTAAATATCATTATTTGGTCAAGGCTCATCAGGGACAATGAGCAAAAAGTTAGGCTATCTTTTGTTTAACTTGTGTTTTTACCTCGTTTATGCTGAATCTTACTAATTGAAATAGTAGACCGTGACCAAATCGATTAAGGACATGAATATGTCAGCGAAAATTGCATTTTTAGCTTCTGATATGGAGAGTGCGCAGAATGCATTGCATGAACTGACAGAATTATATGGACAATGTGATTTCAAAACGGCGGATTACATCGTCGCGTTGGGCGGTGATGGGTTCATGTTGCAAACTTTACATCTTTGCCAAAACTTTAGAGCTCCAGTATATGGAATGAATCGTGGAACCATTGGTTTTATGATGAATGTGTATGAAACAGAGGCCTTGCCATCGCGGCTTGCTAATGCAGAGGAGCAAATAATTAATCCTTTGATAATGAAAGCCACACTTGTTGATGGAAAAATTGAAAAAGCGCTAGCAATAAACGAAGTTTCTCTTTTACGAGCTGGCCCGCAAGCTGCAAAGCTACAAATATGGGTTGATGATCGACAGCGTATGGACGAGTTAGTGTGTGACGGTGTTTTAGTTGCCACTCCAGCAGGATCAACTGCTTACAATTATTCGGCTCATGGACCCATACTACCCATAGGTGCTGATGTGCTCGCGATGACCGCTTTAAACGCATATCGGCCGCGGCGATGGCGTGGAGCCTTGTTGCCTAAAACTGCTGTTGTTCGGATAGATGTAATTGATAATGATAAAAGACCAGTGATGGCGGATGCAGACAGTATATCTTTTAAAAATGTCAAAAAAGTTGAAATAAGCTCGGACACCACTGTCCAGCATAGAATTCTATTTAACCAGGGCCATGGACTTGATGAAAGATTAATTCAAGAACAATTTGTTTAATTCAGCCAACCCAGCTGCTTCCATAATTTTTCGTAAAAAGTACCGCAGTGTTCCTCAATGGCTATTAATGCCGCCACAACCATATCTTCGCGCCACCTTTGCCCAATGATCTGAATTCCAATTGGAACAGCGCCCGCGGTTGTATTTGCAATATGTGTTGGTACAATTCCAGCCGGATGCCCAATAAAATTTATAGAATATGACCAGAGTGCTGCGCCTAGTACTTCAGTTACGCCCGCCTTACCCTCCGCATCTCGATCTGGATAGAAGAAACTGGTTGGTATTAGATTTGAAATAATTAGAGGATATTCATCCATAAAAAGTGCCCACTCTCGAGCATAATGAGTTCTTTCAGCCATTGCCGTTAAAAGTTTTTTCCCATCGTAAGGTTCAAACTGACGGAAATATTCGTCAAAAATCATTTGTATCTTTTCTGAACCACTTTTTCTTATATCTTCCCCCAAAAGAGCTTGCACTTCTCCTAACAGTGCACTGTAACCTGTTTTTGCAGTTTCCTCTAAAAGTGGCGGAGTTACTTCTTTCACATCGAATCCAACATTACTCAAAGCATCAGCGGCAATTCTCAAACCCTTTGTGATTTCTGGATTTGTTTTGAAGCCTGGTGTTTCAAAGCAAAGAGCTACCTTTCGAGAGTTTTTTGATAATTGAGAAGTATCCCACGGCATAGGGACATGAAATGGGTCTCTAAGGTCGGCCTGTATTATTTCTGGCATAGCCAACTGAAGATCACTTGCACTTCTTGTAATTAATCCTTGCACTGACATTGATTGAGCAAGAATACCACGCTCATTAGTTTGACTTGAGTTCCAGGCAGGAACTCTTCCTAAGCCCGGTTTAAGTGTTACCGTACCAGTTGCTACAGATGGAAAGCGAAGTGAACCTCCGATGTCGTTACCATGAGCCAATGCACACATTCCAGCCATTACCGCGGAACTAGCACCGCCAGAAGAACCGCCCGGGGACAAATGCTTGCCCCACGGATTATTTGTTCGTCCATATAAGGGGTTTTCTGTATCAGCTCTGAAAGAAAACTCGGGAGTATTGGTTCTGCCAACAAATATTGCCCCAGCGTTCATTAGATGATCAACGATTGGGGCATTACTATCAGCTATTAAATTTTTGAGTGCCGTTACACCATTGCTTGTTGCGTATCCTTTCTGATCAACATTTATTTTAATCGTGACCGGAACACCAAATAGTCTACCTTTTGGCTCTCCTGCTTTCGTGGCGCGGTCAAGGTCCTCAGCACGTGCGGTCGCTTCGTCGGACATAGCATCGACGATGGCATTAAGCTCAGGATTTA
>CACDPV010000053.1 GCA_902554885.1 Paracoccaceae bacterium
GTATTGTTTTACTTTGCGCTGAAAGGCGGTTTAAAGAGGCCTGGGCTTCTGACAGGTATTTTTGCCTTTGGTTATGGCGCGTCACGATTTTTTGTAGAATACTTCAGGGTACCAGATCTTCAATTTTTTTCGCCAGAAAACCCTTATGGATTTGCCTTTAAATTTGGTGACTTTGGTATCACGATGGGCCAGTCGCTGTCTCTCCCTATGATACTTGTTGGTTTATATCTTTGTATCCGAAATGCAGGGCAAAAAGGAAATATGCGATCATGATCATTCTTAGGGTCTTTCTTTATTTAATCTGTTTTATTTCTATAGGCTGGAGCATTCTGGTTTTTGGCGGACCACCAATTATAAAAAGATTGATATCTGGATATTCAGAGGGCGCCCTAATGCCCTCTGGCATAACTGTGTCTCCTTGGCTTGATGTAAATATTAGGCGGGTCGATTTTACTTTTCAAAGCGAAATAGCAAAACGGCCAGTTGAAGGGTTTTCCCGTGCAGCTGAATTAGCTTGGTCACTATCTGGTGAAAAACCCTTTTTAGAAATAAACCTTGGGCCATCAGTTTTAAAAAACTACGCAACTGCTAACAGTGTTAATATTTTTACGCCATCTTTTCAGAAAATAGATTGGCAAAATATCTCTGTGGATGCAAATATCGGTAGCTTAACTCTAAACTCCTTCGCAAAATTGCAGTCGCTAAACTTAGCAGGAAATTTTAATTTAGAGACATCATATGTGTCAGATATTAATATTGAGGCAGAAATTTTTAGCGCTGCTGTTGGCAGCTCAACTTACTCTGCAAATGTCATAAGAAGCATGTTGAGCGAGCTTAACCTTAGCGAAAAAATCAACGACCAATTGTTGTCTAGTACTTTTGCAGTGGAAGGCATCACAGTTTCCGAACTTGGTCTCACTGCCCCAAAAGCCATTTTTGAAGTTGTTCTGGAGAAAGATACTAGAAATCTTAAAATTGATTTGCAAGATTTAAAGCTGTCAAAGTTTGGGGGTTCTGTAGAGAATGTAAAGGTTGATGGAAGCATTAATCAATTTAATGTTTTACAAGGTTTACAAATAGACCTCTTAGACAGCGTATTTTTTGATAAATCGCTAAGATTTCCAGAAATTGTAGCCACTGTTAATAAGTTGGATGATGAGCAGTATGAGGCTTATATTGATGGAAATTTAAAAGAATTCGAACTGTCTAATTCAGATACATTCCTAGGATTGTTACCGAGTGGAAATTTTATAATTGATTTGAAGCTAGACCGGGAGGCTTCAAACGTGAGTTCAATGTCAAGAATAACTTTTAATACTTTCACTGACGCTGATATTATTGGCTCTTTTGAGACAGAGTTCAGTTCAGAACTTTTGAATAAGTTAGACTGCACGTTTGAGAACTGTGGGTTAGCCAATTTAAATATTAACTACGATCTAACTATTGATGATGAGTGGGTACAGGGAAGTGTTGTTTGCCCTAAAAGCACTTGTGGCTTAAAGGAAATGGCTCATTCGGTAAGGACTTCTAACACTTTTAATATTTTTACGATCCTGAACCAGACAAATATTTTAAGTCCCATGTCATCCCTTTATCTTTACGGAGCAATTAGCTCAGGACAAAAAATAAACGGTGGACATGAGTTAAAATTTCAGTTTTAGGTTGAGTGCCCTTTCCAGTTATTTTAGAGAATGGGAAATAAATGATTGGGGGATTTCAATAAATGAGAAGTGTAAATTTATTAAAGGTTTCGATCCTTTATGTGGCGACTGTAACAATCACGGCTTGCAACGCTCCCGATTTTGGCACAATTAAGCCAGATTTTAGTAAAATAAATATTTTGCCAGCCTCTGTTTTGAATATTTCGAAAAGGTCTGTTGCGCAAAAAACTGAAGACATTGCAGTTCTATCAAGTGAAAATCCATTGCCCCTAAAAGACATTTTAGAAGCTTCACTGGCAACTAAAAATTCAGGCACTGACTTTCTTGCCTCTGTAAAGTATGCGCTGGATACAGATCCAGTTATAGTTTCTAAAAGACGTGAGATCGAGGCGGAATTAGCCTCTGTTGGAGCTGCTGAAGCACAGAAAAATTTTCAGATTGGGACGACCCTATATGGGGGAATAGAGGATGTAACGGACAATACTAAAGGTTTAGCCCTAGCCATCGATGCATCGCGGCTGGTTTATGATGGTGGCAAATTAGATTCGCAAATCGCATCTTCCTTATTTGAAGTTGAGGCCTCTAAGATGAATTTGGCTGCAGCTATAGATAGTCGTGCCGCTGAGTTATTTATCAAATGGCTTGAGCTTGAGCGATATAAATCTTTGGAGGCGCAAATTGATAAGCGATTATCAGTTCTCGAGCCACTAATAGATCAGTTGGAAAAAGTAGCTGAAGCTGGAATTGGAGATGTTAGTAAAGTGACGGCAGCCCAGAGAACTGTTTCGGCTATTAAGGTTGAGAAGACAGGCGTGACCGAAGGCCTTGCCCAAGCTCAGCTAGAGTTTTCAAATGCATTTGGCTCTCTCAACAATGGGATCGCGTTTGATTATGATTTCCTGACTAGTCTGGTTCCACCTGAAATCGATGATAATCTCGTGCAGAATGCCCCTGTGCTTAAAGCGCAGTACGCTAGTTACCAGTCTAGTTTAGCGCAGTTAAAAGCTCTGAGGGCAAAAGAGGGATTCGACGTAGGTTTTGAGGCTAGAGCGATGAGACCATTTGCCGGTAGTAGTTATGATTCTGACGAAAGTATTGGTTTTGTAGGGCGAAAAACACTATTTAATGGAGGCATGTTGGAATCTGAGATTAAAGAAGCCGAGGCCTTAGCAGAAGCAAGGCTGGCTCAAATTAAAGCAAGTTATCGTAGCGGGGCTCGATCTGTTCAGGCTGCAATTCAAAACATAGAATCGATGGAAAAAGCGATTCTTATTTCTAGAGAGAATGCAAAATTAACTTCAGATGAAATTGTTCATCTTAGACAGCAACTAATAATTGGTGGCTCTACACTAGACAGCGTGTTATCAGCCGAGGCGCGCTTATATAAGGCAGAATCAAAAGAAATTAATTTTGTTACAGAAAAATATAAATCTGAAGTGCTTATTCTAAGTTCGCTTGGGTTGTTCAGTAGTGTTATTGGCTTTTAATCTTAATTTTATTTAAATTTGCCAAATTAAGCTAAAAATCGTTTCTTTTAAGCACGTTAAACTTTACGAGTGACTTAAGGGGCTTGATTTAGAAAAATTTTAACGCTACACGCGGGTTAATAACGTGAGGTGGGGAGAGATGATGCAGGTTTGCAACACATTTAAGTTGATAAGTGTTTGACAAACGCAGTCAGAATTTTTACCTTGCTATTTGAGGTGATCTTGGGTTTCTCTGGGGTCGCGTATAATCTAGGCAGAAAAATGCCTTCAATATTTGTAT
>CACDPV010000054.1 GCA_902554885.1 Paracoccaceae bacterium
AATGAACTCTTAATAGTTGTAGACGATGACAGATTTAAGTTCAAAAAAAATGAAAAATCCGAGATGAAATCTGTTCGATTTAGAACACTTGGGTGCTATCCATTAACGGGTGCCGTAGAAAGTGATGCTTCAAATTTGATAGATATAATTCAAGAGGTATTGTCTTCAGTCAATTCTGAGAGACAGGGCCGAGCTATCGATCAGGATCAAAGCGCTTCAATGGAGCAGAAAAAACGGCAAGGCTATTTCTGATGAGCGCCAAAGACCATAAAGATACAACCAATAATCGAAACACAATAAAATATCTTGATAAGCATCTTGAAAAAAGCATGCTACGATTTTTGACTTGTGGATCAGTAGATGATGGAAAGTCTACATTACTTGGACGGTTACTTTTCGAAACCAAGGCAGTATTTTCAGATCAGCTTGCGCAATTAAAATTAGATAGTAAAAAGTTTGGCACACAAGGTAATTCTATAGATTACGCTTTGCTCTTAGACGGATTATCTGCCGAGCAAGAACAGGGTATAACTATCGATGTTGCTTATCGATTTTTTTCAACAGAGAAAAGAAAATTCATAGTAGCAGATACACCAGGTCATGAGCAGTACACTCGCAATATGGCAACTGGGGCTTCCACTGCTGACGCAGCAGTAATATTAATAGACGCTCGCAAAGGTCTCCTTGCTCAAACAAAACGCCACACATATCTATGCCACCTTTTTGGAATAGAACACATCATTATTGCAATCAACAAAATGGACCTTGTTGAATACGACGAGTTGAGATTTCAAGAGATAGTGTCAAATTATGAGCCATTTGCCTCGAGTATTGGTATAGAAAATCCCAGCTACATTCCTGTTTCTGGGATACATGGAGACAATATTGTATCAGTTTCAAAAAATATGACCTGGTATAGAGGACCTTCGCTTCTCAAATTATTAGAGGATATGGACCTCGACAACAAAACTTCTCAATCCCAGCCCTTCAGAATGCCTGTCCAGTTAGTAAGTAGACCAAATTCTGATTTTCGTGGTGTATCGGGAAAACCAGCTAGTGGCTATATTTCAAAAGACGATGAAATTGCAGTGTTTCCTTCAGGTAAAAAAACTAGAATAAACGAAATAATTACTCCAAGTGGTCCTGCAGAGCAAAGTTTACCGGGCCAATCTATTACATTGACCTTTAAAGACGAAATTGACTGCTCAAGAGGTCATATTTTATCGTCTGAAAATTCACCTTTAGAAATTTCCGATCAATTTGAAGCTACAATTATATGGATGCATGAAAATACTCTAGTTCCAGGCCGCTCATACCATTTAAAGATTGGTAGTTTGGAACTGCAAGCCAGCTGTTCTCAGCCCAAATATAAAATAAATATTGAAACAAACGAACATATTGCAGCAAAAACTTTGGAATTAAATGAAATTGGGGTTTTAGTGCTTACTACTGTCCAGGAGATTCCATTCACATCATACCAAGAGAGCCGTGATCTTGGGGGATTTATCCTTATTGATAAGGCGTCAAATATCACAGTTGCTGCTGGATTGATAAATTTTGCATTAAGACGCTCGCAAAATATACACTGGCAGAATACCGATATTACAAAATCACAACGAGCGGCCGCCTTAAGTCAAAAACCTGCCATCTTATGGATGACAGGACTGTCTGGTTCGGGCAAATCGACCATTGCAAATGAGGTCGAGCTGCAACTTGAACAACAAGGATTTCACACATTTCTATTGGACGGCGATAATATACGGCATGGGCTTAATAAAGATTTAGGGTTCACCGAGGCGGATCGAATTGAAAATATTCGTAGGATTGGTGAAGTATCAAAACTAATGACGGATGCAGGACTTATAGTGATCACTGCTTTCATTTCACCGTTTCAATCAGAACGGGATATGGTCAGAGAACTGGTAGATGTTGGTGAGTTTATAGAAATCTTTATAGATACTCCGCTTCAAATAGCAGAAAAGCGTGATGTTAAAGGCCTTTATGCCAAAGCAAGGGCAGGTGAATTAAAAAATTTCACAGGCATTGATAGTCCGTATGAAAGTCCTTCAAAACCTGAAATTACAATTGATACTACGGAATTAAGCGTAACCGAAGCTGCAAATACCATAATAAAATACTATCTACGCTAAATTACGCCGTAGTTCCAACTGCACATTTACCATCTTCCAAAAACTGTTAATCTGTAATTATAGTATAGCTATTGTTTATTGATAAAAAAAACGTTATGCGTTATTCGTAATTAAGGTAAGAAAACCTTCTAGGAGACCAACCATGAATAAGATTTTTGTAATTTTAGCTGTCGCTGCTACTATGTTCGTTTCTGCTTGCTCAAATAATGGCGGATCAACAATGGTGACACCTGAAGCAATATCCGAAAAGCTTTGATGATTGATTTAAATAATGGAAGAGCCTCAGTTCTTCCATTATTTAATCTATACTCTCTACCAATATCTCATTTTGACATTCGATAAATTCTATTGAATTTCTGACGATCATCCACCAATCTGGATCTTTTTTGCTGTTGTGTTCGTAAACACTCATTTTCTCTTGGTCACAAATAAATATTTTTCTTAGTTTTGGTCTATATAAATCCAAACGATCATTATCCCATCGAATTCTAAAAGTTAGGTCTACATAGGAAGCTTCCTGTATACGATCCAAATTATACTTACAGTCAACATAGCTTTCATATTTTTTAGAATAAATTTTTTTTGGAAAAAACTCTTTGTCCCTACATATCAATTCATCAAAAGACAGTTCCTCAATTCCATCCTCTGCCTCTAGCAAGTCATCACGATTAAGTTCAGCTCTATTAGAGAAAAATTCGCGTAAAGACTGTGAATAAACTAAATTAGGCAATAAAAGTACTACACTTACTATCCAGACTGTCAGAAGCGATTTCATATATTTGAACTTATCCTATGAGCTCGTTAGAATATCTATTGCAGTTGCCAGCTTCCATCTGCCATCCTACAGGCTTTACCGTAACCAGTCTGAATTTTTCCACCAATAATTATTTCTTGAGTAAACTCACGACATGGTTGATCTCCAAGACTATATGTTTTGGTAGGGTAAATAACTCCAGAATTTCCACTATCAGGGTTTTGCCATGCTGCTTGCGAATTAATCTTATTATTCTCAAGAGCGTAGTTACGCGCATTCTGAGCCATAAGAATATCCGTTTTATCCATTGATGCACCTATTTCATTTCCCAAAAAGGCACCGAGCGTGACTCCGGCAAGTGTCCATAGATTATTTTTCGAACTATCTTCTGTAAGATCATTCGCAATTTTGCCACCAAGCACCATACCGGTGATAGTTCCGACCGCCTGCTTTGGTCCTTGGTCTGAAGGAGAAGTCGATGTTAAAGTGCAAGA
>CACDPV010000055.1 GCA_902554885.1 Paracoccaceae bacterium
GGCCCAGCCCGACATCAGATGTCTGTTTAACAGCTTCATAAGTAAGTGTGCCCGATCGTGATACGACACCAACTGATCCTTTGCGGTGAATATGGCCTGGCATTATGCCGATTTTACATGAGCCAGGAGTGATAACTCCTGGACAGTTTGGTCCAATCAAAGTCGATTTTGACGTTTCTAGCGCCCTTTTTACCTTAACCATATCTAGGACTGGTATTCCCTCGGTAATCGCTACTATAAGTTCAATTTCAGCATCTATAGCTTCCAAGATTGAGTCTGCGGCAAATGGTGGTGGAACGTATATAACGCTTGCATTTGCTGCCGTGGCACTCATCGCTTCGTGAACTGAATTGAATACAGGCAGTCCAATATGTTCTAGACCACCCTTGCCGGGAGTAACGCCACCAACCATATTTGTACCGTATTCAATAGCCTGCTCACTATGGAATGTTCCTTGTGATCCGGTAAGGCCTTGGCAAATTACCTTAGTATTTTCATTAACTAAAATTGACATCGCCTTATCCTTTTACCGCTTTGACTATTTTCTCGGCGCCATCTTTTAAATTAGCTGCTGCAATTACATCTAAGCCTGAAGTGTTAATAATTTTATTGCCTGTCTCTACATTCGTACCCTCTAACCGTACTACTAAAGGTACTTCTAACCCGACTTCTTTAACAGCAGCGACAACTCCCTCGGCGATTACATCACATCTCATAATTCCACCAAAAATATTAACTAGAATACCTTTAACATTTGGATCTGATGTAATTATTTTGAAGGCTTCAGTGACCTTCTCTTTCGTGGCTCCACCACCTACGTCTAAAAAGTTAGCTGGTTCGGCTCCATACAGTTTAATGATGTCCATAGTAGCCATTGCTAGGCCAGCGCCGTTTACCATGCAGCCAATTTCACCGTCTAAAGCGATATAATTTAAATCATATTTTGACGCCTCTAGTTCTTTTGGGTCTTCTTCTGTAACATCTCGCAACTCTGCTATATCTGCATGTCTGTACGTAGCATTTCCATCAAAGCCCATTTTTGCATCCAAGCATTTTAAATCTCCGGAGCCGGACACAATTAATGGGTTGATCTCCAACATCTCCATATCTTTTTCAACGAAGACCCTGTAGAGGGTATTCATAAGCGAGACACACTGCTTTAGTTGTTTGCCTTTTAGACCCAACATAAAAGCAATTCTTCGTCCATGGTATGGTTGGAATGACGTGGTAGGGTCTATTGAAAATGACAAGATTTTTTCTGGTGTATCTGCCGCGACGGCTTCAATATCCATTCCGCCCTCGGTAGAACATACAAATGAAACTCTACTTGATTGTCGGTCTACTAAAATGGCTAAGTACAGTTCTGTAGTGATTTCTGAGCCATCTTCTATGTATACTCGGTTAACTTGTTTGCCTATTGGGCCAGTTTGATGAGTTACTAGGGTTCGGCCTAGCATTTTTTTTGCTTCAGAAGCAGCTTCCTCAACTGATTTAGTAATTCGTACTCCACCCTTAGTACCGGCATCTGCTTCTAAGAAAAAGCCCTTACCCCTGCCACCAGCATGGATTTGAGCCTTTACAACCCATATTGGGCCATCTAATTCACCGGCCGCTGTTTTAGCTTCTTCTGATTTTAGCACTATTCTTCCGTCTGAGACGGGCGCACCATAGCTCCGAAGTAGTGCCTTCGCCTGGTATTCGTGAATATTCATATTTATGTCCCTGTGATCCTGTTGATCCTAAAGAGCCATTAAGATACTGAGATTTCTACTAATATTTTTCTGATCGACATAAAAACTAAATAATTCTTGTGTCTGTGATCACGTTTATAGTTTTGTGATCACAAAAATAGATATAAGGTTTTCTCACCTTTTACGTTGCAATGCGACCGGAATTAAAGTTGCTGCTATGCTTATTATTACAATGTAATAGGACTAAGCTCATTATTTCAATGAGCTATCTATTTCCTTACACGCAGAAACCAAACTTTTAACAGACTCTACAGAACTATTAAACATATCCTGTTCTTCTTTAGTCAGTTTGATATCTACGACTCGCTCTATCCCTTCGCACCCGATAATGGTGGGGACCCCCACATACATATCTGATACACCTAATTCACCTTTACAGTGAGCAGCACATGGTAATAACCGTTTTTGATCTTTAAGGTATGCTTCAGCCATTTCGATTGCTGCGGTCGCGGGTGCGTAGAATGCTGAACCGGTTTTGAGCAATCCGACGATTTCGGCACCGCCGTCCCGTGTTCGTTGAATAATTTTATCTAACCTATCTTCTGTGGTCCATCCCATTTCTACCAGGTCTGGTAATGGAATACCTGCGACGGTTGAGTATCTTGCTAACGGTACCATTGTATCGCCGTGTCCCCCAAGGACAAAAGCTGTTACATCTCTCATTGATACATTGAATTCGATAGATAAAAAATGACGAAACCGAGCGCTGTCTAATACCCCAGCCATGCCACAAACTTTACTCTCGGGTAGCCCAGAAAATTCTCTTAATGCCCAAACCATTGCATCCAAAGGATTTGTTATACATATAACAAACGCATTTGGAGCGTGAGCTTTAATTCCCTCACCTACTGATTTCATGACTTTAAGATTAATCCCTAGCAAATCATCTCGACTCATACCAGGTTTTCGCGCGACTCCAGCGGTTACGATGCACACATCTGCACCGGTTATATCTTCATAGGATTGGGTGCCCTTCAATGTTGCATCAAAACCTTCTGATGGTCCGGATTCTGAGATATCTAATGCTTTGCCGTTTGGGATACCCTCTGCAATATCAAACAAAATTACATCACCTAGTTCTTTTATTGATGCAAGGTGTGCCAATGTACCACCAATTTGTCCTGCCCCTATCAGAGCGATTTTAGATCTAGCCATAGAAAACTCCGTTTTCACTAATAAAAAGTCACAAGAAGGCGTAGACTTTTTAATTAATTTTCGCAAGGCCACTGCAAAAAGAGTTCAATTTAATTTTGAGACAAAATTTGGTAATTCCATCTTTACAAAAGCATTTAGGGATTTTACCCGTTCTGGACATAAATTTAAATAAAGCAGACGATCACTAATCTTTGTCATACCTTTGAGTTGTAACCATTTTTCGACAACAAATTGGTCTGGTCTAAATACCAAATTAAAAATTAAGTTTTAATTAAGGCAAAAGAGAGAGAGCTTATGACACTTTTAATAATGGGAAATATTTTGTGGATCATTGCACATTCGTTCAAGCGTTTATTGCCAAATTTCCGTAACGCTTTGGGAAATGCTGGAAAGGGTGCTGTAGCTTTATCATTGATTATAGCACTTGTGTTAATCA
>CACDPV010000056.1 GCA_902554885.1 Paracoccaceae bacterium
GGTTACCATTGTTTTTGTGTACGTATCCATTTGCGCCTCCAAACTTAATATCAAAGTAACCCAAGTTGAAAATCAGGCAACATAAGACGCTACACATGTAGCAAATGACCCGATCTAAATAAACGTCTTTGTGAGTGAGAAGGGGTATTGTGAGTTGGGATGGGGCATTTGGCTAACTCCTTTATTTGTAAACAGTCTTACAAACACCACTCCTTCTGACAATGGGAAAAGACCCTAGCGATTGAAAGCTTATTAAAAGGTCAAGCGAAGGCACTTACTCAAACAACAATATACAAAGCATTAGATGGAGATAGTATGGCTCTGAGGCTCTTTATAGACTCGTGAATTTTTAAGATATGACTTGAAAAAATTGGCAAACTCACTTTCCACGGAATACTTAAATAAAGGAATATTTTTGATTTCAAAGTGTGTTCCAATTAACTTTCCAACTTTTGAAACAGTTTTTTCAGGCAGGTTAACAATATCAGAAAATGAGAGAGTGATAGAACTTTCTGGTAATTTCTCTTGAAAAAATGCAGCTAAATCGTTGTATGCATTTATCTCCTGAATGGTAGCAGAAGCGTCATAGGAATAATAATGACCATTTTCGTATTCCTTAACAAATACCTCTGAGGCATTACTATATAATTCTCTGTTCACAAAAATGAAAAAACAGTCCTTTGTTGCCTTCAATATATTAGGTATTACTTGGATAAGTTTTGGATTTGTACTAACCACAATTTCGTAGCCTTTATTTTTCAAGTGTTCTTGCGAGGCAAAAAAAAGATCATTGAAACTTATACCCTCTCCGTCATCAAAGTTTGTTTCCCTATTCGGTGAACTTGTATTTGTTTGCACGGCCTCATACAGCGAATATACTTTCGGATTTTTTAGCAATAATTTTTCCAATGAAGATTTCCCAGACCTTGATGCACCAAGAATAAAAACTTTCTTAAGCGATCCTGAATTTGTATCACTTTGCTCCGGTATCCATTTAAATAATTCATTTTCACGCTTTTGATTGAGAAGTCGGGTTTTATGAAAATGATTTTGTATTTGGCTAAACTTCAACTTATTCGCTTCCCTGTATTTATTAAACGCCATCTCTGGGTTACCCATGTGTCTCTCATAATTAGCCTCAAGAAATTTAAAACTACTTGTATCTTTGATCTCATCTGCTGCTTTCGTTATAACTTTTTTAAGTAACAAGAGAGAATTTTGATCAAGGTTACCAGTGTAAACTTTAGCTAAGTTTTTTGCCGCTAAAAAGTAATCAGAATTAATAACCAAAGCTTCATAAAATGTTTTAGCCGCTAGAGAGTTCTTGTGTTGATCTTTATAACAAATTGCGAGGTTATTCATTGCTTGATAGAACTTATTATTTATTTTGATTGCCCGCTCAAAGTGTTTACAGGCTTCCACCAAATCTCCAGTAGATTTATATGCCAATCCAAGATTATTATATGTTTGGAAATCATTATTTTTAATTCTAACAACGGTTTTAAAGTTGTGTATAGCATCAAGAAACATTCGCGATTTAAGAAAAATTAAACCCCGAATATTATACAAATCAAGTGAGTTTGGAAATGTCTGAATTAATTCGTTGGTTTTCAATAAAGAATTTTTGAGATCATTAGATTTCAACAAAGTCAAAACTTCGTTTAACAAAGTAACAGATGGAAGTTCTAACTGAGATGACGCAAATTTTTTCTGGATCGATATTATTTGGTTAACAATGCGCTTATTATTGGGGAACCTCGCAAGAGTACGCTCTAGAACCGAAAAAGCTCCTAGATAATCCCTTTTTTTGCATAGGTATTTGGAACTTCTTATAGTGCTATCGACAGAGCTAAGTGCCATTTTTTTGAGTAATTCTTAGTGAATGAAGTAAATATTTAAGTCTTCTCAAATCTGGCTATTAGCTGGAGAATTGTTTTATTCATTTTTAATTTCATTTGATCAAAGCTAAAGCCGCTTGCCCTTCTTCTGAGCGAACATCTTTGATTTTGTCTGCAATACCAGCGAGGCTTTTCTTGCGCTGAGCAGCAGATTTTTCAAAAGTGGCCTGATCAGGATAAACAGATGTTAAAGATGCTGTTGTTGGTCCAGTTCTCAAAAATACAAGAGCGGTGGCATCTGGAAAATTAATCGGTGCATTTTGCACATACTGTGCTTCCAGTTCATCAGCCGCTTCTTCTGAAACGTATTCTAAATAGTTCATTCTTACATAACTCATATTTAATTTCCTTTTTTAATTGATGGTTTGAGACCTGCAAATGCTGATTAAACAAAATTATAACTAAATTTAAGCAAGCAGACTGAGTCCGCTCGCTCTTTGCTTTTCTAGTCTGTTGCCGTCCAAGAGTAAGTGGATGTATTGGCGTCTATTTGAATATCCGTTCCACCAATCCATTTTACCCCGGTGTAAGCCTCCCATTTTCCAGTACCAGAAGTCTGAGTGATTAATGCTCCTTCTGGGTGTGGTGTCAGTAAGCTAACCGAAACATCGCCATCAGGATCAACGGACATACATGTCGCTACGAATCCTACTGGCTGTTCTTGACCTACTGCAAAAGTTAGAAATTGCGTGCAGGTCGCTGCTGTAGCCTTGTGGAACCCTTCAGGTGGATTATCCCACGTCCACACATCGCTGGTAGTATTTTTTACCAGAAATCCTGTCTTGCCTTCCATTACTTCATTATCAACAGTTATTCCCGTCCCAGTTCCACCAAGTCCAGAGTGGCCACCAGCTAGAGCCAAAGATGGCATTAGTAAAACGACAAAAGCTATTACTATTTTTCTCATATTCATTCCTTTAAGGTTCAAATCATGAAGAACGGATAGTACTTACAAAACTCTTTCGATAGTCCAGATTTAGTACTACTAAATCATGCAACATAAGACGCTACAGACGTAGCAAATCAATTGATCCGAATGATTAACTTAGTGAGTGAGCAGGGGTATTGTGAGTTGGGGTGAGGTTACCTGTGGACGAGTGGACTATGTGGACCATCCTGAGAGGTAGGGGGGGCAAAAGTCGAGGCAGTAAGATAGGTAAGTATCCTGCTCTCACATTTTTCTTGTTCAGGGTTCTGAGAATAGAGTGTGAACTGTATGAACTGTGTGAACTGCAATAAATATGAAAACCGACTTAATGAAGAAATATATTTTTATTCCTGATCACCGCGCCATCTTTTTGCCCGTCGGCAACCTAAC
>CACDPV010000057.1 GCA_902554885.1 Paracoccaceae bacterium
ATTATCTTTTAATTCACCGCCTTTTTGCGGAAATACTTTTTTGATTTCTTCCAAAACTAATTTCAGAAGGACGTTCTGATTTTCTGAGTTATCTGGATCTAGCACCTTAATCTCTGAGCCTACAGAAACTTTATCATGCGTGATTTCCCTATTAAGAAAGTCAATGAATTTTGGCACAGACATTCCTGAAAGGCCTTCCTGGGATTCTTCACTAAGAAGTGGTGTTGATATTTTTTCCTGATCAAGAAATTTTTGTAATAGCGCTAAAGTTGATGGCTCAGTCTCTGAAGATAATTCATTAATCAATAGATCTGATTTGGAAATAGAAGCCGAAACTTCTCCCGGTGAGGATAGCATTGAAAGAATATCGAGAAAGCTGGTTGCTGCAGCAGTATTACCATCAGCACCTAACACGCCTGTGAGGCTTGTATTTGCCAGCGAATTCGAATTGTTGGCGCTATTATTTCCAATGACGGTCATGAGCACTCCTCGGGCACTATTTCAAGCTTGAACAGCAATTATCGTGCCATTCATTGACCGCGCTTGAATACACATAAACTTTCATCCTGCTTTTTAAATAAAGTGTCTTGTGCTTGTTTTTTTATTTTACTTTTTTTTCTTTCGACTATCTCATCCTTCGTAGTGGACTTTTTAACCTCAGCTAAAACTGCCAATTTTTCTCTGTCCAAAAATTCTAGACGGTTCGAAATCACCTCTTTCTGATCAAACATTTTTTGCATAAGCCGCCTGTTACTTACAAAAGATTGAACTCCTATCTCTTCGATAAGAGCGTTGTTTTCACTTAAAAGCCTGTCCAATTCTCTGTTGATGGTTTGACATTTGTCCGCATCAGCCTCTAATTGGTTCAATTCATTAATTGACTTCTGGCGTTTCAGTTTTTCTTTTACTTGCAGAAGGTTATATTTTTTCAACTCTTTCAAATTATACACCTAGTAACTGCGAAAGTTGATTATGCGATGTATCAAAATCACATACTTCATTCTCATCTTGATGTAGAAACTTCAAAATTTCTGGCCAAAGAGCGAGAGCTTGATCAAGGTCCGGATCTTGCCCTTGTACGTAGCCACCCATAAGAACTAAATCTCTATTTTCATTATATTTGGATAAATACTTTCGTAGCGTCTGCGCATTTTTTTGTTGCGACTGACTTACAATATCAGTCATTAGCCGGCTAATGGATTGATTAACCTCAATTGCAGGATATATGCCTTGCTGCGCCAAATCTCTACTCAAAACAATATGACCATCAAGAATAGCTCTAGCTGTATCTACAACGGGATCGGTGGTGGTATCGTCTCCATCGGCAAGAATAGTGTAGATGGAAGTTATTGAGCCAGAATTATCAGTGCTTGTTCCTGTTCGCTCTATCAGATTAGGTATCAAAGAGATAACGGAGGGCGGGTAACCTCTTGAAGTAGGTTGTTCGCCAAGCGCCAACCCCAATTCTCTTTGAGCATGTGCCACACGTGTCAAAGAATCTGTAATCAATAAGACGTTTCTTCCTTTATCACGATAGTACTCTGCAATGGTCGTCGCTCGTTTTGCTCCTTGAATGCGAAGCAACGGTGATCTGTCTGCCGGCACTGCAACTATGACCACCTTGTCCCGGGAGTGAGAACTAAGGATTTCCTTCGTAAAGGATGCCAATTCGCGCCCTCTTTCACCTATAAGTGCAACGACAACTACATCAGCATCAGTACTTTTTGTAATCATTGAAAGTAGAACTGATTTGCCAACTCCAGAACCGGCAACTATCCCAACCCTTTGTCCTCGACCTAGTGTTAAAAGAGCATTAATATTTCTTATTCCAACATCTAAAACTTCGGTTATGGGTTGCCGTTCAAATGGGTTAACTCGACTCCCATTAAGGCTTTTTCTATCTGAAAGTGTTAATTTACCAAGACTATCCAATGGGTTTCCGAGGCCATCAATAACTCGACCTAGTAGTGCGTCCCCAACGCCTACTTTCTGCTGGGTTTCGGTCAAAAAAACTTTGTCACCCACACGAATGTCTAAATTGGACTCATAAGGCAGAATATCAACCTTATGTTCTCCAACCCCTACCAACTCCCCTTGAAATTCTTCATTAGTTCTAGCAAAAATTGAACAAAGGGATCCTATTATACCCGGTAAGGGTGTTGCCTCAATTACCTGACCATTATAGGAAAGAACTTTTCCAAAATAGTTTGAATGCAGCAAATTACTAGCGAACACGTTGTTGAGCGATCCAGTGAAGTAATTTGTTGGCTCGCTAGCTTTAATTCTAACCCCTGACATTTAAAACACCCAAATATATTTAGTGGCTCAACTCTCGTTGAAAGCCCGTTGAATTAGAAATTAGCCTGAATTCACCCCTACGAAGATCTGACCTCTCCATAAGTTCAAAGCCTAGATTTTTAACTACGTCACTCCCTTTTAAAAGCTCTAAATCAGCATGGTTAAGTTCAAGCTTTACATCTTTTATTTCACTCACTATGTCGCCAGCCACCTGCTTAATTTTATTCAAAAAGGGAGTAGGAAAGTCTTGGATTTCCGACTCCAATAACTCGTTATTTAGCTCACAAATCTTTGTTTTAATTAAAGCCTCTAAGCTTTCTTGAAAATCATCGCCTATTGAAAACATTGTCTCAGTTAAATCTTTTAGAGAACCTTTCTCTAGTGACATTGCCTTCTCAAATTCTTCAAGAGCTGCCTTATATCCCTTATCATAAGCTAGCTGTTCTTCTTCAGTAAGCGCAGTCTCTAGCCCTGATACTTTTGAAAGATCTTCATCTGCATCGCTTCCAACCTGTAAGCCAGAAATCTCTAGCTCACCTTCTTCATCTGCTTCGCCTCCAACCTGTAAGCCAGAAATCTCTAGCTCACTTTCGTCATCTGCTTCGCTTCCAACCTGTAAATCGTTTAAGACTTCGTCTTCATTATTTAAATTTTTTGTGTCATTTGAGGTTACGATTTCGAAAAAACTATTTAGCTTCTCAAATTCCTGCTTTTCCTCTGTAAACCCATTTGAAATGCTGAATTCTGATGA
>CACDPV010000058.1 GCA_902554885.1 Paracoccaceae bacterium
TTTTTGTTAAAAAATTAAAAGAGAGACCTTTAATCTTTTCATCCACTGCAATTGCTTTGGTGTTGAGCGCCTGCGGCCGCGAAACTAGGTCTACAACCGATGTACCGTTAGCAGATGAAACGAGCAATGTACCAACAGCCTTTGATGACAAATTGGTTGGTTCTGACGATTTAGATACATTTACTGCTTTAGCAGGTGATGATGAAATCTATGGATTTGGTGGAAATGACCAAATAATTGCTGGTACAGGAAATGATACTATTTATGGGGGCGATGGGGACGATAATATTCAACCCGGCGCAGGTGATGATAAAATTTATGGTGAAGGTGGAAATGATACTATTTACTTGTCTGCTGGAGCAGATATAGAGGATGGTGGAGAGGGCACAGACACAATTATCTTTGGCCCAGATCAAACTACTTTACCCGTTACAATTAATCTAGATACTGGTCGATATCATTTCACAAGTCAGATTGCTTCAGTAACACAAAACCTCTTTAGCATCGAAAATATTACAAGCGAAGGTGCCGCTGATTTAACTATTTATGATACGAGCGGTGTCAATGTTATTACAACAAATACTGGGAATGATACCATACATTCAACTGGTGGTAACGATACGATTACAACGGGTTCTGGGAATGATACCGTCTATCTTGGCTCGGGTACTTACACGGTAGATCTAGGAGCAGGGGATGATAAAGTATATCTAACTACGACTGCTAGCTCAATCAACGGAAACACTGGAACTGACGAGGCAATAGTACGAGCTTTTGATGGCTTTGTAGATGTCTACATTGACTTACAATTCTCAACATATTTTGTTCCAAGTAAGCTGACTGCTCAGGATGGAATGGATGTATCCCTTGAAAACTTCGAAAAAGTTACAATCGATGGAAATGTTGCTGCTACCCTTTTGGGAACCACGGCAGCCGACACACTTGTAGGTGATGCGGGAGCTGATACAATAACTGGAAGAGCGGGAGCTGATACTCTTACCGGTGGCTCGCGATCTGATACATTTGTTTTCACTACAGGTGATACAGGAATTACGTTGGATACCGCAGATACGATTACTGATTTTTCAACAGGTACAGATAAAATTGATATTGCTACGGTAGGTAATTATGTTGAAGCCGACGGGGCAGGGAATGCTAATATTGCAGCATTCATCACTGATGCTGACGCCTCATTGCCCACTACGTCCATTGATATATACGCGGAATACAATTTTAACGGTGAAGGCAACACGCTAGTGGTTATAGATGAAGATAAAAGTGGCGCTGTTAATACCGGTGATACTCTACTAATACTAACCGGATTATCAACTGCGGATGGTCTAGACGCAGCAGATTTTATATAAAAGAGTTTTTTGCGTTTAATCCTCGAAAGATGGTTCAAATTTAATTAAACTAAAAACTTTATCAAACAAATATAAACATTAAACCGAGTTAAGCAATAAAGCTGAAGTTATCAACGTGCCACTGATCAATATCTAGGGCATTCCCTTGCAGTATGGCCAATTGTGTTATGGAAATTTCTTCTCCGCTGCTTTCTGCGAAAAATACACACTGATCCTGTCCAGTCGCTTGACTATCTGCAGATATAATGAGCGCACGCGAATCCGTATCTATGAATAAGTTCTCTAAAACTCCCTCTGCTTTGAAAGCATTCGAAAGATCCGTTGAAGTAGAGAGATCGGAACCAATCAGCCTGAGTATACCTCCGCTAAAATTAGCAGTGGGCGCAGACCCCGAAACAACAAGAGGAAAGAGTTCAAAAAAAGAGCTTAGAAGCTCACTTATATTAAAAACATCTCCAAGCGCGCCTTGCTCAAACCCGTAAATGGTATCAATTCCCAAGGAAACTAAAGAGGTTTCTAGTACAATGGAATCTCGCGACTGCACAGATTCTGAAAGATCAATACGATCCGCTCCACTGCCCGACTTGATTGTGTCAGCACCCCCACCAGCAAAAATCGTGTCTGACCCAGCGCCAGTCGAAATAAAATTATCCACTTCCGTTCCAGTTACAGTATCGTCACCCCTCCCAGTTATAACATTTTCAATATTCGATCCGTGAGATATTGTAAGTTGGTTTGCGCCAGTAATATAATTTGACTTAGCACCTAAGTAGCTGTGCGCCCCAGGGCGTAAGTCAATTGAGACATCCTGAGAAGTATCATCCGCGCTTATTGTATCAATCCCTGCGCCATCTATAATGAATGTCCCACCTAAACTTGAGAACTCATATGTATCATCACCAGCATTGTACGTAGAATTTACCCCATAGAACTTTGTCAAAGCCATCCAATCCAATGGCCTGAGTATGCCGTCAAATGTTCTCGGGTCATCATTATAAGACATAGCTGTATAGCGTGTGTTGTCTTCATGAGCACTTAGTATCGCAGTATTTGCACCACTTGCCTCGAATGGGTGTTTGAGACCCAGAGCATGTCCTATCTCATGCAAAAGCACTTCATAATCGTAATTAGTCAAAAACTCACCAGAAAAGCTTGGGCTGGAATACCCTTTTGCAATAAATACATCCATGCCAATTTCAAAAAAAATTATTTGGGAAGTAGCTAAAACCGGCCGTTGTATCCTGGTTGCTTATACTCAAAGCAATCACGTTTGTGGCTTTTGAGACATTCGACTCATCAAATGAAATGTCCAAAATATTTTCAAATTTAGTAAAAATGTTGCGTGTGGCTATCATAATTTCTTCATTAGCAGGCTCCCATCCCGTGATATCAAAAATATCATATTCAGGCACTGCATCAGGGAAAGTGAATTGAATTGAACGTTCAAAATTCTCAAGCATCGGGGTGACATGGGCATCCCATTGATCCATTTCAAGTGATAAAACCCAGTAGGGATCGATATAAATTGGCTTTAGAGTTTCAAAGTTGGGGTCACTAGCTATTGGGGCGACATAATTAAACTTAGGAGCGACGTAGGATTTAGGAAAACCCTTGACCTGAAGGTCTGATCCTCCCGA
>CACDPV010000059.1 GCA_902554885.1 Paracoccaceae bacterium
GACTTGCTCAAGGTTTACTAGAGTACGAAACTTTAACGGGTGATGAGATAAAGAGGGTTATCAGAGGTGAACCACCTCAAGGAGATGATGATTCCGAGGGTGATGCCGCTAAATCTGACAGTTCTGAAAAAGGTTCTGTTATGGCAGTTCCAAAAACAAAGTCGCGTATCAAAGGCAAGAGCGGTGGAAAGATGACGCCAGAGGCTACCTAGATCCATTTATTATAAGTTGAGCTCTTTTATATATCTTTTTCTTTTTGGTATTTACCATTTCAGGCGTGAATGGAGCCGTCTCCGCAGGCCAATGCTGCTTCCCGAATTGCTTCTGAGTATGTAGGATGAGCGTGGCATGTTAAAGCTACGTCTTGCGCTGCTGCACCAAACTCCATTGCCATACATAATTCATGTATAAGATCACCGGCGGCAGGTCCAATGATATGGGCACCTAAAATGCGGTCAGTCTTAGTATCAGCTAAAATTTTCACAAAACCGTCTGCTGCAAAGTTAGCTTTCGCTCGGCCGTTGCCCAAGAACATGAATTTACCTACCTTATAGTCCTGTTCAGATGACTTTAGCTCATCCTCGGTTTTACCTACCGTTGCAACTTCGGGCGACGTATAAATTACTCCTGGAACTAGGGCATAATTAACATGTCCGTGTTTTCCTGCGATAATTTCTGCGGTAGCGATACCTTCATCTTCAGCTTTGTGCGCTAACATTGGTCCCTGAATTGCATCCCCTATCGCATAAATTCCATTTACGCTCGTTTTCCATTTATTATCTGTTTCAATGTGCCCTTTTTCTGACATTTTAATACCTAATTCTTTAATTCCCATGCCATCGATAAAAGGTTTTCTGCCCGTTGCGACTAAAACTATATCAGCCGCTATCGAATGCTCACTTCCATCTGAGTGTTTATGATATAAAACATTTGCATTATTTTTGTTGCTAGCTACGGATTGAACTGCAGCGCCCATTATAAATTTTATCCCTTGCCTTTTTAGTATGCGCTGGAATGTCTTTTGAAGCTCTGAGTCTAGACCCGGCGTTATATAGTCCATGTACTCTAAAACAGTCACCTCGGATCCAAGTCGTGAGTAAACCGAACCTAATTCTAATCCAATCACACCAGCTCCAATAATAACCATTTTTTTTGGAATTTTTTTCAGTTCCAATGCGCCGGTTGAACTTACAATTATCTTTTCATCAATTTCAACTCCTGAAATTGAGGAAGGTTCTGATCCAGATGCAATTATTATATTTTTCGTCTCGTAAGTTTGGTCATTTACTTTTACATTTCCGATAGATGGAATCGTGGCCCAACCTTTAATCCAATCTATTTTGTTTTTCTTAAATAGGAATTCAATTCCTTTAGTATTTCCTTCAATTACTTCCTTCTTGTAATCTTGCATTTTGTTCCAATCGACCGAAATTTTTTCGGGGTTCAGGCCCATTTTGGAAAAGTTATTTTGTGCTTCATGCAATTGATGTGATGCGTGTAATAATGCCTTAGACGGAATGCATCCGACGTTTAAGCAGGTCCCGCCAAGAGTTTCTCGACCCTCTACGCAAGCCGTCTTCAGTCCAAGTTGAGCGCAACGTATCGCTGCTACATATCCCCCAGGTCCACTACCAATAACAATTACGTCGTATGACATTTCGATCCTTTAAATTTATCTCTAAGATATAAAGTTTATAGTGCTTAAATCGGCTAAAATAGTTCAAGTTAAAGATCCATAAGTAACCGTCTTGGATCCTCAAGTGCTTCTTTTACCCTAACCAAAAATGTTACTGCTCCTTTGCCATCGACAATACGGTGATCATAGCTCAAAGCCAGATACATCATGGGCCGGATTACTATTTCTCCATTTTCAGCAATTGGCCTATCTTGTATCTTGTGCATCCCAAGTATTCCAGACTGTGGTGGATTCAGTATTGGTGATGACATTAATGAGCCGTATACACCTCCATTTGATATCGTAAATGTTCCATCTTGCATATCAGCCATTGACAGGTTTCCGTCTCTTGCCCGCAGTCCTTTTTCAGCAATTTGCTTTTCAATTTCAGAAAATGACATTTCATCTACACTGCGAATTACCGGAACGACTAAGCCGGTCGGCGTACCGGTAGCAATTCCCATATTCACATAGTTTTTATAAATTATTTCATCACCGTCAATTTCGGCATTTACTTCTGGAATTTCCTTCAGCCCTTGGCAGCAAGCCTTTGTAAAAAATGACATGAAGCCTAAGCGCACACCGTGTTTCTTCTCAAAGAGCTCTTTATATTCTTGTCTTAAATTTATAACAGCAGTCATGTCGACTTCATTATAAGTTGTTAACATTGCCGCGGTATTTTGGCTGTCTTTTAACCTTTTAGCGATAGTTTGACGAAGTCGCGACATTTTTATACGTTCTTCGCGTCCATTTGTCTTTTGATTAGAAGATTTAGAGCTTACGGGAATTGAATCCTGCGCTACTTTCTCAAGTGATTGGTTTTGCTCCTTACCAAATATGGCGTTTTTAACATCCTCTTTCATTATTCTACCGTCACGCCCGCTACCCGTAATTTGGTCCTTTGCTATGCCAGCTTCAACAAGTGCTTTTTTTGCGGATGGAGCGACATGCACGTCTACATCTGTATGCGGTTTGTCAGTCTTTGCCTCGTTATCTTGATTATAATTATCGGACTTTTGTTTTGTCTCGGGTGTTAATTTATTTTCCTTGCTGGCGTTTAATACCGCC
>CACDPV010000060.1 GCA_902554885.1 Paracoccaceae bacterium
GATACAAGACTTAATGAGAGAAAAACCGACAGTTCTATTGCCTCATCTAGAATAATATTTGCAAGTAAAACACTAAAAGCCGGTGTTAGAAAAGCAAAAGAAGCAACACCTGATGCGGAGTATTTTTTGACTAACCAAAACCATAATAAAAATCCAAAAGAAGCAATACAGATTCCTTGATATGCCAAACTAAAGAAATGAGCTGGGCTTGGATATCTCGTAAAAGTTGGGCTGAAGCATGCCAGAAGCAAAAGAATTGGTGCCGAAATTGCAAGCTGAAAAAATAACTGCGTTTCAGCTCTTTCATTAGCTAATCTTGATAAGCGAACAGTTAAAGCGATAAAGGCCCACAAAAATGCTGCCAACAAAGCAAGCAAGTCTCCTAAAAAATAATTTTCGGAAGGAACAGTGTTTGGACTTGAAACTGTTATAAAAACTCCAATCATTGCTAATATTAAACCTATAAGACGACTCAAATTTAATCGCTCACTTGGCAGAACAAAATGGGCTAGCAAAGCTAACCAAACTGGCATTGAGTAAAAAATAATACTTGCTCTGGCAACACTTGTGTAATCAAGCGATTTAAATAAACACCAAAACTCCATTGCGAAGAGAACCCCGAGCAGGAGCCCAGGAAGAAAATTAGTTTTAAACGGGAATACAAGCAAGCTACGGCAATACATCCAAGCTAAAAGAGCTAAAAGGCCCAGAATTGATCTGGCACCCGCCATGAAAACTGGATCAAACCCTTGATTACCCAACTTTATTGCAATCTGGTTACTTGCCATTAGAAAAGAGAAGAAGACCAAATAGGCTGAGCCTTTGAGATCAACCGGCAATTTGTGCATTTAAATATTCCTTAAGACTTAAGTTGCCAAAATTATATAGCTTGGTTTCTACTCTGAGTTTGCGGGTGTAATAAAAATAAACCAGAGCCAATTATAATTACGGAACCTAAAATCAACCCCACAGTCACCGTCTCATCGAATAATAACACGCCTGCTCCAACACCAAATAAAATACGAGTATACCGGAAAGGAGTAACAAAAGACACATCACCTCTGCGCATTGCTTTCATTAAAGAAAAATAAGAGAAGCAGCCAATTGAAATTAACAAAATAATATATGTCAGCGTCTGAATATTACACGAAACATAGGTGGTTTTAGCCCATACCGAAAAGATAATGCCAGCGGACATTACAGCAATAAAGCCATAGAACCCTAAGTGATGGTAAGATAATTTCGGCGAAGCAGCCCTACTCCCTAAATCTCGTCCCGCAAAACCCAGCATTCCTAATACAGCAAACAAAACATAAGGAGAGAAACCATCACTCGCAGGCTTTATAATTAAAATTACACCTAATAATCCGGAAAAAATCGCGATCCACCTATAAACACCAACGGATTCTCTAAAAATAAGAGCCGCACCAGCAACCACAAAAATTGGTGTCGCCTGAAGTACTAATGTTACTAAAGATATTGGCATAAGAACCAACGAAAGTGAGTAAAATAAACGACCGATGAGTTCAAAAAACATTCGTATTATCATCGGCCTCGAGAAAACTTCCTTAACAAACAACTGCTGTTTTTGTACTTTACAAAAGAAGGCAAAAATTAAAGCACCCCCCAAACCGAATAGAAACAAGACTTGACCAAAAGGTATGGATAAAGAGATTAGTCTTATTAAACTATCCTCTATAGCAAAACCTAGCATTGCTACAATCATCCAGCAGCTTCCCGCTAGATTATCACTTGTTTTAAATAGCTTACTTAAAATCAATTAATGAACTCAGTTATGAGAAAACAAATCTGGAAAGTCTAAGCTGAGTAGAGAATTTCAAATGAGTTTCTAAATTATACTCTGTCTTAAGCTGACATTGCGCTAATTATGCAGCTTCTTCAACGACAACTTCTGAGAATGATTTAAAAAATTTAGCAGCTAACTTCTTTGCTGTGCTTTGGATTAGGCGACTGCCTAATTGAGCCAATTTGCCTCCAATTTCTGCTTTAGCAGTATACGATAGTACGGTAATATCGCCCTTTTGGAGTAGTGTGACGTCTGCCCCACCTTTGGCAAATCCAGCGGCACCACCATTTCCTTGACCTGAAAGAGAAAACTTTTCAGGACCCGCGGACGCATCAAGAGTTACCTGACCACTAAAACGAGCTTTCACAGGCCCTACTTTCAAAACAACTTTTGCTTCAAGTTGGTCATCCGATATTTTAACTAACTCTTCACATCCAGGAATACATTTCTTTAGAATATCCACATTATTCAAAGCATCATAAACAGTTTGCATAGGGACACTGATTTCAATCTCATCTGACAATTCCATTAGATAACCTTTCTCAACAATATGGAAACTTAATTTAAACTATTAACTCTGCACGTTCGCCAAATAACTTCAAAAAACAACGCTTTCCAGCAATTGGAACATAAGTACTATTTAGTTACTTTCATCGTAGGCACCATTCCTAAAATTTTTACGGACTTGCAGTAATTCTGCTAGGATGGAAAGCGAAATTTCCTCTGGCGTGACTGCACCGATATCTAGACCAGCAGGCGCTTTTACCTTTCCGATATCGGTCTCTGCAAAGCCACTATTTGCAAGCTTTGCTTTCAAC
>CACDPV010000061.1 GCA_902554885.1 Paracoccaceae bacterium
TACTTGGCCTTTCTAGAACGCTTAGGAAATAGTTTATTTCTTATATCGAGAGAGTAAATACTCCCAAAAGTTGGAATTCGGCACCGGTCGTTTGACTGGTGGTTTCCTGATTGCAAACTCAAAAATAAATGCGCTTGACCTAACATTGGGATACCGCCACACTATGGTCAAAATGGGAGGTTATTATGAAAAACTTAAAATATCTTTTGATGGGTTCATTTTTTGTGCCAACATTAGCTATATCCGGCGGAGCGGAAAGAACAGCTTTACCAACGGCGTTTATGTTTGAGACAGGTGGTTATGCAGAGTTTACATACTCAAACCGTAACTACGATGTTACAGATAATATGTTTGCGCCATCAAGCTCAATGTATGGAGACGTATCAGGCGCTAGCATGTCAGTGAAATTTGATGTGAACGAAACGATAGCCGTTGGCATCGCACAGTACAATCAAGCGGGGATAAGTTTAAATTATCAAGGTGCGGGTTCACAAATTCCAGGCTTTAATGCGGTAGGACCAATGGTAGATTTAGAAATTGATGCTTTGGCTGTAATGGGTAAATATGCTATTGGAGAAAATTTCAGTGTGTTAGGTGGAGTCAAAAGAACCTCTGTTGCAGATGCAACCGCCGATATTTTTAAATTATCCGGAGCAACTTCCGCCGCCACAGCAACTGGTGCATCAGAAACTGGCTACATAGCAGGTGTGGCTTATGAAAGAAAAGATATAGCACTTCGAGTAGAATATATAATCGAACAGGATGTAGATTTTGAATTGGCGACAACAGGCGGGTTGCTTGGTGCAGCAACAGCAAATACAACTGGATCGATACCCGATTATCAAACGATTAACTTCCAGTCAGGTGTTGCAGAAGACACATTAGTATTTGGATCGATAAGAAGGGCAGATTGGTCAAACCACCAAATTGCAGTTGCCCCACAAACTCAAGCTGCTCCGACTTCAACTTTCTCTGATACTACAACGTACTCAATAGGGGTCGGGCGCAAAATATCCGATGAGCTATCATTATCCGCGTCTTATAGCTTTGAGGCTGACTCTGAACCAACAGGTACTTCTTTACTTTCGACCACTGATGGATACGACACAATTGGATTGGGCGCACGCTACACGTTAAGTTCAGGAACCATAATAAGTGCGGGAGTAGCACAGACTAATGTTGGGGACAAAACTGTAACCACAAGTGGAATTCCTGGGGCGTTTACTGACAATAGCGTTACCTCTTATGGTATTAAACTAGCGTTTAAATTCTAGAATTTTTGTATAATAAAAAGTTTCAAATAGCACTGTGCCAAGGCCAGTGCTATTTATATTTAAAATGAACAAAACAAGGCTTTAGAAATGTGCCGCATATTATCACTTTTAGTCTTGCTTATAGGAGCTTCATGTTCTGAATTGACGCGCACAAAAGACGAGCTAACACAGAATGCTCAGGTTTATGAAGAAGATGCACTTAACACGTTAGAAATAGCGAAAAATTTTAATCAAAAAAATAATGATATTCATACGCGATCTATTGCTCAAATTGTTTTTCCAAAAGCTATAAAAGGCAGTTTTTTATTTGGAGGAAACTATGCTGAAGGCTACCTATTTGAAAATGAGCAGATAGTTAACGAAATACGGATGATTGGCGGCACTATTGGTCCTAATATAGGCGGTCAAAGCTATTCCCAGATTACTTACATTATGGACCCAGAAACCTTATTTGAAATTAAAACCGGACAAAAGTTTTCTCTACAAGGAACAGCAAGTTATGCCAAATCTGGCCAAAGTGTGACAGATATTTTTGGTCAAATATCTGACGGCCAAAGTCTAATAACGGTTATATTTAATCAGTCGGGCTACTTAGCCGGGATTTCTTTTGAAGGCACATATATATCCCTCAAGAAATGACAAGCTACTAAACCTAACCTCTTTCAGAATTAAATTTCGTTAACCAATCTGGATCCATCTCCGGAACAGAAGATAGTAAGAGCTCTGTGTAAGGCGGATGCGGTGGATTGAAAACTTCATCCTTAGATCCCTGTTCAACGACTTCACCTAGGTTCATAACGACAACTTGATCAGATATTGCCTTAACCGTTGAAATATCATGAGTGATAAAGAGATAGGTTAGGTTTAAATCTTTTTGTAGTCGCATTAAAAGTTTAAGAATTCCCTCTTGTACAATCTGGTCTAACGCAGAAGTAACCTCATCGCAGATTACAAAATCTGGTTCTGCCGCCAAAGCACGTGCGATACAAATTCGTTGTTTTTGACCGCCTGATAATTCACTCGGGAGACGATCCAAAAAACGCCCATCCAGCTCGATCATTTCCAAAAGCTCTAAAACCCGCGAATCTTTTTGAGATCCCGTCATGCCAAGGTAAAACTCCAAAGGACGACCAATTATTTCTCTTACAGTCTGTCGCGGATTCATGGCTGTGTCGGCCATTTGATAGATCATTTGGATCTGGCGCTTTTGTTCCTTTGATCTATCTTCGAGTTTCGGTGGTAAACCCACTCCTTCAAATTTTACTTCACCATTAAGTTGTGGAAGCAAACCAGTAATAACTCTAGCTGCTGTTGATTTTCCAGAGCCAGAC
>CACDPV010000062.1 GCA_902554885.1 Paracoccaceae bacterium
GGTAAAGGGGGCGCTGAAGATAAAATAGAAGCAATGCGATCTGCCGGGATTGTCGTTGCAGAAAGCCCTGCAGGATTGGGCGAAGCTGTTTTGAAGGCAATAGATGGAAAAAAATGAGCAAAATCTCAGCCATATTTATAATAATTGGGTTAAATGGGTATTAAAATGAATGAGCAATCTTCGAACGAATTTTTCCATGGATCTTCATTCATGCAGGGCCAAAATGCAGAGTATTTAGAGAATTTACACTCAAACTTTAAACAAAATCCAAAGTCAGTTGATGCCGCATGGCAAGCATTTTTTCAATCACTTGAAACTGATGTTAATGAAACTTCAAACACTCCAATTAAACCAAGCTGGATACGACAGGATTGGCCTCAAAAACCTAATGATGAATTTACAAGTGCATTAACTGGTGAATGGAGTGCTGGTGCTGAATTTGCAGATCGGGTTAGTGAGCAAATAACTGCAAAGGCAAATGACGCAAATATAACAGTAAGTAATGAGGCGGTAGAAAGAGCAGTTCTTGATAGCATAAGAGCAATAATGATCATACGGGCTCACCGAATTCGCGGACACCTTGTAGCAGATCTTGATCCCCTTGGACTCAGGAATGAAGCAATTCACCCAGAGCTAGACCCTAAATCCTACGGGTTTAGGGATGAAGACTTAGACAGACCTATTTTTATTGACAATGTCTTAGGCCTACAGATTGCATCTATGCGTGA
This sequence comes from Paracoccaceae bacterium, assembly GCA_902554885.1. Taxonomy (GTDB): domain Bacteria; phylum Pseudomonadota; class Alphaproteobacteria; order Rhodobacterales; family Rhodobacteraceae; genus Salinivivens. The sequence goes on from CACDPV010000062.1 coordinate 729, forward strand.
AATAATTGACTTGGTGCGCCGAACTTACTGCGGGACGTTTGCGCTTCAGTATATGCACATTTCGGACCCTGAGCAATCTGCATGGCTAAAGGAAAGAATAGAAGGGTATGGAAAAGAAATAAAGTTTACCAGAGAAGGTAGAAAGGCCATCTTGAACAAATTAGTTGAAGCTGAGGGCTTTGAGAAATTTCTTCACGTTAAGTATATGGGCACGAAAAGATTTGGTCTTGATGGTGGAGAAGCACTTATACCGGCCTTGGAGCAAATAATAAAACGCGGCGGTGCTTTGGGTGTTCAGGAGATCGTAATTGGAATGCCACATAGAGGTAGATTATCTGTTCTCGCTAATGTGATGGGCAAACCATATAAAGCAATTTTTAATGAATTTCAGGGAGGGTCATTTAAGCCTGAAGATGTTGATGGATCTGGTGATGTTAAATATCATCTTGGTGCTTCATCAGATAGAGAGTTCGATGGAAACACTGTGCATTTATCATTAACTGCAAATCCATCACACCTAGAGGCAGTGAACCCAGTCGTAATTGGAAAAGTTAGAGCAAAACAACACCAATTGAATGATAATAAAAGGACCACAGTTTTACCACTGCTACTTCATGGAGACGCTGCATTTGCCGGCCAGGGGGTAGTTGCTGAATGTTTTGGTCTATCCGGATTGGTCGGTCATAAGACCGGCGGAACAATACATGTGGTCGTAAATAATCAAATTGGTTTCACTACTGCGCCACACTTCAGCCGCTCCTCTCCATATCCAACAGATATAGCTCTTATGGTTGAGGCTCCAATTTTTCATGTGAATGGTGATGACCCAGAAGCTGTCGTACATGCAGCGAAAGTAGCTACAGAATTTCGCCAAAAATTTCAAAAAGATGTTGTTATCGATATAATTTGTTATCGAAGATTTGGCCATAACGAAGGTGACGAACCGATGTTTACAAATCCGATAATGTATAAAAAAATAAAAAAACAAAAAACGACTTTGACCTTATATACGGATCGCCTTGTTCAAGATGGGCTCATACCAGAGGGTGAAATTGAAGATCTAAAAACCGGTTTTCAGTCTTTTTTAAATGATGAATTTGAAGCTGGAAAAAATTATAAACCCAATAAAGCTGATTGGCTGGATGGAAGATGGTCTCATTTAGATCGAAATAAGGACGATTACCAACGGGGACAAACTGCAATTTCTGGCAAAACTTTTGAACAAGTTGGTGACTCTTTATCAAACCTACCCGATGATTTTCCAGCCCATAAAACAGTCGCGCGACTATTTGAAAATAAAAAGAAAATGTTCAGTACTGGTACTGGTTTAGACTGGGCCACTGCTGAAGCTTTAGCATTTGGATCACTACTTACTGAAGGTTTTCCTGTTCGACTTTCCGGTCAAGATGCGACACGCGGTACTTTTAGTCAGAGACACTCAGGAATTATTAATCAAAATAATGAAGAGAGATATTATCCACTAAATCATATTATCGAGGGACAAGCACAATACGAAGTAATAGACTCCATGTTGTCTGAATATGCAGTATTGGGATTTGAGTATGGATACTCCTTATCAGAACCCAATACTCTAGTAGCTTGGGAGGCCCAATTTGGAGATTTTGCAAATGGGGCTCAAATAATGTTCGACCAATTCATAAGCTCTGGCGAAAGCAAGTGGCTGCGCATGTCAGGTCTTGTAGTTCTTCTACCTCATGGCTTTGAGGGTCAAGGACCTGAGCACAGCTCGGCGAGATTAGAACGGTTTTTGCAGATGTGTGGTCAGGACAATTGGATTGTGGCTAATTGTTCCACCC
>CACDPV010000063.1 GCA_902554885.1 Paracoccaceae bacterium
CACACCAATAATAAAACAGCTTATTGTGACTGAAATTTCTGAAGAGATTGAACTAACATCTGTTGAGGAGTCCATAGTTCCCCAACTAGCGCCCGATTTTGAAAGTTGGCCACGGCCTAAAGTTTTAAGCCGCAATTTTGAATTTGCAGTTAATTCTCTTGACACAAATGGAAAAAAAGATCTCCTCTCTTGCGCCATAATGCAAACTAAAGAAGCTTCGGTTAGAGAAATGAAATGGAATACCCATCAAATCGATGCAGTTATACAATTCTCAAATCAAAAACTTTCTGGGGTTAACTTGTCTACTCAAAAGTTACCTGTAAAACATACCCCGCAAGAATGTGAGAACCTATTCAGTTTAGTATTAGGTAAGACTTAATAAGCTTAGAGTAAAAAGTTGGAAATACTTTCAAAAAGTGATATTACTTAGTTCGTTTAGTAGATTTAAGGGGCAAAATTTTGGCAGAGGCAGAAACACAGGAAGAAGTAAGCGACGCAGGTGCAGTAAACGTTGTTAAGCTTATAGAGGATCAAAACTCCTATATAAATAGCTCGAAAGAAAGAATGTACGACGTTATAACTACCTTTGTAAACAACGCTGAAAATTCAATTGCACTGAACGATTTTTCACAAATATTCAAAACGGTAACAGTTTGGATAAAATTTAGACCGCGTAAGTTAGGTCAATATGTAGAAATAATGAAAGAGCGTACAACAGAAACTACCATCAGCATCAGGTATAGTGATGATATTTACATTCCTCACATAAAAGAGGTTCTGAAAGAGCACAAAATCAAAATGATTTCAAACGACCACAATGTTATGGTCTGCAAAACACCGCGGCCAAGCGACCAGGATATCGAGATTGCTGTTCAAAAAATAAAAGTTTTAGCGAACACCGCAAGAAGCTCTCTGTCTCAAGGGAAAGCAGCTGAAATACAAAGATTACAATCTGCATTAAAAAATGAGTACTTGGAAGCAAAAGATGTTAAATACGCTATTTCATCAATCGAAAAGATTGAAGAAAAATTTGCTGCAGTGCTTACATATTCACGCCTTGAAGCAGAAAAGAAAATAAGTGGAAAATTGTTTAGGTATGACTCAAATGAGGCTAAGGATATTCACTTGGCACTGACTCGTAGAGTTAAGAAAAATTCCACCGTTGAAATTTAAAACTTGTCTGTAAAGTTATGATAAGATTTATCTATATACCTTTATTGTTTATTTTATCAGTAGGTCCTGACAGTACGAAGGCAGAATACCTAAGAGACGATGACTTGAAATCATTTGTTGTGAGCTGTTATTTGGAACAAGAAATTCCAGTTTTTTGTTCAAAACAACAAATAGATGATCCTCATCTTAAAATTCATTTACCCCTTTTCAAATCTGTTATGATCGATGAGAAAATTCATGCTTTCAGAATAATGGCAACGGTTGAAAACTTATCAAAAAAGAACTTGGTGGGTGCAAAAATAAAGCTTAATTCGAAAGGTATGAATAGTAACATTATTGAATTCATTATAAATGAAAAAGTAAGATATAAAATGGAGTCTTCTATAAATTATAGTCACCTCATTAGATCAGATGTACCCAAAGTTCGACAGACATATAATATGTTGCATTCTGCCTATTACAGCGCGGACATCTCTGATTTTGAAATGGCAGTAACAGAACTATACTTTGATTAGTTAATAAGAAAATCCAAGCAAGTCGCAGTATTGTATGTCATTTAAATAACTTAATTGCGTATTTACAATTTCCGTCCACTTTTCTGTACCAAAAGTATCAAGAAATTCTCCGTCTACACGCTGAAGCACTACCTTACAATCCCCGTAACTACCGGGCTTAATACCCTCCGGGCTATTTAAACATTCGAGAAATGTATTTCCAATCACCTGCCCCTGACTGTCCTTGTAGAGTATAGACGCACCGGTAACATTCCTTCCTTTTGTATTTTTAAGTTGCAGACTGAGAACATAATTTGCAACAGAGCCGGTATTATCACTATCAAAAGTCAATCTAACCGCACATCTAAAATCTTGCTGAGCTTGAACACAATGATATGGAAGTATGCCGATAGTAAAAACAACCAAAAATTTTAAAAAACGAATATATAAAATATCCATCCAATGCTGAAACTTTTGAAAAAGATATTCTTCCACAAAGTATTTTTTCATCATCTTTTTTCCATATCTATTACTGTATCCTGGACGTTTAAATAGGCTTCAAAAATTGCACCCTCCGTAATAACTGAAACTACGCGGTTAGTCTCTCGGTTGATAATTGGAATAGCTTCCCCAACGAAATTGGCCGCCGCCTCCATTGCTTGCTGTAATGAGGCATCGTGTTTTAATGTTACGCAATTTTTATCAGCAAATTTTTCAATTTTGCTATCCGCTGATTTACCAATTAACGCGTGCAACTCTATTTTCCCTAAAAATTCGCCATCAGCA
>CACDPV010000064.1 GCA_902554885.1 Paracoccaceae bacterium
AATTGAGATTACTGATACCGGCATAGGACTTACTGAAGCCGAGCTCGCTGAAACATTAGGAACGATTGCCAAATCAGGGACATCAGCCTTCTTGAAAGAAATGGAGGGAGAGGAAAACTCCAAAGATGCGGCAAAAACCTTAATTGGACAATTTGGCGTCGGCTTCTACTCTGCCTTTATGGTAGCTGACAAGGTGGAAGTAGTTAGTAGAAAAGCCGGTGATACCCAATGTAGTTCGTGGGAAAGTGATGGACAAAGTGGTTTCTCAATCAGCACTTCTGAGGAGGAGCAAGCTGTCGGAACTAAAATAAGATTATCCCTTAAAAAAGACGCCAAAGAATTTGCTGATCCTGACAAAATTAAAGGACTCATAAAAAAATATTCTGATCATATTAGTTTTCCAATTAATATTAAAGAAGCCGACGGAGAAATTGAGCAAGTAAATAGTGCGACAGCGATATGGACAAAGTCAGCCTCTGAAATTTCCAAAGAAGAATATAAGGAATTTTACAGTTCGACCTTTGGGGCTTTTGACGAACCATTTGCAACCTTACACAATAAGTCCGAGGGCACATTAGAATTTACTAATCTCCTTTTTATTCCTAAAACAGCCCCATTTGATCTATTTGACCCAGAAAGAAAAACAAAAATCAGTCTGTATATAAACAGAGTTTTCATTAGTAATGATTTAGATGGTGTTATTCCCACTTGGCTTAGATTTATCAAAGGTATCCTGGACACCACAAGTTTAGACCTGAATGTAAGTCGGGAAATGGTCCAAAATAATCCTGTATTAAAGAAAATTTCAAAGTCACTGACAAAGCGTGTTCTTTCCGAACTCAAAAAAAGATTAAAAAAAGATGAAGAAACATACGATGCTTTCTGGGAGCAATTTGGTAAAGTCTTAAAAGAAGGTCTATACGAAGACATAGAAAATAAGGACAAAATAGCGGAAATTATAAAGGTACATTCACACAAGGAAGACAAATTAATAACACTCCAAAGCTACATCGATTCCATGGTGGATGGGCAGGATAAAATATACGTTTTAACCGCAGATACGTTAGCACAAGCTCAGTCAAGTCCACATCTTGAAGGCTTCAAAGCAAAAGGTATTGATGTTTTGCTTATGACGGACCCTATCGACGCATTTTGGACTTCTCAAATGAGAAGCTTTCAGGAAAAAAACTTCGTATCTATATCTCGAGAAAAGTATGATATCACAAAACTTGGTGACGCTAAGGATGGGGATGTTGAAGAGACTGAGAACGCCGATGAAACCTATTCACCTATCATAAAGGAATGCCTAGGTGAGATGGTTGAGGACGTAAAAGCGTCTAACAATCTTATAGATAGCCCCGTGCGCCTCGTAGCTGGTGAAGGTGGATTAGATTTTAATTTAGAAAGAATCCTTAAAGCTCAAAACCCAGACTTTGAGGGTAGCAAAAAAATATTAGAAATTAACACTAACCATGACTTGATAAAAAAGCTGCCAGCGCTTCCTTCGGAAACTCAAAAATCTCTATGCCGGGTATTGTTCGAGCAGGCAAGAATTCTCGACGGAGAAATGCCATCTGACAGCCTGCAGTTTTCTAAAGACTTAATTACGATAGGTTTGAAACTTAAGTAAAGGCACGAGTGGTTATTAAAAATTTGATAATATAGTAGTTGTTGAATTAGGAGGCAATTGCTAGTTTTGGAATAGCAGCAAAATTACTGCTTCCGAACCAACTTTCGAAAGTTTCTATCAGTTTTTGTGAGCCATCTAGCTCAAACAAACCGGTTTCCCGTTCAATGGAGGTAGTACTTTCTCCGAGCCATATTTTTGTAAGTGAAGAAAGACTAGTTTCTATATAGAGATCTACATCTAAACTTGGGTCGAGATAACCAACATCTGGCCTCTGCTTTCCGTCGAAAACGAACCACCAATTTGACGTTTTCTTAGGGACATCTTTAATATAAATTTGCAGAACGGCTCTGTGCATTGGAAAACTCTCAATGCGGAGGTTTCTTCGAATATCCCAAATTAATAAGTTCTCCTCAGCACTATCGAGATGATGTCTCATATCTATCCATCGTTTACCCCAGGTGCCTACAGCATTAATAACGTCGAAAAGTTCATTTCCAGCTTGTGTTAAAACATACTCGGTTTTCCGCGAGCAACCAGGACTTGTGACCCGTTTAAGAATACCATGCCACTCTAGCTCTTTTAATCGTTTGGAAAGAAGCGTGGGAGACATTTTAGGCACTCCCCGCCTAATATCATTGAAATGCTTTGATCCTAAACATAACTCGCGAATAATTAGCAAAGTCCAGCGAGACTCTAATACTTCCGCCGCCATTGCCACCGGACAAAACTGCCTATAAGACGAACTCATCTCCAAACTCCCTACGTTTAAA
>CACDPV010000065.1 GCA_902554885.1 Paracoccaceae bacterium
GTTTATTTAGATGGTGGGTTTCTAGCAGCGAAAGACACAATTTTGCGATTATGGGCAAAAAGAATTTCTGGTGTTGAGTTAGACGCTAGGGATTCCAAAACGCGTTTACAAGAATGGGCTCAAGCGCGTCAACTTGAACCACCAGTCTATACACTAATTGATCGCTTTGGACCCGACCACTCGCCTATTTTCAATATACAGGTAAAATTAAAAACTGGGGAAAAAATGTGTGCGAAGGCTGGAAATAAAAGGGATGCAGAGCAGGCAGCAGCAAAAATGATGTTAGAAACTTTAAAGGATAAAGAATGAAGAAAGCAGGCTTTGTGGCCCTTATAGGAGAACCAAATGCTGGAAAGTCTACGCTTCTCAATCATTTTGTAGGTTCGAAAGTTTCGATAGTTACTCACAAAGTTCAGACAACTCGGACCAAAATTCGCGGTATTGTTATCGAAGGTAACTCTCAAATAGTATTTGTTGACACCCCGGGTTTATTTAAGCCAAGACGCCGGTTGGACAGGGCGATGGTAGCTGCCGCTTGGGGTGGGGCGGCAGATGCTGATGTGATTGTTTTGCTTGTTGAGGCGCATAGAGGTCTTACAGATGGTGTGGAAAGGATCGTTAGAGATCTCTCTACTTCTAGTAAAGTTAGGTTGGTTGTACTTGCTATAAACAAAATTGATAAAGTTAAGTCGCCAGTGCTTTTATCTTTAACCAAGCAAATGAATGAACTATTCAGTTTTTCAAAGACATTTTTAATTTCTGCTGACCGGGGATTTGGTACAAAAGATCTAAAACTGTGGTTAGCGAATAAAGTGCCAGATGGTCCATGGTTTTACCCTGAGGATCAAATTGCTGACCTACCAATGAAAATGATTGCTGCAGAAATTACACGTGAAAAACTCATTCTTAGATTGCATCAAGAACTTCCCTATCAGTTAACTGTCGAAACGGAAAATTGGAATGATAGAAAGGACGGCAGTGTGAGGGTTGATCAGATTATTTACGTTTCCCGAAGCGGCCATAAAGGTATTATTTTGGGTAATCGTGGTGAAACAATTAAGGCTATTTCCATTGCTGCAAGAGAAGAGCTTGAGAGTTTTATGGGGAGAAGAGTGCATTTATTTTGTCAAATAAAAGTTCGTGAAAAGTGGCTAAACGAAGCGGAAAGATATGCCGAAATGGGTCTTGATTTTAATGATGGAAATTAATGGCACGGCTGAGAAGTAAAATATGGGTACAGGCTTACCTAAAAAGGTTGGAACTTCAAACTATAGCCGCATACGTTACTGCTCATGGTGATGACCAGTCAGGGGCTATTTTAGTAAAGGTAATAAGGAGGGATGGATCTGCACAACTATATCAAAAGACCTTTGACCTTAATAATAATAGAAATGAATGGGTTAAAATTTTGGAGGGCTTAGATGTGGAAGTAGATACTCTACTAGAAAGGCAAAAAGTTAATGATCCAGATTTATGGGTGGTTGAAATAGAGAGTGCCGATGGTCAAAATTACCTAGACGAGTTTTAGTGATTATTCTAGCTTTATAGAATGGAATGGCGCTCGGTCGGTATATTATTAGCTACACGAAAGTATGGTGAAACATCATTAATTATAGATACCTTTTGTTCCGGCCGAGGACGGTATATGGGTGTTGTCAAGGGTGGGTCATCACGAAAGTTTGCACCAATACTACAGGTGGGAGCTCAGCTAGATCTAACTTGGAGAGCACGATTACAAGATCACCTTGGTTCGTTTAAAGTTGAGTTAGTTAGGGCTCGCACCGTTCATGCCATGAGTGATCGAATTCTAGCGGCTGGCTTGACGTCTGTTAGTACAATTTTGTCTAGAGTTTTACCCGAGAGACAGGCCTATGATAATTTTTATCGAACAACGGAAGATTTATTGGACCTTCTCAATCAACCAGTTATCTGGCCTATGGCGTATCTTCGTTGGGAACTGGAACTGTTGACTGTACTTGGTTATGGCCTTGATCTGTCGAAGTGTGCTGTTTCAGGAAGCACTGAGAACCTCTGCTATGTATCGCCGAGGACTGGGCGAGCCATTAGTGAACAAGCTGCCGGAAAGTGGGTTCCAAAGTTATTGCACCTTCCATCTATTATTTTAGAAGGTTCTGGTAACTCAGATAGTATCATAGATGGATTAAAACTGACGGGGTATTTTTTGACAAAAAAAGTTTTCAATGAATTATCACTAAGATCGCCCGTTTCTGAAAGACAAAGATTTGTTGATTTGTTAAGTCAAAAAGCTTCTTCAGGCTTTTAATCACTTTTGTCTATCAGTATTTTAGCAAAATTAAATTACGCCACTAGACAACTTCTTTTCTTTACCATACATACTTC
>CACDPV010000066.1 GCA_902554885.1 Paracoccaceae bacterium
AAAATAAATCAATTCCAATGGATTCAGAAGTCCTAAAAAACCTATTTAGCATTTGTGAGGAAGTTCTTGGTCGGAACGCTACCATAAATGTTCAAATAACTTCTGGTTACAGGACCCAAAAAACGAATGAAAAACTAAGAGTTCGAAGTAAAAATGTTGCAAAAAATTCATTTCACATTGCTGGAAAGGCTATTGATTTTGCAATTAAAGAGGTGTCACAAAAGAAACTTCGATCTGCCGCAAAGAATATTTGTTCTGGAGGCCTTGGTTTCTATCCAGGCTTTATTCACATTGATTCTGGACCAGTAAGAAGGTGGGGTATTTGAATATCAGCCCATGATTTGTTAAAAGAGATACAAAATTTACAAATCTACCTAGGCTAACGTTTCATGGATAATCAATACCAGAAGTTACAGGGGCACGTCTTACGCATTCTGGAACCTGCGACAGTGGGTGACAAGCTTTCAAAATTTTGTGATTATACCCTCTCAATTCTCGTCATATTGAACCTTGTAGCAGTAACTTTAGAATCTGTTCCGGAGCTTGAACAAAGATTTAAAGAAGCGTTTTATTTTTTTGAAGTATTTTCAGTAATTGTTTTTACAATCGAATATCTTGCAAGAATATGGTCCGCTCCTGCCAAACGTCCAATTGTGAAGAGAAATCATGCTGCTCACTCCAGATGGTCGTATATAAAGAGTTTTTATGGGTTGATCGATTTTCTTTCGATTATGCCGTTTTATTTGCAGGCTTTTTTCCCAGGTTTAGACTTACGTGTTTTGAGAACTCTAAGGCTTATTCGAATTTTAAAGTTGAACGCTTATAATTCTGCTCTAGAGGATTTATTTGGTGCTATTATGGAGGAAAAGCGATCTTTTCTTACCACTTTATATATATTTATCGTCGCTTTTGTCATGTCTTCTTCATTAATTTATTTTGCTGAAAATAAGGTCCAACCAGAGGATTTTAGGTCAATTCCAGATGCTATGTGGTGGGCTATTATAACGCTTACTACAGTGGGTTATGGAGATGTGAGCCCAGTAACAGTTATGGGAAAATGCATAGCTGCTTTTACTGCAATTTTTGGGGTCACTGTTGTGGCACTTCTTACTGGTATTGTTGCTAATTCTTTTAACGCTCAAATGGACCGAAGAAAGATTATCTTTGAAGACCAAGTTAGGACCGCTTTATTAGATGGTTTCTTGGATAGTGACGAAGAGGTAACTCTTGATGAATTGAGGAAAAAGTTTGGAATGTCTAAATTGCAGGCAGACGCGTTGATTGAACATGTAAAACAGACAAAGTCTGAAAATTCGTGAAAAGTTTATGATGGTAAATTCGAATTTAAATTACGCGATAAAATTTATCATTACTTCAATAATCATTGGATCAATTTTAGGGTTAGTTGGAGCTTCAGCGGCTCATTATTTTCGGGTAGGGGTCATATTAATTTCAGATGGCTTTTCACAAATAATCAACAGCTCATACGGTTTTTTTTACTATATATTTACCTTAAGTATTGCCGTATTTATTGTCCACCAAGTAAAGAAAATCAACTCTGGAAAGCCTTTTCAGGGAATTGCGGATAGTATTTTTTACGCGCATAGGCCAGATAATGAGGCAGATATCAAATCTGGTATACTTAGTACTCTGGCTGCCTTTATTTCGGCCGGTGGAGGGGCAAGTGTAGGGCAATATGGGCCTCTTGTCCATTTTGGTTCCACAATCGGTTCATGGCTGAAAGAAAAGCTTCCATTTCAATTATCTTTGGATTTGTACATAGGCGGAGGCGTTGCCGCTGCGATTTCGTCTGGTTTTGGTGCCCCTCTCGCTGGTATGGTATTCGCCCACGAAGCTATAATGAGGCATTATTCGCATAAAGCTGTTCTTTCTATAGCAATTGCATCATGCGTAGCTTTTGGCTTATCTACGGCGCTCTGGGGTGAGAGTTTAATATTTCCTATATCAAAAGTGGAATTTGATTTTTTAACCATTTTATATGTATCGTTTATTGCAGGGCCACTTTTCGGAATTGTGGCCATAGTTTTCATGAATAGTTTAATTTTTTTTTCAACAAAACTTCTGCGAAATTTTTCTCAAATGTATTTCTAAAATATGCAGTTGCTATTATCTTTTTGAGTGCAATTGGTCATTTTGTTCCAGAAGTTATGGGCTTAGGTACAAGTACTGTCCTTAGTGCCGTTTCTGGTGAGTTTGTG
>CACDPV010000067.1 GCA_902554885.1 Paracoccaceae bacterium
AATAGTCATTAAAAGAAGTGGTAACATCCCGCCAGTTTGTAGGTACCAAACTAAGCATAATACGGAACCAATAGCGGCTGCAGCATTTAAAAAATGCCCACCGGGCAGCTTCACAGCAGCAGAAGTAACGCGACCTGATAATTTACCATAAGCAATTATCGACCCAGTGAAGGTAATAGCACCAATAAATACGCCTAAAAATAGCTCAACTCGCAATATATTTATTTCCACCGCAGATTTTTTAGCAACCAACGCAGCGAAGCCCGTTAAATCTTTTACAGTTTCTGCAGTTATAGCCGAAGAAACATTTTTGATTTCTAAATCAGCATTAAAACCAACAAAAACAGCCGCCAGTCCTACCAAAGCGTGCATACCTGCCACAAGTTCAGGCATTTGCGTCATTTCAACTCTGGCTGCTAAAAAATATCCAATCACACCACCGGCTGCAATAAGAACAATCGACAATGCCCATAAGCCAGAACCTGGTCCAATTAATGTTGCAAATACGGCTAGAGCCATCCCAACTATACCATACCATACGGCGCGCTTTGCACTTTCCTGACCAGACAATCCACCCAAAGAAAGTATAAATAAAACAGCAGCTACAACATATGCGGCAGTAGTAAATCCTAATTCCATAATTCTAACCCCTTAAGATTTCTGGAACATAGCGAGCATTCGCCTTGTAACGAGAAACCCACCAAAAATATTAATACCAGCCATAAAAACCGATAATGCTGCAAGTAAGATCACTAAGAATGAGCCTGAACCTATTTGCATTAACGCACCAAGGATAATGATAGAAGATATTGCATTAGTAACAGCCATTAGTGGAGTGTGAAGTGCATGGCTGACGTTCCATATAACTTGAAACCCGACAAAGACTGCAAGGACAAAAACGATAAAATGCTGCATAAAACTAGCCGGAGCAACTAGCCCAACACCTAATGTAATTGCACCACCAACCGCTAACAAGATAACCTGTTGTCGCGTCTGAGTATTGAAGTCTTCTCGCTCTTTCTCTCGTAACTCCTCGGGAGAAAGCTCCTTCGGCTTTTCCTGCGTTTTTGCCGCAATGGCATTTATTTTTGGTGGTGGTGGTGGATAAGTTATTTCTCCCTCAAAAGCAACCGTTGATCCCCTAATCACATCATCTTCCATGTTATGATTTATTTCTCCATTTTTATCCGGAGTTAGATCACTAATCATGTGCCTAATATTAGTTGCGTATAAATTTGACGCCTGCGCAGCCATCCTGCTTGGAAAATCCGAATATCCAATGATAGTAACGCCATTATCTGTAACTACTTTTTCATCCAGCACGGTTTGCTTGCAGTTACCACCTTTCTCAGCGGCTAAATCAACTATAACCGAGCCTGGTTTCATTGATTTGACCATATCAGAGGTCCATAATTCTGGAGCATCACGATTTGGGATAAGTGCCGTGGTAATAACAATATCAACCTCGGGTGCTAACTCTCTAAACTTAGCGAGTTGAGCCTCTCTAAACTCTGGCGATGAAACTGAAGCATACCCACCAGTTTTAGCACCGTCTTGCTGTTGTTCTTCAAAATCAAGATATACGAATTCAGCACCCATCGACTCTACTTGCTCTGCCACTTCTGGCCTTACGTCAAAAGCATAAGTGATAGCTCCTAAAGAAGTAGCTGTTCCAATTGCAGCAAGACCAGCAACACCAGCTCCAATTATGAGTACTTTCGCAGGGGGCACTTTGCCCGCTGCAGTCACCTGACCAGTAAAAAACCTTCCAAAATTATTACTCGCTTCAATAACAGCTCTATATCCAGCTATGTTAGCCATCGAAGAAAGCGCATCCATCTTTTGAGCACGGCTAATTCTTGGAACCATTTCCATCGCTATGATATTTGCTTTTTTAGTTTTAGCCAGGTCTAAACCCTGTTCATTTGCAGCTGGATTGAAAAACGAAATCAACGTTTGGCCCGCGGACAATCTTTTAAGCTCGGCGGCAGAGGGTTGGCGAACCTTAGTAACTATTTCAGAGTCTTTCCATAAAGCAGCTGCCGTTTTGACAATCTTTACACCAGCCTCTTTATAAACTTTGTCCGAATACCCTGCAGCGCTTCCCGCGCCGCTTTCAATCAAACACTCATAACCTAACTTCTGGAGTTGAAGAGCACTGTCAGGGGTAAGAGCAACCCTATTTTCGCCCTCAAAAATTTCTTTGGGAGTACCGA
>CACDPV010000068.1 GCA_902554885.1 Paracoccaceae bacterium
TCAACATTGCGACTTTAATCACTATGATTGAAACACTCCGAATAGCGAACTATTTGGCACCTACATCAACATTTTCTTGGGAGGTTGCTTCGTTCGACGGTTCAAAAATTACAGCAAGCAATGGGATGACCGCAACAATTAAGACCGCAAATGATAACTTACAGCCTGCAGAATTTGCTTTTATTCTTGGAAGTTGGGGAACGGAGCATTACCACAATCAAAGATTAACTGCCTGGCTCAGAAAACGTGCTCGCGCAGGTGAGCGGATTTGTGGTGTAGAGCTAGGGTCTTACATTGTAGCGCGGGCTGGTTTACTGGATGGGAAGTTAGCTACTATACACTGGTCATGGCTCAATGGGTTTAAAGAAAACTTTGATCGTGTCGAAGTGGAAGAGAGCCTTTTCACACTCGACAGTAAAGTAATGACATGTTCCGGCGGATTAGCAGGTGTAGATTTAATGCTGCGCCTAATTGAAGAGCTGAACGGAAGTAGCTTTTCTGGTGAAATTGCAGATCAGATGCTGCATCATCCAATTCGGTCTGCAGCTTCTCCCCAGCGCAGCACAATGGGACGGAGTACCGAAACGATGCGGCCTTTACTACGCGAAGCCATGACATTAATCGAAAATAATATAGAAGAACCACTGACAGTACCACAGATTGCAAATTTCTTAGGTGTTTCGCAACGCCAATTAGAGAGGCAATTCAAGAAAAATGTTGGATGCACAGTAGTACAGTTTGGTTTGTTAAAGCGTTTGCAAAATGCACGCTTGCTATTAATCTCTACAGATATGAGCATCCGGCAAATAGCCACGGCTTCTGGGTTTAATACAATGTCACATTTCGCTTTCTCTTTTGGAAAGTTTTTTGGACGACGACCCTCAGATTATCGGGAAGCTTGGCCTAAAGACGAACCTGCACCCACTTGGCCAGGTTCCCTCTCAGATTTCCTTGATACCTTAAATGGTAAACCACCAAAAGATCACATCAGACGAGCCTGACGTAAGGCATTTAAAACTCCAACTATTTCGCGGTCACGCTGAGCGACCATATCCTCAAATGCTTGATCTTTAGCCACTGCATTGCAACCATCAACCATACGATCCCTCAACTCTGTAGTGAGTTCAGGAGCCTCCAGTCTTGTCCAAGGTAGTTTGAGTGCTGGCCCGAACTGATCTAAATTTGTGGCCATTCCTCCTGTGCCACATGCCACATGAAAAGCCATGCATTGGCCTTGCGCTGCCATGCGCGGTGCTGGTCCATTCATTAGAGCATTATCGATATCCTCTGGTGTAGCCTCATCGTTGGCAACCATATGTAAAGCTTCACGCCATAAAGCTTCCTGAAGGCGAGTAGCAACAAATCCTGGAATTTCTTTTTTCATCATCAAAGGAGCCTTGCCCGCAGCCCTATAAAATTCTCCAGCCCAGGCAACAGCTTCTGGAGCAGTCCTCTTTCCACCCACAATTTCAACCAGAGGCAAAAGGTAAGGCGGGTTGAAAGGGTGACCAATAACTGTTCTCTCTGGAGTTGGACAATCAGACTGAATATCACTCATCATCAAGCCAGAAGTTGAAGATCCAATAATTATCGATGGAGGTAATATTCTTCCCATTTCTGAATATAATTCCTGCTTAATTTCGAGTCGCTCTGGACCACTTTCCTGCACGAAATCAGCACCCTCAAGCGCTTCTTCCAAATCAGTAACAATGCGTAACCTATCCATCGATGCACCGGGCGCAAGTCCCAACTCTTCAAGGCTTACCCAAGCTGTTTTTAAAATAGCCATAAAAGAATTTTTTTCATTCTTATCATGCAAATACGCGGTGACATCATACCCGCGCGCCAGGAAATGCGCCGTCCAACCTCCACCGATTGGACCTGCCCCAAGACTTGAAATACGCGTTACTGACTTAGGATCGGAAAACATCACTCACCTTTAAAATTTGGATTGCGTTTTTCTACAAATGCGGCAACGCCTTCTTTGGCATCTTCAGACTTAAGCATTTTCCGATATGTTGGCATTGGGTCAGCACGCATTTTATGAAATGCCTTTTCCAACGGCACACATTCGATTTCACGTTGCACTTCCTTGACAGACTGCATTGCTAAAGGCGCAGACCAAGCTATTGAGGCTGCCCATTCGCGCGCTGCGTCCATAAGCTGCTCTTTAGGAACAACCTTGTTAACCAAA
>CACDPV010000069.1 GCA_902554885.1 Paracoccaceae bacterium
AATTCAGATGACTGGTAAAAAAAGAGAAGAAAACTTTTACTGGCATACAGGTTATCCAGGTGGAATAAAATCGAGAACCAAGCAAGAAATTTTGGATGGAGCTCATCCGGAACGTGTTATTATTCAGGCCGTAAAGCGAATGTTGCCGGGTAATAAACTGAGTCGACAAATAATGACCAACCTTAGGGTGTATGCTGGAACAGATCATCCGCATGAGGCTCAAGAGCCAAGCGTTCTCGACGTGAAATCAATGAATTCTAAAAATACACGGGTGACAAGATAATGAGTGAAGATATTAAATCACTGAGCGATCTGGATACAATCTCATCTGAGGATGTAGCAGCAGTGGAAATTACAGCGCCGCGAGTTGCAATCCGAGATGATCTAGGTAGGTCTTACGCTACTGGAAAGAGAAAAGATGCAGTCGCAAGGGTTTGGATTAAACCTGGATCTGGAAAGATTGTCGTTAATGAAAAAGAAATGAATGGCTATTTCGCTAGACCGGTTCTTCAAATGATCCTAAGGCAGCCATTTCAGGTGGCCGGCGTTGAGGATCAATTCGACGTAAAGGCGACAGTTAAAGGCGGTGGCTTGTCGGGTCAGGCTGGTGCAGTGAAGCATGGTATATCAAAAGCGTTACAATTGTATGATCCATCTTTGAGAGCAGCTCTAAAGTCTGCAGGTTTTCTAACGCGCGATAGTCGTGTTGTGGAACGTAAAAAGTTTGGTAAGCGTAAGGCGCGTCGCTCATTTCAGTTTTCAAAGCGATAGTTTCTATATTAAGATTATATATAAAACAATGGGCCGCTTAAGAGCGGTCCATTTCTTGACTATTGTTTGCTAACTATTTTTTTTAGAACCGATGACATTTAAATCGTATGGAGTTGTTTGGTAAATTTCGTTTATCCAGTTGCCGTAAAGTAAATGAGCGTGGCTTCGCCATCTATTTTTTGGATTATTCTGGGGATCATCATCCGGATAATAATTCTTTGGAAAAAAGATTTTTTTACCTTCCTTTATATCTCTATCATATTCTTGCTTCAGAGTATCGCTATCGTATTCAAAATGATTAAATATACAGAGAGCGTTATGTTTTTTATCCTCAATTAAGCATGGACCAACTTCTGTGCTTGCCAGTAAAGTTTTAAGATCTTTAATTTTATCCACTTCTGTCTGACGTAGTTCCGTCCATCGGCTGACTGGGATAATAAAGTCGTCAGAAAATCCTCTGAGATATGGAGAAGATGGTTCAATGTTATTATGTCTGAAGCAGCCAAATGCCTTTTCTTTGAGATCATATTTTTTAATCCCATAAAAATGATACAACATTGCCATCCCACCCCAACAAACACCAAATACAGAGTGAACATTCGACTGGGTCCATTCGAATATTTCTGTTAATTCCCTCCAGTAAGATACTGTTTCAAAATCTAAATGTTCTATTGGTGCCCCAGTTATAATGAGGCCGTCAAATTTGTCCCTACTCGATTTTACATCTTCAAATGAGCGATAAAATGTTTCCATATGATTAGCTGCAGTATTTTTTGTCTCATGAGCAGATATTTTAATAAGTGAGAGTTCTATTTGCAGAGGGGTAGCCCCTATAACTCGTGCAAACTGATTTTCAGTTTGGATTTTTTTTGGCATTAGATTTAAAAGACCAATCCTCAGAGGTCTTATGTCCTGCCGTTTTGCTTTAAAATCGTCCATCACCATGACGCCTTCATTTTTCAGGACATCAAAAGCTGGTAAATCGGACGGAATTTTTATTGGCATTTATATTTGCCTTTCGGTTCTTCTGCTTTTACTACGAACAAGCTCGTCTTTTACTTATTTGCTAATGTACTTTCAATTAATAAGTTGAATTGATTAGTATTTTTCACTTTTTCAATATCTTCTGCTTTGACGGTTATGCCCCAATTCGACATTTTTTCATAGCGAGGTTGACGATGTGATAAAGCTTTAGCGTATGTCCATCTTATGAACTCATTTGGGTCTACTTTACTCTCACTAATCTTATTAATATTGATAAATTCTTGCCACTTAGTCGCTAAAAAGCTTTCCTCGTAGCACATGGGCTTTGGATTTTTATCAAACCTATCAATCAACGCTTCCGTATGAGCTTCAGAC
>CACDPV010000070.1 GCA_902554885.1 Paracoccaceae bacterium
TTACAAAAGATGTGAATAGGGCTCGAGTTTTGACGCTCAGCACTCTATCCCATGACTCGGGTACAAAAAAGGGTTTACCATTGGATAGTGACCTTTCAATCGAGGAAGCTATGCAAGAGATGATTGTGTCGGATCAAAACTTGGTTACAGTTATGAAAGAAGGCAAATCTATTGGGCAAGTTTCGCTTAACGATATGGTCGCAGCAATTGCTAAGCCCAAGACGACCCAAACTGGCGCATCTAACGCTTATCGCTAAACGTGTCGCAAAGGCGAAGTGTTTATTTTTAATTTCGTAAACTAACTTATCATTGAAGCCTTTATCCTACTGGTCATTTAATAAATAAATGGCCAGTATTTTGTATTTGATCACTAATTCCAGCCAATCGGAGCATATGCCATGCTAATACTTGGTTGCTCGAGATAACAGGCTTTCCAATCGCTGCCTCAGCTGCTGGGATTATTTTTAATGCTCTTAAACTTGTACAAGAGACAAACACTGCATCACAATCACTGTTAGCTCCGACCTGCTTGATGGCGTCAAAGATGCTATCAGAAGTGATGCGGCCCACTGTGAAGTCGTCTGATTGTCCAAAAGTTCCTACGGCAATGGTGGCGAAGCCAGCTGCTTCCAAATTGGCCTGCATCCTCATCGTGACATCTACCGGATAAGGGGTCAACAAAGCAATCTTCTTTGTACCAAGCGCGGACAAAGCTGCTTTGGTTGCTGTGATTGGATTTGTTGTAGCAGCTTTAGGGTGAATATCTCTAATTAACTTACCCACTTCTTCCTCACCAATCAATGTCGCGCCGGAGGTACAACCATACCCAACGACATCAAAACCAAATTGCGACGGTAAAAGCTCCGCAGCACGTGGTAAATCTATTGACATCTGGCGAAGAGTTTCTGGCGATACTTCCATTGCATTTGGAATACGGGCTACGTGTAGGGAAACATCGTTCTCATTGCAAAAAATATGCGCAAAATCATGTTCTATTGTTTGATCAGTTTGAAGAACAATTAGACCTAAGCGAGCACGCGTACCGAGGCCATGATCAGTATCAAACTTTAGTATCTCGATAGATTGTGTCACAGTCTATCCTCTTAGCTGTAACGGTGAACAGAAAGTCATTATCCTGCGAGTTCGCTCTCTTGCTGCGAAAAGAAAGATGTCCCCGCCGGCAGTGCAGGCACGGCCATTTCATAAGGTGAACAACGCACTCTGCCACTTACCTCGCCTCGAACTAACTCATGGGTTAAAGTGCTGGGAAGGTGGTTCGGACTCAATTCTATCGCATCCTCCGCATAATAGGTAGTTATATAAAGCGTACGAGAACTGTCAGATAAATTTGGAGCGGAACCATGCAGAAGCCTTGCATGCATCAAACAGACTGATCCGGCCTTTCCAGTACACTTTACAATTTTGTTATTTTGCGCATCGATGATTCCTTGATCTACAGAACCTGTAAATACACCTTTATGCCAGTGAGAATGGATAGGGCCTTTATGTGTACCAGGTAGCACTTCGAGCGGTCCATTTTCCAAAGTTACATCATCAACGAACAACAAAGCAGTAATCATATCGTCATTAGACATTGGCTCAAATGGAAAGTCTTGATGCCAGTTCACCTGGGTTGCTGTACCAGGAAGCTTTGAATTAACCTTGCCGTGGTGAAAACGAATACTTGGTCCAATTAGCTCAGCGCAAAAATCAACTGTAGAGGCATTACGCATAATATTTGCAAATAAATCAGATACTTCTTCTGGAGATTGGATACGTCGTAGACCAGGTTTTTCAGCACTATGGCCAGGTTGCAGATCAAAGCGAGGACGACCATCAAGCGTTTCTCCATAATCGGATTTATACTCACGGCTTTCTTCTACCCAGCGAGAGAATACGTTGCGTAATCCTTCTAATTCCTCCGCAGTTACAGCGTCCTCAATAACAAGAAATCCGGTCTGCCAAAAAGTGTCCTTCTGCTCTTGCGTCAAAAAACTCATTTTTAATCCTTTAGTCTGCAATAAATGAGATATAAAAAATACGTGGAGATTTTTACGACTGTCAAGGAAAACTGGAGCAATCTTGCGTAAACCAAATCAAATTCACAATAA
>CACDPV010000071.1 GCA_902554885.1 Paracoccaceae bacterium
TTCGTTCATGATCATCCATTTTACGTTGGAGCAATAGGTATCGAAGGAACTGACGCCGCTAAAGAATTAGCAGAGAGTGCAGATGTAGTAATTGCTGTAGGAACCCGACTTCAGGACTTTACTACAGGGTCTTGGACGACTTTTCGGTACGATGCTAAATTTATAAATATCAATACTGCTCGCTTCGATGCAAAAAAGCATTTTTCAAATCCAATTGTTGGTGATGCTTTAGAATGTTTAGAGGAGCTCAATTCAAGACTTGAAGGATGGGTTTGTAATGCGAGTCGTATAGATGAGGCACGCAAACTTTATTCCGATTGGAATGAAGCGATCGATAAAGGGCAGGCGCCCACAAATGCCTCGTTCCCAAGTTATGCCCAAGTTATTGCAGTGGTAAATAAGCATGCCAAACCAACGGATACTATGGTAACAGCAGCTGGTGGATTGCCGGGAGAAACAATTAAAAATTGGCGCGTGAAGGCATCTAATACATTCGACTGTGAGTTTGGATTTTCATGCATGGGATATGAAATAGCTGGAGCCTGGGGGCACGCCATGGCCATGAATGGAAATGGCGTACCAATCGTCTTGGTAGGTGACGGATCATACATGATGATGAATTCTGATATTTATTCATCAGTTCTGTCGGGTCATAAGATGATTGTTGTTGTGTGTGATAATGGTGGATTTGCGGTAATAAACAGGCTGCAAACAGGTATGGGTGTACCTGGTTTTAACAATTTACTAAAAGATGCGAGGATAAAAAATAAAGATAACCCCCCACATGTTGATTTTGCCAAGCATGCCGAGGCAATGGGCGCTTTGGCCAAACATTGCGAGAGCCTCTCTGACCTGGAAAATGCCATGGAATGGGCTCAAACGACAGATAGGACAACTGTAATTTCTATTAATTCGGATGCTTATTCATGGACCCCTGGTGGTGCTGACTGGTACGTAGGTGTCCCAGAAATAAATGATCGGCAAAGTATAAGAGAGGCTCGAGAGGGACAAGAAGCGTTTCGCAAGAAACAAAGACAAGGTATTTAACTCAAGGATACTACTTAAATTTGTATGGATATAAAAATTTATGATAGAAAAATTTGATAAATCTACGGCTCTCTTGTTAGTCGATGTTCAGGAAGGTGTTAACGACGTAAAATATTACGGTGGGCCGTCTGGAAAAAGAAATAATGATAGTGCAGAAGAAAATATGCGGTGTCTCTTGACCGAATGGCGGCGACTTGGAAAGCAAGTAGCCTTCACACGGCATAATTCCCGAGAGCTAAACTCACCTTTAAAACTAAGCCTAGAGACAGGAAAGCAGATTGAAGGTCTTGATATCCATGAATCTGATATAGTTGTCGACAAGGACGTAAATAGTGGGTTTATCGGGACTTCACTAGAACTTGAACTTAGACGAAGTGGAATAGATCGACTTGTGGTTATGGGTTTTTATACGAATTATTGCATCGAGACTACTGTTAGAATGGCTGGTAATTTAGGGTTTGATACCTATCTGGTTTATGATGCCTGTGCTGCCATTAACACATTAGGCCATGATGGCACATATTATGAAGCTGATCTGGTTCATAATATGTCCATTGCAAGTTTGCATGGAGAATTTTGTACTGCCATATCAAAAGAAGTAGCTATGAAGCTTTGTGTGGAGGATTGCCTCGAACTTGAGCGCGTTCAAGGAAACGAATGACCTACGGTGTGGCTTCAATGACTGCGCCCCTGAGAGAGGTTGCACTCAGACGTCCAGGAAAGTCCATAATAACAGCAGAACCAAGCGCTTGGAACTATGGTAAGCATTTTGATCCGAGTAAAATTGACCGTGAATATGACAGATTTGTTTCGGCTCTCGAAAATTTTGGTGTAAAGATCCATTGGATCAAGGGCGATGACCTGGGTAATGCAGATTCTGTATTTGCCTATGATGCTTCTTTAATGACCCCCAATGGTGCAATCTTAATGTCACCTGGAAAGGAAAGAAGGCGAGGAGAAGAAAACCTGCACGCCACTTTCTATCGAAGTAATGGAATACCAATTATCGGACAGATTGACCCTCCCGGAACTGCAGAGGCAGGCG
>CACDPV010000072.1 GCA_902554885.1 Paracoccaceae bacterium
AATCTGTAAATTCAGGACCAGTGGCGATAAAACCTTTCGCCCCTAAACCGAAAGCAGGCATGATATAATGACATGGCCCCGTCATTACCGACATCTTATCACCAAGTCGTTCAAGTAAATGCGTATGATAGAAAAAATCGCGCTGGCTCTCTTTAATCCCTATTACATGGTGATTATTCAGTAGGGTTTCAGTCTGTTCGATTGTTAGTGAGAAACCCATTCGACGCGGTGAATTGTATAGAACAAGAGGCTTATTAGTTGCCTCGGATACTTTATCAAATCTCGCCATTAATTCTGCCTCAGAAGCTTTTAAGACGTAGGTTTGCGCCATAGATAGCAACACATCTGCGCCGTTTTCTTCCGCGGCTCTGATATATGATAGTGAAGCATCAATTGTCGTTGCAGAAATGCCCATCATAATTGGGACACGGCCCCGAGAAGTATCCTTTGCCAGGCGGACGAGGCGCCCTCGCTCTTCAGCAGACAATGACCAGCTTTCTCCATTATCACCTGCAATACAGACGCATGTCGCACCGCGCTCTATAAGAAATTCGAATAAATCAATGAAAGCATCTTCCATTATTTCACCCTTTTTATTAAAAGGTGTTGCTATTGCAGGTACATACCCAAATAAATTCTCTTTCTTCATTTCCCTACTCAAACTGGAATTACGCAACTGAAAACTGAAGCATGCTCCGCATCAATTATATATAATAAGCGATCATTATTGGGATGAAATGCTACTGAGGTTGTCCAAAGTCCTTTGGGCAATCTGATCTCAGCAAGTCTATCTCCAACTTTATCAAACAAATAGGAACGCCCTGCTTGTGCTTGAGCAACTGCTAACCAACCGAAAGAGTTGCTAGCCAAACCATCCGGACCTAAACCACCAGAAAGTTGAATGAAAGTACCGACCATAGGTTGGCCAAATTCTGGAAGCCTTGAGGAAAATTGCCAAACCTGATTTGCGCGGGTAGCAGCTACGTAAACCAAATTTCTGTCACTCGATAGGCAAATACCATTCGAATAAGGTACACAATCAATTAACAATCTAAGAGTTCCCTTTGGACATCGACGATAAACCCGACCACTTGGATTACTAATGGAACTCCTGCCACTATCAGTAAACCATAAGCTTCCATCGTCATCAAGGCACATATCTGAGAGACCTAGAAACGGTTGTTTATCAATACCATTACTCAAAACCTTGAAACTATCATATCCCGTAAATTCGATCAGGCCATGCCTGTGATCGACAGCAATATGCCTACCGTCTTTAGTAATCCGCATCGAGTGAGGCTCTCCATCTATTTCATGCATCACCTCCCAGTAACCTTCTGGTGATATTCGAAAAACGCGCCCGTAGGGCACATCGGAAAGCCAAAGATTTTGGTCTACGTCAAAGAATGCACCTTCAAGAAATGAATGCATTTTATGTCCTGGCCGCGTCATCTCTGCCCAGCGAGACGGTTTGCCACGATGTCGAAAAGATTCTGGAAGTGTGTACAAGGGAACGGCAGTTAACTCGAGCATCACTCCACTATCCTCTCCAAAAAAAGCAGATCAATTTCATTTTCATTCATTCCGATCGCCTTTAGTACTTCTCTACTGTCTTGACCTAAGGTCGGTGGGGCTTTGTTAATTACTGGTCCACCTTGGCTCATTTGAAAGGGGGCAGAAGGCAAACGTATCTCTGAATTTTCAGAAGTGCTTGTATAATAACCTCGAGTTATGATTTGTTCATCCTTGACCGCCTCCTCAAGAGTCAAAATAGGCTCAGCGGGAATATCCCATTTATCCAGTAGCTGCTGCCACTTCTCTGTCGGTTCCTGGATAAAGACATTCTTGAGTTCTTTATAAATATCCTCAGAATTTGACCAAACATCATCCCATAGTTCCACACCAGACAATGAGCATATTTCAAAACCCTGTTCCTTTAAGCATTGCGAAAGTTTGCGATACTGAGATGGTTTAAAGGCTCCTAGCATAATAATTCCATCGGCAGTAGCAAATGGCGAAATGCCTGCCTCTCTCGGTTTCTCCTGCAAAGGC